>NZ_JABLSI010000050.1 GCF_019303475.1 Streptomyces sp. JJ38
CGCCCCCGACACAGCCCCCACCCTCGGCACGGGCGCCGCGACGGCCGGGACCAGCCCCACCGTCGCGACCACAGCCGCCGGAAGCCCGTCCGGGGCGCCCGTCCCCCGCCAGCTTCCCCCGGCCACCGGCACCCTGTACGGCCGCGACGAGCTCCTCAGCCGGATGGTCGACGCCCTCCGGCGCCCCGGAGCCGCCGCCCCCGTCCTCGTCCTCACCGGCCCCGGCGGCGTCGGCAAGACCGCCCTCGCCCTCCACACCGCGCACGCCCTCGCCGACCGCTACCCCGGCGGGCAGCTCTACGCCGATCTCCGCGGCTCCCAGCCCGCCCCCGCCGACCCGCTGGAGGTGGCCGCACGCTTCCTCCGCGCCCTCGGCGTCGACGGCCAGGACATCCCCGCCGACGCCGACGGGCGCTTCGCCGAACTCCGCAGCCGGCTCGCCGGGGACCGCGTCCTCCTCGTGCTCGACGACGTCCACGACGAGGCCCAGCTCCGGCCCCTACAGCCGACCGGCCCCGGCTGCGCCGTCCTGGCCACCTCCCGTAACCGGCTCACCGCTCTCGCGGCCCGCGCCGACGCCCGCGTCCTCGACGTCGGCACCCTGGCCCCGGGCGACGCCGCCGCCCTCCTCGCCGGGCTGGTCGGCCCCGAGCGGGCCCGCGCCGACCAGCCCGCCACGGCCGACGTCGCGCGCCTGTGCGGACACCTGCCGCTCGCCCTGCGCATCGCCGGCGCCCGGCTCGCCGCCCGCCCCGACTGGACCGTCACCGGATTCCGCGACCGGCTCGCCCAACAGCACCACCGGCTCGACCAACTCGCCGTCGGCGATCTCGACGTCCGCGCCGGCATCGCCCTCAGCTACCGCTCCCTCGCACCCGAACTGCGCACGGCCCTGCGCCGGCTGGCGCTGCTCGACGCGCACAGCGTCCCCGGGTGGGTCGTCGGCGTCCTCACCGGGCGGTCCGCGCCCTGGCTTCAGGACCAGCTCGTCGAGCGCAACCTGCTGGAGGCGCTCGGCCCCGACCAGGCCGGTCAGCCGCGCTACCAACTCCACGCTCTCGTGCGTGACTTCGCCCACGAACGCACTCTCGCCGAAGACACCCGGGCAGAGCGGGACGCGGCACTCGCCCGCGTCCTGCGCGGCTGGCTCGCCCTCGCCTCCGAGGCCGCCGGACGCCTCGGCCACGGCGGCGTCCTCGACCCCGTCGCGCCCGCCGACGAGGCCCCCTCCGAAGCCGCCGACGCCGTCCGGCGCCACCCCGAACGCTGGTTCGCCGCCGAACAGGCCAACCTGTTGAACGCCGCACTCCTCGCCTGCCGCCTACGGCTCCCCGAACTCGCCAGCGACCTCGCCCTCCAGCTCAACAGCTACCTCGTCATCCGCTTCTACGAAGCGGAACGAGAGGCCGTCGTCCGCGCCGCCATCGCCAGCTGGGGCGAGCGCCCCACCACCGACCGCCGCCTCTCCCGCCTCTACTTCGCACTGTGCTGGGCCATGTACCAGCAGGACCGCTACAGCGAGCTGGCCCCCGCAGCCGCCCGCGGCCTCCAGGTCGCCCGCGAACTCGGCGACCCCGAGGTCATCGCGGACGCCGCCTGGCAGATGGGGCGCGCCACCGCCCTGTGCGGACGGCTCGACGAAGCCGCCGAACACTACCTGCGCACCATCCGCGACGCCGAGCGCCTCGGCCTGTCCGAACGCGCCCACGTCTACGCCCTCACCGGCCTCGCCAACGTCCTCGCCGACCTCGGTGACGCCCCCGCCGCCGTCCGCGCCTACCAGCGCGCCCTCGACCTCCACTCCGCCGCCGACCGCACCCGCGTCGTCATGCACCTGCGCTGCGCCGAAGCGCTCGCCGACGACGGCCAGGGCGGCCGCGCCCTCGAACTCCTCGCCGACGCCCACACCATCGTCTCCGGCATCGGCGACGCGGTCGGGGCCGCGCACGTCGAACGCGTCCGGGCGCTCGTCGACCTCCTCCACGGCGCGTGGCCACGCGCCACCGCCCGACTCCACACCACCGTGCACACCTTCCGCGACCACCGCGAGACCTCCGGCGAGGCCGGCGCCCTGCGCAGCCTCGGCGACGCCGCCATCGGCTCCGGGCACTGGACCGACGCCCACCGCCACCTCCGCGCCGCCCTCGCCCTCTACGCGCGCATGGGCCTGCCCGTCGAGCTCGCCCGCACCGAGGCCCGGCTCACCGTCGCCCTCCGCCACGACGGCCGGCCCGCCCCCGCCGAGCGGCACGCCGACGCCTGCCGCGCCCTCCTGCGGCGCCACGCCCTCGCCCCGGCCTGTCTGCGGCTCCCCGCCCACGTCCGCCGGCTCCTGCACCCGACGGACGTGGACCCCTGAGCACGGCCCCTGGGCTCCGCGGTGCGCTCAGAACGCGTCGTCGCGGAAACCGTGCCGGGCCACCCGCGCCAGCATCGTGCGCCACGCGTCGAGCTCCGTGTGCGGGTTGCCGGAGATGTTGAGCCGGTTCTTCGCCGTCGAGAAGGCACCGTTCGTCTTCGGACCCCAGATGCCGTCCACCGCCAGGCCCGAGCCCATGAAGTTGTTGCACATGGCCTGGACGAACTTCGTGTCGCTGGACGAGCCCTTCTGGCACAGCGTGGGCAGACCGCCGAAGTCCGCGTGGATGTGGTCCGCGTGGGCCGAGTTGTACCAGCCGTCCAGCACATACCGGAACCGGCGACGGCAGGTCGCGTCCACCGCCAGGTAGCGGCGGCGCAACGTCCGGTTGCTGGAGGAGTGGTGGCGGTCCAGCGGCGAGCAGCGCCGTCCACCCGCCCACCGCACGTGGTCCAGATCCATGGCCGTACCGGCGCCGTGCTGGCCCGACTTGTTCACGTAGAACCCGGCCGAGACGAGGAAGCTCACCTTCCCGAAGCCCCCGTCCTCCGAGAGCCGCCGCAGGTCGCGGATCCACACCACGAGCCGGTCGTAGAAGTCGTACGTGCAGCGCCAGTCGCGCAGGACCGTGTTCCCCCTGTTGGACCGCCAGTAGTACACCGGCGTCCCGTCTATCTTGCTGAACGTGCGCAGCGCGAGCGCCGACACCGTCTGGCCCGACGCCTGCATCTCCCTCGGCAGCGGCTGCACCGTCGGGTCCTCGGCAGCCCACGCCCGTCCGCCCGCGGCCCCCGTGACGAGCGCACCGGCCGCCGCCGCGCCCACGCCTCCGAGGAACAGCCGGCGGTCGAGCCCCTTCGGCTCAACGTCTTCGTGCATGGTGATCGCTCCTCCGCAGTCGTGCCGGACCCGGGCGCCCGGCACCTGGTGACTGCGATGGTTCGCGCCCCGCCTACGACGGATCTCACTCCGCCCTAACGCACCAGGGGTTGACACACGCCACACCCGTGAGCGCACACGGGCGAGGCCCCGTTCCGGCGAACCGGAGCGGAGCCTCGCCCTCCCCCGAACCTCCTGATGCACGGTCACCCCGCGCCCCGTCAGGAGACACCCTCGAAGCACCCGGAAACGCCCGATCTCCTCGACACACGCTCAGCTCTCGCCCGGCGGCCACCTGCGACCCGCTCCCCGAAAGACCTGCAGACTCGGCAACTCGTCGTCGCAGACGAACGAGTGCCGCAGCAGAGCGAGGGGATCTTGGAGGCCGCCACATCGAGTCACAGACCTGGGCGCATCAATCCGCGCAGAGTGACCAGGCCACGCGGGAGCCACGCCCACCTTCCCGTCCCCATGGCCTGCCCTCCGGGGACACGACAGATCGGACACCTCCTGGACGTTGTTGAGGGCACCTGCAGAGCGCTCGACACTCTCCGCACCCATTCCCCCACGGTCAGCCCCACCGCGCCGCGCCGCTATGAGGCGTATGGTGGCAAATGAGAGGGGTGCTCTTGCCATTCAGAGCACCATGGCCTTGAGGAAGCAAGCGAGGCCGGTATGCGCAAACCACGCGTTGCCCTCATAGCTGTGGCAGTCCTTGCGGCGGCTGTGGCGTGCGGAGATCCGGAAGTTGTCGAGCAGCCCGATGACACAGGGACACGCGAAACGACGGAGGAGCGCGCTCCCGGCGAGGATGCGACAGGCGAGTCCACTCCCGAACAGCCCAAGGCAGCCCAAGTGGGAAATAGTTTGACCTTGGAAGGCACCGACGACAGGGTTCAGGTGACGGTAGTCAAGTTCGTGGATCCGGCGGCGCCAGGCAACGAGTACTCCAGCCCGGAACCGGGCAGCCGGTTCGTCGCAGTGCAGTTCCGTCTGGAGAACGTGGGAACGACCACGTACGACGACTCGCCGAGCAACGGCGCCACGTTGGCAGACAACAAGGGCCAGCGCTTCTCACCTACCTTTGCCGAAACGGCGGCCGGACCATCCTTCCCAGGCGGCGTCACCGTCGCTCCTGGAGATACAGCTCTCGGCTTCATCGCCTTCGAGGTGCCTGAGGACTCCACGATCGCCAAGGTGCAGTTTGCCCTGGACAGTGGCTTCGCCGACCAGGTCGGCCAGTGGGAGGTCCCCCAATAACACCGTGGAACCAGCAACGGCCTCGACTGATCTCTAACGCAGACCCCGCCGTGAGCGGAGTGACCGAGACCCCTTCGTCGCACAAACGAGCGGTGGAACTGCGCAAATCCCCTAGGCGTGGACATCGAGGCAATGAATTGCGTGTCGCGGACACTACGGCAGAGAGCTGCACCAGGGGCTCGTGCGCCTCATAGCTTTCACTGGCGCTACGAACCCGACCCCACGGGGGACCAAGCCGCACAGTGAAGCCCTGCATTACCGGGAGCTCGCCTGGAACCGGAGTCCCAGAACAGGCCGTGCTCACTGTGACGCAGGCGTGGAACACCGGTGGGAACATCACCCTCTCGCGGAGCCGCTGCACGAAACCGAGATCCCAGAGACTCCATGCTCCTCGTGACCAAGCCGTACGAGGAGCGGCGGGCCTACGCCACGGCACGCATGCTGTGGCCCGAGCCGGCCGCACAGCTCGCAGGCGTAGGTGTGCCCGTGCCCGGAAGGCGGCTTGGCCGCACCGATCCACAGCACTGGGCGGTATGTCGCCACACAGCGCCAACAAGCGCAGTACGTCCAGGTGGCGCTCACTGGCCGCCTCGCAGCTCCGCCCACACCCGCTTGCCCCACGGCAGCGGCTCGGTGCCCCATGCGGCGGACAGGTGCTCCACCACCGCCAAGCCCCGCCCGTCCTCAACGGTTCCGTTGGTGTCCCGGCGCTGCGGCGGGGCCTTGGAGAAGTCCACTACTCCGATGCGGACGGCCTCTCGGCCGAGGCGGGTGACCGTCACCCGAATGGACTCCCGGCGGGCGTGCTGCACGGTATTGGCCACGAGCTCGGTGACGATCAGTGCGGCATCTTCGGCGAAGACGTCCAGCCTCCAACAGGCCAGTGCGAGGCGCACCAGACGACGGGCAGCGGCGGCGCTCGCGGGTACCCGTGGCAGGGACTCGGTGTAGCCGGGCTGCCCCGTGCGGTGGACCAGGGCGCTCGCTTCAGCTCGCGGCATGTCGTTCTGCTCTCTCAGATCGGCCGAGCCCCGGGGCCGTTCGCACGGTCGCCGGGGCACTCTCCGTCTAGGTAAGCGAGCGATGCCAGAGAGCGACCAGGGACGCAACGTCCCACATTCGTCACGCTATTCGGCGACACCCAGGAACTCCGCCAACGCGCTCAGCCCCGGCGGATGGTTCGGGAGGGCCCACAGGTCACGCACGATCGCCACGGCCAACGTGTGGTGCTGCATCCACGTGGGCGCCACGCGACGCAGCGACTCAAACGTCCTCACAGCTCCGGCAGCGTCCCCCACGTCGGTGTACGCCCGCGCCACGTCCAACAGCAGCCACGTACGCCAGGACTGCGGCGTGTCCTTGCTCAGCCGCATGCCCTTGGCGAGCGCCAGGGCCTCGTGCGGGTGCCCGTACTGCACAGCCAGCCGGACACGTTCGATGCGCACTGACGACGGGCTGAAGACGCTCACCATACGGTTGTCACCGCTCTCGGGCAGCCTGGAGACGCGGGCGGCTTCCTTCTCGGCCGTCTTCATCATCGCTGCCGCACGCTCGTAGTCGCCGCCGCGCGCGGCCGAGGTGGCGGCGCTCATGGTGAGCGCACCCCACACCTTCAGACCGTCCGCCGTCTCGGTGTGTCCCCCGTCCTTCAGGTCGTCGGCGGCCCGCACGGCAATACTCAGGGCGTCCTCCAGCCGTCCTTGCCGCTGGTAGGTCCACGCGGTCGAGTTGACGACCATCGGCACGAGCAGCGGATCGGAGGACCGCCCAGCCGCGTCTATGGCCCGTTCCAGGCTGATGAGGGCCAGGTCCGTCTTACCCATGCGCACTGCCACGTGACCGCCGAGCTGCAGCACTTTCGCCAGGGCAGCGAACCCGGCCGCGCGGTCGTCGTCACTCCCGGAGACCGTGGCGCAGCGGGCGTCGGCGATCAGGCCTGGCAGCGTCTTCATCAACGCCTCGAACTCGGCCGCGTGATATTGCGACCACCGGTCCGCGATCTGCTCGCGCAGGGTGGCGATCGAGAAGTCGGGGCCCGGCTGTGGTGGCTGAGGCGCCCAGAGCGCAGGCATGATGGCCCGCCGCACCGCGACGAATCGCGGCCCGTCGCCCTCCCCGGTGGCGGCCACCGCCGGGGGCGCACCAAGCAACGTGGTCAGTTCCACGCCGAGGCCGTTCGCGAGGGCGTGCAGCGTGGGCAGACGTGCGGAGTGCTTCCGCTGCTGTTCGAGCTGGCGGATCACATCAACGGAGACGTCGGAGCGCTCGGCCAGTTCCTCTTGTGTCAGGGCGGCGAGGCGCCGCAGGCGGCGCAGGGTCCGCCCGAGGTGTTCGTTTGCCACACAGTCATGCTGCCCCAACGGACCAACAGATGCCCCAAGCTGCGGCACCTGAGCACTAGACCAGCTTGGTCCCGTCGTGAGCGCAAATGGCTGGCGGCGATGCTGCGTCGAGCGCGTCCAGAACGCGGATCGCGTACGCCTCGTCGGCCAGCTCGGAGACCTCTTCCCGGGTGATCCAGCGGAGGGCCATGGTCTCCTCGCCGGTGGTGGGCTGCCCGTCGATGACCCCGCAGCGGAAGACCAGCGAGACGATCAAGCCCTCCATTCCCTGTAGACGCCGGTCAGGGCGGCTGGGAGGGCGATCTTGACGCCGGTCTCCTCGAAGACCTCGCGCCGGAGGGCGGCGGGAGAGGGTTTCGCCGGCTTCGACGACGCCGCCGGGCGGCTCCCAGTGGCCGTTGTCGCGTCGCTTGACGAGCAGGGCACGGCCGCGGCCGCCCACGATCACCCCGGCGACGCTCACGGAGTGGGGGCGCTCGGCGGTGCTCACGTCCGGCGGCTCTCGTTCCCTCGGCTGATCAGGCTGACTCACCGTAGCGACGGGCACGCGGCCCTCCGTCGGTGCTCAGCTGCTCCCGGTAGACCCCTGCCGCCCCGGCGCGCAGTACCGCACGACGAAGCCCCGTCCCGATGATCGGGACGGGGCTTCGTCATGGTGCGCGCTCGGCAGGATTCGAACCTGCAACCTTCTGATCCGTAGGATTGGGCAGCCACCCGCGCCGCCCACGGCGCTCCCCCGGCCGGGTGAGCCTCCAGCTGCCCGCGTACGCCCCTGTGTGCCGTCGTTGCCGTCACGGTCGCCGTCAGACTCCGGGGGCTCCGGTAGGCCGTACAGGTGGCTTCCAGCGGCCTCTCTGGGGTCCCTGCGTCAGGAGGTGGCCCACGCGACGGCAAGCGTGAAGCCCATGCCGAAGCCTAACGCGAGGATGAGGAGCGGCCCGGCGGATCTTCCCATCGCGTAGCCGAACCGGCGGATGGCTCGGATCATGCGTCCGGCCTCCAGGCTCGCAGGGGCTCGATCGTGATCGCCCGGTACGTGTGGTGGGACGGGTTCCGGCCGGCGTGCTCGAAGATCCAGTCCTGGGCTGTCGTCTGCTCCTCGGCCTGGGGCGAGCGGGCCAGGCATACGGCGCACTCGACGGCGTACGCCGTGGGCTCGCGGTCCGGCTTCAGGTCCGGGGCGATGGCCCACCGCTCGCGACGGAGGAAGCCCCGGCTCATCTGGGGCCACCCGCGCTGCTGCGCTCGTTGGTCTCGCGCACCCGTCCCCGTAGCGTCTCGTCCTCGGTGGCGGGGCGTACGTCGCCCGGACGGGCGTCCCACTCCTTGCCGCCCCGCTGAGGGCGGAGCTGGATGTACGGGCCGACGTGCCCCATGACGACGCCCACGCGCTCCCGCGCGGCGTCGAACGCCACGCTGCCGATCTCCGGTAGCAGATTCTCTGTCATGCCGCTCGCTCCGGTTCCTCTGTCCCTGCTGGCGGTAAGGGTGTTGAGTAGCTGTGCGTTGCCCGGGCATTACGAGAATGCACCCGGGGAATGCACCGGATGCCGTTACAGCGGTCGGCGACGACGCCACGCGGCGTAGCTTCCACACCTTCAACGGAGGGACGTTCGATGCCACCACGACGGGCGATCTCGGGCAGAAGTGGTGAGCCCCGGCGCCGGTTCGCAGAGGAGCTGCGGGACCTTCGGCGGGAGAAGGGGCTCAGCCTGCGTCAGCTCGCGGAAGTGGTGGGCTGGGACTACTCCCACTTCGGGAAGATGGAGTCCGAGGAGAGCCTGGGCGGGCCCGAGGTGGTGCAGGCCCTCGATGACTTCTACGGGCTCCGCGGGCTGCTGATCACGCTCTGGGAGCTGGCCCGCAAGGACCCGACACAGTTCCGCGAGCAGTACCGGCGGTACATGACGTTCGAGTCCGATGCCGTGAGCCTGTGGCACTACGGACCGAGCCTCTACCCCGGTCTTCTCCAGACCGAGGCGTACGCACGGGAGTTGCTGGAGGCCGGTGGGCTGCTGGGCACTGAGCTGGAGCAACAGGTCAGTGCCCGAATGGGACGGCAAGCGCGGCTGACGGCGAAGGACGCCCCCACCTTCCGGGCCATCATCTCGGAGCCGGTGCTGCGCCGACCCCTCCGCGACCCTTCCGCCTGGCGAGACCAGCTCACGCACCTGCTCAAGGTCTCCGAGCAGCCGAACATCACGGTGCAAGCGTTGCCACTAGCCATCGGGCTACACGGCCTCGACAAGACGGACGTGATGTTCCTGCGACTGCCGGACAGCCGCACCGTCGCCTATACGGAGGATGACGCGCGGGGCCACCTGATCGAGGAAAGCGCTGCGGTGGAGCGACTTCAGGTCCGGTACGATCGCGTCCGCGACCTTGCGCTGTCTCCGGAGGAGTCGCGGCAGTTCATCATGAGGATCATGGAGGAAGTCCCATGCGACCCCGTATCGACCTGAGCGCCGCCGCATGGCGTAGGTCCAGCTACAGCAATAGCGACGGTGGCCAGTGCGTGGAGGTCGCTGACGGCTTCCCGGGTCTCCTGCCGGTCCGCGACAGCAAGTCTCCGGAGGGGCCGGCCCTGATCTTCGGCTCCAAGGCATGGAACGCCTTCGCGGCCTGGTCTGCCGACCGCTGACACAGACGACACGGCCCCCGCTTCCGGACCTTGTTCCAGAGGCGGGGGCCTTGCTGTGCCCGTAGGTCAGGCCCGGCTACTCATCGAGGTAGAGCAGCGCAGTGATCGTCTTGTTGCAGACGTTGCAGTGCATCGGGGCCTCGATGCTGTTGAGGTCGCACTCCACGGTGGTGATCCGGTCCACGGTGCCGGTGGTCACCTCCCGCTCCCACGCCTCCTGCCACGTAGCGGTGTTCTGGATGAGCTTGCCGACGTACTCCGAGGTCATCTCGTAGAACGCCTTGACCCCGTGCTCCTTCATGTAAGTCCAATTGAACTCAAGGGACTTGAGGACCATCGGGTACGGGTGGAGTTCCTGGGTGCGGGCCCAGGTCCCCAGCACGTCGGCAATGTCCAGGCGGCGGGCCTTGTCGTCCAACTGCTCCCACATGCCGGTCTGGTCGTAGTCGTGCCGAACCTGGGTGAGGATGTCGGCGCAGTGCTGGATGTTGTCGGCCTTCTTCTGGAGCTGGGCCCGTACGGCGTCCTGGTTGGCCGGCGTGGCGTCCTTCCGGGCGACGGCGATCAGGCGCATGGCCTCGGTCGCGTAGCGGGCCTCGTCGCACAGGGCGTCCCCGAAGCTGAGCCAGGGGTCCGGAAACCCCCGCTCAGCCGTGATCTGGAAGATGCGATCTCCTTGCGTTCCCATCCGCTCCTCCTCCGAAGCGAGTCGGCGGCGGACGGGGGCCCGCCGCGCGTCAACTGGATGGTGCTGCACACCGCCGGGAGAGTTCCGCGGCAGCTTGATCGAACGGGATCTGGACCTGCTCACCGCTGTCCATGTCCCGCAGAGTGACGCTACCGGCTTCGCGTTCGGCGGCGCCGTAGATTACGCAGAATCGCGCCCCCTGGTCGCTGGCCCACTTCATCTGCCGTGCGAACTTCCCGCTCGACCCCAGGTAGACGCCCGTTCGCACGCCTGCTCGGCGGATCTCGGCCGCCAGGCGGAAGCTGTCGGCCGCCTGCTCGTCGCCCATCACGGTGACCGCCACGTCGATCTGCGCGTACCGGTCGGCCTCCTCGTCCCTGATGAGGGGGAGGATCCGTTCGATGCCCAGCGAGCCGCCGCACGCCGGGGAGTCCTTGCCGCCCAGACGGCCGATCAGCCCGTCGTACCGACCGCCAGAGGCGATCGAACCTGGCATCCCGGGGGCCACCACCTCGAAGATGATCCCGGTGTAGTAGTCGAGCCCGCGCACCAGGTTTGGCGTGAACCCGATGCGCTCGGGCGCGATGGAATCCTTGGTCAGCTCCAGCAGCCGGTCCACCTCCGCCAGGCCGGACTGGCCGGTCTCGCTGGCCTTCAGCTCGCCCCGGACGCGCTCCACCGAGTCCTCGGCGGTGAGGTCGTCCACCAGGCCCTGCGCCACCTTCTCCGACAGGCCGCGGCTGGTCACCAGCTCGCTGACGACCGTGTCCGGCGAGAGCTTGTCCAGCTTGTCGAGCGTGATCAGCGCCCCTGATCCCAGCTCCTCCGGCACTCCGTACGCCTCCAGCAGCCCGAACAACGCCTGGCGGGAGTTGATCAGGAACCGGAACTCCGGCACGCCGAGTGCTTCCAGGGCGTCGTGCAGGGCCAGCACGACCTCGGCGTCGGACAACGGGGAGGAGGAGCCGACGATGTCCAGGTCGCACTGGACGAACTCCCGGAAGCGCCCCTTACCGGGACGGTCGGCCCGCCACACGGGGGCGATCGCGTACCGCTTGTACGGCGACGGGAGCTGACTGCCATAGGCCGCTGCCGCGCGGGCCAGGGGCACCGTGAGGTCGTAGCGGAGCGCCAGGTCCGCCTCCCCGGTGGCCTCATGCTCGCCGCGTCGCAGGATCTTGAAGATCAGCTTGTCGCCCTCGTCCCCGTACTTGCCGGTGAGCACGTCCAGGCGCTCGAACGCCGGCGTCTGGAGCGGCTGAAAGCCGTAGCGGCCGAACACGGTGCGGATCGTCGCGAACGCGCGCTCCCGCTGCTCCAGCTCGGCGGCGAGGAAGTCCCGGGTCCCGGAGGCGGGCTCAAACTGCTTCATGGTGGCCATGGCGCCTATCGTCCCGGAAGCCCGCCGCGATGGGCAAAACACGCAGGGTGGGGGTCCTGGTCGCCCGAGGGACGGTGAGGCGGCCTCGCGGGCGGTCGGGGCGGGTTTGGCCGGTGTCCTGCCCGGGCTGGGGCCGGGCGCGGGCAGGGGGCCGTACGCTCGCCCGCGAAATCGGGCAGCTCCTGCGCTGCCCGCGTTTGTGCCCGATTGGCCCCCTGCTCGTGCCCGGCGCGGGTCCCGGACCGGGGAGGTGGGTAAAGCCGCTCCGGCCGCCCGCCCCGAGCACCAGTGGGTGTACGGCGAGCGGCGGCGGGCTGGGCTGTCCGGGGTGGCGGCGCCGGCGCGTGCTGCGGGCCGGTCGTGGACGTGCGGGCTCCTGGCGCTGGGGCGTCTGGTGGGTGCTGCGGGTTCGGCTGGGTGGGTTTCGTTGCGGGCTGGGGGATCCCTGGAGTGCGGACTGCGGCGCGAGCGGCGGAGGCGCCGCTAAGCGGGGCGGTAGACAGGAGCGAAGCGGCGGCGCTGCCGCCGCGCCGCGCGGCCCGCCCCTGGCGGGCCGCTCTTGATCCAGTAAGGAAACTCTGAACAGCTCGGCCGCTGCTGCTCATGGTCGCCGAACGGCAGCCTGGGCTACGCGCAACTCATCGGCGATTCGTCCTGCGCGACTGTGTCAGCTGATCCGGGGACAAAGTCCTCATATTGCCGGAATACCCAGATCGGGGAGACGGCATCCTAGCTGGGATTAGCTACGCCGTTTCCTGCCCTTACGACTCCCTCGAAGTCGTTTGGTTCTTCTGCGCGCGGATGGAGGGACAACACGCGCCATCCGCTCGACTGGAATGAGGCCCATGGACATACCGAGCTGATCCAGTTCGTCATCATCGACAGGAAGAGTATTCGCGTAGCGGACTGCGATAATGTTTTCCTCTTCATCAATCAGGACACCAAGAGCTCTATCCGAACGGAGTTGGTGCTTCTTCGCAATCATGTATGTGGCCAGATGTGCACTGGCATCTCGCATACTCATGCCCTTGGGTCTGGTCCCGAGGAACAGGGAGGGGAACCCCCACGCTCCCGCATAGCAATGCAGCATGGTATGTGGCTTATGGTCCTGCCGTGTCTGTTTAACGATCTCTCGTAGGCCGTGCGCCAGTCTCTGCTGAGCATCGGATGCCAGATTGAGGAGGTCCGCTGAGAACCTGAACCAACCTGGCTTTTTCCCGTCATTCAAGAAGTCCACGATCTCAAGAACTTCCGGATTGGAGGCAAATGAGGGCTTATCTACCGCTTCAAGACTCGAACCCTCTTGATAATAGACCCAGGCATCAAGCGGATCTGTGTGAGTGTCTACACGGGTCGGAATCGAATTCTCTCTGTACCTCTTTCGCTCTGCGGCAGTCGGCTCCCCTGAAGTCGGGTGCTCATTGAACACCTGGTCGGGGTCCGGCTGTACGTAGAGTCCGCCTTTCAGGAACAGCATAAACATATCGAGCTCATCTACTGCACAGTAGAGAACGGAAACATCTGACTCGGTCCGCCTCCTGAGATAGAGCAGGAACTCCGCTGGGCGGTCGATCACTTCGGCGAGGACCGCTAGGTCATGCAGGGACACGACCCAGGGGAACCGGTGATCTGTTATTACACCGGCTCTGACAAGTTCGTCGAGCGCTGTCCCTAGAGGACCTACATCATCAAGGCAAACGGCGATCGATCGGATTTCTCGGACATGATCTAGGTCCAACCAAGTCTGGTCCTCTAGCCAGAGCCCACCATTACTCTCAATGAGTGCTTCAAGTCGAAGTGCTTGAGTGGTGGCCTCGCCAACTGTTGCCTTGAGGTCACTAGCGAGTCGCTGCACATGCCCCTGCCTTGCACGAGTTGACACGCTCCGCCCTTTGACTTCAACACAGACCGCTACGTCTTCGACAAGGAATAGCGCATCAGCTTCAGCCTGGTCAGCGACGGAAGTTATCGCTGTCGCAGACCGGGACAGAGCCGATACGTCGACTCCCTTTCTAGGGCGGAAGTACTTAAGCCCAGCATGCGCTACAGGGGTGCCAAGGAGTTTCTCAAGGTAGGAAGTCGCTAGTCCTTCACTCACACGCATACGGTGACTGTCATACCGCTTCTTGCCCTTTGTCTTATTGATCAAATCTTCCATGGCTTGCCGGAAACAGTCTGTCCCGATTGGGACATTGAGCGTTATATAGTTCTTCTCGTCATCAACTAGAAGCGCTATGCGGTCAAACGGATTTTGACCATCGAGAAACGCTTCCACAAGCTCAACCGGATCGAGTGATCCATCGAAATTCTTGCTGAACGTCCGCAGCACTGCTTCTAGTCGATCCTCGTCCACGTCAGCACGCTCAGCGATTTCCGCTACAGTGAAGGAGGCACGGTTTCCCGGATGGATGATCAAGTCGTACGTTGCCGCCCTACCGCGCTCCACCTGTTCACGGCTTTGCGCATAGCGTTCATTTTCCTCCCAGTCCGCGACAATTTCATGAAGTACCTCTCGCGCCCCGTCAAATTTACCCAGATACACCTCACGGATAGCTTCACGTGTGGCAATGAAATCCTCGTAGGTAAATCCTGCCGCATTCAGGAGGAGGTCACCAATACCCTTGGATCCAAACAGTGCAGCGTTAAAATGATCGTGAAGGTGGGCGTATTGCTTGAACTTCACGTTTAGTTCATGCGACTTATATTGCGCAGCCAGCATAGTGAGCGGCCCGTACTTGCTGGCCTCACCATCCGCCAGAGCCGAGAAGGCACCGACTCGCAAGATCTTGGCGCATTTTTTATGGACGTTCTCGATCGCCTCATGAGGCTCTCTGATGCCCACTCGTTCAACTTGGGGGGCACGCGACCCTCGCGCCAGGAGAGTAAGAGCCACGAGATCAATAGCGGCTGGAAGTCCATCGGATTGACTCTCGTCATAACCAGTTAGCGTCAAGGGCATTTCGCGGAGTCGCATGAGCTCTAGAACATCAAACGCATCAGCGCCAGCAAATTGACGGGAGATCTCTTGAACGTTCTCCCGAACGATTTCCGATCGACGTCCTGCATAGTCCGCGAAACTTTCACCTGGATTCAGCTCAGCCAACATGCTGCTCATGCGGCGCGCAAGAGAACTGAGGCCGGATGTCCCGTCGGTGATCACTTGGCGGTTGCTGTGCTCGCTAGGACTGGGCACCGAACGCTTCCTCTCTGCGCTGCCTGTCGGCCGGTCGTTTCGCTACTCCTTCATCTTCTCAGCAACAGCGCAGCGACCGCCCTGTTCCTAAACTGATTGGCTACTCATGAGGCTCGTGAAACTCATGGAACGGGAGATGTGATGCTCCTGGCGGGTGACTGGGGTCAAGGGTCGCCTCACCAAGTCGGAGCAGGGGCTCCAGGCCCAGGTCCTGGGGGGGCTCGCCACGGCCGCTCAAGCTACGGCAAGGAAGGTATTCGCACTCCAGCGTTGCACTTTCCAGCGGAGTGCTCCGCGAGCGAGGGGCCTCTTGACTGCTGTGCAGACCTCTGAGCAGGGGCCCTTCCCCGGGCGCGTCACGGGACTACCGATGATGGGCTGGGGGGCGGGCTTTATAGCACAGGATCCGAGGACGGCCTAACCGGCGTTTCTCTGGATCCTTGTTGCACCTGCCCGGACGAACGACGGGCCGGGACAGGTCACTGTGCGAGGAAGGCGAGCGGGGAACGCATGAGCGAGCAGGAGATGGACGCGATGAGGGCCGCGTTGGCGATGTGCGCGGAGCTGACGTTGACGGTCAAGCGGCTCCGGGAGGAGGTTCGGGTTCTCGGTGCTGACGTGGCGGAACTCAGGGACGCTGGGACTTCAGCTCGTCCACCTCGCCCCTGAGCTGCTGCACCTCGGCGTTCATGGTGCGGATCTGCTCGCTCAGGGCTTGCAGGGCTTCGAGGACGGCGGCGGCCTGGATCGGCTCCGTGGCGGCCGCCTCCTCGGCCACCCCGGCATCCTGCTGGCTCTTGTCAGCAACGAAGCTTCCGCGGCCCTGGACCGTGTAGATCAGCCCTTCGTCCCGTAGGACGCGCAGGGCGCTTCGGGCGGTCATGTTCGCCACGCCGAATCGCTCTTGCAGCTCTCGGTGCGAGGGAAGTTGCTGGCCGGGCTTGAGTCGGCCGGTCTGGATCTCGCGGCGGATGGCGTCGGCGGCCTGCTGGTACGGCGGTCTCGGGTCGTGCTTCTGGGGCGGCGGCGTCATACATCAAGGGTAGCCCGGGATAGCCCAGCTAACACGGGCGTCACCGCAGAACAGCCTAGCTAGGTGGCACATCCTTGGATGAGCTACTTGACTTAGCTAGCCTGGCTAGGTACAACTATGACTCGCGTCGCACAGGGCGGCGCTCAACGGAAGGACATGGCTCCTCATGGCTAAGACCCGTATTCGCGTGGGCGTGCTGCCCACGACCCGCTTCATGCTCGGCGCGCTCCCGCAGCCGAAGCTCAAGGACGTTGCGGCTGGTGAGATCGCCACCGACCGTGAGACGGGCGAGCTGCTGTACACGGCGCAGGTCCTGCTCATGGAGGACGACCGGGCCGAACTCCTGAAGGTCACGATTCCCAAGAGCGGGCTTCCGGCCAACGTCGAGGCTGGTCGGCCCGTGAAGCTCCCGGATCTGTTCGCCGTGCCGTGGGCGAACATCTTCAACGGCTCGCTGTCGGAGGGCGTGGCCTACCGGGCCTCGGCGCTGGAACTCGTGGAGTAGTCCGCGGCTCGGGCGGGGAGGGCGGCTCGGGCGCTTCCTGCGCTACCGCCCTCCCGCCGGTCCCCCTTCCCCCTTCACTCCGAGGCCGTGGCTCTCTGGCCCGGCCGGTAGATCAACTCTCCTTGAAAGGACCTGTGTTGTCCCCTGAAGAAGTCATGGCTTACGCCCCGATAGCGGTCGGAGCAGTCCTCGGCCTGCTGGTGCTGCGGGGGCTGGTGTGGATCGTGCGCTATGTGGCGGCGGACGGGCCCATGCGGCAGAGCATCCGCCAGGCCGGACGGATCCGGCGGCGGTGGAAGCGGTTCGCGCAGATGGCCGGGCTGTCGGCCACCGACCGGATGCCTACCGCGCTGGCCTCGCTGGCGACCACCGACGCAAGCAAGCAGCCCAAGCCCCGGGTCCTGGTGCCGACGCTGAAGGTCAAGCCCGACCGGTACGGCGTGATCGCGCGGGCAAGGTGCCTGCCGAAGGTGGGGCTGGAGGAGTTCCAGCGAGCGGCGCCGTACATCGCGGACGCCTGGGGCTGCACGCGGGTCTCCGTGCTGCCGGACGGCCCCGGCTATGTCCGCATCCGTGCGGTGCGGACCGATCCGCTGCTGACGCCCACCGAGCACGTCCCGACAGGGGAGGCTCTGGAGGAGCTGGCCGTGTGGTCACTGGGGCTCGATGAGTACGCCCAGCCGGTCGCCGTGTCGCTGAGCGATGTGCCCGGGGTGACGGTGGCCGGTCTGCCCGGCTACGGGAAGACCTCGCTGATCAACCGGTTCATCTGCGATATGGCGCCTTCGCCCGCAGTGCAGTTCGCGGTGGCGGACGGCAAGGTCTCGACCACCGACGCGGGCGACTACGCGGATCTCACCGACCGGCTGTTCGCGTTCGTCGGTGACGACCTGGAAGAGGCCAACGCCCTGTTCAAGCGCCTGGTGGCCCTGCGCGAGGATCGCTCGACGTGTCTGAAGAACGTCCTGGGCGTCAAGAACGTCTGGCACTCCGGCCTCAGCGCCTCGTGGCCGCTCACGGTGCTCGTCATCGATGAGGCGCACACCTACTTCCGCGATCACAAGGGCTCCGACCGCGAGACCAAGCGCCTGGCGGCGCTCGCGGCCGAGAACGCCCGGCTGGTGGAGGACCTGGTGAAGAAGGGCCGTTCGGTGGGGATCCTCGTCGTCCTGGCCACGCAGAAGAGCACCGGGGACGCGATTCCCACGTTCATCCGGGACGTGTGCCCGGTCGGGCTGTCCTTCGCGCAGAAGACCGCCGACGCCGCCGTGGCCGCGCTCGGTGACGACATCCGGAACTGGCCGGACGCCAACCCGGTTCACCTGCAGGAGCCCTCCTACGTCGGGGTGGCCGTGATGAAGCAGGAGGGCCGCCCCGGGTTCCTCCGGATCCGCACCCCCTACGTGCCCGACGCCGACGCCGCCCGTGTGGCCACCAACTCCACGCACCTCACTCGCGACCCCGCCGACCTCCTCATCCACGTCGCGGGACAGGCCACCATGCGCGACTTCCTGACCAAGCGGGACACCGGCACCGCCGCATAGCGCGCGCCGTCGCTCCCGACGCCACGAAGCACGAGAGGAGGTGAAACCCCTATGTCGGAAGACCGCATCGCCCGCCGTACGGTGACCGTGGTCATGGCCGTGATCGCCACCCTGGCGTTCGTGTTCTCCTTCGGCAACGTCTGGGCCCTGGCCCTCCGCCTCGGCGTCCCTGGCCCGATCGCGCCGCTGATCGCCCCCATGGTGGACCTGTCCGTTGTCGGGCTCCTGGTCGCTCTGCGCTATCTGTCCATGCGCGGTGTCCCTGCCGCGCAGATGAAGGCGGCCACCCGGCTGATGCACCTCTCCGGCCTGCTGACCCTCGGCCTGAACATCGCGGAACCCGTGATCGCCGGGCACTACGGACGCGCCGCCATCGACGCCGTGGCTCCCCTGCTGCTCCTCGGGTGGGGCGCCGTCGGCCCCGGCCTCCTGCGGCACTTCCACACTGTGGCCTACCCGCCGTCGGCCGGCCGTCCGGCTCCGGATCCGGCTCCGACCGAAGAAGCGCCACCGGTCCCTGAGCCAGCGCCCACCGCACCGGCTCCGGCCGCTGGTCCGAGAACTCCGCCGGAACCGGCCGCCCCGGCCTCCGTGCCGGTGCCTGAGCCTCTGATGAACGAGGCCCGCGCCATCGCGGACGCTCACCGGGCCGAGCATGGCGAACCCATCACCCCCGCCCAGCTCAAGGCACGGCTCGGCGTCCCGCTCCCCCTGGCCAGGGCCGCGCACGCCGCCCTCTCGGCCTGACCCCTCCGCCAGCCTCCCCGGCAACCCCTTCTCCGCCTCGCCCGCGCCCCGGGCGTGGTCAGCCCTGCCCTGGCCAGCAGTCCTCCCTGCGGTGGTCCTGCTGGCCAGGGCCCCACCCACCCTGATTGGAGGTCGCTCCGAGTGAAGCGCCCCCTCGACCTGCGCCACGTCACCAGCCTCGCCGCGCGTGACCTCATCGAGCTGGTGCACCTGGACCGCTTCGACCGCCTCAACGAGCAGATCCGGCAGGTCCGCGGCTGCACCCGCCCGGTCAACCTCGCGGGCCACACCGAGACCCGCGACGCCGCCACCGGCGCCGTGCTCCGCTCCTACTCCACCACCGACGAGCCGACCGGCCGCCTGCTCACCGCGTGCGGCAACCGCCGCGCCTCGCGCTGCCCCTCCTGCTCCCGCGTCTACGCCGCCGACACCTACCACCTGATCCACGCCGGACTCTGCGGCGGCAAAAGCGTTCCCTCGACCGTCAGCGCCCACCCCCGCGCCTTCGTCACCCTCACCGCCCCGTCCTTCGGCCCCGTCCACAACCGGCCCACCACCGCCACGGGCAAGGTCCTCGACTGCCGGTGCGGCGACCGGCACCCCACCGACGACCCCGCCCTTGGTACCCCACTGGACCCGGCGTCCTACGACTACGCCGGCGCCGTGCTGTGGAACGCCCACGCCGGAACCCTCTGGGCACGCTTCACCACCTACCTCCGCCGGGAACTCGCCGCCCATCTCGGCATGACGCAGAAGGCGCTCCACGCCGCCCTGCGCGTCTCCTTCGCCAAGGTCGCCGAGTACCAGAAGCGCGGCCTGGTCCACTTCCATGCCGTCGTCCGTCTCGACGGCCCCGAAGGGCACACCACCGAACCGCCCGGCTGGGCCACGACCGACGCTCTGGAATACGCGGTCCGCCAGGCGACCAAGCGGGCCCGGCTGACCGTGGCCGCCGACGCCATCGGAGAACGAGAGATCACCTGGGGCGACCGGATCGACGTCCGCGAGATCACCGGCCTGGGCGACGGCGAACTCACCGACCGGCGGGTCGCCGCCTACATCGCCAAGTACGCCACCAAGAGCGCCGAGGACTCCGGCACCGTGGACCGCTCGCTCGTCTGCCGCCCCTGCGGAGGACGCGGCTACACCCGGGGCCCGGACGGCTTCCGCGACCTGTGCGGCGACTGCGAGGGAACCGGGACCTCCGAACCCCTCACCGCGCTCCCCGTCCACCGGCACGTGCGGCAGATGATCCGCACCGCCTGGGACCTCGGCCACCTCCCCGAGTTCGCGGACCTCAAGCTCTGGAAGTGGGCGCACATGCTCGGCTTCCGGGGCCACTTCTCCACCAAGTCCCGCCGCTACTCCACCACGCTCGGCGCCCTCCGCGACCAGCGCCGCGCCTGGCAGCGCGACCGCCACGCCTCCCATGCCGGCCTCGGCCTCCCCGCCGAGACGGACTCGACGCTCGTCGTCTCCGCCTGGTCCTTCCTCGGCACTGGCTACAGCCCCGGCGAGGAGCTGCTGGCCGCCCAGGTACGCCACGAACGGGCCGTGGCCGAACAGTTCAAGCACGAGGGAGGCGACCAGGAATGACCGCCGCGCTCCTCAACGTGGACCAGGTGGCCGCCCGGCTCCAGGTCAGCCGGTGGACCGTCTACCAGCTCATCCGCTCGCGTGAGCTGGCCTCCTTCACCATCGGCCGCTGCCGCCGCGTCAGCGAGACCGCCCTGCACGACTTCATCACCCGACAGACCGAACGAGAGGTGGCCTGACATGGCCAAGAAGAACCCCAACGGCGAAGGCTCCATCTACCAGCGCAAGGACGGACGCTGGGAGGGGACGGCCTATGTCCTGGCGGCGGACGGCACGTACAAGCGCCGCAGCGTCTACGGCAAGACCTGGGAGGAGGCGCACGACAAGCTGACCAAGCTCAAGGCCGACTCGCAGAGCGGGGTGCCGGTGGCCACCAGCAAGATGACGGTGGCCGAGTACCTGACGTACTGGCTCACCCACGTGGCCAAGGTCAAGGTCCGCCGGGCCACCTACGTCAACTACGAGTCCCTGGTCCGCAACTACATCGCCCCCGGCATAGGGAAGAAGAAGCTCGCCCGGCTCACCGCCCGCGATATCCGCGCGTTCCTTATCGGGACAGCGGCCACCTGCCAGTGCTGCGCCCAGGGCAAGGACAAGAAGCGCCCCGAGTACAAGCGGCGGTGCTGCGCGGTCGGCAGGTGCTGCAAGAAGCGTCCTTCCGACCGGACCGTGCGCTTCCTCCTCGTCATCCTGCGGGCCGCGCTCCAGCACGCCGTCCGGGAGGACGAGCTGCCCCGCAACGTGGCCAAGAACGTGGAGCTGAGCATGGGCACCAAGCGGGAGATCGAACCGCTCACCGTCCAGGAAGGGCGGCTGCTGCTGGCGGCGGCCCGGGGAAACCGCCTGTGGGCGGCGTACGAGCTGGCGGTCCGTATCGGGCTGCGGCGCGGTGAGCTGCTGGGGCTGCGCTGGCGGGACGTGGACCTGGTGGACGGCGTGGTCACCGTGCGACAGGCCCTCCAGCGGGTCAGCGGGCAACTGCTGATCGTCCCGCCGAAAACCCAGCGCTCGGCCCGTCGCGTTGCCCTGCCCGCCGAGTGCGTCACCGCGCTGCGGGCCCAGCGCGCCCAGCAGCTCGCGGACAAGCGGGCGGCCGGTGAGAAGTGGAAGGGCGGCGCGCACGATCTGATCTTCACGACCAGGAACGGCACGCCCATCGAGCCGCGCAACCTCAACCGTTCTTTCGAGGTCCTGTGCGCCCGGGCCGGGGTCCGGAAGGTCCGCTTCCACGATCTCCGGCACACCTGCGCCTCGCTCCTCCACGAGCAGGGCGCCGACGCCCGCATGATCATGGAAGTGCTCGGGCACAGCTCCATCCGGGTCACCATGGACATCTACACCTTCGTGCGCCTGGACTCGCAGCGCTCGGCCTTCGACAAGGTGGGCGACGCGCTCAGCGGCGGCGCTGACGGCAACCTGGGTGACGACGATGACGGCCCGGTCGGCACCCCGGTGGCGGTCTGATCCGGCCCGGCGGGCGGTTGCCGTCAACGACCGCCGTCAAGACCCACGACGAAGCCCCCTTCCATTCCCGGAAGGGGGCTTTGACCTGCTGCGCGCTCGGCAGGATTCGAACCTGCAACCTTCTGATCCGTAGTCAGATGCTCTATCCGTTAAGCTACGAGCGCTTGGCTTCCCGGTTGTTTTCGGCCGGTCGGCGTTTGCGGGGACAACATTACATGACCTGCGGCGTCAGGCGAAATCCGCTTCCCGGAGGGTGCCTGAGCTGGGAAAACGTGGTTCCCGGGGGGGTGTCGGGCGGGCACGCGAAAGCCCCTGCCGACGAGGGCAGGGGCTTTGGTGATCTTGACGATCGAGCGGAGGCTGAGGGATTTGAACCCTCGATCAGGGGGTTACCCCGAAACCGCATTAGCAGTGCGGCGCCATAGACCAGACTAGGCGAAGCCTCCCCACACACCGCGACCAGCGGGTGTGCGCAGATGATGGCACAGCTTGGGCGGCTGCGGCCAATCGCCGTCAGCCTACCCGGCGTGTGGGGCAGTGGGCAAAGGGCCTGAGGGCCGGGGCGGGGGCCGGGCATCAGCCGTTCGGGTGAGTGTGGGCCGAGTTGCGGGACACGGGACGACGTGGAGCGTTAGGAGGGTGGGGCCGGGTTTCGCCCTTCGCTCAGGGAGTCGTGATGTTGCGCCGTACGGCCTTTGTTGTGGGTCTTGCCGCTGTGCTCGCCGGTACGGGTGGGGCTGCGGTGGCGTGTCCGCCGCCGTGGCCGGGGCTCGTGGAGGATCGGCTGACGATCACGTACCACGAGGGGACGACGAAGACGGCCGCGGTGGAGCGCTTCGTCCTGGAGTGCCACCCGTCGGGCGGTGATCACCCGCGGGCGGCGGAGGCGTGCGAGACGCTGGACCAGGCGACGCGGAGCCGGGCGGCGAATCCGTTCGCCCCGGTGGAGCGGGACGCGATCTGCACGTTCATCTACGGCGGCCCGCAGACGGCGCGGATCACGGGCACGTGGGACGGCCGCGAGATCGACGCCGAGTTCGACCGGACGAACGGCTGCGAGATCGCGCGATGGGACCGGCTGACGCCCGCATTGCCCGAGGTGCGCTGAGCCTTTTCGCCGCCTTTTGCTCGGACTTGCGCGATTGACGTTTGTGGGATGCCACAGCGTCTGCGGTGACCGTGGCGTGTGCAACCTCGGCCCGTAGACTCCCTGAGGTGACACGCCCAGACTGACCGGGCCCCCACGTGCACACAGGGAGGAACGCCGACGTGAGCAGCAGGCCGTCCCGAGGCGCTGCTCGCCTCGCCGCCATACTCGACGCGCTGCCCGACGCACTGCTTCTGGTCAACGCCAACGGCACCGTGGTGAACGCCAACAGCATCGCGCTGGAGACCTTCGAGGCCCCGGGAACCGCGCTGATCGGACGCGGGCTGCTCGACCTGCTGCCCGCCTTCGACTCCAAGCGCATACCGGGATCGATGCGGCGGCCCGAGGAGCAGGTGGAGAGGCGGCAGCCGCCGACGCGCATGGTGGCGCGCCGTACCGACGGCGGCGAGTTCCCCGTCGAGGTCACGAGCGCGAACCTGGCGGACGGCCGGACGCCGTACGAGTCGGCGTTCGAGGCCGCGTACGCCGACCACGGGAACACCTATACCGGCGACGAGCTGCTCATGCTGGTGGTGCGGGACCTCACCGGCACCCTGGACACCGAGGCGGAACTCGCCCGGCAGCAGCGCCAGACGGAGATGATCCTGCGGGCGGCGGCCGAAGGTGTCGTGGGGACGGATGTGGACGGGCGGGTCGTGCTCGTCAACCCGGCCGCCGCTTCGATCCTGGGGTACCGGGCGAGCGACCTGGGCGGACAGCAGCTGCACCCGCTGGTGCACCACTCCCGGGCGGACGGCTCGCCGTTGCCGTACGAGGAGACGCCGCTGGCCGACACGCTCCGGTCGGGGCGTAAGCACCGGGTGCGCAACCAGGTGCTGTGGACGAAGGACCGGCGGCCGGTGCCGGTGGACCTGACGACGGCACCGGTGCGGGACGGCGACCAGCTCGTGGGAGCCGTGCTCACGTTCACGGACCGCTCACCGTTCGACGCGCTGGAGGCGCGGCACGAGCAGCTCCGGGCGGTGATCGGCGACGCGTTGCGCGGGCCACTGGAGGAGCTGCGCCGGGAGTTGAGCGGTCTCACGGCCGACCCGGCCGGGCAGCTGTGGCCCGAGGCGAACCAGGTGCTGCACTACCTGTCCGCCGGCTACGCGCGGATGACGACGCTGCTGGACAACGTCGTGGCCTTCCAGGAGCTGGAGGCGGGCCGGGAGAAGCTCGCGCCGGAACAGGTCGCACTGGACTCGGTCGTGTCGGTCGGCGTGGAGGGCGCGGTCGACCTGATCGGGCCGGGGCGGGTCCAGTTCGCGGTCCACGCGCCGCCCATCCAGGCGGTCGTCGACCCGCGGTGGCTGAGCCTGGCGATCGCGCACCTCGTCGCGGACGTCGCCGGAGTGGACTCGACGGGGAACGCCGTCGGGGGCGGTGCGGGCGGTGCGACGGTCGTCTTGGCCGCGGCCAAGCGCGGCAAGGGCCCCGACGCGGTGATCCGCATCGAGGTGCGTGGCCCCTACGCCGGGGGCAGCCCGGTGCACCAGCCGATGGTACGGGGCGTGGTCGCCCGGCACGGAGGTGTGCTCCAGACGCACGAGCTGCCGGGGGACGGCGTGAACGGCAGCGCGTTCGTGCTGGAGGTCCCGGTCGGTGACGTCGACGAGAGCCTTGCCCCCGCAGCCGCCGAGCCGCCCCAGGCGCAGCCCCAACCGCAGGGCCCGCCGGAGCCGGGGCAGACCCAGCCGGAGCCGGGGGCCGGGCCCGCCGCAGAGCCGGACGGTGCCGTTCCGCCGACGCCGACAGGGCGCAGGGCGCGGCGTGCCCTCCGCTCTCCCGCGGAGGAGCCCTCGGACGGGGCGGGCCAGGGGATGGCCGGTGCCGGGGCTGCGGGCGCGGTTGGCCCGGGCCCCGGAAACACGGACGCACCCGGGCACGCCGCACCGGGCGGCACGGGCGCACTCGGTGAGGGAGCGGCAGGGCTCATTCCGGAGCAGGCGACGCCCGCCGGCGTGCGCCCGGGTACGGGTCGACGCGGCCGCCGGGCCCGCCCGGCGCCGGAGGAGAGCCGTCCGGCGGGGCAACCGGGCGCCGAGGGGGCCCCCACGGGCCCGGGGCCGGGCGCAGGGCCAGGCGCGGGCCCGGGGCCAGACGCCGGCCCGGGTTCAGCCGCGGGCCCCGAGGCGGGCTTTGGCGCGGACCCCAACGCCGGTGCCGGACCGCAGCGGCGTGCCGCCTTCGCCCTGCCGCCCGCAGCCGCCGACCAAGCCGCCGCAGGCCAAGCCGCCGCAGGCCAGTTCGCCGCAGGCCAGAGCGCCGCCGACCAAGCCGCCGCAGGCCAGGGCGCCACGGGCCAGGCGGCCACCCCAGGCCACACCACGGCAGGCCATGCGGCCGTCGCGGGCCAGACCGGGACGCCGCCCGTCGCCGACCGGCCTACGGGACGGCGCCGGAAGCCGAGCCCGCCCGAGGAGGCGCCCGCACCGGCCGAGCACCCCGGCACGCCCGCGCTCGGCAGCCCGGCTCACGGCAGCCCCGCGCCCGGTACCCCGGCGCACGGGAGCCCCGCGCACGGCACGCCCTTCCCCGGGACGCCCGGACCGGGCACCCCGGCACCCGGCACCCCGGCACCCGGCACCCCGGCACCCGGTACCCCCGCCTCCGGCACGCCCGAGCACGGCAGCCCCGCGCCCGGTACCCCCGGCGCCGGGGACGGACAGGGCGGAACGCCCGCCTCGGCCGGCATGGCCGCGCTGGAGCCCGCCCGCCAGGACGACCCCCGCGCCGCGCACCCCGTGGTGGCGAGCAGCCCGATACTGGGCGGGGCGGCACCGGCCCACGCCGAGCAACCGGCACCGCACAGGCCCTCGCTGCCCGCCGGGAACGCCCAGGCGGAGGGCAGCTCGGGCTCGGGCATCAGCGTGCGCACCCTCGGACAGGGCGTGCCGTTCGCCCGGCCCGCCGTGGAGGATCCCGCCGCCGAAGCCCCCGCCCCACCGGGCGCGGCCGCCCCACCGGGTACTCCTGCCCAGCCCGGCGTCCCGGCCCATCCGGGTGCCCCCGCGCCACAGGCGTCCGGCCCCCAGGCCTCCGCCACGGAGGCGTCCGCCTCACCGCACACGCCCGCCGCCGGAACCGGCAGGCGCCGCAAGCTGGCCACACCGCCGCCCGAGGGTGAACGGGCCTCGACCGCGACACCCGCCCAGGGTGTACAGCACCGGCGCGCCCCCGCCGCCGCCCCCGAGAGCCACAACCTCCCGGCGCCCACGCGTTCCCACGCCGCGGCACCGGCCGCCCCGCACCCGGCCGCCCGGGAGTTCGCCGTCCGGGCGCCCGAGGCCGGTGCCGACGAGGGGCCCGAGCCGCTGGACGGCCCGAACGGCGCCGTGGAGGTCCGCAACGCCGCCTCCGGCACGCCGCCGCACCCCATCGACGTCGACGACGAGCTGCCGCCCGAGCCGCTGGACAACCCGCGCCGTCTGCTCGTCTGGCCCGAGCCCGACGTCTCCACGCAGCAGGCGCTGAGCGAACGCGGTTACCGTCCGGTGATCGTCCACTCGCGCGACGAGGTGGACGCACAGATGGCGGCCTATCCGGCGGCCCTCTTCGTCGACCCGCTCACCGGGCCCATCACCCGGACCGCGCTGCAGTCCCTGCGGCAGGCCGCCGTGGCCGCCGAGGTGCCCGTCCTCGTCACGGCGGGGCTGGGGCAGGCCAGCCGGGAGGCCGCGTACGGCGCCGACCCGGCCGTGCTGCTCAAGGCGCTCGCCCCGCGCGACAGTGAGCAGCACCCGCCACGCGTGCTGCTGGTCGAGGAGCAGCCGGCCATCGCGGAGGCGTTCAAGGCGACGCTGGAGCGGCGCGGCATGCAGGTCACGCATGCGCCGAGCGACAGCGAGGCGGCGGCGATGGCGGCCCAGGTCCGGCCGAACCTCGTCGTCATGGACCTGCGCCAGGTCCGCCGTCGGCGGGCGGGCGTCCTCGACTGGCTGCGGGTCAACGGGCAGCTGAACCGCACCCCGTTCGTCGTCTACACCTCCGCCCCGATGGACCCGTCCGAGCTGAACCTGCTGGCCACCGGCGAGACGGTGCTCTTCCTCGCCGAGCGCTCGACCAGCCCCGACGTGCAGAACCGGATCGTGGACCTGCTGGCCAAGATCGGCGCCAACTGACCCCTGGGCGGGCCCGTGGGAGGGCCCCTGGGTGGGCCCTGGGCCTGAACGCCGGGCCTGAATCCCGGGCCTGAACCGAGGACGGCGGCGGCGAACCCCGCGCCGTCCTCGGCCCCATGGCGCGGCTACAACGTCGTGACGTCCAGCTCACCCTCGGCGTGCCGCTTCCGCAGCAGCTTCTTGTCGAACTTGCCGACCGACGTCTTCGGGACCTCCTGGATCACCGTCCAGCGCTCCGGGAGCTGCCAGCTCGCCACGTGCTCGCCGAGGAACGCGCGCAGGGCCGCGAAGTCCGCCTTCGCGCCCTCCCGCAGGACGACCGTGGCCAGCGGTCGCTCGCCCCACTTCTCGTCCGGCACGGCCACGACGCACGCCTCGGCGACGTCGGGGTGGGACATCAGGTGCCCCTCCAGTTCGACGGACGAGATCCACTCGCCACCGGACTTGATCACGTCCTTGGCGCGGTCGGTGAGCGTCAGGAAACCGTCCGGGGAGATGGTGCCGACGTCGCCGGTGCGCAGCCAGCCGTCGGGGCTGAACTTGTCCTCGGGACGCAGCGGTTCGTCGCTGAGCGCGCCACCGTAGTAGGCGGCGGCGATCCACGGACCGCGCACCTCCAGCTCGCCCGTGCTCTCGCCGTCCCAGGGCGCGAACGTCCCGTCCGGCGCCGCCAGCCGAGCCTCGACGGACGCGGGCAGCCGGCCCTGCGTGAGCCGGTACGCCCAGCTCTCGTCCTCGCCCACACCGGCGGGGACGCGCGCGACGGTGCCGAGCGGCGACGTCTCCGTCATGCCCCAGGCGTGGATCAGCGTGACGCCGTGCCGCTCCTCGAAGGCCCGCATCAGGCTCGGCGGACAGGCGGAACCGCCGATGACCACTCTGCTCAGGGAGGAGATGTCGCGCGGGTTGGCCTCCAGCTCGGCCAGCAGGCCCTGCCAGATGGTCGGCACCGCGCCGGACACCGTCGGACGGACGG
Organism: Streptomyces sp. JJ38; assembly: GCF_019303475.1. Classification (GTDB taxonomy): domain Bacteria; phylum Actinomycetota; class Actinomycetes; order Streptomycetales; family Streptomycetaceae; genus Streptomyces. Next base: position 27,880 of record NZ_JABLSI010000050.1, read on the forward strand.
TGGCGATCATCTCCGCGATCGGGCCCGGCTGAAGGAAGCGGTCGGACATCAGCATCGACGCCCCGGCCATGAACGCGGCGTGCGGCAGCCCCCAGGCGTTCACGTGGAACATCGGGACCACCGGCATGACGATGTCGTTGGCCGTGAGCGCGAAGGCCTCGGCGGAGTTGACCTGCATCGCGTGCAGGTAGACGGAGCGGTGGCTGAACAGCACGCCCTTGGGGTCACCGGTCGTGCCGGAGGTGTAGCAGAGGGCGGCCGCCTGCCGCTCGTCGATGTCCGGCCACGCGTACGTCGTCGGACGGCCGCCGATCAGCTCCTCGTACTCGTGTACCCGCACACCACCGGCCGCGGCGGCCTCGGTCAGGGCCGCCCGGTCGCCCGCCCCGGAGACGACGACGTGCTCGACGCTCTTGATCTGCGGCAGCAGCGGCACGAGCAACGGCAGCAGCGTGCCGTTGACGATGACGACGCGGTCCGCCGCGTGGTTGACGACCCAGGCCAGCTGGGCCGGAGGCAGCCGCAGGTTCAGCGTGTGCAGCACGGCGCCCATGGCGGGAATCGCGAGGTACGCCTCGACGTGGTCCGAGTTGTTCCAGCAGAGCGTGCCGACCCGTTCGTCACCGGTGACGCCGAGTTCGTCCCGCAGACCGTGGGCGAGCTGCGCCGACCGCGCGCCGATCTCGGCGAACGAACGCCGCTGCGGCTCGCCCTCCCCCGTCCAGGTGATGACCTCGGCCTTCCCGTGGACGGTCCGGCCGTGCTCCAGGATCCGCGCTACCTGAAGGGGTACGTCTTGCATCGTGCTCAGCATGGGCCTGCCTCCCGAGACCAGCTACGTGCGGGTAACGCGCTGATTCTGGGCCCCGCTAGACCGCATGTCACTACCTGGTGACCGTGTCGTAAGCGACAGCCGAATCCGGCGGCCGACGGCCGCCCCCGGCCGCAGGCGAGACGCCGTCCGCCGCAGGTGGCCGCAGGACACACCGGCCCTCGCGGGTGGCCGTGCGTCGCCGCAGGCCGCCGTTCCGCGTCAGGCCGCCGCGTCCAGGGCGTCCGCCGTCAGCTGCGGGTCCTCGCGGAGCTTGGCCAGCGCCCTCGACACGGCACTCTTCACCGTACCCACGGACACCTCCATGATCTCGGCCGTCTGCGCCTCGCTGAGGTCCTCGTAGTAGCGCAGGACCACCATGGCCCGCTGCCGCGCGGGCAGCTTCATCACCGCACGCCACATCGCGTCGCGCATGGCCTGCTGCTCGGCCGGGTCGGGGCCGGGCCGCGGCTCCGGCTCGGGCAGTTCCTCGCAGGTGAACTCGTCCACCCGGCGCTTGCGCCACTGGGAGGTCCGCGTGTTGATCAGCGCGCGCCGCACATAGCCGTCCAGGGCGCGGTGGTCCTCGATGCGCTCCCAGGCGAGGTAGGTCTTGGTCAGCGCGGTCTGCAGCAGGTCCTCGGCGTCGCAGGGATCCGCGGTGAGCGAGCGCGCGGTGCGCAGCAGCACGGGGCCGCGCTGGCGCACGTACGAGGTGAACGAGGGCGTCCCGGCCGACGCGGCGGGCCCTGCGGACGGGGCCGACACGGCGGACGGGGCCGACACGGTGGACGGGGCCGACACGGTGGACGGGGCCGACGTCACGGAGGGCGCCGACGCCAGCTCCGTGACGTCCGCCACACGCTTGCCGGAACGCGCGGCGGTGGAGGCCGCCGCGTCGGCAGACGGCGAACGGCGCGGAACGAGCGGCGTGACAGTGGCGCCGACAGGGCCGGCGACGGGCGCGGTGTTGCCGACGGAACTCCCAGGCGTGGTCATGTCCTCAACGCTATGAGCCCTCGTCCCGGCCGGGGATCGGCCGGAAGTGCCGAGCCCTCTCCCCCTCAAGTTGTAGTGCCGTCTCCGCCTGCACCTCCCAGGGGTGGAGGGGCGACCCCCACCCCTAGGGGGTGCCTCCCTGAGGGGGCCCGCACGGGAGGCGGGGGACCGGCCGGCGAGCACCTCGTCGGCCGCGCGCGGCAGGCCGGGCCACCGCACGTGAGAAGGCCGTGAGGCCACACCGGAGCGGTGCGGCCTCACGGCCCGTGCCTACCTCACAGGTCCCCCCTCGGCGCCGACCTTCCCCAAGGAGCGCCGGCCCGGTCACCTCATCAGGTCCCAGAAGTTGATCGCGACGGTGCCCTGGTCGATCGTCGTGAGGCCGGGGCCGTTGGCGCTCGCGTTGTTGGCCTGGTTCGAGGCGCCCCAGCCGGTCGCGGCCTGCTGGTTCGTCGTCGAGTTGCCGTTGTTGTTCCCCATCACCCCGCTGCCCACGCTGCTGACCACGCTCGCGTTCGATCCATCCCCCGCGAACGCGCCGTTGTCGGCCTGGGCCACGCCCCCGAACACCGCCACGGTGAGCGGCAGGGCCGCGGCTGCGGCGATGAGGCGAGCGGTACGGACACGTGCCATGTCGGATTCCTCCAGAACGGAACTCGGTTGTCGTGCCGGGCGGTTGGCCTACCACCCGAGCGGAACGACGTCGCGACCCCACGCTGCCCGCCCCGCAGCCGCCACACCCCCGCTCCGCATCGTTTCCCCCGCAAGCATGACGACTTACCGATAAACTCGAATACATCCCAGTTCACCCCCGCAGCGCACACCTATAACCGCCCGGCCGGGCCCAGGGCGTAGCCCGCCAGCACGAACACGGGTGCCCACGTCGCGCTGCTCAGCACGGTCCACAGCACATAACGCCGCAACGGCATGCCGGCCGCCCCGCACAGCGTCGGGACCACGGTACGCAGCACCCCCGTGAACCGTCCGATGAACACGGCTCCCCCGCCGCGGCGCTCGATCAGCGCCAACCCCCGCTCGGTGCGACGCTGCCATTTCAGCAACCGCCGCGACGAGCACGGCCGCGGCACCACCCCGGCCGGCACCCGCGCCCTCCACCGCCTCCCCGCCACATACCCGACGACGTTGCCCAACACCCCGCCCACCAGAGCCGCGACGATCGCCGCCACCACCGGCACGTGGCCGTGCCACGACAGCACCCCGCCCACCACCAGCGCCGTCTGCCCGGGCACCAGCACCCCGACCACCGGTAACGCGGCCTCCAACGCCGGCAGGACCAGCACGACCGCGAGTATGCCGAGAGCGCCCCACGCCACGGCGTGCTCGGCCAGCCAGGCCACCATCAGCCGGTCACCCCCTCCTCCACCCTCTCCACCGGGCGGCTGCTCCAGTCCTCACCAGCCAAGCCGCTCCCGGTCGCGGCTCGCACGACCCGGCGAGCCCGGTCCGTTCACCTCCGCCCCCGGCCACCGACGCCGTCTGCTCCGCACACGAAAAGAGGCGCCCCCGTCCGGGGACGCCCCTTCCCGGGCCCGGGCCGTGAAGCCGCTGGCCTCAGGCGCCGGGCCCCGCGGAAACACCCACCTCGACGCGCTCGTCCTCACCGGACTCCTCGCGCAGCCGGGCGGTCTCGCGCTCGGCGCCGTCCAGCCAGCGCTCCCACCGCTGCTGCATGGGACGCACCAGGCCGCCGCCGACGCCGACGACCAGGATGCCGCCGACCGTCGCGAGCACCGTGACCAGCACCGGGACCGTCACGGAGACGGCGACCCCGATCTGGTTGAGCGCGGCGATGATGCCGAGGCCGAGCAGGAACACCGCCGCCGTGTTGGCCAGCAGCCGCCCGTACGAGACGCCGCTGAGGGCAGCGCTGATCAGCGTCTTGACCGCGTTCGCGATGGCCGCGACGACGATGACGATGACGATCGCGACAATGGCCTTCGGAATCCAGGCGACGACGCCCTTCAGCAGGTCACTGATCGGGTTGGGTCCGAAGACGGAGAACGAGACCTGCAGGACGATCAACAGGACGGCGTAGTAGACGAGCTTGGCGATGATGTCGATCGCGTCGAACTGCGAGCGTTCGAGGACGCGGTCGAGCCCGCTCTTCTCGGTGACGCGGCTGAAGCCGACCCTGTCGAGAACGGTCCGCACCAGCTTCGCCAGCATTCTGGCGATGATCCAGCCGATGAGCAGGATGACGAGAAAGGCGGCCAGCTTCGGCACGAACGTCGCGACCGAGGTGAACGATTCCTCGATCCCGGATTCGAAATCGATGGCGAGCAACGACGCATGACGCATGGGGGATTCCTCGGATAGGCGTTGTAACCAGCCCGGACTACCACGACCGGTACCGCCCTTTCCCGCCGTCCGGCCGCCGTTCACCCCATTGCCCTAACCGACGCCTCGCCACCTCAATGCACATACGAAAAAAGACCGTTCGGAATTTCCTCCCACCGTCAGTCGCCCCGCCCCGCCGTGGTGGAACCATCCCGTGCCCTGAGCGCGGCCACCACCGCGCCCGGGTCCTCCGCGTAGAAGCGGAAGGCACGGGCCTCGACGGGCCTCCCCAGAGCCCGAACGAACCGCACCGGCTCGGCCAACTCGACGGTGACCGTCGTCTGGGCCGCCACGGCCATGTCGGCGACCCCTTGCTCGTCCACGGCGGCCAGCCTGCCCTCCGGGAACGTCCGCTCCAGGCGGACAGCGGCCATGCGCTCGGCCGGGACGCGGATGTCCACCAGCGCCCCATACCGCAGGCGCAGTGACCCGTCGGCCCCGATCACGTGCGGCCGCACCACGCAGGAAGCGTGCAGGGCGACGACGAAGTAGCAGCCCCAGACGTCCACGACGAGCGTGAGCGCGTGCACCACCGGCCAGGGGACCAAGAGCGCGAGGGCCACCGTCTCGACGACGCAGGCGAACAGGAACGCGCCCATGACCGCCGTCTGCCCCGGGGCGTACGCGACGGGCAGGTCGCCCTCGCGCACGCCGTGCGGGCCTCGGCGCGTCACCCAGCGGAGAAAGCTGGTGAAGAGGAAGAACTCGTGGGCGGTCAGCTTCCGCACGGGCGCCGGGACGGCGTCGTCGACCGCGGCGAGCAGCGCCGCACGGCCACGAAGCCCCGCGCGGCGGTGCCGCCGGACGTCCAGGAGGAGCAGCGTACCGGCGGCCGCCACGACACCTACTACCGCGAGCTCCACCGCGAGCCGGGCCCCCGGTGCCACCCGCACCCCGCCGACCACGCACAGCACGAGCACGAACTCCAGCGGTACCAGCGCGGCGAGCGACCAGCGCACCGCCCTCCGCAGCGCCCTCACCGCGCACGCTCCCGCAGCAGCTCCACGGCCCGGCGCACGGCCGCGGCCTGGGCCGGCGCGAAATCGGCGAAGAACGCCCCCGCGAAGCCGCCGCCCTCCCCCACCTCGCCGCGCTCGGGGAGAGCCAGCGCCCGCGCCACCTCCTCCGGAACGCTGTCGACGATCGCGCGTGCCGTCGGCTCCACCCGCGGGTCATCCTCGGCCGCCTCGGCGAGCTCGTCCAGTCGCGCGTAGACCTCATAGGCCCGCCGCATGGCCTCCGGATCGGCGCTGAGGCTGCGCACCATGGCGTCGAGCCAGCCACGGTCGCCGCCCGGCGACGCGGTGTCCAGCAGAGCCATCAACTGCCGCTCCTTGGCCGCCATCGCCGGCTCGGGCCCCGGCAGTCGCGCGGAAGCCCTGGTCATGTCGGCGAAGAGCCCGGCCAGTTCCGGGGTGACGGGCGACTCGTCCGGCAGCCGACCGCCCTCGGCCTGGCGCAACAGCTCCGCCAGCCGCACCCGGCGCCGTCGAATGGACTCCTCCTGACGGGCAAGGTCGGCGTCGAGCTCGGTCAGTACCTCGGCCAGCTCCTTGCCCGCGTCGTCGGCGAGCACGTCCCTGACCTCGTCGAGGCTGAGCCCCAACTCCGTGAGCCGACGAATCCGGGCCAGCTCGACGGCGTCCCGCAGCGCGTACTCGCGGTAGCCGTTGGCCTGCCGCGGCGGCTCCGGGAGTAGGCCGATGCGGTGGTAGTGCCGTACGGCCCGAGTCGTGATGCCGGCGAGACCGGCGAGCTCTCCGATGCGCATGGGCCCAGTACAAGCGTTGCCGTAGCGACAAGGTCAAGCCCACGACACCGCCCCCGGCACGCACGGGCACCGGCGGCGCACGCAACCGGCCCCTGACCGTTTGAGCTGGTCAGGGGCCGGGAGCGGTGGCTTCAGCGCGGAGGCGGTGGGATTTGAACCCACGGTGACATCGCTGCCACGACGGTTTTCAAGAGAGACACCGTCGTGCTTCCCCTAGAGCCTCTGACCTGGGGCAATGGTGTGGCTAACGCTTCTGTCAGCTCCTCTTGGCCCACATATGGCCCACGCCCCTCTGGTCGGAGCCGAGTCTCAGTGCTCGCTGCCTCGGGCATGCCCGCAAAGAGACCCCGCCCCGGGGACAATAATGTCAGTCCTGGATGTCGGCGGCACACCTCCGGGACCGGGCAAACCGCCAAAAGCTCATCCGGCAGGTCCGCCGCCCATCGTCCTCCCGCTGAGTGAGGACGAAGCCGGCGGACGTCACGGGCTGGCTGCACTCGGGACAGGCCGAGACGGTCATCCGGCGAACCCTTAACGGAGTGCCCCCTTCGTTCCGAAGCAATTTGAAGGAGCCTTCGACCTTGGGCCGATGCGCCTCTCACCTGCTTTGAAGGTCCGCAGGCATACGTGTGTGTCCGCCGCTGCCCCTCGGCGTTGTCACGCAGTTAGACACTCACGCGTCTGCGGTGCTGTTCCTAGAAGACAGGAGTCCGAGCGCAGGCGAGTCGCTACTGCCGCTGCACCCGCTGCTCTACCAAACCTCCACCTACCAGATCGTTTGGCATGTCCCTCTCGTGCGCAGGCGGGCGAGGACGGGTTGATCGAGCCACCGGGACTGCGGCCCCCAACACCGCTGCCCCCGTGCTGATCGGGACGGCGAGCCTGGGACTGATCCAGACGCTGACGGTTACGCCCAGAGCCAGCACGCCGATCAGGACCCTGGCGGGATGACGGCCGGCCACCTTACTGGCCTTGCTGTAGAGGGGTACATTCATGTGCGGCACCTTCTTCGGACGACTCGCTATCGAGTGGGTGTGAACGCGGCCTCCTGTTGCCCCAGGGGGCCGCTCGTCGTTGCCGACGTGCCGTCACTTTCCTTCATCTGGCGCCGATTTGCCTGCTAGCCTGCGAGACCCTTTCGCCCGCATGTAGCTTATAACGGTCGTACGGCGAAACCTGCTGGTCAGGGCACAAGTCCGATGCGGGCCAAAGGGTCGAACCGTCTGAGACGCCGACTCAGTGACCCTTTCGCCCGCATGTAGTTTCTATGATCGTACGGCCAAACCCGCTGGTCAGGGGCTGTGCACGATGCGGGCCAAAGGGTCAGATAGGGGCTGACGTGCCAAGAAACGCTGATCGCCGCGCGCACCGGATGGCTGCCCTGCAGGGCCAGCTCCCGCGCTTGCGGGAGGCCACTAGGGAACTCTGCTCGCTCCATACGCGCGGGGGACTCTGGCCATCACACATACGGATCAGGTCCGAGTTTTTCAGCGGGTCGCCATACAGGACGCCGCCTATAGCGCGTATATCAGCACCGCGAGGGATCAACCTGCAAGTTTACTTGCTCGGGCTATTCGAGGCTCAGACTAGAAAAAGAGATGGGATGGCGGGACCATGCCCGCTGCCGATTCTAGGCACTCGCCATGAGGTGTCTTGGTCCAAGATCGTGGTGTCTGCGGCTAGGCAAAATATGCAAGCAAAGGTACCAGTCACTGCGGCACAGAATCGCGCTCGCCAGATTAAGTCCGCCTTCAAGCGGTTGGCAGACGAGAACCTCGCTGTGCGAAATATTGGAGATCCAGCGAATCCTTTTCCGCTGATGCTGCTTCATGAGTCTGGAAGCGCCCACTTCGAGAAGTACGGGTACACCGTTCCGGAGTGGTATGAGAACACGCCGTCAACGGTATCGCTTCATGTGAACTTCTTCAGAGAGGGTTGGGTGTACCTGCTGACTCCTGCTGAAATCCGCATGTATCTAGTGCTCAACCATCTAGCCCCTCGCTTCCCTGACGTGCATGCCGAGCGTGGTGTCTACATCTCGGAACAAGACAGAATGTGGAGGTACGACTTGTCGCGAGACATTTATGAGGCACACCTAACCCTGTCGCGATTCGGTCTTGTGGAAAAGGTTGACGATAAGACCCGCCACGCGGACGGCAAGATGATCAACTACAGCGAAAGAGCGGCGCGAGGGGAATTCGCATCCCCGCATCGCTTCAAGGTTGCGCCTGATAAGTCTCTAAGAGAGCCAGCCTGGGAAAGGATAGAAAGGGCCCTCATGAACTACCCTCCCACCTTTGAGCAAATGAAGAGAAAGCGAGGGTAATGGTAGTTGTTCGGCTGACGCGCACGAGGTCGGCGGAGCGGCTTTGGGCTGGAGTTTCAATGGGCGAGTCAAACGCCGCGATGTGCGAGCAGTAGCCGAAAAAGTGGTGAGCTCAGGTCCTGACCTGAGCCAAGTAATCGATCGACGCTGCGAGCTGCGACCTAGCTGTCGGTTGATGTCAGCGTTGGTCGTCGTTGACACCCTCCGACGGCCCAGTGACGGCCCCGTCGCCTGCCTGGCTCACCGGGCTGGAAGGATGACGCGACTGATCATCGACCGCCGTGGCTTGCGGCCAGATCTTCGGCGCCATGATCTGTTGCTCCATTGGCGGCCCATGCCGATGTGTGCACATTGATGCCATTCAGCATGTTCGGACGTAAGATGCTACATCAGTGCGAGGCAAGGAGGCCTCAAACGTTTGGGGGAGTGCGTTGACTCTGCTGCTTACGTGCGTAACGCACGACTTTGTGATTCAAGCATCCGACCGGAGACTCACTTTCCTTAATGGAAAAATCGCGGAGGAAGTCGCGAATAAAGCGACCCTGTTTGGCAATGTGGGAAATTTCGCTTTTACTGGCCTATCTCGATGTTCTCATCGAGAAACAAGCGACGAGCTTCTCATGCGGTGTCTCTCTGTGGGCAATCTCCCGCTAGTTGACTTGCTTGATGGTTTGGCTAAAAGCGCTGCCCGTGATATCCGAAACCTTCCCTTGGGTGTGAGGCCTAGAGACAGGCGGGCTGTTCGTCGGACTTCATTCGTCGGAGCTGGCTACGTTGGCTTGAAGCACCCCGGTCGATTCAACCTTCCACATAGCTCAGACGAGCTGCAAACATTCCTTTGCGTCGTGAGTAATGCTCAGGATCTCAGTGAGGCATGGAGGGAGGAAGCTGATCAGGAATTCTCTGTGCATCTGGGTTGGCTCCCGCCGGAGCGGAGACACATGCTCCACGTGGCGGGCCAGCCTTTGCTTACCCAAGAGAGGATCCAACTGGAAAGGGGGTTGCGAAAGACCCTTGGCAGAGTTACTCACCCAGAGCCCATCGCTCGCCTGCTGACGAGAGCGGTACGTCAGGTATCCGCAAGAAACGTCACCGTTGGCCCCAACGTGATGTGCACTATGACGCGAAGAGCGAATGTTCGCGATAAGGGAAACGTCAGCCTTGGAGGCGGGCTAATCCCGATTGTGCATGGGCATCAGAGCGAGGCGTCCTACTTTCACCGGGCGCGGGGTGGTACGTCTGGACCGGCAAGGTGGATCTACTCTCCCGCCGACTCCTCAGCTGCAGACCACTATGGGCCGAACTATGCATCGTCTGTAATGATGATGAAGGGCGTGTACTTCGGCCGCCAGGAGCCCTCGAAGTCCAGTTAGGTCGGTGGAGCGGCTTTGGGCTGGAGCTGCTTTGGGGCGAGTGATCATGGCCCCATAAGCTTCCGGCGCGTGGGGCAGTCTGTGGACCTGCCCGCTAAAGCACGACGTTGGGGCCGTGATCTTAGTTGCTCGCCCCAAAGTGGCTGCCTAAAGCCGTGGAGCCGACCGCCCCAGCCACAACATGTTCTGACCCATGCCGCCCGGCTAACCCTTACCAGGGCGCGCGTCGGCGCAGAGAGGGCCGAAGGCAGGAGCGGCGCCCGCAGCGGATCCGGGAAGCGCGCCCGGCGGAGCGGAGCGCGGCCGGGGCTTGATGAAATAAGGAAAGTCGTACCGCACTCGGGATCCGACGCTTCTCGATTCCCATCGCCTGATCGACACAAATCTGGTGTGACCTGCCGGATTGCTGGGCCGCAAGGACAGGCCCAGCCGACTTCACTCATGGCAGTCAAGCGGACAAGCCGCGCTTGCCTATCGGCCCAAAGGTTCCGGATCGGGTGTTGCGTCCACGAAGCCGTGGTCTGCGGGGCCGGTGAGGCGTTGGGCCAGCCAGCCTGAGACGCGGGGGCCGCCGTTGACAGCCGTGCCCTCGCGGACGGTGCGGACGTGCTCGAAGCCACGCTGAAGGTAGTAGCGCTGAAGACCTTCGTTCGTGGTCCACGCATCGAGCCTGAGCCACTTGGCACCGGCGCGGTACGCCCGGTCGCCTGCCCAGTCGAGGAGTCTCGCGCCCAGGTTCGCGCCGGCGTGGGTGCGCGCAACGGTGAGCTTGGTGATGAACATGGACGGCTCGCTGAGTTCCTCGTCGGTCCACAAGCCCTCTTCGGCTGTGGCGTCCACGGTGATGGTGGCCGCTGCAACCGGGCCGTCGTCCAGCATGAAGACTGATCCGGCCTCCACAGCGGTGAGTAGCCGGTCCGCGGGGTAGGGCCGCTGCCACTGGTCGGAGCCGAGCTGGAGGAGCCACGAGGCCGCTTCCTCGCGGAAGGCGAGGAGCTGGGCGACGTCTTCGGGCCGAGCCGATCGAATGATCACTGGGTGTTCCCTTCCCGAGCGGCCAGGCTGCCGATCTCGTAGTTCATCCGGTTCAGGTCGCCTCGGAAAGTGGTGACGGTGGACCGGATCGGGCGTTCCTCCGAGTAGCCGGTGCGGGTCCAGAGGAGTACCGGGACGCCCGCGCCGATCTCCAGCATTCGCGCTTCCTCTGGGGTGGGCATGCGGGTCGCGATCTCGTCGAAGTACCCGACCTGTTCGACTCCGTGCGCCGCCAGGTACCTCGTCGTTCCCTCCGCGATGTCGCCCGGCTCAGCTAGTCGAGGAGCCTCGTCCACTAGCCACGACGGGTAGTGGGTCGCCTGCGTGGACCAAGGGACGTCGTCCACGAAGCGGTGGCAGAACCGGAGTACCGTGCGCGATCCCGGTTCCACCTTGAGCCGGTGTGCCACGTCCTCGGGAGCCGGCCGGATCTCGACACGGAACGTCTGGTGCGGCCTGCGGCCGGCGTTGGCCACATCGGTGCTGTAGGCGTCCCCATCCTGGGGGAAGCTCAGGTTCTCGAAGCGCGAGGCGTTCAGCTCGAACACCTCGTGCTTCGCCACCTCGTATCCCAGCCCTTGGCTAGAAGTCACGAGTCCCTGGGACACCAGCAGCCCGAGTCCGGAGCGGACCGTGTTGCGCGACGCCTCGAACCGAGCCGACAGCTCGCTTTCCGAGGGCAGCCGCGACCCCGGCGGGTAGGTGCCGCTGTCGATCTCGCGGCGCAGGGCGTCCGCCACCTGTCGGTACTTCGGCTGCTTGCTCATGCCTCCATCATCACTCACTCGCTCAACTTGTTGGTACATGCAGGCTCCCATCGCTTGACACGGTCACTGCTTGTAGGCAAGCATCAACTCATTCAACTTGTACCAACAAGTTGAATGAGTGGAACCTGTTCTCTGGGGTTCTGTTTGCTGCGCCCGGACGGCCCCGTGAGACGGGCCGAAAGGCAGCGCTCGTGCATTGAGAACTGAACAGCGCGACGAGGTCGCCGCCTCCTCCGATAAGGCGGCCAGCGCGGCAGAGGTCCGCGCAGTACAGCCATCCGTGGCCGTGTGGTCACGGGCCGGTTGCCTCCTCCGCCCGTCTCGTACGGGCGGAGCCGAGGGGAGCCGGAATCCCGCTCCGAAGTGAAGCGCCACCTGGGGGGCATCCCAGGTGGCGCAGACAGGCACCTGAACTGGAGGCACCTGTGAGCACGATGATCGCTGGCCCGCCGCGTGCGGGCAACACCCATCCGACTCTCACCGAGTCCGGCGGCGAGGAGAACCGGCCGCCGCTGCCGATCCGCAGCCCCGGAGAGACGCTGCCGCCCGAGCGGCGGGGTGAGCAGATGCTGGCCGAGCTGCTGACCGACTGGTCCCGCAGCACCTCGCCCTCGGCCGGGCGCCGACTGGTGGCCGGGGGGTGGCTGCGGTGAACCCCTCCATCGCCCAGGCCGGGATGACCGACGAGGAGCGTGAGGAGCGCTCGCGCAAGCTGGCCGAGGTCAACCGCCGCTCGCTCAAGGGCAGCGGAAAGTGAAGCGTCGTCGCGGCTGGGCCGCGATCGGCAACACCGGAACCGCCTGGTGGGGCGACTGCCCCCGGTGGGCCGACGCCCAGCGAGCGGCCGGGCTGACGGTCGCGACCGTCGTCATCATCGGCCGCCGCTGGCCCTGCACCTTCTGCCAACTCCACCTCACCCACTGACACGACGACACCCAAGCGCGGGGCGGGCCCCGGCCGTATGGCCTCGGTCCGCCCCGCTGCGTCGTCCATGCCCCTGTTTGGAGGCACCATGAACACCTACCTGCACCTGGTCCCCCCGCTCGGCAGCCCCGTCCCGGACGAGGAGGGCGAGCCGACCGCCGCCGACCTGGCCGCCATCGAAGCCGAGCTGCCCGCCATCGAGGCCGAAGTCGAGCTGCTGGGCGTGGAAATCGCGCTGCTGGACAGGCCGATGACCGAGCTGGACGCCCGGCGGTTGCGCCGAGCCGCCACCCGCGCCCAGAACCTCCTGCGCGACCTGACCAACCGCGCCCCCGTCCATCTCCTGAGTGACGGCGGTGCCGCATGACCAACCACCCGACGCCCACCGCTGATGCGGCGCGAGCGGAGGTGCGGGCGGAGTTCGCCCCCACCTCCGCCAGGGCCTCGCTGTTGATCTCTGCGCTTGGAGCCCTCCTCGCCCTGGCCGCCGTCTTGGCCGTGATCGGGGGTGCGCGGTGAACGGTGCCGCGTTGAGCACACCGCAGAAGGTGGTGCTGACGGCCGCGTTCGTGCCCATGCTGGCCACCGGGATCGCCGGCGGAATCGGCACCTACACCAACGTCGCCGCCGCCTACGGGCAGGGCACGGCGGTTGGTGCCGTCGCAGCCGGCGAGGGCGCCACCGCCGTCCTCGCCCTGGTCCTCCTCGGTCTGACCATGCTGGGCCAGTCGGCCCCGGCCGTGGTGCGAGCCGGGTTGTGGCTGCTGCCGGCAGCCGCGTCCGCGATGGCCGTCACCGCGGCCGACGATCCGGGCCAAGCCGTCATCTACGCCATCACCCCCATGGGTATGACCGTCGCCGCCGAAGGCATGGCCTTCCTGGCCCGGCGCATCGTGGTTCACCAGCACGGACGGGACGTCGAGGCCGAAGCCCGCGCGGCCGGTGCAGTGCGGGCCCTGGCCTACCACCGCGCCCGCGCCGCTCACCACCCCACCGGGTGGGTCCGCAAGGCGTCCGAACACCGCTCCTGGCGCCTGGCCCGCCGCATCGGCAACGGTGACACCACCCTGGACGCTCAACTCCTGACTGTTCAGCGCGAGCGGATGCAGGCGGGCGCCGAAGCAGCCCTGGTCGACATGTTCGGCACCGCCACACCACCCCAGCTCCCCGCCACGGACCGTCCCGCGCTGGCCACGGCAGAACGGCGGGACGTGCCCCAGGTGGATCCGGCCGGTGCCCGCATGCTGCCCGTCGTCACCCGCCCGAGAACGGTCACCGACCCGGCCACCCCGCCGGTCACCGAGGCGGTCACGTCGGCGGAGCCGGTGAGGGTTCCGGCCTGGACGGTCGGGCCGTTCTGGGACGACCGCCCCCGCCCGGTCGTGGCGGCCGCTGCCGAGCCGCGTCAGGTGGTCACCGAAGCGGTCACCGAGATGACCACCACCCCGGCCGGGGAGATGACCGCCGGTGAGCTGCGCCGGGCGGTCCGGCGGTTGAACCGACAGGCGGTCAAGGAGACCGGACGCCCGGTGACCATCGGCCGCCTGCGCACCGACCTGGGCCTTACCCGCCGTGCGGCCACCGACCTACGCCGCCAGGTCGTCACCGCGCCCCGCGCCTCATGACCAGCCTGGGCCGCGCCGACTGCTTCGACCCCGACGGCGTACGGTTCGGCGTCCCCACCTACCCCTGGCGCCTCGCCCCCCAAGGGCTGGCCACGCGGCGTCAGCTCCGCGCCCTCGGGCTGCGTCCCGGCGGACAGGAGGTGGCCGCGCAAGTGTTCCGACCGCGCCGCCGGGGGGCGTGAACCGCTGGTCGCCTACCTGTACCGGATCGACGCCGCCAAGCCCGTGCGTCCGATGACGCCCGCGAAGTGGGCCGCACTCGGGCGGGCACTGGCCGCGCGCCGTGTCTGCCCCGACTGCGGGCAGGACGCCGGTTACACGATCTCCACGTCGTTGGGCACCTGCGTGCCCTGCCACGACCGGCCCTCCGCCGCCCTGGCGGCATGAACGTACGAGCCCGGCCGCCCACCTACCACAGCACGCGGCCGGGCTCACCTCCCAACCGGAAGGACTGTCTAGTGAACCAGCACGCCAAGCACCGTGTCCTGCGGACGGCAGCCGCCGCCGTCTGTGCCCTGCTCGCCGCCGCTCAGGTGCGGGAGCTCGTCGCCCACCAGGTGCCCTGGCACCTGGTGGGCGTCTGCGGGAGCGCCCTGTTCCTGGTGATGTTCGGCGCCGTTGACCGGCTGGTCGCTCGCTTCTTCACCGTCCGGCTGTCCTGCCCGGACTGTGACTTCGGAGTCGAGCTGACGGGCGCCGACTCCGCCGAGGTGACCCGCTGGCGGGCCGCCACCGCGAACCACCCTCACCACGGGCCCACCAGGGAGGTTCGATGACCGCCGACCTGCACACCACAACGTCCACGGCCGACGCCGGGACCACGGCGCCCGTCCCCACGGCCCCGGCACCGCGCCGTCCGGACCCGGGCGACGCCTCGACCCCGGGACCGGCCCACACGCCCGGTGGCATCCCCGCCGTCCCGATGGCGGTGATGGCCGCCAACAGCGTCGTCGGCGGCGTTTCGGCGGCTGCGCTGGCAGCCGGACCCATGGCCGCGCTGGCCGCCGTGCTCGGGGCCGGGATGCTCACAGCCGGTACTGCCGCCGCCCGCCGTACCACCAACCGCCGCCGCTCCACCGGCGTCGGGACCGGAAACGGCAGCACGCGGCCCAGCCCCGGGCGAACCGGCGCCCGCACAGCACACGGTTCGGGCGCTGGCACCAGCACCGGACGTCGGTCCGCCGGCAGCGGTGGCCGCACCGGGACGGGAACGGTTTCGGCGGGCACCCGGTCGGCGAGTTCGACAAACCGGCCCGGCAGGACGGGCCTTGCCGACCGCAGCGGCATCAAGGCAGGGAGGGTTCCGGGCGCGCGCTTGGCGTCGTCAGCGGGCGGAGTGCGGGAGCTGCGCCGCCAGCAGGCCGCCGCCACACCCACCCGGGCTCAGCGGCGCCAGCAGCAGACGGCGGCCCGCCGTGAGGTGGCCGACGCCCGCCGCGCCGCCAGAGCCCACCGCAGCAGCGTGGGCACCGGCCCCGGGACCAAGTCCCAGCCCAGCCGCAACAGCAGCTCAACTGCTCTGGGCCACAGCAGCGGTTCAGCCTCGTCGTCACCTCGTGCCCGCAACGCCGCAGCGAACAGCGGCGGCGGGAAGTCGGGGCGCCGCTCACCCGGCCAGGTGGTGCGGTCGGTGCCGGCCACGCTTCGGGCCGCACACCGCAAGCGGCAGGACGAAATCGCGGACCTGCGAGCGAAGCGGGCGCAGAAGGCCCGGATGGCCGCGTCCGCCCGCAGAACCCTGCTGCGAGCCCTGGTGCGGGCCCGGCTGCGCTACCTGGCCCGTGCCCTCCCCGCAGCCGCCCTCGCCCTCCCGCTCGGGCTCCTCGGCCTGCTGACCACGCCGCTAGGCCGGAAGCTCGGGTGGGCGTGGCTGATGTACCCGGGCCGGCGGCTGTACGCGGCGATGACCGCCACTGCCCGCGCACGCCTGACCGAGGACCTCGCCCAGGCCGCGTCGAACGATGACGAGCGCGAGGACGACGAGATCAGCGACCGCGTGCCGCGCGGCCGCAACGCCAACACGACGGAAGGAACCGGTATGGACGACGGTCAGTTCGGGTTCGCCGAGGCGGCTGCCGAGATGGAAACCGCAGCCCAGAAGTACGACCCCGAAAGCATGATGGAGGTCATGGCGGCGATCCACTCGATCCCGGAGGGATTGCAGTCCATCGCCAACATCTTCGCCCTCCTCGTCGAGCGCTCGGACGCCGAGTACCCGATGGACCCGGCCGTGGGCGAAGCCCTCGCGGACGTTCACCACCTCCTCACCCAGGCCGTCACCGGCGCCGAGGAGGTCTGCAAGACCTTCGGTACCGCACACGAGGCCGACATCGAGCGTCTGGAAGCGCCTCGCAACGGCGAGGAGAAGTGGAACTACCTGGGCGACTGACCCCCGCCCATCGCACCCTCACGGGCCCGGCACACCACGTGTGCCGGGCCCGTCTTCTTACCCACTGCCCTTGCGTGAAGGGAGCACCGTGACCCCCAACCCCGCATCCGAACCGGCCTCCGGCCGTGTGTCCCTGGCCAAGTCGCCCACCCGCAGGAAGCCGGCCGCAGGGCGGGGCGGGCCACCGCTGGACTGGGCCGCCACCCACGGCCCTGTCTCCGGTGCCGTGTCCGCCGCCACCGGCGCCGGCGCACTCGCCCTCCTCGGAGCCGCCACCGGCATGCCGGCGGGCTGGCCCCTCCTCGTCGGCGCCGCCGGAGCCCTCGGGCACGGCATCGCCCACAGCCTGATTCGCCGCATGACCGCCCGCACGCTGGCCACCCGCGCCACCTCATGGCTGCTGGCGGGCGGCTGGACGAGCTGGGCCATCGCCACGGACCCCCTTTCCTGGACCGCCGTCGGCACCCTGGCCGCGCTCGGAGTCGGGATCGGGGCCGCCGCGACCAACGCCGCCGTCCACGAAGAGGTTGCCGAGGAAGAACGCCTCTCCGCCCAGGCCCGGGAGGCGGCACGGGAGCTGTCGGCCGAGCGGCGGGCCGTCGCCGCCGAATGGAGCGACCGCATCGCCCGCGTCACCGGCGTCCAGGCCCGCGTCTTCGCCGTCGAGTCCTGGGCCAGCGGCGCCGGGTTCTCCCTGGCCGCCGAACTCCCTGGAGACGGCGCCACCTGGGACCGCATCCGCGCCAGGGCACGGGCTCTGGCGGCCGACGCGCGGTTGCCGCGCGGCTGCGTCGTCCACGTGGAGGAAGGCGACGTTCAAGGCCGCGTCGTCCTCGACGTCCCCACCCGCAACGTCATGGCCGACACTGTCTCCTACCCAAGCGACTACGGGCCGTTGTCGGTGCTCACGGGCATTCCCTGGGGGCTGCTGCCGCACTCCGAGCCCGTCACGCTGCACCTGCGGGAAGCCTGTGCGCTGATCCTGGGCCCGCCCGGGTCGGGCAAGTCCACCTTCCTCGATGCGGTCCTCGCGGGCTTCGCCCGCTGCACCGACGTCCTGACCTTCGTCATCGACCTCAAGCAAGGCGCCGTAGGTATGCCCTGGGCCCGCCCCTACCTTGAAGCCGAAGGGCTCCTACCGCCCGTCTCCGGCTACCCCGCAGCGCCGCAGGGGGTGCGGCCGGGCGTCGACTGGATCGCGGGCACCACCACGGAAGCCATCGTCATGCTTCAGACGGTGCTGGCGATCAACAAGGCCCGTCAGGCCGCTTACCAACAGCTCATGGCCCAGGCCAATACGACCCTGCTCCCCGTCAGCCCTCGCCTGCCGCAGATCATGGTCGTCGTCGACGAGGGTGCCGAAGCGCTCTCCGCCGGGCCCCGAGACAAGGAGCGCCGTCGGGTGGGTGAGCTGATCCGGGAGGGCATGCGCACCACTCGTGCTATGGGCATCCGCTTCGTCCTGACGGCCGTGGACGGCAACCTGTCGGCCATCGGTGACACCCAGGTCCGCAAGTTCTCGCCTGTCGGCGTCGCGCTCACCTCTGGCGAGTCCGCCGGAAACAACACCGGCAAGCTCTTCCCCGGAGCCAGGATCGACACCGGGCAGTTGAACGAGGCCGGTGCCGGCGTCATCGGCAACGCCCGCCGCGAGGGCTTCGCCCCCACGCCGTTCAAGGGCTGGCACACCACGCCCGGCATGGTTCGCGATGTCGTCATCGCCACCAGCAACCGCCGCCCCACCCTGGACGACGTGTCCGTGCGGGCTGCCGGGGACGCCTACGCCCAACGCTGGAGTCCCGAGCGGGCCGGATGGATGTGGAACGACGGGCTCATCCCGGCCACGACCACCGACAAGGCGCCGGAGAAGGACGCCCCGGGCGAGCGGCGGCCGGGGCTGAACCTGGCCTACAAGCGACGCGAGGACGAGGCCGACGCCGCCGTCGCCCGCCTCATGGACGCCATCGACAGCCGGTACGGCACCACCCCCGAACCCAGCCCGAGTCAGGCCATGCCGGAGACCGCGTCGGGACACGAGGGGCCCGAGTGGCTCACTGCCGCGATGGCCGCGATCAAGGACGCGGGCGCCGCCGGGATGAAGCCGGGCGCCGTCGCGGACCTGGTCGGCCGAAGCCGCCAGGCCGTCCGCGATGCCCTCAAGGCAGCGGCTGAACGAGGCGAGCTGGTCTACCGCGACAACGGCCCGCACTCCGTCTACGTCCACCCCGATCACGCCTGAGAACGCCTCACACAGGGCTACTGGCTACTGCCTACCGGCAACTTGCCACTAGGCAGTAAACGGCCCTCAGAAGGCTCCCTGAGCCTCTTCAACAGGGCATTTGCCAGTAGCCACTAGCCAGTAGTCACTGACCACTAGCAACACGCACCGTGACCCCCGGCTGGGCGGCACCCACACCCCGGGTGCCGCCCAGCCGCGTCGAAAGGACCCCGTGTGCACGCCGACACCCGCCACCAGATCACCACCCTCGCCCTCCACCAACTCCCCGCCCCGGCGCCCGTCATGCAGCTCCGCGAACTCCCGCCCGGCGTCGAAGTCGTCACCCTTCCCGGCGGCATCCGCACCCTCGCCTACACCCAGCCCTCCGCCGCGCCCGCGCCGCAGACGAGTCCGGCCGGGGCGCCGATCCCGACCTGGGCCAAGACGACGGCCCTCCTCACCCCCACGGTCGGTGGCGGCATCACCGTCGCCGGTATCGGACTCTCCTACGCCGCCCCGGGACTGATCGCCATGAGCCATGCCCTGTGGGCCGCCGCCGCCCTCGTCGCCGCAGCCGCCGTCGCCGTCCCCCTCCTGCTGACCGCTGCCCGCCGTCGCCCCGACGCGACGGCGACGCCGCCTCACATCACGCAGAACATCTCCGCCACCGGCCTCTTCGGCCGCGCCAACGGCACCATCAACCACCACTGAGAGAGGCACGCATGCGACTGCGCATCCGCCGCATCACCTGGCCCCGGCGGGCCATCGTTCTCGCCGACACCCCGCGTCCCGACTGCCGCGACTGCGGCGGGGAGGGCGGCAACGCCTACGACTACGGCGAGCCCTTCACCGGCGAGTACGCCGGCACCGACTGGGAGCCCTGCCCCTGCTGGCACGAGGACCGCCGCTGGGTTCTGATCCCGCTCCCCCGCCGCCGGCCCCGCCCCACCTCCCGCAGCGGCTACTGCGACGAGCCGCCCTTCTAGCTACGCCGAGGGCGGCCCCCTCACGCCAATGACCGGGGCCGCCCTCGTCTCCCAGCACTCAACAGAACTGGAGACCTCCAGCATGACCCATGACCGCAAAACCGTGCTGCTCTCCGCAGCACTGGACGCCGCCGAACGCGGCTGGCCCGTCCACCCCCTGCGTCCCTGCGGCAAGCGTCCCGCCCTCCACGGCGAGAAGGCGTGCACCGGCCAGGGCATCTGCGCCGGTGGGCACGTGAAGTGGGAGCAGCGGGCCACCACCGACCCGGGGCGCATCGAGCGCTGCTGGGCGACGGCGCCGTTCAACGTCGGCATCGCCACCGGGCCGGCCGGGCTCGTTGTCGTCGACCTCGACTTGCCCAAGGACGACAGCAAGACGGGCACGCCGTGCGGCGTGACGAACTTCCGTGCGCTCTGCGAGCGCGCCGGGCAGCCCGTCCCCGCCACGCGCACCGTCCGGACCGCGCGCGGCGGGAAGCACCTGTACTTCCGCGCCCCCGATCGGGTCCAGCTCCGCAACACCCAGGACGAACTCGCCGGCAACATCGACACCCGGGCCTGGGGCGGCTACGTCGTCGCCCCGGGCAGCAATATCCCCGAGGGCACCTACCAGCTCATCGACGACACCCCCGTCACGGAACTCCCGGCATGGCTGCTGGACGCCCTCACCCCGGCGCCGCCGCGGCCGGTCCGGCTGGCCGTGGCCCGCTGCGGGAACCGGCTCGCCGACGCCGTCCTGGAACGGGAGACCGCCGCCGTTGCCGCCACCGCTGAGGGCGGCAGGAACACGCAACTGCTGGCCAGCGCCCGCGCCGTGGGCCGCTTCGTCGCATGGGGCGACCTCCCCCGCCACCAGGTCGAGGAGGCTTTTCAAGGGGCAGGGGAGGCGGCCGGCCTGGCACCGCAGGAGTGCCGCGCCACCATCCGCAGCGCCCTGAACTGGTCCATCCGCACCGCCCGCCCCCGGGAGACGGCATGAACCACCAGACGCCGCCCCCCGCCCTGAAAAGCCCCACCCGGCGCCCCACCGGCCCGGCAGCCGCCGACACCACCCCGGCCGCGACGGCGGGTGGGGCGCCGAGGAACGCCGCCCGCAAGGGCGTCCTTTCAGCACTTCGCCCTGACCCGCACCCCGCCGACGGACGCCACCCCGTCGCGTGGCTCCACATCACCGCACCCGGACGCGGCACCATCCCCGTCGCGACGTCCACGTGCCAGTGCGGGCGGGACCGCAGCGCCGTCGGTCACCGCCAGGTCCTCGCCCTGGCCGAAGAGCACACCGCACACCGAACCCTCTGCCCACTCCGCAACGCCCAGGAAGGACGGTCAGCCGCATGACCGGCCCCAACACCACCGCACCGGCCATCGACGGCGCCGCCCTGCTGGACGACGTCGAAGCCTTCCACCGCCGCTTCAACGTCTTCCCCCGCGAAGCCGCCTACGTCGCCGTCACCCTGTGGGACGCCCACGCCCACCTCATCGACTGCTTCGACTCCACCCCCCGCATCGCGTTCCTCTCCCCCGAACCGGGCTCGGGGAAGTCGCGGGCCCTGGAGATCGTGGAAACCCTCGTGCCGAACCGGCTGGTGGCCGCGCACGCCACCGCCAACGCCATGTACCGGGCCGTCGGCGACGGGAACCACCTCCCGACCGTGCTGTTCGACGAAGTGGACACCATCTTCGGGCCCAAGGCCGGGGACAACGAGCCACTGCGCGGCTTCATCAACGCAGGCCACCGCCGAGGCGTCGGCGTCCTGCGCTGCGTCGGGGACGGCTCCCACCAGGAAGCCAAGATGTTCGAGACGTTCTGCGCCGTCGCCATGGCCGGCCTCGGCAGCCTGCCGGACACGATCCTGAGCCGCTCGGTCATCATCCGCATGCGCAAGCGGGCCCCCAACGAGCACGTCGAGTCCTACCGGCTGCGCACCCACGAACCCCAGGGCCACGCCCTGCGGGACCGGCTCGCCGCCTGGGCCGACCAGGTCCGCGACCAGGTCGACGGCGCCTGGCCCACGATGCCCGAGGGCATCGCCGACCGGCCCGCCGACGTGTGGGAACCCCTCCTCGCCGTCGCCGACGCCGCCGGAGGCCCCTGGCCCGAGCGGGCGCGGGCCGCCTGCGTCGAGCTCGTCCACGCCGCCCGGGAAGGCGACAAGGCGTCCGTCGGTGTCCAACTCCTCACCGACCTGCGCGACCAGGTCTTCTGCGGAGCCGACCGCATGCCCACCGCCGCCATCCTCGAATGCCTCCACGCCATCGAGGACGCCCCCTGGGCCGACACGGACGGCAACGGCAAAGCCCTCACCGCACGCGGCCTCTCCAAGCTCCTCGGGGGCTACGTCACCAGCGAGAACAAGCCCATCCGGCCGCGCTCCATCCGCACCGCCGGCGGAGTCCCCAAGGGCTACTACGCCGAAGACCTCACCGACGCCTGGCTTCGCTACTGCCCCCGCCCCCCTGAGAAGTCCGCTACATCCGCTACACCCGCTACACACCAGGTCAACGGGGGCGCGGATGTAGCGGAAGAGCTCCCCGGCATCCGCTACATCCACCCCGCAACCGCTACCGGCACCGTCGCCTGACCACCGACACCCACCCCCAGCCGCACGCAACGGCGTAGCGGCACCTATCCGCTACACCCCGCCCATCCGCTACACCCGCACCGGCTCTGACCTGCGGTGTAGCGGATGTAGCGGATGTAGCGGCACCCACAGACGGGGGAAGCGAAGCCCCCGACCGAGCCTCGGAAACAGGAGTCGCGTCATGGCACGCACCCAGATGCTCAAGCTCCCCGAAGTCCTCAACGAGATCGGCATGAGCCGAGCCGCCTTCTACCGCATGCGCGCCCGCGGCAAGGCGCCCCGCATTCGCAAGCTCCCCAACGGCCAGGTTCGTATCAGCCGGAAGGACCTGGACATGTGGTGGGAGCGCTGCGAGCAGAGCGCCGCGTAGGCCGCCGGAACCCGCCGACGAGGGGGCCCGCCATCAGGAGGCGGGCCCCCTTCCTCATGGAGACACATGCTCACGTATGACGTAGACATCTGGTCGATCCGAAAGCGCGCGGGGCGGCCGAAGCCGTACGAGCTGCGCTGGCGGGTCGGCGCCCGCCCGCACTCCAAGAGCTTCAAGCTCAAGCCCCAGGCTGACGGTCGCCGCTCGGAACTCATGGCGGCGCTCCGTGACCGTGAACAGTTCGACGAGGACACCGGCCTGCCGGCACGTGAACTCGCTGCCCTCAACTCTCCCAGCTGGTACGAGCACGCCACCGAATACGTGCTCGTGAAGTGGTCCCGAGCCGCAGCCAAGCACCGCGCCGGGATCGCGGAAGCGCTGGCGGTAGTCATTCCGACGCTCGTCACGACGCATCGTGGGGCGCCGAAACAGAGGACGATGCGGGCCGCGCTCTACCAGTGGGCGTTTCGCGCCGTCCTCGGGCCCGACGGCAAGCTGGTCGCTCGCCATGTCGCCGAAGAGGCCCCGGACGACATCTCGGCTGCGCTCGCATGGCTTTCCCAGCATTCGATGAAGGTGAAGGAGCTGGAGAATCCGGCACTGCTCCGTCCTGCTCTCGAAGCGCTCTCCCGCCGCTTGGACGGTCAGAAGGCGGCGGAGAACACGGCTCGAAGAAAGCGCATGGTGCTCAGCAACTTCCTGCGCTACACCGTCGAGGAAAAGGGGCTGCTGTCCGCCAACCCTCTTCGTCGGGTCGACTGGACGCCGCCGCAGACGGAAGACGAGATCGACTTCCGGTACGTCCCAGGCCCCGCGCTGGCCCGCCGTCTGATCAACGCCGTGCGGGACTCCGGCCCACGCGGCCGGCACCTCGCCGCCTTCTTCGGGTGCCTCTACTACGCCGCCATGCGCCCTGGTGAAATCGCTTCGCTGAAGGTCTCGCACTGCACCCTGCCGCCGGATACACCTGCGGCGGCCGAGCAGTGGGGTGAACTGCTGTTGGGCGAGAGTCGGCCGGAGGTGGGCGGCGGCTGGACAGATGACGGCGCGTCATACGAGGCCCGGGGCCTGAAGCGTCGGGCGAGGACGGCGACTCGGTCCGTGCCCATCCCGCCCATCCTCGTGACGATGCTCCGGGACCACATCGCCGCGTACGGCACCGCCGAGGACGGTCGGCTGTTCAAGGCCGCCCAGGGCGGCCGGGTGCGCTCAACCGAGTACTGCGAGCTGTGGGACGGCGCCCGCAGCGCGGTGCTGTCGGAGCAGGATGCGAAGACGCCTCTGGCGTCGGTGCCCTACTCGCTCCGCCATGCGGGGGTCTCGCTGTGGATCAAGGCGGGCGTGGACCCGGCTGAGGTCGCCGAGCGGGCGGGGCACAGCATCGCTGTGCTGTACCGCTTCTACGCGAAGATTCTCAAGGGCGACCAGGCCCGCTCGAACCGGCTCATCGCCCAGGGCCTCGCCGAGGAGTAGGGGCCCTGCCTTGGCCCACAGATGGCCCATACGTACTGGTCAACGCTGGTACACGGGCGACCCAGGGTGAGACAGGGTGAACGCCGAAGGGGTGTCCGTCGTGGACGGGCACCCCTTCTGAGCTGCTATTTCGTTGACCTGGGCGGAGGCGGTGGGATTTGAACCCACGGTGACATCGCTGCCACGACGGTTTTCAAGACCGTTCCCTTCGGCCGCTCGGGCACACCTCCTCGCGCGGGGCGCCGGGCTCCGCGCGAGGAACAGCCTAACGGTTCAGTCGCCGTCGCCCACGCGCTCACCCAGGGTCAGTTCGACCTGGGTCTCCTTGCCGTCGCGTTCGTAGGTGAGGGTGACCGTCTCGTCGGGGGTGTGGGTCCAGATCTCGCTGATCAGGGTGGGTCCGCTGTCGATGGGGGTGCCGTTGAACTTGGTGATGACGTCGCCGGGGCGCAGGCCCGCGCGGTCGGCCGGGCCGCCCGGGGTGACAGCGGGGGCGTCGCCCTCGCCGCGCTCGGAGATGAGGGCGCCGTTGCCGCTCTGGCGCATCTCGACGGTGGCCCCGATGATCGGGTAGACGGGCTCGCCGGTCTCGATCAGGGTCGTCGCCACGCGCTTGGCCTGGTCGACGGGGATGGCGAAGCCGAGGCCGATGCTGCCCGCGGGGCCCTCCATCGGGCCACCGCCGCTGGACTGGATGGCGGAGTTGACGCCGATCACCTCGCCGTCGGCGTTGAGGAGAGGCCCGCCGGAGTTGCCGGGGTTGATGGAGGCGTCGGTCTGCAGGGCGCTCATGTAGGACGGGGCCGAGCCCTGGGCGTCGCTGGAGGCCACGGGGCGGTTGAGCGCGGACACGATGCCCGTGGTGACCGTTCCGGAGAGGCCGAAGGGGGCGCCGATGGCGATGGTGGAGTCGCCGACGGCCACGTCGTCGGAGTCGCCGAGCGGGAGCGGGGTGAGGGTGGCGCCGTCGGGGTCGCTGAGCTTGATGACGGCGATGTCGTAGCCCTCGGCGCGGCCGACGACCTGGGCGTCGTACTGCTTGCCGTCGGAGAAGACGACGTTGAGGTCCGCGCCCCGGGCGGCGCTGGCCACGACGTGGTTGTTGGTGAGGATGTGGCCCTGCTTGTCGAAGACGAAGCCGGTGCCCGTACCGCCGCCGCGGTTCTCGCTGCCGCCGTTGACCTGGATGGTGACGACGCTGGGCAGGGCCTCCTGCGCGATGCCGGCGACGGAGTCCGGCGCCCGGTTCAGGGTTCGCTGGCCCTCGGACGAGGAGGACTCGACGGTCTCCGAAGTGCTGTCGGCGCGGTCGGCGGCCCAGTAGCCGACGCCTCCGCCGACGCCGCCGGCGATGAGCGCGGCGACGACGAGGGCGGCGATGAGGGGGCCGCGGCGCTTGCGCGGGGCGGGCGGTGGCAGCGGGGCGCCCCAGGGCTGGGCGAAGCCCGGCCCACCGGGGCCGTATCCGCCGCCGGAGCCGTCGTGGCCGTGTCTGCCGGCACCCGGGCCGTGTGGTTCCTGTGGGCCGTGGTGCCCGGTGGGGCTGCCGGGCGGCGGGGAGGCGGGAGGCGGGCCCCAGCCGCCCGAGCCGTGCTGGGCCGTCGGCGCGGGAGTGGCCACGTGGCCGGGGGAGGCAGGGGGCGAGGTGGGGGCGGCCGGG
>NZ_JABLSI010000051.1 GCF_019303475.1 Streptomyces sp. JJ38
GGGCCGGTCCGGTGGCCGGCCCGGCCCCCGCGGCCCCGTCGGCGCCCGGGGAGCCTCCCGCGTCCCCGGAGCCGTGGCCGACCGCGGGCCCGTGCGCGTCCCCGGAACCCCCGGAGGCGCCGCCCGGCGCGGGGGCGGCCGCGAGGGCGTCGGTCCCGGCCGACCCGAGCCCGGCCAGCAGCCCGGTGCTCACGGGCACCAGGCCGAGCGCCACGAGCAGCCGCTCGGCGGGCACCAGCCCGGCCTCGTGCCCCGAGCAGACGGTGCACCCGCGGGCGTGCCGTGCCAGCCGCTTGCGCCACAGCGCTGAGGGACGCCCGTCCCAGGAGCCGAGCAGGTCCTGCAACAGCACGCAGCGCGGCACGGACGACAGCGCCCGCACCACCACCCGGGCGGTCTCCAACTGGGCCTTCATCCGCTGCACCCGCACCGCCGTGTGCTGCGGCGAGAGCTCCATCGCCGCCGCCACCTCCGCCCGCGTCAACTCGCCCGCGGCCTCCAGCCACCACAGCGAGAGCAGGGCGCGGTCGTCGTCGTCCAGCCAGCGGGTGGCCTCGGCCACCTCCTGCCGCTGCCCGGCCAGGCCCAGCCGGATGATCGTCAGGTCGACGAAGTCGGCACCCGGGTCCGCGACGTCCCAGGCCTCCTGGAGCCCTAGCCCGCTCTCGTCCCGCGCGGCCTGCCGGCGCCGCCACAGGTCGCGCACCCGGTTGGTGGCTATGGCGACCAGCCACGCCCGGAAGCGCTCCGGGTCGCGCAGGGTGCCGAGCCCCTGGAGGGCCCGCACGAACGTCTCCTGCACCACGTCGTCCACGTCCGCGTGCCCGTTCAGCGCCCGGCCCACCACGTTGTAGACGAGGGGCAGACAGGCGGCGACGAGCTCGTCCTGCGCCCTCTGGTCACCCGCCTGAGCCGCCCTGACCACCGCGACGTCGCACTCGCTGCCCACACCCGCCCCACTTCCCCGGGCCGCGCCCGCTGCTGGCTGATTCTCCGACACAGGGGAGACCGCGCCGTGGTCCCCGCGATAACAGAAAATCCTCTGGTGACCGGAACTCGGCACCGGCGATGCTATGACTCACCTCGTGGAGACGGTGCCCGGCGTCCACGTAGGCTGACGCACCGGAGAACACGCGCGTTCGAGTACGGCGGAGAGCACCGAATGACCGAAGTGGCCCCCCAGCGACTGCTGCGTGTCGTCATCGTCGACGACGAGGCGCTGATCAGATCCGGCTTCGCCATGATCCTCGGCACCGCCCCCGACCTGGACGTCGTCGCCACGGTGGCCGGCGCGGAGGCCGTCTCCACCGTCCGGCGGCTCGAACCCGACGCCGTGCTGCTCGACGTCCGGATGCCGGACGTCGACGGGCTCACCGTCCTGCGGCAGCTCAAGCGGCTGCCCCGGCCGCCGCACGTGGCCATGCTCACCACCTTCGACACCGACGAGTACCTCGGCGAGGCCCTGCACGCGGGCGCGGGCGGCTTCCTGCTCAAGGACACCGAGCCGGACATGCTCATCCGGTCCGTGCGGGCCCTGGCCACCGGCGCGGGCTGCCTGTCGGAATCCGTGCTGCGGCGGCTGCGCGCCGACGGCTCCCGCAAGAACGTGCCCTCGGCCGCCCACGCCGTGGCTGCCCTGTCCGAGCGGGAGCGGCGCATCCTGGCCCTGCTCGGCCACGGCATGTCCAACGCCGAGATCGGCACCCGGCTCATGCTCAGCACCAGCACCGTGAAGGACCACGTCAGCGTCCTCCTGACCAAGCTGGGCGTCAGCAACCGGGTCCAGGCCGCGGTGGTCGCCGAACGTGCCGGACTGCTCACCCCGGAGGCATCGTGAGGTTCTCCCCGACGGTCCGGGCCCGGGCCGTGGACGTCGGCCTGGCGGGTACGGCCGTGGTCGCGACCGTCCTGTACTACGACCGGCTCACCGAGTGGTCCTGCCTGCTCTCGCTGGCCGCGGCCGGTGCCCTGCTGCTGCGCCGCCGCTTCCCCCGCACCGTCTTCCTGATGACGTTGCCCGGGCTGCTCACCGGCGTCGCCCTCATCGCCGCGATGGTCGCGTTGGAGAACATCGTCCACGTCGAACGGCGCACGTGGCTCGTGCGGCTCGCCACCGCCTGCGTCGTGCTGGGAAGCTTCGTGCCCTGGCCGCTCCACCACCTGGTCGAGGCGACCCTGAGCGACAACGTGCAGGCCCTCATCTACGCCCTCATGCTCGGCATCCTGCCCGCCGTCATCGGCCTGCTGCGGCAGACGCGGCACGACCTGTCCGCCCGCATCACCGAGCTGGCCACCGTCCGCGACCACGAGCGCGCCCTGCACGCGGAGACCGTCGTGGCCCGCGAGCGGGCCCGCATCGCCCGGGAGATGCACGACGTCGTCTCCCACCAGGCCAGCCTGATCGCCGTGCAGGCCACCGCGCTGGAGCTGACCGCCGAACACGAGGCGACGCGCGAGGTCGCCGGCACCCTGCGCAAGTCCGCCGTCACCATCCTCCAGGAACTGCGCAGCATGGTCCTGGTGCTGCGCGCCTCCGGAGCGGGCCCCACGGAGCTGGCCCCCCAGCCCCGGCTGGCGGACCTGCCCCGTCTGGTGGAGGCCTCCGGCGTCCCGGCGACCCTGCACCTCGACACCCCTGCCGACGCGGTGCTGCCGGAAGGGGTCGAGCGCGCCGCCTACCGCACTGTCCAGGAGGCGCTGACCAACGTGCGCAAGCACGCCCCGGGCGCGTCCACCACGGTGGACGTCGAGGTGGACGAGGAGCGGGTGCTCGTCCGCGTCCGCAACGGCCCGGCCACCCTCCCGCCGGAGGGGCTGCCCTCCGGCGGCCAGGGCATCGTCGGCCTCCAGGAGCGGGTGACGCTGCTGGGCGGGACGTTCGCCGCCGAGCGCACGCCCGACGGCTTCACCGTCCGCGCCGTGCTCCCCCTCACCGACCCCGCGCCGCCCGAGACGCCCGCCGCCGCGCACGAGCGGCACCCCGTGGCCGTCACCGCCGAGCCCACATCGTCCGGGGCGCCACGGCGGCACCGCTGACCCGTGGCCCAGCCGAACGGGGACCGGCTCACGACGGCGAGCGCGGTACTCGCCGCGGCGGCGAGGAGCAGGAACGGTCGGTCTCGAAGCGCCGGTCCCACCCCGCCGCGCCGGGGCCGCCGCGGGGTATGGGCGTCGTCACGTCCGCCCCTTCTCCCCGCTCCGGCGCCCGGTCTCCCCGGCTCGACACCGGAACCGGGCGCCGGGGCCGAGTGCGCGCGGTCGTGCGGCGGATGCTCCGCTCATGCCAGGGCGCCCGAGGGCCGTGCGGGCACCGTCGCGCCGGCCGGGTGCGGCGTTCGGCAGAACGGCAGCTCGCGGACGTCGCCGCCGCCGAAGTGCGTCAGCAGCAGCCGGCAGTACTCGGCGTCCCGCTGGAGGTGCACGCAGTGGTCGGCCTCGGTGATCACGACGCTGCGGCCCCTCGGGTAGGTGGCGGCCAGCCGCCGCCCGTGCACCGACGGCGTCGCCCCGTCGTGCTCGCCGGTGAACATCACGGCCGGCACGTCCGGAACGGGGTCCGGGTACACCATCCGTGCGAGCCGCAGCCGGCGGAGGTTGTCGATCATCTTCGCCCTCGCGTCGTCGGAGGCGCGCAGGAAGTCGACAGTCAGCAGGCGTCGCACCGGTTCGCCCCGGCGGACTGCCCGCTCCGGGACGCGCGGGCTGAGGGAGTCCACCATGCGCTCGGCGAACGCCGCGAGCGCGCCGGCCGTCAGCAGCCTCTCCAGCTCCTCCAGGTCGTCCGCCTGCTCCGGCGCCAACGGCCCGGCGACGCCGCTGAGCGCGAGCGAGGCCACGGCGGCGGGGTGGCGCTGCGCCAGCCGCTGGCCGATCAGCGCCCCGAAGGACGCGCCGACCACGTGGCAGGGACCCGCGCCCGTGTGCTCGATGACCCGGTGCGCGGCGTCGGCCAGCAGGTCCGTCCCGATCGACGGGGACAGCGCGTCCGCGCCACCCCACCCGGGAAGATCGACGGTGATGACGGTGGCGGCCCGGCCCAGCAGCGTCTCGTGCCGCCGCCAGGAGTACATGTCCTGGAAGGCGCCCCCGATCAGCAGCACCGGAGCCAGCCTCGGTCTCGGGTGCGGCACCACGCGACAGCCGTAGGCGTATCCCTGGTGGCGCAGCGTGTGAACGAGCTGTTCGGGCACTTCCCACCGCTTTCGACGACGACATCCCCGCGCGTACGCGGCCGGCGGACGCCGACGTGCCCGGGGCGGCCGGGTTCGTTCGCGCGTCCCGACCGGCCAACGAGCGCCCTCGGCCGGGGTGCCCGGCCGCACCCCGAACGGAGGAACTAGTCGTACAGGAGCGTGTGCGCGACCGGCTCTCCTCTCGGTGCCGACGTGTGCGCCCCGGCGGCCGTCCTCACGCGGCTCAGGCGGCCTGCTCGGTGAGCGCGTCGAGGAGCTCGTCACGGCTCATCTTCGAGCGTCCCCTCACGCCCGCCTCGGCGGCTCGGTGGTACAGCTCGTCCTTGGTCAGCCCGGCCAGCTCGTCCCGGCCGTCCCGTCCCGCCCGCTTCCCGCCGGCCGCCCGCTCCCCGCCCAGCTTCCGGCGGCCGGAGCGGGCCTGCCTGACGCTGCGTTCCAGGGCGTCCATGAGGTCGACGACGTTGGTGGGCCGCGGTGCCTCCTCCGCCCGGACGACCTCCTCGCCCTTGACCTTCGCCTCGATCAGCCGCAGCACGCGCTCCTCGTAGGTGTCGTGGTAGTCCTCGGGCCGCCATTCGACGGCCATGGCGTCGACGAGCTGCCGGGCCGTGCGCAGCTTGCGCCGCTCGGGGCGGGCCTCGCCCGGCAGCGCGGGAAGCTCCTCGTGCGGGTCGCGGACCTCGTCGGCCCAGTGCAGGGTGTGCAGGGCGAGCACGTCGCCGTGGGCCCGGACGGCGACGAGGTGTTCCCTGCCGCGCATCGTGACCGTGGCGATCCCGGCCCGGCCGGCCTCGGCCAGCGCGCCGCGCAGCAGCGCGTACACGTCGCCGTACGCGTCCTCGCGCGGCGCGAGGTAGTACGTGTTCGCGAAGTAGACGGGCTCCACCTCGGCCAGGTCCACGAACCCCTGGACGTCGATCAGCTGGGACTTGCCCGGGGCGATCTCCTCCAGCTCGTCCCGCTCCACGACGACGTACTCGCCCTCGGAGACCTCGTAGCCCTTGACGATGTCGTCGTAGTCCACCTCCTCGCCGGTGCGCTCGTTGACGCGCTTGCGCCGCACCCGGTCGGAAGTGCCGCGCTCGAGCTGCCGGAAGTGCACGGTGTGGTCCTCGGTGGCCGTGTAGAGCCGCACCGGCAGGGTGACCAGCCCGAAGGACAGCACTCCACTCCACATGGGCCGTGCCATGACGACTCCCCGCCGTGGGAACGTGTTCGGACACCGGCGGCGGGTACCCGCGCACGCGTGACACTCACCCCCAGCGGCGGAGTTCCCGTGCGGGCACCGGTCGAGCAGGTGCGCACCTACGCGTGGACCATCCCGACCACCCGCCCGGAGTCCGACGCCACGCTCAGTTGGGACGCCACGACCGTGGTCGTCGTCGAGGTCAAGGCGCTCGGCGCCATCGGCACCGGCTGGACCTACGGGCACGAGGCCGTCGCCACCCTCGTCGACGACGTGCTGGCCGGGATCGTGCGCCGCTCGGACGCGCTCAGCCCGGGACGGACCTGGACGGCGATGCTGCACGCCTGCCGGAACATCGGCGTTCCCGGAGTGGCGGCCATGGCCGCCTCCGCCGTCGACACCGCGCTGTGGGACCTCAAGGCGCGGCTCCTGGGCGTTCCGCTGGTCACCGCGCTGGACGCGGTGCACGAGGTCGTGCCCGTCTACGGCAGCGGCGGTTTCACGTCGTGGTCGGACGCCGAGAACGCCGCCCAGCTCACCGAGTGGCTGCGGCAGGGCATCCCCCGGGTGAAGATCAAGGTGGGCCGGGACCCGGCGGCCGACCCGGCCCGGCTGCGCTCGGCCCGTTCGGTGGTCGGGCCGGAGACCGAGCTGTACGTGGACGCAGGCGGCGGCTACTCCCGCAAGGACGCCCTGAGCTGGGCCGGGTACTTCGCCGACCAGGGGGTGCGCTGGCTGCAGGAGCCGGTCAGCTCCGACGACCTGGAGGGCCTGCGGCTGCTGCGGGACCGGGCCCCCGGCGGGCTGGAGATCGCGGCCGGAGAGTACGGCTTCGGACTGCCCCACTTCCGGCGGATGCTGGAGGCCGGGGCGGTGGACTGCCTGGTGGCGGACGTCACCCGCTGCGGCGGATTCACCGGGTTCCGGCGTGTGGCCGCCCTGTGCGACGCCCGGGGCGTCAGCCTGTCCGCCCACGGCGCGCCGCAGCTCAGCGCGCACGCCTGCGCGGCGGTGTGGCACCTGCGTCACCTGGAGTATTTCCACGACCACGTCCGTATCGAGGAACTGTTGTTCGACGGAGTGCTGCGGCCGGAGTCCGGCGGAGTGCTGCGCCCGGACCGCGCGCGCCGCGGTCACGGGCTCACGCTGGTCCCGGGCCGGGTCGCGCGTTACCGCGTGCGCTGAACGGAGGGAGGAGTCCCATGGCAGGCAGGCGCGGGACGGCGGACGACTCGCATGCGGAGTACCGCGCGTTCGAGGGCGTCATCGCCGAGGGCGGGGACGGCGCGGGCGCCGGGACCGTCTGGGACGAGTGCGCCTCCGAGAACCTCAGCACGGACGAGGGCGGCGAGCCGGTCCCGCGCGCCGAGGCGCTGGAGCGCGGGCTCGTCTTCTTCCGGCTGGCGGGCCGGAAGCTGCACGGCGGCTACGCGCCCACCCGCGTCCGCGGCGGTGAGCTGCCCGTCTGGCTGCTGGTCAGGCGGGCCGACCGGGATGTCTCGCGGGCCGGCGCCCCCGACCCGGGGCGGGGGCGCCCGGCACGTACCGGGCGCCCCCCGCGGCAGGTGGCCGAGGAGGCGGGGGAGCGGCCGTGAGCGGCCTCCTGGACCGGCTCCCGGACCGCCACCGCCGGCTGCTGCGCCCCGCCCCGGAGCATCCGGGCCCGCCCATGCTCGCCGTGCTCAGCGACCGCCGCTCCTTCAGCGACGCCTGGCTCTTCGAGCGCAAGTTGGACGGCGTGCGGCTGCTGGCCGAGCGGTACGGGGACGAGGCCCGGCTGCTCTCCCGGAACGGCGAACGGCGAGACGACACGTACCCGGAGATCGTGGAGGCCCTGGCCGGGCAGCGCCGTCAGGACTTCACGGTGGACGGGGAGCTCGTCGCGCTGCGGGGCGGGCGCACGGACTTCGCCCTGCTCCAGCAGCGCATGGGGATCAGCCGCCCGCGCGCGGCCCGGGCCAGCGGCATCGCCGTCCTGTACTACGTCTTCGACCTGCTGAGCCTGGACGGCACCGACATCCGTCGGCTGCCGCTGCGCGTCCGCAAGTCCCTCCTGCGCGACGCGCTCGACTTCCGTCCCCCGCTGCGCTTCACCGTCCACCGCAACCGGAACGGCCAGGACCTGCTGGCCGACGCCTGCGCCCGCGGCTGGGAGGGGCTGATCGCCAAACGGGCCGACGCCGCCTACGTCCCGCGCCGATCCCCGGACTGGCTCAAGCTCAAGTGCGCCCAGGGGCAGGAGCTCGTCATCGCCGGCTTCACCGAGGCGTCCGGCAGCCGGGCGGGCTTCGGCTCCCTGCTGCTCGGCTATTACGAGGACGACCGGCTGCGCTACGCCGGCAAAGTCGGCACCGGCTTCGACCACCGCACCCTGCGCACCCTGCGCGAGCGGCTCGACGGCCTGCGACGTGAGCGCTCGCCCTTCTCCGACTCCGTGCGCGAACGCGGCGCGCGCTGGGTGCGCCCCGAACTGGTCGCGGAGGTCGGCTTCACGGAGTGGACCACCGCCGGACGGCTGCGGCACCCCCGCTACCTGGGACTGCGCGACGACAGGGCGGCCCGCGACGTGCGCCGCGAACGCCCCACGGGGAGGACCCGATAACCGCGGGCCACACCATCAGCACCGGCCGGCGGACGATCGCGATCAGCCCCGCGTGGACCGGCCGGACCACCCCGACCGGCTCAGCGTCGACCTCGACCTGCCGGGTGACGACTTCGCGGCCGTGCGGCGGGCGGAGCGCTGGCTGCGCGAGCTGCTGACGGAACCGGGGCTCCCGTCCCGGGTGATGTCCACCGGCTCGCGCGGGCTGCACGTCCTCGTGCCCCTCGACCGGCGCGCCGACTCCGACGCCGTCCGCCCGCGCCGCCGCCCGTCGGCCGGCCCGGCTGCGGGCGGACGGCCGAGCGGAACCGATTCGGCACCCGCACCGCGTGGTGGCGGCCGTGGCGGCGTGTCCGGGGTCATGATGCTGGTGGGCTGACGAGGGAGGCTGCGCCGTGCTGGTCCTGCTCGCCGTGCACGCGGCGGCGGCAGTCGCGATGCCGTGGTACGCGCGGTGGCTGGGCCGTGACGTCTGGCTCCTCGCCGCCTGCGTCCCCCTCGCCGTCGTCGTCTGGGCGACCGTCAGGTCCGCCGGTGTGCTGGGCGGGACGCCCGTCGGGGAGTCCGTGGCCTGGGCCCCCGCGCTCGGCCTGGAGCTGCGGTTCCGGCTGGACACCCTGGCGCTGCTGATGGTGTGGGTGATCGGGAGCGTGGGCGCGGCCGTGCTCGTCTACTCGCGCTACCACCTGCCCCGCGACCCGGGGCGCGCGGCCGGGCTCCTGCTCGCGTTCGCCGGGGCGATGACGGGCCTCGTGCTGGCCGACAACCTGTTCCTGCTCTACGTCTTCTGGGAACTGACGACGATCGCCTCCTTCCTCCTGATCGCCGGCCGGGGGGAACAGGCCGTGCGGCGACGGGCGGCGCGGCAGGCGCTCCTGGTCACCACCTCCGGCGGACTGCTGATGCTGCTGGGGTTCGTGCTGCTCGGGCAGGCCGCGGGCGGCTACGGCGTCGCGAGCCTGGTGGCGGAGCCGCCGCGGGGCGGCGCGGTGACGGCGGCCGTGGTGCTGGTGCTCGTCGGGGCGTTCGCCAAGTCGGCGCAGATGCCGCTGCACGGCTGGCTCCCGGCCGCCATGGTCGCGCCCACGCCCGTCAGCGCGTTCCTGCACGCCGCGGCCATGGTGAAGGCGGGCGTCTACCTCGTCGCCCGGCTGGCGCCCGGTCTGGCGGAGGTCGGCCCCTGGCGGCCCATGGTGTTCACGGTCGGCCTCGTCAGCCTGGTGCTCGGAGCCCGGCGCGCGTTGCGCGAGACCGACCTCAAACGGCTGCTGGCCTACGGCACCATCAGCGAACTGGGGCTCCTCGTCGTGCTGCTGGGGGCCGGTACCCGGACGGCGGCGCTGGCCGGAGAGGTCATGCTGCTGGCGCACGCGATGTTCAAGGCGGCGCTCTTCCTGGTCGTCGGGCTCTGGGACCACCACCTCGGCAGCCGGGACCTGCGCGAACTCTCCGGCGCCGCGAGGACGCTGCCGACGGTGGCCGTGGTCGCCGTCGTCGCCGCGGCCTCCATGGCCGGGGTACCGCCCGCGCTCGGCTTCCTCGGCAAGGAGGCGGCCTACGAGGCGTTCGTCCACGGCGGGCTCGCGGCGGACCCGCTGGTGCTCACCGGCGTGGTGGCGGGCTCGGCCCTGACGGTCGCCTACGCGATCCGCTTCCTGCGGGGCGCCTTCGGCGGCGCCGCGGAGCCACGGGACCGCGGCGCCGCCGCCGGATACGTGGCACCGGCGGCACTGCTGTCCGTCGCCGGACTCGCCACCGGCCTCTGGTACGGCGGCACCCAGGCCGCCGTCGCCCCCTACGCCGACGCGTATCCGGCCGGGCCGGGGAAGCCGTACGAGCTCGCGCTGTGGCACGGGCCGACCGCGGCAGCCGGTCTGTCCGTGCTCACCCTGACGCTCGGCGGGCTCGGCTATCTCCTCCTCGGCCGGTCCGGGCTGCGCCCCGGTGCCGCCGCGCCCCGCGCCCGGCTGCCCGACGTCCAGCGCCTCCAGGAGCGGGCCGTCGCCGGGCTGGACCGGACGGCCGCCGGGCTGACCCGGCACACCGAGGTCGGCTCCCTGCCCGTCTACCTGACCGTGCTGCTGATCACGGTGGTGCTCGTCCCCGGGGTGACCCTGATCCGCCGACTGCCGCCACTGGACGCCCCGAGGCCGTGGGCGGTGGGCCTTGAGGTGCCGGTGGCCGCCGTCATCCTGGCCGCGACGGTCGCCGTGGTCGTCACCCGCCGTCGGCTGACGGGCATTCTGCTGGCCGGCGCGGTGGGCTACGGCGTCGCGACGCTCTTCCTCCTCTACGGCGCCCCCGACCTGGCGCTCACCCAGTTCCTGGTGGAGACGATGACCCTGGTCGTGGTCGTCCTCGTGCTGCGTCGGCTGCCCCCGCGGTTCACCCCCGGACGCACCGCCCGGCGGGCCCGTGCCGCACGGGCCGCCGCCGCTGCGGCCGTGGGCTGCCTCGTCGGCGGGCTCGCGCTGCTGGCGACGTCGGCGCGGACGGCCCCCGCACCCGCGGGCGCCTACCTGCGCCGCCTGGCCGAGACCGGGGCGGAGAACGCGGTCAACGCGATCATCGTCGACTTCCGTGCCCTGGACACCATCGGCGAGGTGTCCGTGCTGCTCGTCACCTCGATCGGCGTGGTGAGCCTCGTCCGGCTCTGGAGCCGGGGCGCTCCGCAGCGGCGCGAGCCGAACGCCGACGACAAGCCGTTGTCCCCCATGGCGCACGAGGACGAGCCGCGCGAGCGGTGGCTGCCCGGCGCCGACGAGAGGCCCGGAGGGGAGCGCTCCGTGCTGCTCGAAGTGATCACCCGGCTGCTCTTCCCCTCGGCGCTCGTGCTCTCGCTGTTCCTGCTCTTCTCGGGCCACTACGGCCCCGGCGGCGGCTTCGCCGGCGGGCTCGTCGCCGGACAGGCGTTCGTGCTGCGGTACCTGGTGGGCGGCCGGGCGGACCTCGGCGCCGCGTCCCCCGTGGGGGCCGGACAGCTCGCCGGCGGCGGGCTGGCGCTGATGGCCGGGCTCGGGCTGCTGCCGAGACTTTTCGGCGGTGAGCCGCTGTCCAGCGCGCTGCCGACCGCCCGGCTGCCCTGGATCGGCGAAGTCCACTTCTCCACCAGCGTGTTCTTCGACGTCGGCGTCTACCTGCTGGTCGTCGGCGTCACGCTCAAGCTGCTCTCGGCCGTCGGGGTGAGCCTGGACCGGGCCCCCGAGGCCGAGCGGACGGGAGGGAGCCGCTCGTGAGCACGCTCGACATGACGATGGCCGCCGTCGTCGGCGGACTGTTCGCGGCCGGCTTCTACCTGATGCTCCAACGCTCGCTGATGCGCATCGTCCTGGGGTTCATCGTGCTCGGCCACGGCACCAACCTGCTCCTGCTCGTCGCCGGAGGACCGCCCGGGCGCCCGCCCGTCGTCCAGGGGGGCGCCGGCGGGCCGGGCAGCCCCGAGGCCACCGCCGAGTACGCCGACCCGCTGCCTCAGGCCATGGCCCTGACCTCGATCGTCATCACCTTCGGGCTCACCGCCTTCCTCCTCGCGCTGGCCTACCGCTCCTGGCTGATCTCCGGCCACGACGAGGTCCGGGACGACGTGGGGGACCGGCTCATCGGCACCCCGCGGGCTCGCAGAGCTGCCGCGGAGGACCGGGACGCCCCCGAGGAGGCCCGGTGACCAGCGTGCTCCCGGCCCTCCCCGTCCTGCTCCCGCTGCTCGCCGCGTGCGCCGCCGTCGCCGGGCTCCGGGGCGCCCCCATGCGGCTGCTGGCCGTGGGAGCCCTCACCGCCGTGCTGGCCGCCTCGGCCACGCTGCTGGTCCGCTCCGACGCCCACGGCCCCGTCGTCCTGCACGCCGGGGGCTGGCCCCCGCCGCTCGGCATCGCTCTCGTCGCCGACCGGCTGTCCGCCCTGCTGCTCACCGTCTCCGTCCTGGTCGCCCTCGCCGTCCTGCTGTTCGCCATCGGGCAGGGCATCACCGAGGACCGCCCCGGCACCGCCGCCGTCCTGCACCCCGCCTACCAGGTCCTGGTGGCCGGGATCGCGCTCGCCTACCTCTCGGGCGACCTGTTCAACCTCTTCGTCGCCTTCGAGGTCATGCTGGGCGCGTCCTACGTGCTCATCACCATGGACGGCGGCGCCCTGCGCACCCAGGCGGGCATGACCTACACGGTGGTCAGCCTCACCTCCTCGCTGCTGCTCCTCACCACCACCGCGCTGCTGTACGCGGCGACCGGAACGGTGACGCTCGCCCAGCTCACCGAGCGCGTGGCCGGGCTCCCGGAGGGCCTGCGCGGCGCGCTGGGCCTGCTGTTGCTCACCGTCTTCGGGATCAAGGCAGCGGTGGTTCCGCTGCACTTCTGGCTGCCGGACAGCTACCCGACGGCACCGGCCCCGATCACCGCCGTCTTCGCCGCGCTGCTGACCAAGGTCGGGATGTACGCGCTGCTGCGCACGCAGACCCTCGTCTTCCCCCGCGAGGGGGTGTGGCCGCTGCTGGCGGTGGTGGCCATCACGACCATGCTCACGGGCATCCTCGGCGCCATCGCCCAGGACGACGTCAACCGGCTGCTGTCCTTCGCCCTGGTGAGCCACATCGGGTTCATGCTCTTCGGGCTCGCGCTGTTCGACGTGCCGGGGCTCACGGGCACCCTCCTGTACATGGTCCACCACATCCTGGTGCAGGCCGCGCTGTTCCTCGCCGCCGCCCTGGCGGTCCGTCAGACGGGCACCACGGCCCTGCACCGGATGCGCGCCCGGGCCGGCCCCGCCGCGTCGGTGGCCGCCCTGTTCGGGCTGGCGGCGATGAGCCTGGCCGGCGTCCCGCCCTTCTCCGGCTTCGTGGCGAAGCTCGCGCTGCTGCGGGCGGGCGCCGAGAGCGGGGGCGCCGGCTACGCCCTCTCCGGGGCGGCGCTGCTCACCAGCTTGTTGACGCTCTACGCCATGGTCAAGATCTGGAACGCCGCCTTCGGCACCGGGCCACCGCTCCAGGGCGACTCCGCCCTGGCCGGACCGGCGCCCGCCCCCGGCCACGCCCGCCCCACACGGTCCCCGCGCCGCCGGGGCTCCCTGCTCATGCTCGGGACGACGGCCGGGATGGCGCTCACCGGCGTGCTCGTCGCCGTCCTCGCCGAGCCGCTGACCCGGGTCGGGGAACAGGCGGCCGAGGACCTGTTGCGGCCCGAGGCGTACCGGAACGCCGTCCTCCCCGGGGAGGACGGATGAGCCTGCGCGACCGGGTCCCGCGTCTCGCCCGCCACGGCTGGACGGTCGGCTGGCTCTGGCTGGTCTGGGTGGCGCTGTGGGGATCGCTGAGCGCTCCGGTGCTCGCCTCCGGCGGCCTGGTGGCGCTGGGGATCGTGCTGGTGTTCCGGCTCCCCCCGGTGACGACCGCCGCCGTGCGCCCGGCGCGCGTCGTCCTGCTGGTGGGCCATCTGTTGCTGAGTGCGATCGGCGCGGCGGCGGTGATCGCCTGGGAGGCGGTACGGCACGGTCCGCGCACCCACGTGGCGATCGTCGAGGTGCCACTGCGCGCCGACACGGACCTGCTGGTGACCCTCGTGGCGAACCTGACGACCCTGACGCCCGGCACCCTCGTCCTGGAGATCGACCGGGGCCGCCGCACGCTCTACGTACACGCCCTCCCGGTGCGGGACGCCGCCGGCGCGGAACGCGTCCGGCGGCGGGTGCGCTCCGTCGACCTGCGGGTCGTGCGGGCCCTGGGACGGCGACCCGAGGCAGCGGAGGAGACGCCGTGACCGTGTTCTACACCCTCGCGATGGCCCTGCTCGCCGTGGCCGGGGGGCTGACCGTGGTGCGGCTCCTGCGCGGCCCCGGCGCCCTGGACCGGATCGTGGCCCTGGACGCGCTGGTCACCATGATCGTCGCGGGCATGGCCGTCCATCTCGCGGCGCACGGGGAGGCGTCCGTCCTTCCGCTGCTGCTCGTCCTGTCCCTGTTGGCGTTCATCGGTTCGGTGACCGCGGCCCACGTCATCGAGAAGAAGGAGCGCATCCGGTGAGCTTCGTGCTCGACGTCGCCAGCATCGTGCTGGTGCTCGCCGGTGTCCTGTTCTGCCTGCTCGCCGCGGTCGGCCTGCTGCGCTTCCCCGACACCTCCACGCGGCTGCACGCCGCCGCGAAGGCCCAGACCGTCGGCGTCCTGCTCACCCTGAACGGCGCCGCGTTCCAGGTGCCCGCGGGCGATGTCCCGACACTGCTGCTCGTCGCGCTGTTCCAGTTCGCCACCGTGCCGGTGACCGCGCAGATCGTGGGGCGCACGTCCTATCGCGTCAGGGAGCTGGACCGCGACAGGG
Source organism: Streptomyces sp. JJ38 (assembly GCF_019303475.1). Lineage (GTDB taxonomy): Bacteria > Actinomycetota > Actinomycetes > Streptomycetales > Streptomycetaceae > Streptomyces. Next base: position 14,283 of record NZ_JABLSI010000051.1, read on the forward strand.
TCTCCCGCGACGAACTCGCCGGCCACCTGAGGGAGCGCCCGGCCCCGGACCACGACGCGGACGACGGCGCAGGCAACGGATCGGGCGGCGGATCGGGCAGCGGCACGGACGACGGACCGGGCAACGGCACGGATATGCCCGGCTCCTGACGCCGCCTCCGCGACGCCCCGGCCGGGGCGCGGTCGCCGGGGCCACCGTGCCCGTGTGGTGGTTACGGCGCCTGTGGGTCTCCGGCCGCCCCCCGGCCGTCGTCACTGTCCCGGCGCAGCGCGTCGACCTGGCCGGTCAGGGTCTCCACCCGGGCGGCGAGGTGCGGATGCCGGGGCAGCAGATGGGAGTGGGTGGCCGCGAGAGGGCCGAGGAGACCTGCGGCGTCGTCGTGTGCGAGCGCTCCGGTGAGACGGGCCAGGACCTGCCGCGCGGGGTCGGGAAGGTCGGTGAGCCCGGTGATCTGCCCGGCGAGGCTGCGCAGATCGGCGGCGTTCCCCCGGGCCCAGGCCGTGACGGTGCGGTCGGCCGCCCGGCGGTCGCGCGTGGCGCGCACGCGCTGCTCTCCGGTGCTTCCGGCGGCGCCCGGGCGGACCCTCAGATACCGGCGCTCGGCGGCCTGCCGACTGGCGACGCCGAGTGGATGAGCCAGCTCGGCCCAGCTCGCCCCCGCCCCGCGCGCCGCCTCGATGAGCGCGGGCTCCCACGTGGCCAGCCGTTCCCGCAGCTCCCGCAGGAGCAGCAGGGCAGCCAGCGCCTGCTCGGGATCCCCCTGCTCGCCCCCGGGGCCCCCGGGGCCTCCGGGGCCTCGGGGCGCTTCCGCCCGGGAGGCCGTGGCCGTCCCGTCGCCGCTGCCGTGGGCGGTGCGGACGGCGCGGTCGATGGCGGACAGGGCCGCCTCGGCGGCAGCCAGGGACAGGTGGGGGGCCTCGCCGTGCGGGCGGTCCGGGCCGGATCGGTCCGCTGCGCTCATGGACGTCTCCTTCGGCGGTTCGGGCAGAGCGGTGGCACGCTAGCGCGCGATCCACGTCATCGGTTCGTTGACACCTTCAGTTGTCGTCTTTCCGATGACATGGTACAAGAGAGGCAGACCCAGCGCATTGGCACTCTTGTCCGTGATGGAGGTGTACGTGATGTTGATGCGCACCGATCCCTTCCGCGAGCTCGACCGGCTCACCCAGCAGTTCCTGGACACCAGCGGTACCTGGTCCCGGCCCTCCGCGATGCCGATGGACGCCTACCGCGAGGGCGACGAGTACGTGATCGCCCTGGACGTGCCGGGCGTCAGCCCCGACGCCATCGACGTGGACGTCGAACGCAACATGCTGACGGTCAAGGCCGAGCGGCGTCCGGGAGTGAAGGCCGAGGACGTTCAGATGGAGCTCTCCGAGCGCCCCCTCGGCGTCTTCTCCCGCCAGGTGATGCTGGCCGACACCCTCGACACCGAACGCATCAGCGCCGACTACGACGCCGGCGTGCTCACGCTGCGCATCCCGATCGCCGAACGGGCCAAGCCGCGCAAGATCGCCATCGGCGGCGGCCGCAGGGAGATCCGCGGCTGAGACCGGCGCCGCGGCGGTGCGAGAACCCAGCCGGAGGGCGGGGCCGCGCTTCCCCGCCCTCCCGTCCCGCGAGGGAGGAGTGATGGTGGTCATGCGCTGGGAGGTGTTCCTCGAACAGGTGCGGGAACGCGGCGAGTACGACAGCCACCGGGAGGCGGAGCGTGCGGCCCGCACCGTGCTGGCCCTGCTCGGCGCGCACCTGGTGGGCGAGGTGCGCGCCGAGCTGGCCGCGCGGCTTCCGGAGACCTTCGCCGTGATCCTGCTCAACCCGCTCCAGGCCGCCGAACCCCTGTCGCCCGAGCGGTTCGTCCGGGCGACCGCCGCGTGGATCGAGGGCGCCACCGAGCAGACCGCGGCCTGGGATGTCGGGGCCGTCCTCAGCGTGGCGGCCGACGCGGCGGGCGACGACCTCACCCGCCGTGTCCTGCTGCAGCTCCCGCCGGGCTACGACCTCCTCTTCGGCCGCCCCGGACGCGCCTGACCAGAGGCGGCCGAGGCAACGGAGAGCCAACAGAAGAACCGAAGAACAGAAGAAAGGAACCGCCTTCCGATGCGCACGCAGCCGGAACCGGCCACAGCCCCGGGCATGACCTACGAGCAACTGCTGGCGAAGGTTCGGTACGACGGCGCGTACCCGACCCGGGACAAGGCCCAGAACGTCGTCGAGGCGGTGCTGGCCGCGCTCGGCCGACAGCTCACCGGCCCGGAGCGCGACGAGCTCGCGGCGTGTCTCCCCGCCGAGGCCGCCCGCGTTCTCACCGCCCAGCCACCCGCGGCCGAGCCGCTCACCGGCTGGGGCTTCGTGAAGGACCTCGCCGACCGCACTGGCGGCACCCCGGCCACCAGGCGCTGGGACACGGGCACGGTCCTCACCCTTGTGGCCCGCCTCGCCGGCCACGACATCCTCGACCGCGTGCTCGCCCGGCTCCCGCGCGGCTACGCGCTCCTCTTCGGCCGGGCGGAGCTCCTCCAGGCCGCCTGAGCCCGGCGCTCCGGGCGGCCCGGACATGTGGCCCAGCGGCCCCGTCCGGGCTCCACGCCCGGCCGGGGCCGACGCCCGATTCTGGGGCCGGCCCGGTCGTATGGCTCCTGGCCTGCGCAAACATCGCCAGCCGACAGTGGGTGGCGCCCCCGGTAGGACTCGAACCTACGGCCAAGTGCTTAGAAGGCACCTGCTCTATCCACTGAGCTACGGGGGCCCGTCATGGTCGCGCATCGGGTGGAGCCCCCGGACCGTTCCCATCCAAGGATAGAGGCGGCCCCGGTGGCTCCTGGATGCTTCACGCGCGCGCCACGGTGTGGAGGTTCCGTGAAGCGCTCCGATGATTGCAGCCGGGTGCGATTCCCGCATCGGTTTTCCGCGGGGCGACTGGCGGGTGTTGTGCACTCGTTATGCCCATGGGGTCCCCTGGGTCCGATTCCACACGGGTCAAATCGGACCATATCTGACTGAATAGGCTTCAAAAACCAGTCAGATTTGGGCATTCTTCGTCTTGTGGCGATCTTGGAAGCACGGACCGAACTGCTCGAGGCGCTCACGGTACTGCGTGAGCGTGTGGCCGCCGTCCGCTGTGCGCTGCCCCTGCCGGGTGCCGAACGGGCACGGCGGTCGCGGGCCGAACTGCTGGCCCAGCTCGACGACTACCTCGTGCCACGGCTGCGCGAACCGGGCGCGCCGTTGCTCGCCGTCGTCGGCGGCTCGACCGGCGTGGGGAAGTCCACCCTGGTCAACTCGCTCGTCGGACGCCGGGTCAGTGAGGCCGGCGTCCTGCGGCCCACCACCCGGACCCCGGTCCTGGCCTGCCACCCCGAGGACCGCCGCTGGTTCGCGGACGGCCGGGTGCTGCCGGGGCTGACGCGGTGCGAGGCCCCGCAGGACGGCGAGGAGCCCGCCGCCGAGTCCGGCACGCTGGTGGTGGAGTGCACCCACGCGCTGCCCGCCGGACTGGCGCTTCTGGACGCCCCCGACGTGGACTCGCTGGTCGCCGCCAACCGCGAGCTGGCCGCCGAACTGCTGTGCGCGGCCGACGTGTGGGTCCTGGTCACCACCGCCACCCGGTACGCCGACGCCGTCCCCTGGCACCTGCTGCGCACCGCGAAGGAGTACGACGTCACCCTGGCCACCGTCCTCGACCGGGTACCCCACCAGATCGCCGTCGACGTCTCCCGGCAGTACGCGGCCCTGCTGGAGCGCGCCGGACTCGGCGACGTCCCGCGGTTCACGATCCCCGAGCTGCCCGAGTCGGCCGGCGGCGGCCGCGGGCTGTTGCCGACGACGGCCGTCGAGCCGCTGCGGGCCTGGCTCGCCCACCGGGCCCAGGACCCCTCGGCCCGCGGCCGGGCCGCCTACCGGACGGCCTGGGGCGCGCTCGACTCGCTGCGCACCCGCGTCCCGGAGCTGGCCGCGGCCGCCGCGGCCCAGCACGCCGCCGCCGTCCGCCTCATGACCCACGTCGAGCAGGCCTACGACGCCGCGGGGGAGCGGGTGCGCCGCCAGGTCGCCGGCGGCGAGCTGCTCGCGGGGGACACCGTCGCCCACTGGCGCGGCTTCCCCCTCGACAGCAGCGGCGAGGAACTGCTGGACGCCTGCGCGGACGGGCTGGCCGCGCTGCTCTCCGGAGCCGTCGGCGGGGCCGAGGAGCAGATCGCGCGCGCCTGGCAGAAGGAGCCCGGCGCCTCCGGAGTGCCGACGTCGGTGACGGCGGGCGGGGCCACCGTCGCCGACCGCATGGGGCTTGTCGTCCGTCACTGGCGGCGCTGCCTGGAGGAGCTGGCCGATGAGGCCTTCCGGGCCGACGGCGGCGGCTCGTACACGGCCGAGGAGGTCGCCGCCCTCCTCTCGGCCGCCCTGCTCGGCGGCGACCGTGGCCAGGCCGCGGAGGAGGCCCTGCACAAGATCATCGGAGTCCCGGGAACCATCCGGCTCCGGGAACGCGGCACCGAGTTGCTGGAGACCTCCGTCCACCGCGCCCTGCGCGGCGAGCGCGCCCGGCGGCTGGCGCCGCTGGAGGAGCTCGACGTCGGCCCCGAGCAGCAGGTCGAGTTGATCGCCGCACTGTCCGTACTCCAGAAGGAGCAGAGGGAGAGGTGAGCGACGTGACGGGATCGCCGGGGGAGACCCACGAGGACGGCACGGGCACGCCCCCGGCCGAGACCGGGCCGCAGCGCTGGAACGACGGACTCATCGCCCGTCGCGCCCGCCCGTATCCCGTACCCGTGCTCGACGGGGGCCGGGGTGGCGGGCTCGCCGGGCCCGCCCCGGGAGCCGCGGCCGGGCCCGCTCCGGCGGCCGCGGCCGGGCCCGGTCCGGGAGTTGCGGCCGAGGCCGGGGCCGAGTCCGCCGGGCCGGAGCCCGCCGGGACCGAGGCCGCCGCCGGATCCGGGCCGCGGCCCTGGCCCGCGGCGGGGACGGTCTCCGGGGCCGCCGTGCAGTTCGGGACCGTCGTCGGGGGTCCGGCGGGCTTCCGGCCCGCCGAACCGCCCGGCCCGGCGTCCGTTCCCGGGCCCGCGCCCCTGTCCGGCGCCGCGCCGTCGGCCGGTGGCCCCGTCCCCGCGTCCGGCCCCGGTCCGCACGAGAGCGGGGTGGCGGGCGACCCGTTGCCGTTCGCGCCGGAGCCCGCTCCGGTGACGCCGGTGGCCCCGGCCCCGGGCGCGCCCGTCGGCCCGGAACACCCGGAGGAGAGGCCCGAGCCGTCGCCGGACGTCACCGAGCCCGCCCTGCCCCCGGAGGCCTTCGGGGAGGCCCCGGAGCCGCCGGGCCTCGCGCCCGCCGCCGCGGGGCCGCTCCCACAGACACCGGACGAGGCCCCCTCGCCGGGGGACGTCCGCCGGACCACCGGCCGCGAGTTGGGGCTGTCGGAGCGGCTGAACGCGCTGCGCGAGCTGATCGGTCTCTCCCGGGCCCGGCTGGAGGCGGAGGAACTGGCCGACGTCGGCCGGGTGCTGGAAGCCGCCGAGGCCAGGGGTCGTCTCTCCCGGGAGTACACCACCGTGGCCATCGCGGGCCCGACCGGAAGCGGGAAGTCCACCCTGTTCAACGCCGTCGCCGGGGCCCAGCTCGCCGAGGCCGGCGTGCGGCGGCCGACGACGTCGAGCCCCGTGGCCTGCGTCTGGGAGACGACGACCGACCGGACCGGTGCCGAGGGGCTGCTGGAGCGGCTCGGCGTCCCCGTCCGGGCCCGGCGCCGCGCCCACCTGCGGGACGCCTCGCAGCTCGCCCTGCGCGGTCTCGTCCTGCTCGACCTGCCCGACCACGACTCGGCGGTGGTCGAGCACCGCGAACAGGTGGACCGGCTGCTGGGGCTGGTGGACGCCATCATCTGGGTGGTGGACCCGGAGAAGTACGCCGACGCGGTGCTGCACGAGCGCTATCTGAAGGCGTTCGCCGCTCACGCCGAGGTGACTCTCGTGGTGCTCAACCAGACGGACCGGCTTGGCGCCGAGGCCACCGAGGAGGTGCTCGGAGACGTGCGCCGGGTGCTGGACGAGGACGGCATGGCCCTCGGCGAACACGGCGAGCCCGGCGCCGAGGTGCTCGCGCTCTCCGCGCTCACCGGCGAGGGGGTCAGGGAACTGCGTTCGGTGCTGGCGGAGTTGGTGTTGACTCGCACCGCCGCCGCCCGTCGGCTCGCCGCCGACGTGGACCTGGCCATGACCGGGCTGCGGCCGGTGTACATCACCGACGGCGTCCAGCCGCCCCAGGGCCTGACCGACGGGGTGCGCACGGACTTCGAGCAGCGCCTCGGCACGGCGGCCGGTGCCGCGGCCGTCGGGCGCACGGCCGAGCGGACATGGTTGCGCCACGCTGACCGGACCTGTGGCACGCCGTGGGCCGGGCTGGCCCACTGGTACGCGCGCCGCCGGGCGGAGCGGCGTGGGGAGCCGCTGGGCGGCCCGGCGGCCGAGGAGGCCACCGAGCCCGGGCACCCGGTGGCCCGGCCCGTGGTCGCCCAGGCCGTGCGCTCGCTCGCCGACGACGCGAGCCGCGGCCTGCCCGAACCGTGGGCGCGCACCGTGCGAGAGGCCGCCTGGCGCGGCGCGGAGGGGCTTCCGGCGGCGCTGGACGAGGCGGTCGCGGGTGCCGGGCTGCCGCCGCAACCGGCCCGGCCGCGCTGGTGGACCGCCGCGGCGGCGGGGCAGGCCGCGTTGCTCGCCGTGCAGTGCGTCGGCCTGGGCTGGCTGTTGGGCACGCTGCTCGGGGTCTTCGCCGTCGACCCGTGGGTGCCGGCCGGGCTGCTGGCCGGCGGTGCCGTGGCCTCGCCGCTGCTGGCCTGGGCGTGCCGGCTGGTGGCCCGGGCGCCTGCTCAGGAGTACGGGGCCGCGCAGGAGCAGCGGTTGCGGCGGCTGGCGGCGGCCTGCGGCCGGACCCGGGTGCTGGAGCCGGTGGCCGCCGAGCTGCTGCGCTACCGGGAGGTGCGCGGACAGTACGTCATCGCTGCGGGAGGTCCGGACGGCGGGTGAGCCCCGGGGCCGTACGGCGTGGCGAGCCCGCCACCGCGTGAGCGATGCCGCCGCGCGGTGGCGGGCTCGTCGTGGTGGTGGCGGGTCCGCCGTCTCGCCGTGGCCGGGTTGTCCACAACCGGCCAGTAGTCCACAGGCTCCGGCAGGGATTTGCCGTTCGCGCCAGCATGGTCTGCGACCGGTCCCGCGGGCGGCCCGGCGAGACGTGGACGGGGAGGCGAGTCGGCATGAACGAGACGATGGTGACGGTGGTGGGGAACGTCGCGACGAAGCCGGATTTCCGGGACAACGGCCGGTGCCCGGCGGTGCGTTTCCGGCTGGCCTCGACGGTCCGGCGGTACGACCGCGAGCGCAACCTCTGGGCGGACGGGGCGACGAGCTTCTACACCGTCTGGGCATGGCGCGCGCTCGCCCACAATCTGACGGCCTCGGTGAGCGTCGGTGAACCCCTCGTCGTCCACGGCAGGTTGAGGGTGCAGGACACCGAGCGCGAGGGGCAGCGGTGGACGGTCGCCACGATCGACGCCGTCGCCGTCGGCCACGATCTGACGCGCGGCACCTCGGCCTGGGTGCGGGCGGCGGCCCCGCGTGCCGAGGTCGGCGAGGCGCGGTCGGACCCGGTGCCGACGGGCTGACGGGGCGTCGAGGCGGAGGGGAAGCCTCCGCCGGGAGCGGTCGGTGAAGTGTCCGCGTTCGCGGCTTTCGGCGATAACGATTGCGCTGCGGTGCGCGTAGCAAATGTGAAAATCGGGGATCGTGTTGCGCTTGATCCTTACGATTCCGCAGACCACGGGGTTGACGAGGGGACAGCAATGAGAGCGATACGCGGACGGGCTGCCGCCCGTCGCGCGGTGGCGGGGCTGCTCACGGGGCTGCTCGCGGCAGCGGGAACAGCAGTGGGGGCGGGAACGGCGGCGGCGGGGGACGCCGGGGCCGGGGAACCGCAGCACGGGGGCGCCCATGCCACGCTGGACGGACTGAACGTGCACGACCGTGCGGTGATCCGGCACGACGGGGCGGTGATCGAGACGGGGGCGGGACTGTTCGAGATGTCGGTGACCGGCGGCGGCAGCCTGCTGGCGTACGGCATCGACATGTACAGCTCCACACAGCAGGACGCGCGGTACGCGGAGGTGCCCTGGCGCTCCTCCTCCCTGCAGGGCAACGCGGACGCCGGGAAGATCCGGTGGATCCTGCGCCATTCCTATCCCCAGGTCGACAACCTGGCCGAGCTGGCCGAGGAGGCGGGCGCCCGGCAGCTCACTCCGGAGACCGCGGCGGCCGGCACCCAGGTGGCCATCTGGCGGTACTCGGAGCGCACGGAGTCCGGGGAGCGGCCCGACGTCACCGCCGTCCACCCGGACGCGGAGCGGCTGGCCGACCACCTGGAGCGCCAGGCCCGCGAGCTGGAGGAGCCGGCGCCCGCCGTGCGGCTGGAGTCGCCCGTCGTCTCCGGCCGTCCCGGGGAGCTGCTGGGCCCGGTGACGATACGCACCACGGCCCAGGCCGTCAGCGTCGCGCCCGGGCCCGAGGCGGCCCGGCACGGCGTCCGCGTCGTCGACGCCCAGGGGAAGGCGGTCACGGCCGGCCGCGACGGCACCCAGCTGTGGTTCGACGTGCCCGATGACGCGGAGGACGGCGGCGGGGCCTTCACGGTCCAGGCGACGACGCCGGTCCCGGTCGGCCGGACGTTCGTCGGTACCGGAGCCCACGCGGCGAGTCAGTCGCTCGTCGTGGCCGGGTCGAGCGACGCCGCGGTCACCGCGACCGCCGTCACGAGCTGGGCGGCCGAGGGGGCGGCACCCGCCGTCTCCGCCCGGCGCGACTGCGCCCGGGGCGGGGTGGCCGTCACCGTCGTCAACCGGGGCGACGCGCCGTTCACCTTCGCGCTCGGCGAGCAGGAGCTGGAGATACCGGCCGGGGCCACGGACACGGCCACGGTGCCGGTCGCCGAGGACCAGCGTTACGGCATCACCGTCACCGGCCCGGGCGGCTTCGAGCGGACCTTCACCGGCGTGCTGGACTGCGAGACGATCGCCGCGCAGCCGCAGGACGCGGGGCTCACCGTCCACAACGAGCCCGTCACCGTCGGCGGAGGCGACGGTGAGGTCAACCTGGCGGAGACGGGCAGCGGTACCAACGTGCCGCTGCTGGTCGGCCTGGCCGCCGGGCTGCTGGCACTGGGCGGGCTGGCCGTGCTCATGGTCCGCCGCAAGCCCCAGCCGGGAGCCGGGTCCGCCACGACCCCGGACACCGGAGCGGAGAACGCCGGGGACGGCGCCGAAGCGGAGGGCGACGAGAAGTAGACACGACGTGGCAAAGTCCTCACCCTCGGGCGGACGGCCGGCGGCCGGTTTCCGCCCGAGGCGTCCCGTACGGCAGGATGGATAACACCCCGTGTGGGGCCCCGCATCTTCACACCTACCAGACTGCCGGACGGTTTCTCTTGGCTGAGTTCATCTACACCATGCGCAAGGCGCGCAAGGCGCACGGCGACAAGGTGATCCTCGACGACGTCACCCTGAGCTTCCTGCCGGGCGCGAAGATCGGTGTCGTGGGCCCCAACGGCGCCGGCAAGTCCACCGTGCTGAAGATCATGGCGGGCCTGGAGCAGCCCTCCAACGGCGACGCGTTCCTGTCACCGGGCTACAGCGTGGGCATCCTCCTCCAGGAGCCGCCGCTCGACGAGTCCAAGACGGTGCTGGAGAACGTCCAGGACGGTGTGGCGGACACCAAGAGCAAGCTCGACCGGTTCAACGAGATCGCCGAGCAGATGGCGACCGAGTACACCGACGAGCTGATGGAGGAGATGGGCAAGCTCCAGGAGCAGCTCGACCACGCGAACGCCTGGGATCTGGACGCCCAGCTCGAGCAGGCCATGGACGCGCTCGGCTGCCCGCCGGGGGACTGGCCCGTCACCAACCTCTCCGGTGGTGAGAAGCGGCGCGTGGCCCTGTGCAAGCTGCTGCTGGAGGCGCCCGACCTGCTGCTGCTCGACGAGCCCACCAACCACCTCGACGCCGAGTCGGTGCAGTGGCTGGAGCAGCACCTGGCCAAGTACCCGGGCACCGTCGTCGCCATCACCCACGACCGGTACTTCCTCGACAACGTGGCCGAGTGGATCCTCGAGCTCGACCGCGGCCGGGCCTACCCCTACGAGGGCAACTACTCCAAGTACCTGGAGACGAAGCAGGCTCGCCTGAAGGTCGAGGGCCAGAAGGACGCCAAGCGGGCCAAGCGCCTCAAGGAGGAGCTGGACTGGGTCCGCTCCAACGCCAAGGGGCGTCAGGCCAAGTCGAAGGCCCGGCTCGCCCGTTACGAGGAGATGGCCGCCGAGGCGGAGAAGACCCGGAAGCTGGACTTCGAGGAGATCCAGATCCCGCCGGGCCCGCGCCTGGGCAACGTCGTCGTCGAGGTGGAGAACCTCTCCAAGGCCTTCGGCGAGAAGGTGCTCATCGACGACCTGTCCTTCACCCTGCCGCGCAACGGCATCGTCGGCGTCATCGGCCCCAACGGCGCCGGCAAGACGACGCTGTTCAAGATGATCCAGGGCCTGGAGGAGCCGGACGGCGGCAACATCAAGGTCGGCGAGACGGTCAAGATCTCCTACGTCGACCAGTCGCGGGCCAACATCGACCCCAAGAAGACGCTGTGGGCCGTCGTCTCCGACGAGCTGGACTACATCAACGTCGGCCAGGTCGAGATGCCCTCGCGGGCCTATGTGAGCGCCTTCGGCTTCAAGGGCCCGGACCAGCAGAAGCCCGCGGGCGTCCTCTCCGGCGGTGAGCGCAACCGGCTGAACCTCGCGCTCACCCTCAAGCAGGGCGGCAACCTGCTCCTCCTGGACGAGCCGACCAACGACCTCGACGTGGAGACGCTCTCCTCGCTGGAGAACGCGCTGCTGGACTTCCCCGGCTGCGCCGTGGTCGTCTCCCACGACCGCTGGTTCCTCGACCGCATCGCGACCCACATCCTCGCCTACGAGGGCGAGAGCAAGTGGTTCTGGTTCGAGGGCAACTTCGAGTCGTACGAGAAGAACAAGATCGAGCGGCTCGGCCCGGAGGCGGCCCGTCCGCACCGCGCGACGTACAAGAAGCTGACCCGGGGCTGACGTGCGGCATCACTTCGCCTGTCCCCTGCGCTGGTCGGACATGGATTCGTTCGGACACGTCAACAACGTGGTCTTCCTGCGGTATCTGGAAGAGGCCCGCATCGACTTCATGTTCCGGCTGGCGCGGGAGGCCGACGCCGAGGCCTTCACGAGCGGGGCCGTGGTGGCCCGGCACGAGATCGATTATCTGCGTCCCCTCGTCCACCGGCCCGAACCGGTGGACATCGAGACGTGGGTGACGAAGATCAGCCGTGCCTCGGTGACCGTCGGCTACGAGATCAAGGACGCGACGGCGGTCTACGCACGGGCCAGCACCGTCGTCGTCGCGTACGACCTGAAGGAAGGGCGCCCGCGCCGGCTGAGTGAGGCCGAGCGGTCCTTCCTGGAGCCCTACCTCGATGACAGCAGCCATGTCCCGGCCGATCCCCAGGCTCGCTGACGCGGCCGAGGCGGCCGGAGTGGCCGCCTTCCTCCAGCGCCTGGTGCGCTGGGAGAAGACGGCGGCCGTCCGCCTCCAGGCGGGCGGCGGCGTTCTCGCGCTCTTCGCCCGCCCCGCGCGCTTCGACGTCCTGGCCGTCCGCACGGCCCGGCTCGACGACCCGGAGCTGAAGCTGGACACCACGGTGGCGGCCGGAGAGCTGCTGGAGCGGCTCGACGAGCGGGCGGGCACGCTGCCCGTGCCCGCACCCGTCACCGGCCCGCCCTGGGCCGGCGTGCTGCCCCCGCGCGGGGGCTGGCAGCGGCTGGGCGGGCTGCCGCCCGACGCCGTCCGCTCGGTGGCCGCCGCCGCGGTGGCCGAGTTCCGCCGCAGGGCCGAGGCCCTGGCACCGGCGGAACGCACCCGCGAGCAGCTGGACGCGCTGGCGGACGAGATCTGGTCCCGGCCGCTCGGCCGCACCGGGCTGCCGCTGCGCGCCGCGCACGCGGCCTACGCGCTGGGCTTCCTCGGCGGTTCGGAGCCGCTCGGGCTGTCCTCCGCCGGGCCCTGGCTGCGGCTGGCCACGCCGCTCGGCTCGGTCGTGGTGCGATCCGTCCGTCCCCCCGGGCTCTCCGTCACGCCCGCGTGAGCCGCTCGGGCGTGGCCTCCGCGCCCCTCGCGCTCGGGCGTGGCCGCCCGTGCGACGGCTGGTACCGGGGCCGCGGCCGTCGGGGCGGTCAGCCCTGAGTGTTGATCATCGAGTTGGCGGCGTAGACCAGGTAGTTCCAGAGCTGCTTCTCCAGCTCGGCGGGCAGCTCCAGGCTGTCGACGGCGTCCCGCATGTGCCGCAGCCAGGCGTCGTGCGCGGCGCGGTCGACGCGGAAGGGGGCGTGCCGCATCCGCAGCCTCGGGTGGCCGCGGTGCTCGCTGTAGGTGCGGGGGCCGCCCCAGTACTGCATGAGGAAGAGCGCGAGCCGTTCCTCCGCCGGGCCGAGGTCCTCCTCCGGGTACATGGGACGGAGCAGTTCGTCCTCGGCGACGCCTTCGTAGAAGCGCTTCGCCAGCCGGCGGAACGTCTCCTCGCCGCCGACCTGCTCGAAGAACGTCTGCGTCTGCAAGGTGCCTCGCGGAATCTCCATCACGCACCCCATGGTCGCAGATGCGCGGGGAAGCGGTCCCGCCCCCGTGGCGACGGGACCGCACCCCCTACGCGTCGTCCCAGCGGAAGAGCCGCCAGGCGAGCAGGGTGACGACGGCGCCGAACAGCAGCAGCCCGGCCATGACCGGTAGCGCGGTGGCCCAGCCCTCGCCCCGCGACAGCACGCCCTGCATCGCGTCGGCCAGGTGCTTCAACGGCAGGAACTCCGCGACCGTCCGCACCCAGGCCGGTGCCGTGTCCAGCGGGAAGAAGGCTCCGGAGAGGAACGCCATCGGCAGCACGATCACCTGGGCCAGGCCGTTGGCGGCCTCCTCCGTCTTCGCCCAGGAACCCACCAGCAGGCCGATGGACATGAACGCCAGCGAGCCGGTGAGCACCAGCGGAACGGACAGCCACCACTCGCCCGTGAGCCGCAGCCCGAAGTACGGCAGCGTCGCGATGCCCACGAAGATCGCGAACTGGCTGAGGGCGAGCGCGAGGCTGATGCCGACCCGGGCCCCGATGACCGACGTGACGCCGACGGGGGAGAGCCACAGGCGGCGCAGGATGCGCTTCTTGCGCCACGTCACCAGGTTGAGCGCCGGTCCGAAGACGGAGCCCATCGCCACGGCCCAGCCCAGCAGGCCGGGGGTGAGGAACTGGATCGGCTTGACCGACTCGTCCTCGACCCTCTGCGCCGTGAGCCGGAAGGCGGGCGGCTGGCCCGTCGCGGCCTGGTTGGCCTGCTGCACGACGGAGTCGAGGACGGAGTGGACGGTTCCGGCCCGCACCTGGTCGGCGGCCGAGAAGCGCAGCTCGACCTCGCCGTCCCGCTCGAAGACCGCCGCGTCGACGTCTCCGTGCCGGACGTCCTCCAGCGCCTCGTCCAGGGCGTCCTCGGAGCCGTCGGTCTTCTCCACCTCCAGCACGCCCCGGAGTTGCGCGCGCTGCTTCTCGGGCATGTCGTCCAGCACGGCCACGTCGCCGACCTGCACGACCCGGGACTCCGAGGTGCCCGAGTCCTTGAGCAGGGTGCCGAAGAGCACCAGGAACATCAGCGGGAAGACGAGCAGGAAGAAGACGGCGGCCCGGTCGCGCAGCAGGCCGAGCGCCATCGCCCGGGACAGGCTGCGGAAGGAGCGGGTGCGGTCCGCCCAGGACCGGGCGGGCCCGCCACCGGTGTGGCCGGCACCGCCCGTTCTGCCGGTGTCGTCGGTACGTTCTGTGCCGTCGGAGGTGCGCTGCGTGGTCATTCGCGGTACTCCCGTCCGGTGAGCTGGAGGAAGACGTCCTCCAGCGAGGCCGCGCCCAGCTCTCCGATCAGCTCGGCGGGCGGGCCGACCCGCAGGACGCGGCCGCGGTCCATGACGGCGACCCGGTCGCAGAGGGACTCGGCCTCGTCCATGTAGTGCGTGGTGAGCACCACCGTGCGTCCCTCGGCCTGGATGTCGCGGAGCAGATCCCACAGGTTGCGCCGGGCCTGCGGGTCGAGTCCGGTGGTGGGTTCGTCGAGGAAGACCAGCTCGGGGTCGTGCACCAGGGCGCAGGCGATCGACAGCCGCTGTTCCTGTCCGCCGGAGAGCTTGTCCTGCCGCACGTCGGCCTTCTCCGCGAGCCCGACCCGTTCCAGCATGGCGTCCGCGCGTTCCCGGGGGACGCCGTAGAGGTCGCCGAACGTGTGGATCTGCTCGCGGGCCGTGAGCCGTTCGAAGAAGGCGGAGGCCTGGAGCTGCACGCCGATTCGGGAGAGCAGTCGCTTGTTCCGGGGCCAGGACGGCTCGCCCAGCAGCCGTGCGCTGCCCTCGTCGGGGCGGCGCAGCCCCTCCACGATCTCCAACGTGGTTGTCTTCCCCGCGCCGTTCGGTCCGAGGATGCCGTAGAACTCGCCGCGGTCGACGGTGAAGGAGACCCCGTCGACCGCCTGAACCTCCCCGTACCGCTTGCGCAGCCCTTCGACCGTTATCGCCGCGTCAGTGGTCATGCGGGGGACGCTATCCCACGCGTTCGAACGGAGTTCGGCCCCCTCGCGCCGCCGGTCCGGGGGCCGGAGAGTGGAGACATGGGCAGGGACGAGCTGCTGTGGCTGCTGGAGGCCGAGGGAGCGCTGCCGGACCGCGCCTGGCGTGACGCGTTCGCGGAGGTGCCGAGGGAGCTGTTCGTGCCGGAGTACTTCGTGCCGGGCTTCGCCGGGTACGAGCGGCGCTCCGGGGACGCGGAGGACCCGGCGGCCCGGCGGCGCTGGCGGGACGGCCTCTACGAGGACCTGCCGCTGGCCACGCGGCTCCGCCACGGCGAGCTGATCTCGTCCAGCAGCCAGCCCTCGCTGATGGCGCGGATGCTGGACGAGCTGGCGGTCCGCGACGGCATGACGGTGCTGGAGATCGGTACCGGCACCGGCTGGAACGCCGCCCTGCTCGCGCACCGGCTCGGCGCCCACCGGGTGACCACGCTCGACCTCGACCCGGAGATCACGGGCGCCGCCCGTACCCGTCTCCGGCGCGCGGGCTTCCCCGTCACGGTGGTCACGACGGACGGTGCCCTGGGGTGGCCGGAGCGCGCCCCCTACGACCGGATCATCGCGACCTGCGCCGTGGACACCGTCCCTGGGGCCTGGCTGGAGCAGTGCGCGTCCGGCGCGCGCGTCCTCACCCCGCTCTCCACCGGGCTCGTCCTGCTGCGCGTCGAGCGGGGCGAGGAAGGGCCGTGGGCACAGGGCCGGTTCCTGGACACCGCGGCCTTCTTCGTGCCCCTGCGCGGCGCGGCGGCCACGGCGCCGGGGACGCCGGCCGCGACGGAGCGGCGGGAGCGGGACGACGGCGGGGTGCCGGGCACAGCGGCGGGCTCCGACACGTTCCGGTTCCTGCGCGGCCTGACCGCGTCGGCGCTCAGCGGACGGGAGGCCTACGCGGTGTGGGAGCGCGCCGGTCACCCGGAGCGGTCGCGGTACGGGGTGACCGCCGACGTCCACGGCGCCTGGGCGTGGCTCGACGAGCCCCGGGGGCCGGACCGCTGGCGATTGCCGCGCTCCACCGGGCCCGCCGGGGGCGAGGGACTGCGGGACGGCCCCGGGCTCAGCTCCGACGGACCGTCAGAGTCGTCCAGGCACCGACGTGCACCCGGTCCCCCTCCCTGAGGGGCACCGGGACGAACGGCTGGATCGGCTCCTCGGCGCCGTTGATCGTCGTCCCGTTGGTGGAGTCCTGGTCGACCACGGCCCAGCCGCCGTCCGGCTGCTGGACGAGCAGCGCGTGCTGGTGCGAGACGCCCGGGTCCTCCGGGGGACGGGACAGGTCGATGTCCGGCGCCTCCCCCGTGGACTGCCGTCTGCGCCCGACGGAGATCTGCTGCCCGGTGAGCGGCACCTGCTGCTCGGGTGAGTAGGCCGGGAGGTTGAGCGAGGCGCCCTCCGGACCGCTGCGCTGCATCATCGCGGCGAAGTACTCCCGGTCGGGACCGACCGTCACCATCCAGCCGGTGCCGTGCGCGGGGGCGCCCGGGCCGCCCGGGTAGCCGTAGCCGCCCGGCTGCTGCGGTGCGGCGGCGGAGGGCGGGGCCAGGTTCCAGTCGCCCTGGTCGTGTTCGGGCCCGGCGTGCGGCTGGTGATGGGCGTGCTGCTGCGGGTGCGGCTGCGCCTGCTGCGGGATCGGCTCGGCCGGCCGGTTCATCTGCGAGGGCCGGGAGGGCTCGTAGACGGGCGGCGGCGCCTGCTGGAGGAAGCCGGGCGGCGGGGCCGGGGGCGCGTAGGAAGTGGGGGACTGCGTGAGGAAGTTGTAGCGGCACTCCTCGCAGAAGGGCGCCTCGGGCTCACGCGGCGTACGGCACTGCGGGCACAGCTCGGTCTGCTGCGTCGGCCCCGGCGGCATGGGGGCCTCGGCCTCGGGTATCCCCGGGCTGGGCGGGGGTGGCGGCCCGCCGGGGTAGCCGGGGGCGGCGGCCGGAGGCGGCGGCGGGGGAGCCGGGTAGCCGTACCCGTGTCCGCCGGGCGCGGGGCCGCCGGGGTGCGCCGGGGGCGGCGGGACGGGGCCGGGGGCCGGGGGTGCGCCGGGTGCCGTCATCCGGTGTCCGCACACCTCACACCAGTCGTCGGCCACCGACTGGTGGCCGTTCGGACAAGTCGGCATGTCGGGCTTCCCCCTCCGTGCGCTGTCAGTCGGCGGACTTCTTGACCCGCACCGTCTTGGTGGAGCGCGTCTCCAGCGTCATCTCGTCCGCCTCGGCGACCCTCGCCTTGAGTCGAACAGTACCCGCCGCCTCGTCCACGACGTCGACCACCTTCGCGAGGAGCCGGGCCGTCTCCCCGTTGCCGGAGAGGGCCGCGAGCTGCACGGCCCTGCCGAGTCTCGCCGTGGCCCGGTGCTCGTCGCCCGCCTTGCGCGCGTCCAGGCCCTGCTGGACCGCCCGCGCCAGCTCGGCCTGCCCGGTGTAGTGGGCGACCTGCGGGTTGATCGCCGTGGAGGCGGCCACGTCGTCCGTCCACAGCGCCCTGACCAGGCCCTGTCCGAGCACCTCGGGGGCGCTGCCGGGCCGGGGCCGCACCAGCGAGACCCGGGCGGCGAGCATCTCCTGCCCGACGGCGGCCGGTTGCACGCGGACGCACACGTGGTAGTCGCGCGACTCATCGCCCCAGGAGCCCGTCGGGAAGTCCCCGGCCCGCGGCCCCGCCTCGGCCCGCCGGTCGGTGAGATCCACCACCGTGGGGGCCACCTGCTTCACGAAGGCGGTCTCGGCGCCCTGCGGCGTCCACAGCCGCAGGTTGACGTCGCCGACCTCCTTGCCCATGGCGGCGGCCATCATGCCGGTGAAGTCCTCGGCCAGACCGGACGGGTCGGCCACGATGTCCGCCGTGCCCAGCAGCGCCGTCGCGATGCCGGTGACCTCCTTGACCTCCCAGTCCGTGCCGACGCCGCGCGCGTCGCAGGTGAAGCGCCCGGCGCAGTGGTCCAGGGCGGCCCGCAGCGCCTCGGGTTCCTCGTGCTCGTTGCGCCCGTCGGTGAGCAGGATGCCGTGCCGTACACCGGCCTCGGAGGAGGCCAGCAGCTCGTCCGCCAGCCGCAGCCAGGTGCCGATCGCCGTGCCGCCGCCCGCGTTCAGCCTCCGCAGCGCGGCCTTCGCGGCGGCCCGGGTGGAGTCGTCGGCGACGGCCAGGCGCCCGTCGCCGGGGTAGACCTCCCGGGCGTCGTGGGTGCCCGCGACGACGGCGAAGCCCACGCCGTCGCGCACGGCGTCGATCGCGGCCCGCGTCGCGTCACGGGCGTGGCGCATCTTGTCCGGCGGGTAGTCCATCGAGCCCGAGCAGTCCACCATCAGCACGACGGCGGCCGACGGGGGCGCCGCGGCCGTGCCGCCGACGGCGTCGGCCGGACCCGCGGTGGTGGCCGAGCTCGGCAGCGGCAGCCCGCCGCTGGTCCCGCCGCCCGTCGCCGTCACGGTGACGATGGCGTCCACCTCCCGGGCGCCCGCGGGCAGGTAGGGGTTCTGGTAGACGTCGACCGAGAACCGCGGCACGTTGGACTTGGCGAAATTGGCCATGGCTCGCTTCTCCCCCCGGAGTTGCACATTCAGGCCGATCCTGCCCCCGGCGCGGTGGCCGGGAACGGGATGACGGCCACTGTTACGTTGTCGTGCCCGCCGCCCTTGATGGCGTGACTGACCAGATGCTGGGCCGCCGGAAGCGGCCGGGCGCGGGCGTCGGCCGGGACGGCCTCGGCCATCTCCCAGGCGGACTCGGCGTAGTTCCACAGGCCGTCCGTGCACACCACGACGACCCCCGGGGTCTCCGGCCGGAAGGACGCGGTGTGCGGTTCGAAGTCCTCGGCGTCGGCGCCGAGCCAGCCGGTGATGGCGTGGGCCCGCGGATCGGCGAAGGCGTCGGCCTTGCTCATCAGCCCGGCGGCCACCATCTGCGCGGCCCACGAGTCGTCCTCCGTGAGCCGGGCGGGCGGGGCGGCCGGATCCTCGGGCACCCAGTACGCGCGGCTGTCGCCGATCCAGCCGACGGTCAGGAGGTCCTCGGCGACGACCGAGCCGACGATCGTGCAGGCCGGGGCGTTGCGGTCGCCGTCCTGCCCGGAGTCGGCGAGCTCGGCCACCGCCCGCGCGGCCACGCCGAGCGCCTCGTGCATGGCGTACGGCGGCTGGACGCCGCGCGGCAGCGCGTTCAGCACCGCCTCGCGCGCCGCCTCCGCGGCGGCGGCCGAGGCCTCGTCGGGGCGGCTGGAGGACGACACGCCGTCGCAGACGATCGCGACGACCGCGGGACGCGCTCCGGGCAGAGCCGCCGTGGAGATCGCGAAGGCGTCCTCGTTGCGGTGGTGGCGCAGCCC
This sequence comes from Streptomyces sp. JJ38, assembly GCF_019303475.1. Taxonomy (GTDB): domain Bacteria; phylum Actinomycetota; class Actinomycetes; order Streptomycetales; family Streptomycetaceae; genus Streptomyces. Next base: position 33,283 of record NZ_JABLSI010000051.1, read on the forward strand.
CCGGTCGCTCGCGGCGGCCACGCCGGGCAACTCCTGTTCCAGGTGGTCCCGTTCGCGCGGCTGGGCGCGTCCGCAGTGCTCGCAGTAGCCGTCCGCGTCGAAGGTGCCCGTCCCGCACCCGGTGCAGACGGCCCGGGCGCTGTGCGGCGCCGGGGCGGACGGGGCCGCCGGGGCGGACGGGGCCGCCACGGGCCCGGTACGCGGGTCGGGCGCGGGGCGCGGGGCGGCCGCCCGGGACGTGGGCGGC
>NZ_JABLSI010000052.1 GCF_019303475.1 Streptomyces sp. JJ38
CGAACAATCTTTGTGGGAAGCCCCGTTGGATTCAATTCCAACGGGGCTTTCTGCTGTCCTGGGTCCGTTCGGCCCTGCCCCCGCGTCCGGCGCGCGGGACCGGGCCGGTAGGGTCGGGGAGCAGCGTAGGCACGGTTCCCGCGGGAGGCCCGGGTGGAGGTTCAGGAGACACGCGTCCAGACGGACCGGATCCTCACCATCCCCAACGTGTTGAGCCTGGCCCGGCTGGCCGGTGTGCCGGTCTTTCTGTGGCTGGTTCTGTTGCCGGAGTTCGGCGGGCCGAACCGCGACGGCTGGGCCCTGGCCATCCTGGCGCTCAGCGGCGTCACCGACTATCTGGACGGGAAACTGGCCCGCCGCTGGAACCAGATCAGCAGCCTTGGCCGGATTCTGGATCCGGCTGCCGACCGCCTCTACATCCTTTCGACGCTCGTCGGCCTCACCTGGCGCGAGATCCTGCCCCTGTGGCTGACTGCCGTGCTGCTGCTCCGTGAGGTTGTGCTCCTCGTCATGGTGTGGTTGCTCGACCGGCGCGGATATGCCCCGCCGCAGGTGAACTTCCTGGGTAAGGCCGCGACCTTCAACCTCATGTACGCGTTCCCGCTGCTGCTTCTGAGCGATGGCAGCGGTTGGGTCGCCTCGCTCGCCGCGATTTTCGGCTGGGCGTTCGCCGGGTGGGGTACGGCGCTCTACTGGTGGGCAGGAACCCTCTACGTGGTCCAGGTCCGCCGGATTCTCACAGCGGACGCTGCGGCCGGCTAGGCCGCGCCTTCCCCAGCATCGTGGAGGGCTGGCTTCCCGCGTGACGGGAACCCCCACATGGCTTGGCCGGTGCGATCGTCGTCTCTTGAAGGAGGACGTTACCGACATGAAGGCCGTTGTGATGGCCGGTGGCGAAGGCACCCGCCTTCGTCCCATGACCGCGAGCATGCCGAAGCCACTTCTGCCGGTGGCCAATCGGCCGATCATGGAGCATGTCCTGAGACTGCTCAAGCGGCATGGTCTGTCCGAAACCGTGGTGACCGTCCAGTTCCTCGCGTCGTTGGTGCGGAACTACTTCGGGGACGGCGAGGAACTCGGCATGGAGCTCACCTATGCCAACGAGGAAAAGCCGCTCGGTACCGCGGGGAGTGTGAAGAACGCCGAGGAAGCCCTCAAGGACGATTCCTTCCTGGTCATCTCCGGGGACGCCCTGACAGACTTCGACCTCACTGACCTCGTCAATTTCCACCGCGAGCGTGGGGCCCTGGTGACCGTCTGCCTGACGCGGGTACCGAATCCGCTGGAGTTCGGTATCACCATCGTGGACGAGGAGGGCAAGGTCGAACGCTTCCTGGAGAAGCCGACCTGGGGCCAGGTCTTCTCCGACACCGTCAACACCGGCATTTACGTCATGGAGCCCGAGGTCTTCGACTATGTCGAGCCGGATGTGCCCGTGGACTGGTCCGGAGACGTCTTCCCGCAGCTCATGAAGGAAGGCAAGCCCATCTACGGCTATGTCGCCGAAGGGTACTGGGAGGACGTCGGCACCCACGAGAGCTATGTGAAGGCTCAGGCCGACGTGCTGGAGGGCAAGGTTGATGTCGCTCTCGACGGCTTCGAGATCTCGCCCGGGGTCTGGGTGGCCGAGGGCGCCGAGGTGCACCCCGAGGCGGTGCTGCGCGGTCCGTTGTACATCGGCGACTACGCCAAGGTCGAACGCGGGGCGGAAATCCGCGAACACTCCGTCATCGGCTCGAACGTCGTGGTGAAGAGCGGTGCCTTCCTGCACAAGGCCGTCGTCCACGACAACGTCTACATCGGTGAGCAGACGAATCTGCGCGGCTGTGTCATCGGAAAGAACACCGACGTGATGCGTGCCGCCCGGATCGAGGACGGGGCGGTCATCGGCGACGAGTGCCTGATCGGTGAGGAGTCGATCGTCCAGGGCAACGTGCGGGTCTATCCGTTCAAGACGGTCGAGGCCGGCGCCTTCGTCAACACCTCCGTCATCTGGGAGTCGCGCGGGCAGGCGCACCTGTTCGGAGCCCGCGGTGTGTCCGGCATCCTCAACGTCGAGATCACGCCCGAACTGGCGGTGCGGCTCGCCAGCGCCTACGCCACGACGCTGAAGAAGGGCTCGACGGTCACGACGGCGCGCGACCACTCGCGCGGTGCCCGGGCGCTGAAGCGCGCGATCATCTCCGCCCTCCAGGCCAGTGCGATCGACGTCCGGGACCTGGAGAACGTGCCGCTGCCGGTGGCCCGGCAGCAGACGGCCCGGGGCAGCGCGGGCGGCATCATGGTCCGGACGACGCCGGGGGTGCCGGACTCGGTCGACATCATGTTCTTCGACGAACGCGGTGCCGACCTCTCGCAGGCCGGTCAGCGGAAGCTCGACCGCGTCTACGCCCGGCAGGAGTACCGCAGAGCGTTCCCCGGCGAGATCGGTGACCTCTCCTTCCCGGCGAGCGTCTTCGACTCCTACGCGGGTGCCCTCCTGCGCACGGTGGACACCGCCGGCGTGCCGGAGGCCGGGCTCAAGATCGTCGTGGACGCGTCCCACGGGAGCGCCGGGCTGGTGCTGCCGAGCCTGCTCGGCCGGCTGGGCGTGGACGCCCTGACGATCAACCCGGGCATGGACGAGTCGCGTCCCACGGAGACGAGTGACGCCAGGCGCTCCGGCCTGGTCCGGCTGGGCGAGATCGTGGCCTCTGCACGGGCGGCGTTCGGCGTCCGCTTCGACCCGGTGGGTGAGCGGCTCTCGCTCGTCGACGAGCGGGGCCGCATCATCGAGGACCACCGCGCGCTGCTGGTGATGCTCGATCTCATCGCCGCCGAGCGCCGCAGCGGCCGGGTCGCCCTGCCGGTGACGACGACGCGTATCGCCGAGCAGGTGGCCGCCTACCACGGCACGCAGGTGGAGTGGACGACGACCTCGCCCGACGACCTCACGCGGGTCGGCCGCGACGACGCCACGATCTTCGGCGGCGACGGCCGCGGTGGCTTCATCGTCCCCGAGTTCAGTTCCGTCTTCGACGGGGCCGCGGCCTTCGTGCGCCTGATCGGTCTGGTGGCCCGCACGCAGCTCACCCTGAGCCAGATCGACGCCCGCATCCCCCGGGCCCACGTGGTGCGCCGGGACCTGGCCACGCCGTGGGCGGTCAAGGGCCTGGTGATGCGGCATGTCGTCGAGGCGGCGGGCGACCGGTTCGTGGACACCACGGACGGCGTGCGGGTCGTGGAGTCCGACGGGCGGTGGGTGATGGTCCTGCCCGACCCGGCGGAGGCCGTCACCCATCTGTGGGCCGAGGGGCCGGACGACGCGTCGGCCCAGGCCCTGCTGGACGAGTGGGCCGGCGTGGTGGACGGCGCCGGCCGCTGAGCCTCCCGTCCCCGCCGACGTGACGGGCCCTCCGGTGGCGCACCGGAGGGCCCATTCGGCCCTTGGGCTACCGACGTGCGACGATGTGCGGCATGTCGCAGCAGCAGCCCGAACGGAGCACCGCGTCGCGGCCCGCGCGACCCGACGCGTCGATGTCGCTGCTGACCAACGTCATGGAGCACAGCCTCGACGAGGGCTACGCAGAGGCGGCCGCCCGCAGGGGCGAGGCCGGGCGGGCGGGTCTGCCGCGGACACTGCGCGCCAAGATCTGGCTGGCCTTCGGCCTGGTCCTGGCCGCGCTCGTCGTCACGCTGAGCGCGGCGCAGGCACAGTACGACGCGCCGGCGGCGGCCAAGGAGCGCGAGGAACTCGTCGAGCGGGTGCAGAAAGGCACCGAGGAGGCCGACGACCTGCAGGAGGAGGTGCAGGACCTGCGCGGGGACGTCGCACGTATGCAGCGCGAGGCGCTCGGTGGCGACGGAGACGGCTCCGAGGACCTGGTCGGCCTGCTGGCGGGCGACACGCCCGTCGAGGGCCCCGGGGTGGAACTCGTCGTGGACGACGCGGAGGACACCGGGGGCGGAGGCGACGGGCCGCGGGAGTCGACCGGGTTCTCCGACACCGGCCGGGTCCGGGACCGCGACGTCCAGCTCGTCGTCAACGGCCTCTGGGCCTCCGGCGCGGAGGCCATCTCGATCAACGGCCAGCGGCTGACCGCCCTGTCCGCCATCCGCGCGGCCGGCGACGCCATACTGGTCGACAACCGGCCCCTCGTGCCGCCGTACAGCATCCTCGCCGTCGGGCCGGGGCAGGAGCTGGCCGACGACTTCGAGGCCAGCATCGACGGCCAGTACCTCCAGGTGCTGGAGGAGAACTACGACATCCGGGCCCGCCTCTCGGTGCGCGAGAACGTGCGGCTGCCCGCGGCGCCGAGCCTCACCATCAGGACCGCCGAGCCCGTCACCAGCGGAAAGGGCAGTAATTCGTGATCGCCGTACTGGGCCTCATCGTGGGAGTCGTGGCGGGGCTGGTGCTCCGGCCCGTGGTACCGACCGCGGTGGAGCCCTATCTGCCCATCGCCGTCGTCGCCGCTCTCGACGCGGTCTTCGGCGGGCTGCGCGCGATGCTGGACGGCATCTTCGTCGACAAGGTCTTCGTCGTGTCGTTCCTGTCGAACGTCGTCGTGGCCGCGCTGATCGTCTTCCTCGGTGACAAGCTGGGCGTGGGCGCCCAGCTGTCGACCGGTGTGGTCGTCGTGCTCGGCATCCGTATCTTCTCCAACGCCGCCGCGATCCGGCGCCACGTCTTCGGGGCGTGAGGGTATGAGCGAGGACAGGCAGCAGGAGCCGGGCGGGCCGAAGCGCCCGGCCGACGAGGAGCGCCCGGGCGCAGAACCCGGGGGCGGGCCCCGCGAACCCGCTCGCGCCGGGCGGGCACAGGACCGCGACGCGGACACGGGCGCGGGCGCCGGCGCGGAGGAGCGTGCGGAGACGCGGGCCGAGGAGCGTGCTGAAGAGCCCGCCGAGGCGTCCGCCGAGGGCGGCGAGCGCAGCGGCACGGAGGAGATGACCGGTCGCCAGCGTCTCGTGGCCGGGCTGTGGCCGCCACGGCTGAACCGCAACCAACTCATCGCCGCATCACTGCTTTTCGTCCTCGGACTGGGCCTGGCCATCCAGGTACGCTCCACGAGCGAGGACAACGCGCTGCGCGGCGCGCGCCAGGAGGACCTGGTGCGTATCCTCGACGAGCTGGACGGCCGCACCACGCGGCTCGAAGGCGAGAAGGAGCTGCTGGAGAATCAGCGGTCGGAGCTGGAGAACAGCTCGAACCAGGCCGAGGAGGCTCGGCGGCAACGGGCTGAACGGGACCGTCAACTCGGTATCCTGGCCGGTACGGTGGCCGCGCGGGGCCCGGGCATCGAGGTGCGGATCAGCGGTCCCGACGACGTCGTCGAGGCGGACCGGCTGCTGGACGCCATCCAGGAGCTCCGCGCAGCCGGCGCGGAGGCCGTGCAGATCAACGACGTACGGGTCGTGGCGGACACGTACTTCACCAACGCGGAAGGCGGTGTGAACGTCGACGGACAGTCGGTCTCACCGCCGTACGTCTTCGAGGTCATCGGTCGCCCGCAGGACCTCGAACCGGCACTCAAGATCCCTGGGGGAGTCGTGCAGAGCCTCCAGGGTGACGGGGCGACGGTCACCATCACCCCGTCCGAGAACGTGGTCGTGGACGCCGTGGTGTCTCCGCAGCGGCCCGAACACGGTCGGTCGTCATCGCAGTGAGGTGCCGGTGATCCTTTTCAGGGGTCGGCGGGCGCTGCTGTCGTCCGGTGAGGGAAACTGTCTACTGGCCGCGGACGTTGTCCGGGTGTCCGCTGTGGCCTGTGTGAGCATCAAGGCTCTGTCCTGCCCCGCGGGCGGGTCTGTTTCGTGCGAGGGGAATCGCCCGTGAGTTTTCTTTCGAAGTTGTTCGGCAAGCGCAAGGACGCCGGTGGCGCACACCGTGCCCCGAAGCACGGTTCGGGGGGCGAGCAGTCGCCCCCCGCCGAGGACGAGCGCCCGCTCTTCCGTCCTGAGCCGAATGCCCCGCATGGTGGTACTTCCGCCGCGATGGGCGGGGTTTCTGTTGACCAGGACACGGCCGCGCGCATAGGTTCCCAGGCACCATCAACCTCAACTGCGGGTGGAGGGGTCGGCGTGCCGATCTGCTCACGGTGTGGTAATCGGGCCGCCGAGTCGAGCCGGTTCTGCTCCAACTGCGGTGCCCCGCTGCGCGGCGGCGCCCCGGTCGGCGAGCGCCCCTCCGAGACGACGTCGACGATCTCGATCAGCGGGCTCGAGGCGTACGACGCGGAGGCCACCGGCCAGACGCCGATGCTGTCGCCCGAGGCGATCGCCGCCATCGACAACCTGCCCACCGGGTCAGCGCTTCTGGTGGTCCGCCGCGGCCCCAACGCCGGCGCGCGGTTCCTGCTGGACAGCGAGCTGACGACGGCGGGGCGCAGCCCGCAGAGCGACATCTTCCTGGACGACGTGACGGTCTCCCGTCGGCATGTGGAGTTCCGGCGTGCGGCGGACGGCACGTTCACGGCATCCGACGTCGGCAGCCTCAACGGCACCTATGTCAACCGTGAGCCCATCGACTCCGTTGCGCTGAGCAACGGTGACGAGGTGCAGATCGGGAAGTTCCGCCTGGTGTTCTTCGCCCACCAGCGAGGTATCTGACGCACGACCCGCCAGGGAAGGTTCATGCTGCACACATCGTCGGGTGGCGCCTCGTCGGGCGCCACCGCCGGGGAGGACGGCCCCTCGGAACACGGGCCGATGAGCATCGGCGCCGTGCTGGGCCGGCTCCGTGAGGAGTTCCCCGAGGTCACGGTCTCAAAGATCCGCTTTCTGGAGTCCGAAGGCCTCGTCGAACCGCAGCGCACCCCGTCCGGTTACCGCAAGTTCAGCGAGCGGGACGTGGAGCGGCTTGCCTTCGTCCTGCGGATGCAGCGCGACCACTACCTGCCGCTGAAGGTCATCCGTGAGCAGGTGGCCGCCATGGACCGGGGCGAGCAGGTGAGCCTGCCCGGCCCGGCCCAGCCACGTGATCTGCTGGACGGTGCCGCGGCGCCGCTGGCCGCCCCCGACGCCGGCCGGATGGACCGGTCCGAGCTGCTCGCGGCGGCCGACATCAGCGAGGAGCAGCTCGGCGAGTGGGAGTCCTTCGGGCTGCTCGCCCCGGCGCGGACGGGCGGCTACCCCGCCGAGGCGGTCGAGGTGGCGCGCCTGGTGGCGGACCTGGGCCGGTTCGGTCTGGAGCCCCGCCACCTGCGGGCGGTCAAGGCAGCGGCCGACCGGGAGGCCGGATTCGTGGAGCAGGTCGTGGCGCCGCTGCGGCGGCACCGCGACGCGCGCACCCGGGCCCGTGCGGAGGCCACCGCCAGGGAGCTGGCGACGCTGGCCGTGCGGCTGCACGCCACCCTCGTCCAGACGGCGCTGCGGGAGCAGCGCGTGTGACCTGCTCACTCCTCCCGGTATGGCTGGGTCGGGGGTGCCCGACTACCCAAACCGGCGGCGCAGCGCCTAGGGTTGCAATGTGAACGAGCTCGACGTCGTGGGTGTCCGGGTCGAAATGCCCTCCAACCAGCCGATCGTGCTTCTGCGCGAAGTAGGAGGCGACCGCTACCTCCCCATCTGGATCGGCCCCGGGGAGGCGACAGCGATCGCCTTCGCCCAGCAGGGCATGACCCCGGCACGCCCGCTCACTCACGACCTCTTCAAGGACGTGCTGGAGGCAGTCGGCCAGGAGCTCACCGCCGTCCGCATCACGGATCTCCGGGACGGTGTGTTCTTCGCCGAACTGGTGTTCGCCAGTGGGGTGGAGGTCAGCGCCCGTCCGTCCGACGCGATAGCACTCGCTCTGCGCACCGGTACGCCGATCTACGGCAGCGACGGAGTGCTGAACGACGCGGGGATCGCCATCCCGGACGAGCAGGAGGACGAGGTGGAGAAGTTCCGCGAGTTCCTCGACCAGATCTCGCCCGAGGACTTCGGCACCAGCAGCCAGTGAGCGTGCGGTGTGAGGGCCCGCCCTCGCAGCAGCCCCTGCCTGTACCCGGCACCGCAACAGGTCAAACCACTCTTGGGATGACTGTCACCCGGCATGCCGAGTGTGGCGATCGTTGACGCACCCCGGGTGACTGCCTACCTTCATGGAGGCAGGTTCCGGCGGCGTCACCGCAGGGGCGTGAAGGGATGGAGGGTCGGCGTGACCAGCACCGGCGACGGCAAGGCCACGAACGGCCCGTTTCCGCTTCACCAAGCCGCCACGCGGCCCGTGGGTGAGCAACCCGCCGCCGTGGGCGGCAACGAGGGCGAGCGGCTCGGCTACCGCGGCCCGACGGCCTGCGCGGCGGCTGGCATCACCTACCGGCAGCTCGACTACTGGGCACGCACCGGGCTCGTGGAGCCGAGTGTGCGAGCGGCCTCCGGCTCCGGGACACAGCGGCTGTACAGCTTCCGCGACGTCGTCGTCCTCAAGATCGTGAAACGGCTCCTGGACACGGGCGTGTCCCTGCAGAACATCCGTACCGCGGTGCAGCACCTGCGCAGCCGGGAGCTGGACGCCCTGCCCCAGATGACGCTGATGAGCGACGGCGCGACGGTCTACGAGTGCACCTCGCCCGACGAGGTCGTGGACCTCCTCCAGGGTGGTCAGGGCGTCTTCGGCATCGCCGTGGGCGTCGTCTGGCGGGACGTCGAGGCCGCGCTGTCCCAGCTGCACGCCGAGCGTCTGGACACGGGGGAGACCCTGGTCAGAGAGCACCCGGGGGACGAGCTGGCCCGGCGGCGCAACCGCGCGGGCTGACGCGGTCACACGCCCTGCGCGCCCCCACGGCCGGGTGTCAGTGCCGTGCGGGACCATCAGGGGTGTGAGAGGCGCACCGACGATCCTCCATCTCGACATGGACGCGTTCTACGCCGCGGTCGAACAGGCGGCGAAGCCGAGCCTGCGCGGGAAGCCGGTGGTCGTCGGCGGGCTCGGGCCGCGGGGCGTGGTGGCCACGGCCTCCTATGAGGCCCGCGCGTTCGGCGTGCACTCCGCCATGCCCACCGGTCAGGCCCGGCGGCGCTGCCCCAACGCCGCCTACCTCACCCCGCGCTTCAGCCTCTACCGGCAGGTCAGCGACATCGTGATGGCGCTGCTGGCCGAGCTGTCCCCGCTGGTCGAGCCGCTCAGTCTCGACGAGGCCTTCGTCGACCTGGAGGCCGGAGGCACCCCGCCCGACGCCCACGCGGCCCAGGAGACGGCCCGGCGGCTGCGGGCGGACATCCGGGCGGCGACGGGGCTCAGCGGCTCCGTCGGCCTCGCCGGCTCCAAGATGATCGCGAAGATCGCTTCCGAGCAGGCCAAGCCCGACGGCCTGGTGACGATCCTGCCCGGCTCCGAGCGGGGGCTGCTCGCGCCCCTGAGCGTGCGCACGCTGCCCGGCGTCGGCCCGGCCACCGCGGAGACCCTGCGCCGGGCCGGGATCACCACCGTCGGTGAGGCCGCCGAGGCAGGCGAGGATGAGCTGCTGCGGCTGCTGGGCCGGGCGCACGGCAGCGGCCTGTACGCCATGGCCCACGGGATCGACGAGCGTCCCGTGGTGGCCGAGCGGGCCTCGAAGTCCGTCTCCGTCGAGGACACCTTCGACATCGACGTCACCGACCGCTCCCGCGTCGAGCTGGAGACCCGGCGGCTGGCCGAGCGGTGCGCGGCCCGGCTCCGGGCGGCCGGGCGCTCGGGCCGGACGGTGGTCGTCAAGGTCCGCAGCTACGACTTCTCGACGCTCACCCGGTCGGAGACGCTGCGGGGCCCCACCGACGACCCGGTCGTGATCCGCGAGGCGGCCGCGCGGCTGCTGGCCGCCGTGGACACCACCGCGGGCGTGCGGCTGCTCGGCGTGGGCGTGAGCGGTCTGGCCGACTTCACACAGGAGGACCTGTTCGCCCAGGCGGCTCCCGCCGGGCCGGGCGCCGATTCCGCGGCGTCGGCGGACGCGCGCGCCCGTGAGCCGGGTGTCCCTTCCGGCGGCCCCGGCCCCGGCCCCGCGGCCCCGGAGCCGGCGCCCGGCGCCCGGCGATGGCTTCCCGGTCTGGACGTCCGGCACCGCGAGTTCGGCCGCGGCTGGGTGCAGGGCAGTGGGCTCGGCCGGGTCACCGTCCGGTTCGAGGAGCCCGGTTCCCCTCCGGGGCGGGTGCGGACGTTCCGTGCGGACGACCCGGCGCTGGAGAGCGCCGAGCCGCTGCCCCTGGCGCCGATGGCAGCGCACAGCGACGCGCCCGCGGGCGTCTCCTCGCCCGCGAGCCACACCCCGCCCGCGGGCTACTCGTCCCCGCCCGCCAGCCGCCCGAAGTCCTCGCCCTCCGCGGGCGGGGCCGACTCACCGGCCGAGGGGATATCCAGGCCGTAGTGGTGGTAGAGCTGGAGCTCCTGCTCGGGGGAGAGATGGCGTCCCACCCCGAAGTCCGGGGCCTCTCTGATCAGGGTGCGGGTGTAGGGCACCCGCAGCGCCTCCTCGACCACCTCGCTCGGCCGCAGCGGCACGAAAGCGTCACGTCCGAAGAGCCCCGTCCGGATCGCCGCCCACTCGGGATCGCCCGTCGCGTCGTCGAGGTACACCTCGTCGACGGTGCCGATCTTGGTGCCGTCGCGGTCGAACGCTTTGCGCCCTATGAGGGTTCGGGGGTCGATGTCGGTCTGCACGGTTCCTCCATGGAATGGCACGTGGTGGCCCGGCCGACCGCCCCCTGGTCGTCACACCACCACCGGGTCCTGTCACCACCAAAGGACAGATTGCGCGGAATGGCCAGTCGAGCCGACGGCCCGTCGCTGTTCGACCGGCCGCTGGTAGGCTCGTAAGCGGCTGTAGACCCCGCGCGGGAGAGCCCTCCGGAGCAGGTGCCGGGGGCGCCGAAGGAGCAAATCCTCCCCGGAATCTCTCAGGCACACGTACCGTGCGGACGAGGTCACTCTGGAAAGCAGGGCGGGCCGCGGGCGCCACGGTGCACAGGTCCCTCCTCACCGACGGTGAAAGCCGGACGTCCCCTGGGGCGGTTCCGGTGAAACTCTCAGGTTGAGATGACAGAGGGGGAGGCCGTCCGGGCACCCGCCGTGGTGTCCCTCGCAGGTCGTACAGACCAGGAGGCCTCCGCAGATGACCACCGATCGCACCACACGCTCCGCACTCGAGGGCGGCACGCCGTTCGAGCGACGCCACATCGGCCCCGACGCCGCCGAGCAGGCGAAGATGCTCGCGCACGTCGGCTACGGCTCGCTGGACGAGCTGACGGCCGCGGCCGTGCCCGACGTCATCAAGAGCACCGAGCGCCTCGGGCTGCCGGACGCGCGCTCCGAGGCGGACGTGCTCGCCGAACTGCGCTCCCTCGCCGACCGCAACCAGGTGCTCGACTCCATGATCGGCCTGGGGTACCACGGCACCTTCACCCCGCCGGTCATCCTGCGCAACGTCATGGAGAACCCGGCCTGGTACACCGCGTACACCCCGTACCAGCCGGAGATCTCGCAGGGCCGTCTCGAGGCACTGCTGAATTTCCAGACGGTCGTCGCCGACCTGACCGGCCTGCCGACGGCGGGAGCCTCCCTCCTGGACGAGGGCACGGCCGCGGCCGAGGCGATGGCCCTGTCCCGCCGCGTGGGCAAGGTCAAGCAGGGCGTCTACCTGGTCGACGCCGACTGCCTCCCCCAGACCGTCGCCGTCCTGCGGACGCGCGCCGAGCCCACCGGTGTCGAGGTCGTCGTCGCCGACCTGTCCGAGGGCATCCCGGCCGAGATCGCCGAGCGCGGCGTGTTCGGTCTGCTGCTCCAGTACCCCGGGGCCTCCGGTGCCGTCCGCGACCCGCGGGCCGTGATCTCCCAGGCGCGGGAACTCGGCGCGATCGTGACCGTCGCCGCCGACCTGCTGGCGCTCACCCTGCTCACCTCGCCCGGTGAGCTGGGCGCCGACATCGCCGTCGGCTCCAGCCAGCGCTTCGGCGTCCCGATGGGCTTCGGCGGCCCGCACGCCGGTTTCATGGCCGTGCGCGAGAAGTTCGCCCGCAGCCTGCCGGGACGGCTGGTCGGCGTCTCCGTGGACGCGGACGGGACCAAGGCGTACCGACTGGCGCTGCAGACCCGCGAGCAGCACATCCGGCGCGAGAAGGCCACGAGCAACATCTGCACCGCGCAGGTGCTGCTCGCGGTCATGGCCGGGCTGTACGCCGTCTACCACGGCCCCGACGGCCTGCGGGACATCGCCCGCCGCACGCACCGCTACGCGACCCTGCTCGCGGCCGGCCTGCGCGAGGGCGGCGTCGAGATCACGGAGGAGGCCTTCTTCGACACCGTCACCGCCTACGTGCCCGGCCGCGCCGCGGAGATCGTCGCCGCCGCACGCGAGGGGGGCGTCAACCTCCGCCTGACCGACGCCGACCACGTGGGCGTCGCCTGCGACGAGACGACGACCCGTGAGCAGCTCACCACGGTCTGGCGGGCCTTCGGCGTCACCGCCGACGTGGCGCGGCTCGACGAGACCAGCGCGGCGGCGCTGCCCGCGGACCTGCTGCGCGACGACGAGTTCCTCAGCCACCCCGTCTTCCACCGGTACCGCTCCGAGACGGCGATGCTGCGCTACCTGCGCCGCCTGGCCGACAAGGACTACGCGCTCGACCGCGGCATGATCCCGCTCGGTTCGTGCACGATGAAGCTCAACGCGACGACGGAGATGGAGCCGGTCACCTGGCCGCAGTTCGGGGCGCTCCACCCCTTCGCCCCCGCCGAGCAGGCCGAGGGCTACCTCACCCTCATCCGGGAGCTGGAGGAGCGGCTCGCCGAGGTCACCGGCTACGACAGGGTCTCCATCCAGCCGAACGCGGGCTCCCAGGGCGAACTGGCCGGACTGCTCGCCGTCCGCGCCTACCACCGCGCGAACGGGGACACGCAGCGCACGGTGTGCCTCATCCCGTCCTCGGCCCACGGCACCAACGCGGCCAGCGCCGTCATGGCGGGCATGAAGGTCGTCGTCGTCAAGACCGGTGAGAACGGCGACGTCGACACCGACGACCTGCACGCCAAGATCGAGCAGTACGGCGAGGAGCTGGCCGTCCTCATGGTCACCTACCCCTCCACGCACGGGGTCTTCGAGGACAACATCTCCGACATCTGCGCCGCCGTGCACGAGGCGGGCGGACAGGTCTACGTGGACGGTGCCAACCTCAACGCCCTGGTGGGTCTCGCGCGCCCGGGCAAGTTCGGCGCGGACGTCTCCCACCTGAACCTGCACAAGACCTTCTGCATCCCCCACGGCGGCGGCGGCCCGGGCGTGGGCCCGGTGGGCGTGCGGGCGCACCTGGCGCCCTACCTCCCGAACCACCCGTTGCAGCCCGAGGCCGGCCCGGCGACCGGCATCGGCCCGATCTCCGCGGCCCCCTGGGGCTCGGCCGGCATCCTGCCGATCTCCTGGGCGTATGTGCGGCTGATGGGCGCCGAGGGGCTGCGGCGCGCCACGCAGGTCGCCGTGCTGAGCGCGAACTACATCGCCAAGCGCCTGGAGCCGCACTACCCGGTGCTCTACACCGGCCCCGACGGGCTCGTCGCGCACGAGTGCATCATCGACGTGCGCCCGCTGACGAAGGCGACGGGGGTGAGCATCGACGACGTCGCCAAGCGGCTGATCGACTACGGCTTCCACGCCCCGACCATGTCCTTCCCGGTCGCGGGGACGCTGATGATCGAGCCGACGGAGAGCGAGGATCTGGCCGAGATCGACCGCTTCTGCGATGCGATGATCGCCATCCGCGCCGAGGCCGACCGGGTCGCCGCGGGGGAGTGGAGCGCCGAAGACAGCCCGCTGCGCGGTGCACCGCACACGGCTGCCCAGCTGGCGGGCGAGTGGGACCGCTCCTACACGCGTGAGGAGGCCGCGTTCCCGGCCGGTGTCGTGGCCGAGGGGAAGTACTGGCCGCCGGTGCGCCGCATCGACGGCGCCTTCGGTGACCGCAACCTCGTCTGCTCCTGCCCCCCGCTGGAGGACTACGAGGGCTGACCCCCGGGCGAGCAGCGCAGGGCCCGGCCGTCCCGACGGCCGGGCCCTGTCGTCGTGCTCGGCGCGGTGCGCGAAGCGCCGCCCGCCCCCGCCGGCCGGGGAACGCCCCCACGCGCGGGGGCGTCCCGGCTCCGGCTACGCGGCGGTGGTCACCTCGTGGGTGTCCAGCGGCTTGTGCGGAGCGATGATCTGCCCGTCCGGCAGCAGCTCGCCGGTGTCGTCGAAGAGCACGACACCGTTGCACAGGAGGCTCCACCCCTGCTCCGGGTGGTGCGCCACGGGATGAGCCGCCTCTCGGTCGGCGGAGTCGGCGGAGGGACAGGGTGGTTGATGCTGACACATGACGGTGCGCTCTCGGTTCTCTCGATGCGGTGTGGTCGGTGTGCTGCGGCTGCTGTGCGTCGTCATCCGGCCGCTCCCCCGGGTCGGTGCTCGTGATCCCCAGTGTCGTCCTGTGGAGGGCGTTTCGCAGGGATTTCCCCGCAGCCGACCTCCTCGAGGGAAGACGCGTCCCCCACCGGAGCGGTTGTCACCCGGGCGGGTCATCCTCATGGGCCGGTGGCATGGCCGGAAGTGACTAGCCCGACGCGGGGAGCGTGCGCACACGTGTGCCCCGCGACCGGGACGCTCGTTCCCTTCGTCGCGGGGCACCGGTGCCGTGGGCCGTCCCCTAGACCGGGGCGGCCACCAGGCGGTGGGTCAGCAGCGGCAGGAGGGTGTCGACGCGCTGGGGGAGGTCGGGGGCGATGCCCGGGGGAGCCGGCGCCAGTGGCACCAGCAGGTCGTCCCGGGACAGCGTGCCGTCCTCCGCGTCCGCGGCCGGATCGCTGTGCAGCCACAGGGTGAGCATGTACAGCTCCGGCACGGACAGCAGCCGGGGCTGGTGCGGGGTGGGCAGGGCGTCGGCACGCCGCAGCGCCGACGCCGTCGACCGGACGTAGGGGCCTTCGCCGAAGTGCGAGAACGTCCAGCCGTCGGCGGTGAGCATCGCCTCCGCGGTGCCCACCGTGCCGTGGGAGCCGCGCAGGAGGAAGCGCCAGCCGGTCAGCCGGGGGCTCGGCGGCCCCCCGGGGCCGGTGATGCCGCTCAGGACGTACACCGGCAGCGGCAGTTCGGGCTGCAGTTCGCCGAATGTCTCGGCCCGGGCCGGGGCACCACGGAGCGCGGCGGTCGGAGAACCGAGCGCGGCGAGAACGCTGCGCAGGGCGGCTGCGGGAGCCGGGTGAGCATGCAGGGGCATGGCGGGTCGCCTCTCACTCGGGGAGACATGAAGGGGTGCGCGGAGAAGTCCCGACGGCGTCGTCGGCAGCCCGGAGGCACGCCCGAACCGGGCGGGGGAAAGCGGGACCCGGACCGAGTGACGTCACGTCACGGCCTCAAGGCGGAGTTTATACGACATTTGTTCCCGAGACGTTTCCGCTACTCGATTCGGGTGTGCCGCACAAGGAGAAATCTCGCCGAAAAAGGAAAGTACCTCACCCGGCAGCGGAGGTACCGGTTCTCCGGGGGCGCACGTCCGGCCGTCGCCCGGTCGGCCGGTTCCGGTCGTACTCGCCGTCGTGTTCCGTTCGCGCCTGCGGTGGCGTTCCGTTCCGTGCTCGCGGTCACGCAGAGTGGGAAGCCGTCTCAGGCTACCGCATGCCGCCGGAATGTGCCGTGAGAAAACACCGGCCTGATCTGTTCGCCGCGGTACTCCGGGGGAGTTGTTGATCGCTGCGTGGGGCATTATCGAGGCACTGCCGATCGAGGAGGGACACATCGATGGGGGAGAAGGTCGCGGCCGACGGGTTCGATCTCCCGGACCGCCGGCGCTACCGGAGCAAGCTCCGCCAATGCCTCCAGGCGCTGGACCGCCTGCTGGAGCAGCAGCGGTTCGAGGGTCCCCGCAACCTGATGGGGTTGGAGATCGAACTCAACCTCGCGGACGCCGAGGGAATGCCGCGGATGATAAACGAGGAGGTTCTCGGACGCATCGCGAGCCGTGATTTCCAGACTGAACTCGGGCAGTTCAACCTTGAGGTGAACGTCCTTCCGCACGCCTTCACGGGCCGGGTCCTGGACCAGCTCGCCGAGGAGCTGCACACCGGTCTCGCCTACGCCGACCGGAAAGCCCGTGAGGCCCACGGGCGCGTCCTGATGATCGGTATTCTCCCGACCCTCGGTCCCGACGATCTCATCTCCGCGAACTTCTCCAGGGCCGATCGCTACACCCTGCTCAACGAGCAGATCATGGCCGCCCGGGGGGAGGAGATACGCCTTGAGATCGACGGCCCCGAGCGCCTTGTGCACGGTTCCTCCTCGATCGGCCCCGCGGCGGCCTGCACATCCGTCCAATTGCATCTCCAGGTCACGCCCGCCCGCTTTCCCGACGTGTGGAACGCGGCCCAGGCCGTCCTCGGCGTCCAGCTCGCGGTGGGAGCCAACTCCCCCTTCCTCTTCGGCCGTGAGCTGTGGCGCGAGTCCCGTGTCCCGCTCTTCCTCCAGGCCACCGACGCCCGTCCGAGCGCCTACGCGGCCCAGGGTGTACGGCCCCGGGCCTGGTTCGGCGAACGGTGGATCGACTCCCCGCGTGACCTCTTCGCCGAGAACCTGCGCTACTTCCCCGTGCTGCTGCCGCTGTGCGACGAGGAAGAGCCGCTGGAGGTGCTCGAAAACGGCGGTGTGCCCGCGCTGACCGAGCTGGCGCTGCACAACGGCACCGTCTACCGCTGGAACCGGCCGGTCTACGACATCGCCGACGGCGCCCCGCACCTTCGGGTGGAGAACCGGGTCCTGCCGGCGGGACCGACCGTCACCGACGTCCTGGCCAACACCGCGCTGTACTACGGCCTGGTCCGGGCGCTGGCCGACGAGCCGCGCCCGGTGTGGAAGCGGCTGCCCTTCGCCGCCGCGGAGGAGAACTTCCAGGCAGCCGCCCGGCACGGGATCGACGCCCGCCTCACCTGGCCGCGCTCCGGCCGCGGCGGTTCCCCGACGACGGTGCCGGCGCACCGGCTGGTGCTGGACGAACTGCTGCCGCTCGCGGCCGCGGGCCTGGACGCGTGGGGCATCGAACCCGCCGACCGCGACCACTACCTGGGCGTGATCGAGGAACGCTGCCGCCGTCGCACCAACGGCGCGGTGTGGCAGGTGGCCGCCTACCACCGGGCGAGGGACGGCGGGCTTGACCGCGAGAAGGCGCTCGCCGCCGTGGCCCGGCGGTACACCGAACTCGTCACCGCGGGCGAGCCGGTGCACGCCTGGCCCGTGCCGCCGGGCTGACGCCGCGCGGCCGGGCCAGCCCCCGGGGCGCGGCACGGGACGCCGTACGGCAAGCTGTACGTCCAGCGAGAGTGGGACACATGCCGTACGGGAGGCCAGCAGTGACGTCGTGGTGGGCCGGTGCGGCGGCGGGCCGGGAGGCCCCGGCCCTGGTGGAGGGGTCCGCACGCCGTCTGCTGGGCCGCGAGACGCTGCTCGTGCTCGCCCTCTCCCTGGGCGCCAGCGCCCTGTCCGCCCTGATCAGCTTCACCGGTTCACTGACGCGGCCGGGCGGCCTGGCCGACCAGGCGGCCAACCTCAACCGCTCGCTGGCCCCGGACCGTCCGTGGCTGGACCTGGCCTGGCAGCTCTTCGGGATCGGCACCGCCCTGGTCCCCGTCCTCCTCGTCGCCCACCTGCTCACCCGCGAGCCGGCGCCGTCGGACACGCCGGTCGGCCTGCGCGGCCTCGGCTTCGACCTGCGCAGGCCGTGGTCCGACCTCGGGCGGGGCGCCCTGGTCGCGGCTGGGATCGGTGGCAGCGGCCTGCTGCTGTACCTGGGCGCCCGCGCCGCGGGCTTCAACCTCACCGTGGTGCCCGAGTCGCTCCCGGACGTGTGGTGGAAGCTGCCGGTCCTCGTCCTGTCGGCGATGCAGAACTCCGTGGTGGAGGAGGTCATCGTCGTCGGCTATCTGCTGCGACGCCTGGACCAGCTCGGCTGGAGCCCCGTGGGCGCCCTGGCGGCCAGCTCCGTGCTGCGCGGCACCTACCACCTCTACCAGGGCATCGGCGGTTTCGTCGGCAACCTGGTGATGGGCGTGATCTTCGTGTGGCTCTACCGCCGGTGGGGCCGGGTGGGCCCGCTCGTCGCGGCGCACGCGCTCATCGACATCGTCGCGTTCGTGGGCTACGCCCTGCTCGCGGGCACGGTGGGCTGGCTGCCCACCGCCTGACCCGCCGCGCCGTCCCGCCAGCCCGCCCGGCCGCCGTCTCTCACGGCTCGACGCACAGCTCCCCGTCCAGCACGGTGACCGCGTGCCCGGTCAGGAGCGTGCGCTCGCCGCGCAGGGTGGTGCGCACCAGTCCCGTCCGGCTGCCGCCCTGGAGCCCGGTGAGGCTCGGTCGGCCCAGCCGGGCCGACCAGAAGGGCGCGAGGGCGGTGTGCGCGCTGCCGGTGACCGGGTCCTCGTCGATGCCGACGGCGGGGAAGAAACACCGGGAGACGAAGTCGTAGCCGCGGGAGGGGTCCTCGGCCGGAGCGGTGACGATGAAACCGCGCCCCCCGAGCCCGGCCAGGGCGGTGACGTCGGGGGCCAGGGCGCGGACGGTCTTCTCGTCGGCGGCCTCCACGAGGAGGTCGCCCACGTCCGGGCCCGTGTCGTGGACGCTGAGTGGCGTGAGGCCGAGGGCCCGCTCCGCACCCCGGGGGAGTTCGTCCACGGTCAGCGGCGCGGTGGGGAAGTCCAGCCCGATCGACCCGTCCTCGGACACCCGCGCTCCGAGCACGCCGCTGAGCGTCGCGAACCGCACCGTGCCCGTGGCCCGCCCCTGGCCGTGCAGGACGTGTGCGGTGGCGAGCGTGGCGTGGCCGCACATCCGCACCTCGGTGGCCGGGGTGAACCAGCGCAGCGCCCAGTCCGCGGTGCCGCCCCTCGGCAGCGGGTGGGCGAACGCGGTCTCGGAGAGGTTCATCTCCGTGGCGATGCGCTGGAGTACGGCGTCCGCGGGGAACCGTCCCTCGTCGAAGAGGAGGACGGCTGCGGGGTTCCCGGCGAACGGCCGGTCGGTGAAGGCGTCGATGATGCGAATCCTCATGCCGGCACGCTAGGTGTGGCCGGAGAGCCGCCGCCATGGCCACCGGGACGCCGGTGGACTGGGGGTGTGGCGACCGACCAGCAAGTGAGACAGGTGCGTAGGGAGTCGACACTCATGATGGGTGCGGGTCATCATGACGGGATGCCGGATCCTCGCGCCTCCACGGTCACGCCTCGGCCCAGCGGCGGAATCAGCCTCGCCCTGCTCTCGGCCTTCGCTTTCGGCGGCTCCGGAGTCGCGGCGAAGCCCCTCATCGAGGCCGGGCTCGACCCGCTGCACGTCACGTGGCTGCGGGTCGCGGGCGCCGCCCTCGTCCTGCTCCCGCTGGCCTGGCGCCACCGCGGGCTCCTGCGGGAACGCCCGGCCCTCCTCGCGGGGTTCGGGCTGCTGGCCGTGGCCGGCGTCCAGGCCTGCTACTTCGCGGCCATCTCCCGCATCCCCGTCGGCGTCGCGCTCCTCATCGAGTACCTCGCTCCCGCCCTGGTCCTGGGCTGGGTGCGGTTCGTCCAGCGCCGGCCGGTCACGCGTGCGGCCGGGCTGGGCGTCGTCCTCGCGGTCGTGGGGCTCGCCTGCGTCGTGGAGGTGTGGTCCGGGCTGGGATTCGACGCCGTCGGGCTGCTGCTGGCCCTCGGGGCCGCCTGCTGCCAGGTGGGCTACTTCGTCCTCTCCGACCATGGCGGGCAGGGCGGCGACGGCCGGGGAACCCCGGATCCCGTCGGAGTCATCGCCTACGGACTGCTCATCGGCGCCGTCGTGATGACCGGCGTCGCCCGCCCCTGGACGATGGACTGGCAGGTCCTCGGCGACGTGGCGCTCATGCGGGACACCCAGGTGCCGGCTCCCGTTCTGCTGGCCTGGATCGTGCTCGTGGCCACCGTGACCGCGTACCTCACCGGCATCGTCTCGGTCCGCCGGCTCTCGCCCCAGGTGGCCGGCGTCGTCGCCTGTCTGGAGGCCGTGGTGGCGACGGGGCTGGCCTGGGTGCTGCTCGGCGAGAAGCTGGCCCTCGTCCAACTGCTGGGCGGCGCGCTCGTCCTGGCCGGCGCGCTCACCGCGCAGCGCTCGACCCCCGCGCCCGCCGCCGCGGACCCCGTCGCGCGGGGCGGGCCGGACCACGGGGCCCCGCGGTTGTCCGAGGACGCCCGTCTTCCGTAGGGTGCGACGCATGCCGATGAACGTGCTGTCCCCGCCCGCCGTCTAGGCGGGCGACCGAGCACACACGCCGGGGCCGTGCGCCCCCGCGTCGGCGCGGGCTGCCCGCACACGGGACGAAAACTCTCTTCGACTCGTTGTGGAGCACCTCGACATGCAACGTACTCATCATGATCTGACGGCTTCCCAGCCGGCCCAGGCGGCCCTGCCCCTCGGACGCGGCCTGCTCTTCGTCGTCGTCTCCGCGGTGGCCTGGGGCACGGCCGGCGCGGCGGCGGCCCTGTTGTTCGACGGCAGTGGGCTCGGCCCGGTGGCGCTCACCTTCTGGCGGACCGCGGGCGGCTTCGTGCTGCTGGCCGCCGTGCGCGGCCTGTGGCGGCGCCAAGCGCCCGTGCGGACGACCGGACGGCGTCGCCCGCTCCTCCCCCTCCTCGTCACGGGATTCGGGCTGACGGTCTTCCAGACCGCCTACTTCGCGGCCGTCGAGGCGACCGGCCTCGCGGTGGGAACGGTCGTGACCCTCGGCGCCGGGCCCGTGCTCGTCGCCCTCGGCGGCCGCGTGCTCATGGGCGAACGCCTGGGACGGAGCGGGGCACTGGCGGTGTCGGGCGCGCTCGCGGGGCTGTGCGTCCTCGTCCTGGGCGGCGCCGACGGTTCGGGAACCGTGGTGCCGCTCGGTGTGGGCTACGCCCTGCTGTCCGCCCTCGGCTACTCGGCGATGACCCTCTACACCCGGGGCCGGGGCCGGGACGGTGGTGCCGGGGACCCGCTCGGCACCACACTGTGGGCCTTCGCCGTCGGTGCCGCCCTCCTGCTGCCCTTCGCCGCGGCCGAGGGACTGTGGCCGCAGGGCGGTGATGTGGCCCGCTCCCTGTGGCTGATGGCGTACGTGGCCGCCGTCCCGACGGCCCTGGCCTACGCCCTGTACTTCGCCGGGCTGGCCGTGGTGCGGGCCGCGACCGCCTCCGTCATCGCGCTCATCGAGCCGGTGGCGGCCACGGCCATCGCCGTCACCCTGCTCGGCGAGCGGCTCACCGCCGCCACGGTCACCGGTACGGCGATCCTGCTGGCGGGGGTGACGGCGCTGGTGCTGGCCGAGGCCCGCTCCGCCTCAGGGCCGGCCAGGGGACGTGAGGTAGTCCGGGGCGGCGACGGCCGGGTCCAGCCCCTCGGCGGGCACCGGCTCACCGTGGACGACACCGACGGGCAGGAGGCCGCTCCAGTACGGGAGTGACTCGTCCTCGGGGTCGTCGTTGGGTCCGCCCGTCCTGGCCTTGGCCGAGACCTCCTCCAGGTCCAGGGCCAGGACGGCGGTGGCGGCCAGCTCCTTGTCGTTGGCGGGCCGGGAGTCGGCCGCGCGGCCGGGCAGCACGTGGTCGACGAGGGCGTCCAGGGCCTCGGCCTTCTCGACCGGGTCCGTCACCGGCGTCGCCACGCCGTGCACGACGACGGAGCGGTAGTTCACGGAGTGGTGGAACGCGGACCGTGCGAGGACCAGCGCGTCGACGTGCGTCACCGTCAGGCACACCGGCAGCCCGGCGTCCCGTTGGGCGGTGTTGAGCGGGCGGGAGCCGGTGGAGCCGTGCACGTACAGCCGGTCGCCGACGCGCCCGTACAGCGTGGGGAGCACCACGGGCCGGCCGTCCCGGACGAAGCCGAGGTGGCAGACGTAACCGGCGTCGAGTATCGCGTGCACGGTCTCGCGGTCGTAGGCGGCGCGCTTCTTGTTGCGGGTCGGGACGGTGTAGGGCGACTCGGTGTAGGAACCGGTGGCGCTCGTCGACATGGTGTGGCGACTCCTATTGCACTAGTGCATAATGTTGTTTGTGCTAGGAGAATACCGGATCACTGGTCGCCGCGCAGCGGAGATCGCCGACAGCGTCGAGCGCGGCGTGGGCAGCGGTGCCCTCCCGCCGGGGCACCCGCTGCCCGCGCTGCGGGACCTCGCCAGCCGACTCGGCGTCAACCCCAACACCGTCGCCGCCGCCTACCGCACCCTGCGCGAACGCGGCATCGTCGAGACGGCGGGCCGCCGGGGCACCCGCGTGCGCTTCCGGCCCGCCAGCGCGCCGCGGCAGGCGATGCGCTCGGATGTGCCCCACGGCGCCCGGGACCTCGCGAACGGCAACCCCGACCCCGCGCTGCTCCCGCCGCTCGACGCGGCGCTGGCGGAGGCGGCGGCCCACTACGCCCGCCGGCCCACGCTCTACGGCGACCCCGCGGTCAGCGAGGAGCTCGCCGCCCTCGCCCGGTCCGCGTTCGACGCCGACGGCGTGCCCGGCGGCCCCGTCGCCGTCACCTCCGGTTCCCTGGACGCCGTGGAGCGAGTGTTCGCCGCCCACCTGCGCCCCGGCGACGCGGTGGCCGTCGAGGACCCGGGCTGGGCCGGCATCCTCGACCTCGCCCCCGCCCTCGGGCTGCGGATGGTGCCGGTCCGGGTGGACGACGAGGGTCCCCTCCCCGAGGACGTCGAACAGGCGCTCGCCCGCGGGGCCCGGGCGCTGGCCGTCACCTCCCGGGCACAGAACCCCACGGGCGCGGCCGTCGGCCCGGCGCGCGCCCGTGCCCTGCGCGAGCTCCTCGCGGCGCACCCCGACACGCTGCTCGTCGAGGACGACCACGGGCACGGCATCGTCGACGAGCCGTTCCACACCCTGTCCGGAACCACCACCCGGTGGGCCGTGCTGCGGTCCTCGGCCAAGTCGCACGGGCCGGATGTGCGGGTCGCCGTCGTGACCGGGGACGAGCTCACCCTCGACCGGCTCCGCGGCCGGCAGGCGCTGGGCCCGGGCTGGGTCAGCCTGCTCCTCCAGCGCGCCGTCGCCCACCTGTGGCGTGAGCACACCGTTAACCCGCGGGTGGTCGCCGGCTCCTACGGTCGGCGCCGCACGGGCCTGCTCACCGAGCTCACGCGTCGGGGCGTGACCTGCCACGGGAAGTCCGGGATGAACGTGTGGGTTCCGGTGCCCGACGAGACCGCGGCCGTCGCCGCGCTGCAGCGGGCGGGCTGGGCCGTGGCCCCGGGCGCACGGTTCCGCGTCGCCACCCCTCCCGCGATCCGGGTGACGGTCTCCGGCCTCGACGCCGGGGAACTGCCGGCGCTCGCGGACGCGGTGGCGACGGCCCTGCGCCCGCTCGAGGCCCGCCGCTTCGGCTGACCTCCCTCGGGCTCAGGCGAGGTGGATGCTGTCCCCGAAGACCGTGATGCGCCGCTCGGGCAGCGGGCGGCGCGCGGGACCGCTCTCCACGCTGCCGTCCTCGATGGCGAACCGGCTCTCGTGGCAGGGGCAGTTGATCGTGCCGCTCTCGACCCCGCCCACGAGGCAGCCCCGGTGGGTGCAGACCGCCGAGTAGGCCTTGAACTCCCCGCTGCGCGGCTGGGTGACGACGACCTCCTGGTCGCGGAAGACGGTCCCGCCGCCCTCGGGGATCGTTGAGGTGGCGGCGAGCTCCTCGCCGTCGGGGGCGAGAGCACTCTCCTCCTGGCCCGGCGTCCCGCTCGCGTTCGAGGGGGCCTCGCCCGGCTCGGAGCCGCCGGAGCCGTCGGAACCACCGCAGGCGACGAGCGCCGTGGTGAGCCCGGCGGCGCCCGTCGCGGCGAGAAGGGCGCGTCGGCTGGTCACGGGTGCGGTCATGGTGAGCCTTCCTGCTGAGGGGGCCTGGGTGTGGGGGAGTACGCACCCCACGGCCCGTCCGTTCACCGTCACGCCCGGTCGGTCGGCGATCCTCCCGGGGGCGGGCGGCTGGCCCACTCGCCCCCGGGCGGGACGTCCGGCTCAGAGTCGCCGGTAGTAGACGGTGACCGGAAACGGGGTGCAGCCGAGGCTTTCGTACAGGGCCCTCGCCGGGGCGTGGAACGGGTCCCCGCCGGTGCCGATCTCGACCACCTCGGCACCGAGCGCCCGCAGTCGCGCGAAGGCGTGCTCGCACAGCGCGGTGCCGAGCCGCCGCCCGCGGTGCTCGGCCGCGACGGCCAGGTGCGTCAGCTCGCCGTTGCGGCGAGCCGGGTCGACGCGCCACGCCACATACCCCGCGACACGGCCAGCCACTTCGGCGACCGCGACATGGGCGTGCTGCTCCGGGGCGTGCAGCTCGGCGACCTGCCTGTGGTAATCCCCGCGCCAGTCGCCGTGCTGACGGGCGAAGACCTCCTCGCCCACGAGCGGACGGAAGCAGTCTTCGTAGAATGGCCGAAAAACGTTGATCGTCAGTTCGGTGAGTCGCGCCAGATCCTGCGGAACGAACGCGCGGATGAGCATGGAAGTGCGCCTTTCGGGCTGAGGGTTCTCCCCTGGATGCCAGGAGAAGGACATCCGTCATCCCGCACACGGCCGAGGGAGTCGGCGGTGAGCAGGACCCTCAGTGGCGTCGGCGGCAGGCGGCGAAGCACTCCATGGCCGGCAGTGTAGTGCAGCGTGTGGAGCCTCCTGCCTCGCGGCGGCTCACTCCGGCGCGTGCCGGGGCGGACGGCCCGGCACGCGCCCGAGTGCCGACAGGGGGCACTGCGGGTGGCCGGCCCGGGCGACGAAGTTGGGCCGCAGGCCGAAGTCGGGAGCGGCGTACTCCCGGTGGAACGTGGGCGTGGTGCTGCTGGACATCGGAGGGTTCACCCATGACCACTGCGTGGGCACCGTGCGGCCGGCGGCTTCCTCCCTCTCGACGTGGTCGACGAACTGCCGTGCGGCCGTGTGGTGGTCGACGATGTGGACGCCGGCCACGCGGTAGCTGTGCTGCACCGCGGTGGTGAGCTCGACCAGCGCCCGGTCCTTCCAGAGTGAGCGGTCGTGCGACATGTCCAGGCCCATGCGCCGTGCGACGGTGGGAAGCAGGTCGTAGCGGTCGACATCGCTGAGGTTCCGGGCGCCGATCTCCGAACCGACGTACCACCCGCTGAACGGCGCCGCGGGGTAGCGGATGCCGCCGATCTCCAGGTCGAGGTTGGAGATCGCCGGGTTCGCGTGCCACCTGAGGCCGAGCTCGGCGAACCAGTCGAACCGCGGGTGGATCAGGGGCACTTCCATGACGACGTCCTCGGGGATGTCGAACATCCGGGGCGTCTCTCCGGGCATCTGGACGATGAGGGGCAACACGTCGAAGGCGGTGCCCGCCCCCTTCCAGCCCAGGGACACGGCCAGTTCCGTCAGCCCGGTGTGCAGCGGGTCGCCCAGGACCGTTCCGTCCTCTTCGCGGTAGCCGGCGTACCGGATGAGCTGCGGGTTGAGAATGCTGATCCCGGACTCGCCGACGGCCTGCGCGAAGACCGAGATCGCGGCGCGCAGGTGCCCGCCGTTGGTGGAGAACCGCAGGTGCTCCCAACAGGCTTCGGCGACCTGCTCGGCGGTGTGGCAGCCGCGGAAGTCCAGCAGCCGGAGGCTGCGCCAGTGCATGCGGCCGACGCAGCGCGCGTGGTTCCGCCAGGCCAGCTTGGCGCCGAGTAACAGCTCTTCGGGAGAGTGCGTATAGGTTCCCGAGCTCGCGATGGACTCGTGCACCTCGCGGAGCCGGGCGGTGCCGGTGTGCCGCAGCTCGGGGAGGGCGAAGAACTCCTCCGCCTGCTGCCGGAGCGTCGCCGCGGCCTCCGCCGCCGGGTCGCGCGGAGGGAGGGTCATCTCAGCCTCCTCCCCGGGACGCGAGAGGTCTTGGGCGTACGTCGGGTCACGGGGGCGGGAGCGGGTTCGAGCCCTTGATGACTGGCGACTGTCACGGGCTCTCCCACGCAAGGCGGTCGGGGGTCGTCGTCCCGCGGCCGGTGACCGGTGGCGTTCGGTGCGAGCCCACCGGTGCCCGAAGTGGGGCTCGGTTTCGCCGGGGAGCGTGCCGGGTCTGGAACCGGCACCAGCGGCGCGTCCTCGAGGAACTTCCCAGGTAAATCCACGAAACTCCACTCCCGGGTATGGCAAGGCCATGTTTCTTTCGCGGGGCGCAAAGGGGTGTATGCGAAAGTTCGCGGCTTGACGTGTCTGAGCCGTGAAAGCGTGCGGAGGGTGGTGCTTGCTGATTCCGGGACCCGGAATTGCTCACTTGTCGCCAGAATGTACCGGCCGGGCGATCACTCGGTCAATGGATTCTGCCCGGCGTATATGACGTCTTGACGAGAGGTGAGGAAACCACCGTTCCGTCAGATGAAGCACGCACGATCTTATATCGGGATCTTTCAGGCCTCTGCCCTCGGTCGCCGGGGCGCGCTACAGTGCCGATCGTGACTCCAACAGGCAGAGCACACAGGGTTGTTGGCGGCGTGCCGGTCTGCGCGACGCATGGACTGGTCCATGAAGCTCCTCACGCCCAACCGGGTCGGGCGGGCCCCTTCGGGGGCTGACCCGTCTCCGTCGTGGTTGATCCGTCGCCGTCATGGGGGTTCCGTCTTTCCGTCTTCGGGGTGCGAACTCCTGTCTGCGCCACAATCCGAATCCTTCGCGTCGGGAAGCCCCGGGGCATATCCGCCCGAGGGTATTTCCGGGAGGGACGGGCTCCTGGTCCCATCCGTTCGCTGCATGGCCCGCAGCGCCGAACCCCAGCGCTTCACCGAACCGTTCCGGCGGCCGCGACGCAGCCGCCGCGCGGCCGCACGTCGGCAGGTACGAACGAGCCCGCAAAGGAGTGAGCGAACAGGTGACCAACGCCGTGGGAACTCTCCGGATTCAACTCCTGGGCCCCGTGCGGGCCTGGTGGGACGGACAGGAGGTGGCCGCCGGCCCGCCCAAACAACGGGCACTGCTCAGCCTGCTCGCGAGCCGGGCCGGGGAGGCGGTGGGCCGTGAGGCCGTCATCGAGGCGCTCTGGGGCGGCGACGCCCCGCACACCGCGGCCAACGGCGTCCACACCTATGTGGCCGGACTCCGGCGCGCGCTGGAACCGCGGATCGGCGGGCGGAACCCGAACACGGTGCTCACCTCGGAGCCGGGCGGGTACTGCCTGCGCGTGCACCCCGACGCCGTGGACGCCGCGGCCTTCGTACAGCGGCACGGCGACGCCCGCCGCTCCCGGGATCGGGGCGACACCGCCGTGACGGCCGGGTTGTACGAGGAGGCCCTGGCGTTGTGGAAGGGCGACGCCTTCTCGGGGATACCCGGGCCGTTCGCGGCCCTGGAAGGCGCGCGCCTGCGGGATGTGCGGCTGACCGCCGTCGAGGAGTGGGGCGCCGTCATGGTCGAGGCCGGGCGCCACGGCGAGGCGGTCGGCGCCCTGAGCCGCGCGGCGGCCGAGGAGCCGCTGCGCGAGCGGCTGCGCTGGCTGCTGATGCTGGCCCTGTGGCGCGGCGGCCGGCAGGGGGACTCCCTCCGCCTGTACGCGGAGACACGGCGGCTGCTGCGCGGGGAGCTGGGCGTCGAGCCGGGGCCGGAGCTGCGGGATCTGCACCAGCAGATCCTGGAGGGGCGCGTGGAACCGGCGGCCCGCCGCACGCTCGCCACCCCGGCGGCAGCCGACACCGGGTGGATGCCCGTGGCGCGGGGCGCCGTCGCGCCCGCGCTGCCGCGACCGGCGCAACTCCCCCCGGGGGTGAGCACGTTCACGGGACGGGAACGGGAGCTCGAGCAGCTGGAGGGCCTCGTGGGCGCCGACCGCTGCGCGGCGGGCCCGGCCGCCACGGTGGTCGTCGTCCAGGGGCTCGCGGGCGTGGGGAAGTCGGCGCTGGTCCTGCGGCTGGCCCACACGGTCTCGGACCGCTTCCCGGACGGCCAGGTCTATGTGGACCTCGGCGGCAGCGGACTGCGGGGGAGGCCGCTGAGCGCCGCGGACGCGCAGCGGCAGGTCCTGACCAGTCTCGGGGTGGACGGCGGGCGGGTTCCGCGCGACCTGGTGGGCAGTACCGCGCTGTACCGGAGCCTGCTGTACGACCGGCGGATGCTGGTGGTGCTGGACGACGCCCTCAGCGCGGACCAGATCAGACCGCTGATCCCGCGCGGCCCCGCCGGCGTCGTGGTCACCAGCCGACAGCGGTTCGCGGGGCTGGCGGCGCGCGACGGGGCGCACACCGTCACCCTCGGTCCGCTGGACGAGGACGCGGCAACCCTGCTGCTCACGACACTCACTGACGGGCGGCTCGTGGGACGGGTGACCACCGCACGGCGGTTGGCGGCACTGTGCGGCGGGCTGCCGCTGGCCCTGCGCGTCCTCGCCGAGCGGCTGACGGGCGCCGCGGGCGAACCACCGGAGCTGCTCCTGGAGCGGTGTGCGCCGGAACCCGGGCGGCTGGACTGCCTCACGGTGCCGGACGACGCCCTGGCCGACGTGTGGAGCGCGTTCGAGGCGTCCTACCAGGTACTGCCGGCCGAAGCGGCACGCATGTTCCGCCATCTGGGGATGTACCGGCGCGGCCGGATCACGGTCCGTGGCGCGGCGGCGCTCGCCGGCACCGACGCGCCCACCGCACGCGCCCTGCTCGACGTCCTCGTCGACGCCCACCTGATCGAGGAGCGCGGACCGCGCTACCGGCTCCCCGAGCTCCTCGGCATCTACGCGGCGGAGTGCGCCCGGCGTGAGTCGGCGGCCGTCCGGGAGGCCGCGCTGGCCCGGCTGGACGCGCTGGCCCCGCCACCTCGGCCCCGTGCGTCGGCGGCTCATGGGCCCAGGCGGTGAGGTGGTTCGGGCCGGGCGCCGAGGGCGGGGTCGTCGGGCCCCTCGGGCATCGCCCGCAGCCGCCCCACGGGCGACAGCACGATCGGCACCAGCATCGCCGCGGAGAGCGCCCCCGCGAGCCACAGCGCGCCGTGCAGCCCCAGGATCACGGCGAGCAGACCCCCGACGGGGCCGCCGAGAGCCCCACCGCCGTACAGGAGCATGCGCATCGCGGCCGTCATCCGGCCCATCAGGGCCTGCGGAGTGATGGCCTGGCGCAGGCTCACGATGATGACGTTGGCGATGCTGCTGCCGGAGTACTCCATGAAGAACGAGGCCACGAACAGGGTGATGAGCAGCCAGCGAGGGCCGCCCGCGGCCGGGATCAGCAGCGGGCCGAGGAAGATGACGGAGACCGAGACGCGGTAGGCGGTCCCCAGCGGGAGACGGCGTACCACGGCGCCGGAGACGAGGGCACCCAGCAGACCCCCGACCGCGGCCGCGCCCATGACGAAGCCGACCGCGGCCGGGGAGAGGCCCTCGTCGCGCACGGCGTACAGCAGGAACAGGGACTGCACCATGGTCAGGAAGAAGTTGCAGGAGCAGCCGACCAGTCCGATGGCGCGCAGCCACCGGTTACCGAACACCCACCGCAGACCCTCGGCGAGTTCGGCCCGCAGCCTGCGCTTCTCGCGCGCACGCTCGGGGACGGGCTCCGGTGTCCTGATCAGGGCCAGGGACACCGCCGAGACGGCGTAGGTGACGGCGTTGGACGCCATGGCGAACGGCGCCGAGAACGCGCTCACCAGCATGCCCGCGAGCCCGGGCCCGGCGACGTCGGCCGAGGAGAGCGTGGCGCTGAGCTTGGCGTTGGCCTCCACGAGGCTGCGCCGGTCCCTCACCAGCACCGGGACGTAGGACATCCAGCTCACGTCGAACAGCACGGAGGCGACGCCGACGCTGAGGGCCAGGGCGTAGAGCAGCCCGAGGCTCAGCAGGTCGAGGTGGTAGAGGAGCGGCACCAGTGCGATGAGCACCATCCGGGACAGGTTGGCGCCCAGCATCACCGGTCGCTTGCGCACCCGGTCCGCCCACACGCCGAAGAGCAGGGCGAGCCCGAGGAACGGGACGAGCTGGGTGAACCGCAGCAGCCCGAGCTGCTCGGGTCCCACCTCGAAGACGAGGACCGCGGTGAGCGGCAGCGCGAGATGGGTGATCTGGGTGCCGTAGAGGGAGCAGGCCTCACCCACCCAGAACACCATGAAGTCCCGGTGGTGCCAGAGACCGCGCGGCGGCGCCGGGGACGGAGCCCCGGAGCCCGCGGCCGGATCGGGGGCCGCTTCGGTGCGGGTGCCGGGCTCGCTCATGCGGCGCCGTCTCCGCCCGGCGACCCGGTGGCGCCCCGGGGCCGGCCGCGGGCGGGGTCCGGTCCGAGCAGCGCCGCCCCGACGATGCGGGTGATGGCGGTGAGCCCGGCGCCGCGCCAGATGGAGTGGTGGTCCCCGGTCACCACGTGGTCCGTGAGGTCGCGCACGCGGGGGCGCCAGTCCAGCAGCTCCGGCGGCGAAGCAGACGCCCTCACCAGGAGCGCGGGACCGTCGTGGAACGCGTCCATGGGGTGGCTCAGCAGTGCCGAGAGATGGGTACGGAAGAGGAGGAAGCGCTCCAGCAGGAACTCCTCGTCGAACTCCTCCGGGATCGCCTCGGCCGCCGCCAGGGCGGCGAAGCGCTCGCCGGGCCCGGCCGCCGCCGGGAGCCGCGTCATGGCGCGGTCGAGTTCGGGCGTCTGCCCCTCGACGACGCCCAGGAAGTCGTAGAGGAAGTGGCGCGTGAGTGTGGCCACGGGCGGGAGCGGTGCCGGTCTCGGCACCGCCGGGTCGACCAGCACGAGCAGCGGCACCTCCGCGCCCTCGGCGGCGAGCAGCCGGGCCATCTCGTACGCCACGACCCCGCCCAGGGACCAGCCGAGGAGCTGGTAGGGGCCGTGCGGGCGGACGGAGAGGAGGGTGGCGGTGTGCCGTTCGGCCAGCTCCCGGATGGAACCGGCGGGCTGTCCCAGGCCGTCGAAGCCCGGCGCCTCGAAGCCGAGAACGGGTTGCCCGCCGTCCAGTTCCCGGCTCAGCCCGGTGTAGCAGTACGGCGACCCGGAGACCGGGTGGACGCAGTACAGCGGCGCCCGGGCACCGCCCGGCCGCAGCTCCACGAGGCCTTCGGGGTACGGCTCGTGCGCCTGGGTCACGGTGCCTCCGCGCGTCGCTGGTCGATGGCGGACGCGACGGCACCGACCGTCCTGCCCTCGTAGAGAAGCCGTACGTTCACCCTGAAGCCGAAGTGCTTGCTGAGCCGGTTGACGGCGCGCAGCGCCTGCAGGGAGTTCCCGCCGAGGGCGAGGAACCCGGTCTCGGTACCGACCCGTTCCAGGCGGAGTACCTGGGCGAAGACAGCGGCCACCACGCTCTCGGTCTCCGTGGCCGGTGCGGTGTGGGGCGCGGAACCGGCACCGGCCGGGTCCGTCGGCGCGGGCAGCGCCCCGCGGTCGACCTTTCCGTTGGCCGTCAGGGGCAGGGCGTCCAGGGCGACCACGGCGGCGGGGACCATGAAGCCGGGCAGGGCCCGCCCGGCGTGCTCGCGGAGCTCACCGGGATCGGGCGTCCGTCCCGGCCGGGCGGTCACCCAGGCGATGAGCCGCCGCTCTCCCGCACCGTCCTTTGGGGCGGCGACGACCGCTTCCTTGACCGTGTGATGGCCGCGCAGCACCGCCTCGACCTCCCCCGGCTCGACGCGCAGCCCCCGCAGCTTCACCTGGAAGTCGCGGCGGCCCAGCAGCTCGATCAGGCCGTCCGGGCCGTAGCGGGCCACGTCCCCCGTCCGGTAGAGGCGCTCGCCCGACACCTCCCCGCAGGACCAGTCGAGGAAGCGCTCGGCGGTGCGTTCGGGCTGGTCGAGGTAGCCGCGCGCGAGGCCCATGCCCGCGAGGTGGAGCTCTCCGGGCACGCCCGGTGGCACCGGCTGGAGCGACGTGTCGAGGATGTAGGCCCGCTGGTTGGCCATCGGCCGGCCGTACGGGATGCTGGTCCACGCCGGGTCGGCGGACTCCACCTCGTGGAGCGTGGAGTGGATGGACGCCTCGGTGGCGCCGCCGAGGGCGACGAAGCGCAGGTTCGGCGCGAACGCGCGGATGCGGTCGGGGAGGCTGACGGGGATCCAGTCGCCGCCGAGCAGCGCCAGCCGCAGGGAGTCCAGGGGCGGTGACCCGGTGGACTCCAGGTGTTCGACGGTCAGGCCGAGGAGCGCGGGTGCCGAGTTCCAGACGGTCACGCGGTGCTCGGTCAGCAGCCCGGCCCAGTGTTCGGGGTCCCCGGCGCGGCCGGGCTCGGGGATGATCACCGTGCCCCCGGCCAGCGTCAGGCCGAGGAACTCGTACACCGACATGTCGAAGCTCGGCGACGACAGGGCCAGCGCCCGGTCGCCCGGGCCCACGGAGAAGCGGGAGTTGAGGTCGGCGAGGTTGTTCATCACGCCGCGGTGGCGCACGGCGATCGGTTTGGGGGCCCCCGTGGACCCCGAGGTGTGGATGACGTAGGCGAGGTCCTCGGGCCCGGCGCCGCCGACGGGATCGTCCTGCGGGTACCGGGCCAGGAGCGGGGTGTCGCGGTCGAGCAGCACCAGGGGGGCGCCGGCCCGGGACTCGGGTGCGGGAAGCCGCCCGGCGGGCCCGGTGCGGCTGACGATCGCCGCGCAGGAACTGCCGGTCGTCATCGCGGCGAGACGCTGGCGCGGGTACTCCGGGTCGAGCGGGACGTAGGCGCCGCCGGCCTTGAGCGTGCCCAGGACGGCGACCAGGAGGTCGGGGGAGCGGTACAGGCAGATGCCGACCCGGCGGTCGGGGCCGATGCCCAGGCCGCGCAGGTGGTGGGCCAGCCGGTTGGCCGCCGTGTTGATCTCGCGATACGTCCAGTGGCGGACGCCGTCGACCAGGGCGACGGCCTCGGGCGCCCGCCCGACGGCGCGCTCGAAGGCGGAGTGCAGGCACACCTCGTGGGGGAGTTCGGCCTCGGTGGCGTTCCACTCCACGAGCATGCGGTGGAGTTCGGCCTCCGGCAGCAGCCGCAGCCGGGCCACGGGATGCCCGGGCCGCGCCAGCCCGTCCGCCAGCAGCGTCCGGTAGGAGGCGAGCAGCCGGTCCATCGTTCCGGCGTCGAACAGAGCCGGGTCGTAGTGGAGTTCGGCCGTGAGCGGTGGTGACGGGGCACCTCCGGCGCCCGGCTCTCCCGCGGGGAGGGCGAGGGCGAACTCGTACGCGTCGGCACCGGTTCGGCCCGCCTGCCCCGAAGCCTGACGGGACAGCCCGGCCAGGGTGGCGTCCGCGGCCACGCGGTAGCTCGTCACCCGTGGGGTGACGCGGCCCGAGGGGCCGGGGGAGACGGCGAAGGAGAACGCGTCCTGACCCGTGTAGCGGTGGAGGACGGCGGCGAAGGCGGCCAGGAGCTGCGCCCGCGTCGCGGCGTCGGCGGCCGGGCCCAGCGGGGCACGCGCGACGCCGGTGCGGGCGGGGCCGGCGTGCCCGGGGGAGGCCGCGGGCCG
>NZ_JABLSI010000053.1 GCF_019303475.1 Streptomyces sp. JJ38
GCCCCAGGCTCCCGCCGGTCCCCACGCCCCGCCCCCGCAGGCGCCGCCCGCCGGTCCCCCGGCCCCCGCGCCCGCGCCCGCGCCCGCCCAGCAGCCCACGTCCGACCGCGAGGACGCCCGATGAGCACGCCCTACGCCCCCCAGCAGCCCGCAGCACCCCAGCAGCCCACTCCCGCCTCGCAGGGGGCGCACGGCCACGCCCCCGAGGGCCTGGCGCAGCCCGCGCCGAGTGGCGAGAAGAAGACGCACCTCGGTCACGCCATCGCCTCGGAGTGGACGAAGATCCGCTCGGTCCGGTCGACGATCTGGACGCTCGCGGCCATGTTCGTCCTCGTCGTCGGCATCGGCCTGCTCGTCGGCCTCGCCTTCGGCAGTGCGGACTACGCCGAGATCCCCGTCCTCGCCCCCGGCCTCTTCGGCCTGATGCTGGGACAGCTGGCGATCATCACGCTCGGCGTGCTCGTCGTCACCTCCGAGTACAGCACCGGCATGATCCGCACGACGTTGGCCGTCTCGCCCAGGCGCACCCGGGTGCTGACCGCCAAGGCCCTCGTGTTCTTCGTCCTGTCGTTCGTCATGACGTTCGCGGCCTGCGGTCTGACCGCCTTCATCCACTCGGCCATGATCGAGGGCAAGCCGCTCTCGCCCTACCCGGACCCGGCCATCTGGAACGAGGACGCGATGGCCGCGGGCCAGGCGACGGCCACGTCCACGCAGTGGCTCGACGCGACGCTGGGCGCCTCGCTCTACGTCTCGCTGCTCGGCCTGCTCTCCCTCGCCGTCGGCACGCTGCTGCGCAGCACGCCCGGCACCGTCACCACGATGCTCGGCCTCGTCCTGCTGCCGTTCATCGCCTCGCTGTTCATGGTCACGGAGAGCACCCGCGAGCTCGGGGACACGATCCGCGAGTACTCCACGCTCAACGGGCTGGCGACGCTCTACCACATCCCGTTCCGGTTCGACTTCGACCCGGGCGACGAGATCAACGGCTGGCCGCTGCTCGGGCTGCTCGCGGCCGTCACCGGCGCCGTCCTGATCGCCGCCTACGCCCGGATCGCCACCCGGGACGTCTGAGGCCCGCCCCGCTCCCGCCGCGTCCTCAGTACCTGGGGGCGTTGCGGGAGCGCTGGACCCGGGTCGTCCGCCGGTCCCTGGCCGACCAACAGGGGGCGTGCCAGTGCCGGCGGTCGTCCACGTCCCCGAACTCCGGCCAGGTGACGACGTGCGGTACCCCGGGCGGGATCTGCTGGTCGCAGCCGGGGCAGCGGTAGTGCTTGGCCGCGGCGGCTCCGCTGATGCGGCGCACGACCCATCCCTGCCCCCGCCAGTTCTCGGTGTGCTCCACGCCGATGCCCCGACCGCCACCGGTGGCGGGGCCGTTGCCGTTCCTGGCTCCGCCACGCGGGCGGTTGCGACGCGGAGACACGTTTCACCTCACGGTGTGCGGGGGCGAACCTGCCCCGGGTGGTGCGGATCCGTTCCAGCCTAGCGGCCGGGCATGGGCCGTCCGGACCACTCCGTTCGGTCGCGGGCCCGCGCGCACTCGCACCGGCGGGCGCCGCGTCACTCGTTCTGCTGATGATCGGAAGAACTCGCGCCCTGGCCGTGCCCATGGCACGTGTCACGCGTTAATGCGGTGGAGTGACCCCGCGTCGGCCACCAGGAGGCGATGGACATGCGCGTCGGCACGTTCGTACTGGCCGCCCAGTTCCCCGGGCAGGGACAGGGGGAGGCGCTGCACCGCGCGGTGCGCTCGGCGACGGCCGCCGAGGAGGCCGGGCTCGACGCCGTCTGGCTGGCCGAGCATCACTTCGTGCCCTACGGCACCTGCCCCTCCGCCGTGACGCTGGCGGCCTACCTGCTCGGGCGCACCCGGCGCATCGGCGTCGGCACCGCCGTCAGCGTCCTGCCCACCGCACACCCGGTGGCCCTCGGCGAGCAGGCGGCCCTGCTGCACCACACCTCCGCCGGGCGGTTCACCCTCGGCGTCGGGCGGGGCGGGCCGTGGGTCGACCTGGAGGTGTTCGGCGCGGGCGTCGAGGCGTACGAGGAGGGCTACCCCGAATCCCTCGACCTGCTGCTGCGCTGGCTCCGCGAGGGCCGGGTGGGCGCAGACGGGCCGCGCTACCGCTTCCGGGAGGTCGCCGTCGTACCGCGCCCGGCGGAGGCCCTCGCCGCGGCGGCCGACGGGCCACCCGTCGTCGTCGCCTGCACCTCCGAGGGCTCGGTGCGGCTCGCGGCCCGGCGCGGGCTGCCCATGCTGCTCGGCATGCACTGCGGGGACGATGAGAAGGCGCGCCTGACCGCGCTGTGGCGGCGCGAGGCGCTGGCCGCCGGGTGGGCCGCGGCCACCGTCGAGACCCGGGCGGCCGAGCACGTGTCCGCCGGCGTGGTGCAGGTGGGCCCGAGCCGTGCCGAGGCCGCCGAGGTACTCCTCAAGGCCATGCCGGGCTGGCTGCGGCAGGGACTGGCCGCGCACGTCACCGTGGACGGCCGGCACCGCGCCATGCGCGATCCCGTCGCCTACACGGAGCTGCTGTGCGGCCTGCACCCCGTCGGCCCGCCCGAGCTGTGCGCCGAGCGCCTGGCCCGGACGTCGGAGCGGACCGGCATCCAGCGCTTCGCGCTGCTCGCCGAGGGCTCCGGCGATCTGGCGGCCACCGAGGCGAACGTCCACCGCCTCGGTGCCGAGGTGCTGCCGCTCCTCGGCACCGGGGCGGGCGACGGCGCGTCCACGGCCTGCGCGAGCGGCGACAGCCCGTGCTGAAACGACTCAGCAGTCGCGCAGCAGAGGCGACTGGTTGAGGAGTTGGCCACGGACCGAGGTGAAGCGCTCCAGCCGTTCGTCCGCCGTGGAGTCGAGCGGGAAGACCGCGACCCGGTGGCAGTTCTGGAAGGCGAGCCGCACCCCGAAGTGCCGCTCCAGCGCCCCCCGGATCGCATCACTGGCCAGCGCCCTGAGGAGCTGGCCGCGCGCCTGCTCGTCCGGCGGCGGCGTCTGGTTGTCGGCGAAGTCCCCACCGTCGACCTGGAGTCGGGCGACGAGGGAGCTGACCATCTCCCATGCGTAGGGGAGGGAGTTCTTGACGCAGTCGACGAAAGCCGCTTCGTCGACCTCGCCTCGCTCGGCCTGTGCCAGAAGGGCCGGTGAGACGTCGAGCGACATGGGGTTCTCCTCTCGCGGCCCCGGACGAACCCGGGACCGTACGGACGGGACGAGGGGCCCCGCTCGTGGTGCGCTCACCGATCGGCGACACCCCCATCACCTACGGTAAGGCCGTAACGAGTCCGCCACCATAGGGTTGCGCACACAACAGGCCATGTATGAACGGGGAGAACCAGGGGCGAATCGCTCCGCGTCGCACGGGTCGAGTAGCGTGCCGCCATGCGTCTCGTCATCGCCCGCTGCTCCGTGGACTACGCCGGCCGGCTCACCGCCCACCTCCCCCTGGCACCCCGCCTGATTCTGGTGAAAGCCGACGGATCGGTATCCGTCCACGCCGACGACCGGGCTTACAAACCCCTCAACTGGATGTCTCCGCCGTGCACGCTCAAGGAGGCCGAGGACGGGGTCTGGACGGTCATCAACAAGGCGGGCGAAAAACTGATCATCACGATGGCAGAAATCCTCCACGACTCGAGCCACGAGCTGGGTACGGACCCAGGGCTCATCAAGGACGGCGTCGAGGCGCACCTCCAGGAACTCCTCGCCGACCGCATGGAGACCCTCGGCACAGGCTGGACCCTCATCCGCCGCGAATACCCCACCGCCATCGGCCCGGTGGACATCCTGGGCCGCGACGGCGACGGTGCGACGGTGGCCGTCGAGATCAAGCGCCGCGGCGAGATCGACGGCGTCGAGCAGCTCACCCGCTACCTGGAGCTGCTGAACCGCGACCCCCATCTGTCCCCGGTCAAGGGCGTGTTCGCGGCCCAGGAGATCAAGCCGCAGGCCCGCGTCCTGGCCACGGACCGCGGCATCGACTGTGTGACGCTCGACTACGACGCCCTGCGCGGCGTCGACGACGACAAGCTCCGCCTCTTCTGACCCCTCGGCTTCCGCCGCACGCGCCGCCGTCCCGGCACCCGGTGACACGCACCAGGGCCGGGGCGGAGGCGTGAGGTCAGGCGACCTCCGGCTCGTCCCCGCCGGTGGTGCCCGTCTCGCCACCGGTCGTCGTGGGCCCGGGACCGCTGGCGGTGGTGGTGCCGTCGGTCGCGTCGCCGCCGTCGGTGGTGGTGCCGTCCGTGGTGCTGCCGCCGTCCGCGGTGTTCCCGCCGTCGGTGGTGCTGCCGCCGTCCGCGCTGTTGCCACCGTCCGCGCTGTTGCCACCGTCCACGGTGTTTCCGCCGTCCGCGGCGTTGCCACCGTCCGCCGTGTTCCCGCCGTCCACGGTGTTGCCACCGTCCGCGGCGTTGCCACCGTCCGCGCTGTTCCCACCGTCCACGGTGTTTCCGCCGTCCGCCGTGTTGCCACCGTCCGACGACGTGCCCCCGCCGCTGCCGCCACCGTCCGTCGAACCACCGCCGCCGGCCGGGTCCGAGGGCTCGTCCTCGGGGGACGAGGACTCCTCCGACGGCGTACTGGAGGACTCGGACTCCGAGGGCGAGCCACTCGGCGTGTCGGCGGACTCGCTGGGGTCGCCGCTCGGACCGGGCGTCGAGGCGTCCTCGGACTCGGACGGCGAGGCGCTGCCCTCCGAGGGGTAGCGCGTGTCGGTGACGTCGTATGTGGCGGAACGATCCGGCTGCACAGAGTCACCGGCGTCACCGCCGTCGCCGCCGATGTTGGCGACGGTGACGGCCGTACCCAGCAGGATCGCGAGCACCGCGCCCGCCGCCGCGGCGAAGACATTGCGACGGCGTCCGGTGAGCGGGCCCCGGGGCTCCTCGTCGGCCCCGAACGACCCGGGGTCGACGGCTGGCAGGGCGGCCGTGCCCGCCTCTGCGGCGGGGATCGGCGGGGTGAGGGACGGGACGACGGCCGTCTCGTCCTCGGAGCCCGTGGGCGGTGCCCCGCCCGGGCCGAGGGCGGGCCGCTTCGCGGCGGCGGCGTCGGCGACGAGCGCCAGCGCACGGCGGCTGGCGAACGAGCCGCTGCGGTCGGCGAGCTCGCCGCGCAGCCGCATCGCGGTCTCCAGCTCGGTGCGGGCGCGGTCCAGGTCACCGACGCACAGGGCGTGGATGCCCAGCTCATGGTGGAAGTACGTCTCCTCGGCCAGCTCACCGGCCTGGGCGGCGACGCCACCGCCCTCGGTGAGGATCTGCCGCCAGGGCGACCAGCGGCCCGCGGCGGCGAAGACGGGGGCCGCGGTGTGGGCCAGGAGCACGACGACGGAGTCGTGCCCGCCGGCGCGGGCGGCGGCGACGGCCGCCAGCAGGGTGCCTGCCTCCTGCGC
The DNA here is from genome assembly GCF_019303475.1 of Streptomyces sp. JJ38. Classification (GTDB taxonomy): domain Bacteria; phylum Actinomycetota; class Actinomycetes; order Streptomycetales; family Streptomycetaceae; genus Streptomyces. The sequence goes on from NZ_JABLSI010000053.1 coordinate 5,400, forward strand.
CACCCGCTCCGGGGTGACGGAGGGGTGGCCGGCCCACCAGGCGTAGTGCCGTGCCGCGGTGCGGGCGAGGGCGCCCGCGCCCTCGTCGTAGCCCGCGCGGGCGAGCTGCTCGGTGACGCCGGCCGCGAGCCGGTAGTGGGGTCCGTCCGCGGTGGCGAGGCCGGCGGCGACGAGCTCGGCCAGGGCGGCGTCGGCGCGCTCGTCGTCGAGCAGGGCGGGCAGGTGCGCGGCCTGCGGCACGGCGCCGTCGAGGGCGACGGCGAACCGCAGCACCTCGCGGCCCTGCTCGCTCAGCGTCTCCGCGAGGCGCTCGGCGACGACGGAGGCGACGGACAGCGGCGGCGGGCTCTCCTCCTCGTCCGTCTCGATGACCACCGGGGCCGTCGGGTCGGCGGAGGAGGGAACGGCCCGCTGACGCAGCAGGGCCGCGCCCTGGACGAAGCGCAGCGGCAGCCCCTCGGACTCGAACCACAGGTCGCCGGCCCAGTCGGCCTCGTACTCCAGCAGGGTCCGGCCGGTGGCGTGCTCCAGGAGGTCCACGCAGGCGGTACGGCTGATGCCCCGGAGGAAGACCTCCTCGATGCCGGAGTGGGCGGCGGGCGGGGGGACGTCGGGGGTGACGGAGACGAGATAGGCGCACTCGGGGGTCGCCTCGAGCAGTTCCTCCAGCGTCTCGCCGCCGAACTCCAGGTCGTCCAGGACGACGACGGCGCCGATGTCGGCGAGAAGATCGAGGAGCTGCTCGTCGCGCGGCCGGTGCCGGGCGGTCTTGTACACGGCGGCGTACAGCTCGTAGAGCAGGTCGGCGGGGCCGCGGCCGCGACCGTGCAGCCGGACGACGCCGTCGGGGGCCAGCTCCGCACAGTCGGCCGCGACGGCGTCGAGCAGGGCGGTGCGGCCGGAGCCGGAGGGGCCGCTGAGGCGTACCGAGCGCCCGCGGGAGAGGAGCCGGACGAGCCGGTCGCGCTCCTCCTCGCGCTCCAGCAGCGGCAGGTCCAGGGCGGCATCGCCGACGAGGGCGGGCGGCACGGCCGCACGGTCGCGCTCCGCCCGCTGCTCGGGGCCGCGCCGACGCGGGGTCTCCGGCCGGCGGTCCGGCGGGCATGGCTCGATCTCGCTGCCGTCGACGGGGTTGACGGTCAGCAGGTAGTCACCGGCGACCAGCTGGACCGTGCGGGCGAGTGCCCCGCTGTCATGGCTCTCGTGGCCGTCGTGGTCCTCCGGTCCGCGGTGGGACGGGTGCATGGTGAAAGCCCCCCAGTGGCGGTGCGTGCGGTACTCCCTGGGCCCTTCCCGGCAGTGAAGGGAACAGTAGACGGCCGCCGGGCCCGGGCGAACCCCACCCCCCGCGGGAGGGCGGAATCGTCACGGCTTCGTGAGCGTTTCGCCCTCGATCGCGAGGATGCGGTGCAGCCGGGTGGCGACGAGGAGGCGCTGCATCTGCGGGGGGACGTCACGCAGGACGAGACGCCGGCCGCAGCGGCCGGCGCGGCGGTGGGCGCCCATGATGACGCCGAGGCCGGTGGCGTCCCAGGAGTCGAGCTGGGCGAGGCTCACGACGAGGTCGCCGTCGCCGCTCTCGAGGGCGGTCTGCAGAGCCGACCGGGCGTCCGCTGCGCTGCGCACGTCGAGGCGGCCCCCGACGTACAGCTCGGCGTGATCGCCCTTGATCTGCATAACGCGCTCCCGGTGCCTCGTGATGACGCTGCGTGAACCTTCATATCCGAATGTCCCACCACACCTGACGGCCGACCGGCGGGTGGGGTTGCTGTCCGTGTGGGAATCGACACGGAAGTTCACCCTGGCGGATGATGGGGGCACGGCCCGTTCGGCCGCGCCCCGACCGTTCAGTAGCGGTAGTAGCCCTCTCCGGACTTGCGGCCCAGGTCGCCCGCGTCGACCATGCGGCGCATCTGCTCGGGGGCGGCGAACTTCTCGTCCTGCGACTCCGTGTAGATGTTGTCGGCCGCGTTGAGCAGGATGTCGATGCCGGTGAGGTCGGCGGTGGCCAGCGGGCCCATGGCGTGCCCGAAGCCGAGCTTGCAGGCGATGTCGATGTCCTCGGCGGTGGCCACGCCGGACTCGCGGAGCTTGGCGGCCTCGACGACGAGGGCGGCGATCAGGCGGGTGGTGACGAACCCGGCCACGTCCCGGTTGACGACGATGCAGGTCTTGCCGATGCCCTCGGCGAACGCCCGGGCGGTGGCGAGGGTTTCGTCGCTGGTCTTCAGACCGCGCACCAGCTCGCACAGCTGCATCATCGGCACCGGGGAGAAGAAGTGCGTGCCGACGACGCGGTCCGGGCGCTTCGTGGCCGCGGCGATCTTGGTGATCGGGATGGCGGAGGTGTTCGAGGCCAGGATGGTCTCGTCCTTCGCCACCCCGTCCAGCGCGCGGAAGATCTCCTGCTTGACCTCGAGCTTCTCGAACACGGCCTCGACGACGATGTCGGCGTCGGCGGCCGCGTCCAGGTCTGTCGTGGTGGTGATGCGGCCGAGCGCCGCCTGCGCGTCCTCGGCGGAGAGCTTGCCCTTGCTGACGAACTTCTCGTAGGAGGCCTCGATGCCGCCCTTACCGCGGGCCAGGGCCTCGTCGGTGACGTCGCGGAGAACCACGTCCCAGCCCGCCTGGGCGGAGACCTGCGCGATGCCGGAGCCCATGAGTCCGGCTCCGATGACGGCGAGCTTCTTGGCTTCCAACGTGATGTCCCCTCTGGAAAAACAGTCACCAGTGCGTACTCTCAGGCGGACCATAGCGTCCGTGAGCGGAGCGTGGGCGGCGAAGAGATGCGCATCACGTCTCAACTGACGGACATCACATCCGATCGTTATCCCGCTGCGGCGCCCCGCCAGTTGGCGTTCGCGCAGCCGGGCCGGGAGCCCCCGCCGGGGCTACGCTCACACCATGGTCAACCTGACACGTATCTACACCCGCACCGGCGATGACGGCACGACGGCCCTGGGCGACATGAGCCGCACGGCCAAGACGGACACCCGCATTTCGGCGTATGCCGACGCGAACGAGGCGAACGCGGCGCTCGGCGTGGCGATCGCCCTGGGCGACCTCCCGGAGGAGGTCGTGACCGTCCTCACCCGGGTGCAGAACGACCTCTTCGACGTGGGCGCCGACCTGTCCACGCCCGTGGTGGAGAACCCGAAGTTCCCCCCGCTGCGGGTGCTGCAGTCCTACATCGACCGGCTGGAAAGCGACTGCGACACCTTCCTCGCCGACCTGGAGAAGCTGCGCAGCTTCATCCTGCCCGGCGGCACCCCCGGCGCGGCCCTGCTGCACCAGGCGTGCACGGTGGTCCGGCGCGCCGAGCGGTCCACGTGGGCGGCGCTGGCCGAGCACGGCGACACGATGAACCCGCTCACCGCCACCTACCTCAACCGCCTGTCGGACCTGCTGTTCATCCTGGCCCGCACGGCGAACAAGGCCCAGGGCGACGTCCTCTGGGTGCCCGGCGAGAACCGCTGAGACCCGGGGCCGCTCCCCCGGGGCCGGGTGGCGCGCGGCGGCCTGTCCGGCGGCGTCAGTGCGCGATGCCGTCGATCAGGTCGCGGGCGCCCTGCCGCAGGAGCGCGACGGCGACGGAGGTGCCCAGCGTCGCCGGGTCGAGCCGCCCGGCCCACTCGTGCGCGTTGAGCACCGTCTTGCCGTCGGGGGTGAAGACGCACGCGCGCAGCGACAGATCATCGCGGCGGGCGCGGGCGTAGCCGGCGATCGGGCTGTTGCAGTGCCCCTGGAGCACGTGGAGGAACATCCGCTCGGCGGTGGCCTCCCGGTGGGTGTCCGGGTCCCCGAGCGGGCTGACGGCGTCGATCAGCTCGGTGTCGTCCTCCCGGCACTGGAGAGCGAGGATGCCGGCGCCGATGGGCGGGCACATGGTCTCGGTGGACAGGATGTCCGTGACGACGTCCATGCGGTCGATGCGCTCCAGGCCCGAGACGGCGAGCAGCAGGGCGTCGGCGTCCCCCGCGGCCAGCTTCTCCATCCGGCGCCCGGCGTTGCCCCGCATGGGCACGCACTCCAGGTGCGGGTGGGAGGCGGCGAGTTGGGCCCGGCGCCGCACCGAGGAGGTGCCGATCCGGGTGCCGGGCGGCAGCTCGTCGAGCGTGCGGCCGCCGGGGTGGATGAGGGCGTCGCGGACGTCGTCGCGCTTGAGGAACGCCGCGAACGTCGTCCCGGCGGGCAGCGGGCGGTCCGCGGGGACGTCCTTCACGCAGTGCACGGCGAGGTCCGCCTCACCGGCCAGCAGCGTGGCGTCGACCTCCTTGGTGAACGCGCCCTTCCCGCCGAGCCGCGCCAGGTCGCCCATCCACCGGTCGCCCGCGGTCGTGACGGGGACGACCTCGGTACGCACGCCCGGGTGACGGGCCGCCAGCTCGGCGCGTACCCGCTCCACCTGCGCCAGGGCCATCGGTGACGAACGCGAAACGATACGGATCAGCTCAGGTACGGCCATCCCCACACGATAGCCCGTCAGTTCCCGCCTCCCACGGGCGCGGCCGACGGAGCCGGAACCGCGAGGTCTCCCACGCGAACCCGAACGGTTCCGGGAGCTTCACCGGTGCCCGGTTCCTCGGCCGGGCGCAGGTCGCCGGCGCGTGCGGGGACAGCACCACGAGGCTGCCGCGAGGTCTCGCCGGGCCTACCCACCGGTAACGATCGGGGTCGCACCTCTAGCCGCCCGGCGCGGCGGTGATCTGTAATGGCCCGGACCCGCACGGGGTCAGGCGCCGCTCTCCGGGCGGCGGCCGCTCGTCCTCGTCCCCGGAAGGTACGCCGCCGTGAACCTCAGTCTGTCCCTGGCCGGACTCCGCCGCCCGCGGGGTGTGTGGACCGCCGTGGGCGCCCTCGCCCTCGTGGGGGTGCTCACCGGCACGACGCTGCTGCTCTCCGGTGACGACGACGGGGTCACGGACGACGGGCCGCACCTGCTGCTGCCTCCGGAGGCCGCGGGCCCCTTCTACCGGACGGGGGACGCTGTCCTGCCCGAGGGCTCGGAGGGGACGGTGGCGGCCTTCGGCGTCGAGGACGCCACGACGGTGAACGCCAACTACGCCACGGTCGACCCGCTGAAGCCGGACGTCCTGGAGGACCCGGAGGCGCGGTTCGCGATCTTCGCCGGAGCCTGGGGGCGCGTGGAGGCCCCGGAGGCCGCCGTCGACGCCGCCTTCCGGCAGCTGGCCGAGGACGTGGCGGACTCCCCCGAGTCCCGGACGACGCTCCGGGGCGCCCCGGAGCGGGTCACCCCGGAGGGGGCGGAGAACGCGGTCCTCAAGTGCCGGCTCGCGGTCGGAACGAACGTGGTGACGGGCGAGCGGCAGGAGACGCAGTTCTGCATGTGGGCGGACCACAGCACCGCGGGCATGGTGGTCGTGTCCCGGGCGAACGGGCGGACGAGCACCGAGGAGGGCGCCCGGTTCGCCGCCGACCTGCGCCGTTCCGCCCGGCTGGCCGTGGACTGAGCACCCGCGGGCCCTCCCGTAGGGTGGGGCCGGACCAGGCGGGAGGACACGCGGTGCGGGACGACATGGAACCAACGGCGGATCAGACCCCGGTGACGGGCGACGGTTTCCCCGGCAGCGGCCGACGGGTGCTGGTGACCGGCGCGGCGGGCGGCCTCGGCCGCGCTCTCGCCCGGGCGTTCGCGGCCAACGGGGACCGGGTGGCCCTGCACTACGCCAGCCGCCGCGCCGAGGCGGAGGAGACGGCGGCGGCCCTGCCGGGCGGCGGACACACCGTGCTGGGCGCGGATCTGACGGACGCCGCCCGGGCCGGTTCCCTGGTGGAGGCGGCGGCCGAGGCGCTCGGCGGGATCGACGTGCTGGTGAACAACGCCGCGGCGCGCACCGCCGCGCATCCGCCCGTCGGCACCCCGGCGGCCGACTGGGTCGCGGCCTGGGAGCGCCACGTGGCCGTCAACCTGCTCGCGCCGGCCCACCTGAGCCATGCCGCCGCGCAGCGCATGATCGCCCAGGGCGGGGGCGGACGGATCGTCAACGTCGGTTCGCGCGGGGCGTTCCGCGGCGAGCCCGACCATCCGGCCTACGGCGCGACGAAGGCCGGGCTGCACGCGCTGGGCCAGTCCCTGGCGGTGGCGCTCGGCCCGCACGGCATCGCGGTGGCCTCGGTGGCGCCCGGTTTCATCGACACGGACAGGGTGGCGCACCGGCTGAGCGGCGCCGAGGGGGAGGAACTCCGTTCGCAGAGTCCGTTCGGCCGGGTCGCCGTCCCGGAGGACGTCGCCGCGGCCGTGCTGTGGCTGGCGTCCCCGCAGGCGCAGTGGAGCTCCGGCACGATCCTGGACGTCAACGGCGCTTCCTACCTGCGCACCTGAGCCTCACGCCGCCAGCGAGCTCGGGCGCGAGCCCGCACGGCGGGCCCGGGCGGCGCGGCGGGTGTGCGCGCGCGCCGGAGCGTGGCACCGTGGCCGGAGCGCGGCACGGCGGTGGGCGCGTTCAGGAGGTGGTACGGACATGACGCAGACGAGTCGGCCGGTGTTCTCGCGGTTCTACGCGCGACTGGCCGGGCCGGGGCTGGAGCGCGCCGGGGCGGGCGAGCAGCGCGACCGCATACTGGCCGGGCTCCGGGGCGAGGTGATCGAGCTCGGGGCCGGGAACGGCCTCAACTTCCCCCACTATCCGGCGGACGTGACGCGCGTGGTGGCCGTGGAGCCGGAGCGGCACCTGCGGGAGATGGCCGAGCGGGCGGCCGGGGTGGTTTCGGCCCCGGTCGAGGTCGTGGCCGGTTCGGCCGAGGCGCTGCCGTACCCGGACGGATCGTTCGACGCGGCGGTGGCCTCGCTGGTGCTGTGTTCCGTTCCGGAACCGTGGGCGGCGCTGCGCGAGTTGCGCCGCGTCCTGCGCCCGGGCGGGGAACTGCGCTTCTTCGAGCATGTGCGGGCGGCGTCGGCCGTGGAACGGCGGGTTCAGGACGCCCTGGACTCGACGTTCTGGCCGCGGCTGATGGGCGGCTGCCACACCGGACGGGATACGGCCGGGGCGATCGAGGCGGCCGGCTTCACCGTCACCGAGTTGCATCGCTTCCGCTTCCCCGAGACGAGGGCCCTGTTCCCGACCGCCGACCACGTCCGGGGGACGGCGGTCGCCTGAACGCGGCGTCCCCCGCCGCCGGGACTCCGGCGACGGGGGACGGTGTTCCGGGGCTCCCGGTCAGGGCTCCGGCGGACGGTCCTCGCCACGTCCCCTCGGCTGCTCACCGCCGAGTTGCTCGTCGAGGCGCTCCTGAGCGGTGTCCACGTGCTTCTCGTACCTGCCGCCGGTGCGCTTGTCGACGTGGTCGCCGGCCTTCTCCACGCCCTGGCGGGCCTGGTCCTCATGACCCCTGAGCATGCCCTTCAGCTTATCCATGATGGACATGGCTGTCCTTTCCGCCGATGTGCGGTGTCCTCGTCCAGGATCACCCCGAATGCCGCGTTCCTGCATCCGGAGACCCGGAACCCGCGGCGGGCGTCAGGGGCCTCCAAACGGGCGAGGGCGACCGGAGCGCGGCCGGGACACACCCCCGTGGCTTCCCGGCCGCGCTCCCCGCGGTCAGCGCCGCAGGCGCTCCCGCGCCGGCGCGCCGGAGTCCGGCCGCGCGCTCCCGGGCGGCTGCTTGGGCCAGATCGTGTAGCTCGCCGCGATGATCAGAGCGACGACCACGACCCAGGCCATCCGCGTCTGCCACATCCGCAGCGGGTCGACGTCGCCGCCGTCGCCGACGAACCAGATCGCGCACTGGAGCAGGGCGGCGGCGATGGCGGCGGCCCCGATGGCACGGGCGCTCATCTTCCACTCGTGGAGGGCACGGGCCCGTCCGTAACGCGGCGGCCCGACCGGCGGCGGACCGCCCGCGAACCGGTGGGCGAACCGGGCGTCGGCCCAGCGGATCAGGTAGTGACCGTGGGTGACCGTGAACCCGATGTAGACGGCGGCCAGTCCGTGCTGCCACCCGGGCTCGCCGCCGTCGCGCAGGTCGAGGGAGCTCGCGACGAGGAGCACGAGCTCGAGCAGCGGCTCGAACAGGAGGACGGCGAGGCCGGCCCGGGGCATGCGGGCCAGGTAGCGCAGGGACAGGCCGAGGGCGAGGAGAACCCAGAATCCGACCTCGGCGGCGATGATGAGGGCGACCAGCACGGCGAGCTCCTTGTCTCTCCCCTCCAGGGTCTCCGCCACGGGCGCCGGGGTCGTCGTCGTGGGTGACGATCCGCCACTGCATCCTTCGATGTACCTCCGGCATCCGCCGGGTGGCGGAGGTATCGGGGCCCGCCCCGTGCTGAGATGGGGTCATGCCCCGCACCACCCCGCTCCGCCCGCACCGCTCGGACGTCATGATCGCCGTCTTCGGCCTGCTGGGCGGGCTGCTGCTCTGGGCGCTGGACCTGTTCACCATTCACCAGGGGCTGGGCGAGGCGTACGGGGACTGGGCGCTGCTGCCGCTGCTCGTCATGTGCCTGGCCGCGCTGGGACGGCGCAGCCACGGGCCGTGGGTGCTGGTCCTCGCCGTGCTGGCGCTCGTCGGCGACGGCCTCACCGGCGGCCTGCTCGCGACCCTGATCGTCTTCACCGACATCGTCTACGCCGCGGTGCTCTACGGCAGCCCGCGCCGGGCGCGGCTGCTGCCGCCGTGGACGATGGCGATGAGCGTGGCGTTCACGCTGGCGATGCTGGCCGCGCTGCGGGAGCCGGAGGTGCTGCTCGTCGGGGCGCTGTTCGCCGGGGTCACCGCACTGCCCGCCTACACCGGGCTGCTGGTGCGCACGCATCGTGACGCGGCCACGGCCATGCGGCTGCGGGCCGAACAGACGGCGCGGCTGGCCGAGATGGACCGCCGCCAGGCTGTGGGCGCGGAACGGGCCCGGATGGCCCGGGAGTTGCACGACCTGGTGGCCAACCACCTCTCGGCCATCGCCCTGCACGCGACGGCCGCGCAGTCACTCGACGACGCGTCGGCCACCGCGCGGGCGCTCGGCGTGATCCGGGAGAACAGCGTGCAGGGGCTCACGGAGATGCGCCGGCTGATCGGCATCCTGCGCGACGAGGCCGGGGACGGCGACGCCCCCGCCGCCCGCCCCACGCTGGACGGACTGCCCGCGCTGGTCGACCAGGCTCGCTCCGGGGGCGCGCCGGACGGGCTCCGGTTCACGCTGTGCGGAACGTACGCCGAGCCCGGGGCCGCCGAGACGGCCGACGGCCTGCCCGCGCCGGTCGAACTGGCCGCGTACCGCGTCGTCCAGGAGGCGCTGACCAACGCGTTGAAGCATGCCGCGCCCGGCGAGGTGACCGTCCGGGTGGACCGGGACGTGGACCTGACGGTGAGCGTCCAGTCGCCGCTGGGCCGCGGCGGTCCCCGGCTGCCGGGCTCCGGCGCCGGCCTCGTCGGCATGCGTGAGCGCGTCGAACTGCTCGGAGGGACGTTCTCCGCCGGGCCGGACGCGGACGGCTGGCGGGTGTGGGCCAGGCTGCCGCTGAGCGAAGGAGCCGATGCAGCGTGACGATCCGGGTCGTGGTCGCCGAGGACCAGGCAGCCGTGCGGTCCGGGCTGGTCCTCATCCTGGGGAGCGCCCCGGACGTCGAGGTCGTCGGGGAGGCCGGGGACGGCGAGGAGGCGGTGCGGCTGGCGCGTGAAGTGCGCCCCGACGTCGTGCTGATGGACGTGCAGATGCCGCGGCTGGACGGCGTCTCGGCCACCCGGCGGATCACGGCGGAGGGCCTGGCGGACGTGCTGGTGCTGACGACGTTCGACCTGGACGCCTACGTCTTCGGTGCGCTGCGCGCGGGGGCGGCGGGCTTCCTGCTGAAGGACACCGACGCGGCGGGGCTGGTGGACGCCGTCCGCACCGTGGCCCGGGGCGAGGGGATGATCGCGCCCGCCGTCACCCGTCGGCTGATCGCGGAGTTCGCGGAGCCGGCCCCCGAAGTCGCTGCGCCGCCAGCCGAGTTGGAGGCCCTGACGGTGCGGGAGCGCGAGGTGTTGGCGCTGCTGGGCGAGGGGCGGTCCAACGCGGAGATCGCCACCTCGCTGTCGATGGCCGAGGCCACGGTGAAGACCCACGTCAGCCGGGTCCTGCGCAAACTGGGCCTGCGCAGTCGCACCCAGGCGGCGGTCCGCGCCCGGGAGTGGGGTGTGACCGCGGGCTGACCGGATCGGGGGTGTTTCACCAACTCCACACGGCCACAAGGAACATCGCCGCGAGAGAGGCATATGGTCCAGACCTATTGACCAGTGGTCCAGACCTCTCTACTCTCCGTGGACAACTGCGAGGAGCGCGCCGGGACACCGGAACGCTCCACGGGCGGCGCAGCGACCCCCATCGGACCGGCCCCCACCGGCCCCAGCTCTATGGAGCGCTGTTGAAGACACAAGGCAGAACGAAACGACTCTCAGCACGCCGCGCCCTCGCGGTGGCAGCGGCCCTGCTCATCCCCGCCGGCGGCCTCGTCGCCCTCGCCTCACCGGCCCAGGCCGCCGAGGAGGTGACGGCAACCTTCACCAAGACCCAGGACTGGGGTACCGGCTTCGGAGGCAAGTGGACGATCACCAACTCCGGCACCACCACGCTGAACGGCTGGAAGCTGGAGTGGGACTACCCCGCGGGCACCACGGTGAACAGCCACTGGGACGCCAGGATCACCTCCGACGGTGACCACTACACCGCCGTCGACGTCGGCTGGAACGGCACCATCGCCCCCGGCGCCAGCGTGAGCTTCGGCTACAACGGCAGCGGTCCGGGCGCGCCCAGCGGCTGTCTGCTCAACGGCAAGGCCTGCGACGGATCGGGCACCCCCGACCCGGACCCGACCGACCCGCCGCCCGACCCCGACCCGACCGATCCTCCGCCGCAGCCGCCCGGCGAGTACATCAACCTCGGGTACTTCACCGAGTGGGGCGTCTACGGCCGCGACTACCACGTCAAGGACCTGGTCACCTCGGGCTCGGCCGAGAAGCTCACGCACATCAACTACGCCTTCGGCAACGTCCAGGGCGGCAAGTGCACCATGGGTGACAGCTACGCGGCCACCGACAAGGCCTACACGGCCGGGGAGTCCGTGGACGGCGTCGCCGACACCTGGGACCAGCCCCTGCGCGGCAACTTCAACCAGCTCCTGAAGCTGAAGAAGCAGTACCCGCACATCAAGATCCTGTGGTCCTTCGGCGGCTGGACCTGGTCCGGCGGCTTCGGCGACGCCATGAAGAACCCGGCCGCGTTCGCCCAGTCCTGCCACGACCTGGTGCACGACCCGCGCTGGGCGGGGCTGTTCGACGGCATCGACCTCGACTGGGAGTACCCCAACGCGTGTGGTCTGAGCTGTGACAGCAGCGGCCCGGACGTCATGCGGAAGATGATGCAGGCGTTCCGCGCCGAGTTCGGCCCGGACCAGCTCGTGACAGCCGCGATCACCGCCGACGCGTCCGAGGGCGGCAAGATCGACGCCGCGGACTACGCCGGAGCGGCTCAGTACACCGACTGGTACAACGTCATGACGTACGACTTCTTCGGCGCCTGGTCCAAGACCGGGCCGACCGCACCGCACTCCCCGTTGACGTCGTACGCCGGCATACCGAAGGACGGCTTCAACGCGGCGGACGCCATCGCGAAGCTCAAGGCCAGCGGCGTCCCGGCGGACAAGATGCTCCTGGGCATCGGCTTCTACGGCCGCGGCTGGACGGGCGTCACCCAGTCGGAGCCGGGCGGCACCGCCACGGGCCCGGCACCCGGCACGTACGAGCAGGGCATCGAGGACTACAAGGTGCTCAAGAACTCCTGCCCGGCCACCGGCACCGTCGCGGGCACCGCCTACGCGCACTGCGGCAACAACTGGTGGAGCTACGACACCCCCAGCACCATCACGGGCAAGATGGACTGGGCCAAGCAGCAGGGCCTGAGCGGCGCGTTCTTCTGGGAGACCAGCGGGGACACCTCCGACGGTGAGCTGATCGCCGCGATCCACCAGGGGCTCAACGGCTGAACCGACGCCCCTTCACCCCGTGACAGGGGCCCCGATCCGCCGGGGGACGGCCCGCCCGCCGTTCCCCGGCTTCCCCTGTGCCGGGGCACGCCACCGCACGCTTGGGGGGTCTGCGCCACAGGCGCAGGGCTGACAAGCGCAGCCCCGCACCCGGCGGGAAGGGGCTGCCCCTTCCCGTCCATCGCGGACCGCGGGTGCACTTCGGCCACACGCGCGGTTCCCCGCGCCCCTTCCGGGGCGCCGGACTACGCCACGTTGACCCGCTGGCCGGGGGGCGCCGCCTCCAGCCAGGCCAGGAAGCCGGTCAGAGCGTCCTCGCTCATCGCCAGCTCCACCGGCGTGCCGGCGTGCAGACAGCTCAGGACGATCGCGTCGGAGAGCAGGGCCAGCTCCTCCTCCCCCTGCGGGGTACGACGCTGGACGACCTCCACCGACTCCCGCTCCAGCAGCCGCCGCGGCCGGGGAGCGTAGGAGAAGACGCGGAACCACTCGACGCGATCTCCCCGGTAGCGGGCGATGCCGTAGCTCCAGCCCTTCCCGGTGGGCTCCTCGGTCTCCTCCTTGGGCACGTTCCAGCGCAGACTGCAGTCGAACGTGCCGCCCGACCGCTGGATCAGCCGACGGCGCAGCCCGAAGACGAACAGCGCCAGCAGCACCAGCGCGACGCACATCCCGCACAGCACCAGGGCGAGGGTCACGCGTCACCGACCTCCTCGCATCTCCCTGCGTGCCGCGCCCCGTGCGCGGATACGCCTTCCATGATGACTCAGCCGCGGATGGTCCCGGAGCAGGACTCCGGGACCATCCGCGGCTGAGCGACGTGTACCCGCGGGTTCAGCGTGCGACCGCCACTGCCCGCAGCCGGACGTCGGCGCGGCGTTCGGCCGCCGCGTCCTGGTCCGCCTTCGCCTGTTCGAGCGCGCGCTCGGCCCGCTCGACGTCGATCTCGTAACTCAGTTCGGCGATCTCGGCCAGGAGCGACAGCTTGTCGTCGGCGAACGAGATGAAACCGCCGTGCACCGCGGCGATCACGGTGCCGTCGCCGCTCTCACCGGTGGTGCGGATGGTGACCGGGCCGGACTCCAGCACGCCCAGCAGCGGCTGGTGGCCGGGCATGACGCCGATCTCACCCGAAGAGGTGCGCGCGACGACCAGCCTGGCCTCGCCCGACCAGACCTTGCGGTCGGCGGCGACCAACTCGACGTGCAGCTCAGCCACTGTGGCTCCTCAAACTGGGATTTCTCAAGAATAAGGGGGTGCGCCGGGTGAGGACCGGACCGGGGCCCGGTCCTCACCCGTACGCCGAGCCCGGCGTCAGGAGACGCCCAGCTCCTTGGCCTTGGCCTTCAGGTCGTCCAGGCCACCGCACATGAAGAACGCCTGCTCGGGGAAGTGGTCGTACTCACCGTCGGCGATCGCGTTGAACGCGGCGATCGACTCGTCCAGCGGAACGTCCGATCCGTCGAGACCGGTGAACTGCTTCGCCGCGTGGGTGTTCTGCGACAGGAAGCGCTCGATACGGCGGGCGCGGTGGACGGTGAGCTTGTCCTCCTCGCCGAGCTCGTCGATACCGAGAATGGCGATGATGTCCTGGAGGTCCTTGTACTTCTGCAGGATCCCCTTGACGCGCGAGGCGCACTCGTAGTGGTCCTGCGAGATGTAGCGCGGGTCCAGGATGCGGGACGTGGAGTCCAGCGGGTCCACCGCCGGGTAGATGCCCTTCTCCGAGATCGGACGGGAGAGCACCGTGGTGGCGTCCAGGTGGGCGAACGTGGTGGCCGGGGCCGGGTCGGTCAGGTCGTCCGCGGGGACGTAGATCGCCTGCATCGAGGTGATCGAGTGACCACGGGTCGAGGTGATGCGCTCCTGGAGGATGCCCATCTCGTCCGCGAGGTTCGGCTGGTAACCCACCGCGGAGGGCATGCGGCCCAGCAGCGTGGAGACCTCGGAGCCGGCCTGGGTGAAGCGGAAGATGTTGTCGATGAAGAACAGCACGTCCTGCTTCTGCACATCGCGGAAGTACTCCGCCATGGTCAGACCGGCCAGGGCCACCCGCAGACGGGTGCCCGGGGGCTCGTCCATCTGGCCGAAGACGAGGGCCGTCTGCGGGAGCACGCCGGACTCGGCCATCTCCTCGATCAGGTCGTTGCCCTCACGGGTGCGCTCACCCACACCGGCGAACACGGAAACGCCCTCGTGCAGCTTGGCCACACGCATGATCATTTCCTGGATGAGCACGGTCTTGCCGACGCCGGCGCCGCCGAACAGACCGATCTTGCCGCCCTTGACGTACGGGGTCAGCAGGTCGACGACCTTCAGGCCGGTCTCGAACATCTCGGTCTTGGACTCGAGCTGGTCGAAGGCCGGGGCCTGGCGGTGGATCGCCCAGCGCTCGGTGACCTCGGACTCGGCCTCCGGCTCGTTGAGGATCTCGCCGAGGGTGTTGAAGACGCGGCCCTTGGTGACGTCACCGACGGGGACGGTGATGCCGTCGCCGGTGTCGGTCACCGGGGCCTGGCGGACCAGGCCGTCGGTGGGCTGCATGGAGATGGCACGCACCAGGCCCTCGCCGAGGTGCTGCGCGACCTCGAGGGTCAGCGTCTTGGTGGCGCCTTCGGTGGCCGGGTCGGCGACCTCGACCGTGAGGGCGTTGTAGATGTCCGGCATCGCGTCGACGGGGAACTCCACGTCGACGACCGGGCCGATGACCCGCGCGACGCGGCCCGTCGCGGCGGCCGTCTGAGCAGTGGTGGTCATAGTTATCGGTCACTCCCCGAAGAAGCGTCGGCCAGCGCGCTGGCACCACCGACGATCTCGCTGATTTCCTGGGTGATGTCGGCCTGGCGGGCCGCGTTGGCAAGCCGCGTGAGCGACTTGATGAGCTCTTCCGCGTTGTCGGTCGCCGACTTCATCGCCCGGCGGCGGGCCGCGTGCTCGGAAGCGGCGGCCTGGAGCAGAGCGTTGTAGATGCGGCTCTCGACGTAGCGCGGCAGCAGCGCGTCGAGCACTTCCTCCGCCGACGGCTCGAAGTCGTACAGCGGCTGGACGCCCTGGTCGGCGGCCTTGGCACCGGCCTCGGCGTCCGAGGGCTCCAGCGTGAGCGGGAGCATCCGGCGCTGGACCGGCGTCTGCGTCATCATCGAGACGAACTCGGTGAAGACGATGTGCAGCTCGTCCACGCCGCCCTCGGCGGTGTCCCGCTCGATGGCCTCGATGAGGGGAGCCGCGACCGCCTTCGCGTCGGCGTACGAGGGGCTGTCGGTGAAGCCCGTCCAGGACTCCTCGACCGCCTTCTCGCGGAAGCCGTAGTACGCGACACCCTTGCGGCCGACGACGTAGGTCACGACGGACTTGCCCTCGTCCGAGAGCTGCCCCGTCAGCGCCTCCGCGGCCTTGATCGCGTTGGAGGAGTAACCGCCGGCCAGACCGCGGTCGCTCGTGACGAGCAGGACCGCGGCCCGCTTCGGGGCCTCCGCCTCGGTGGTCAGCGGGTGCTTGACGTCGGCACCGCCCGCCACCGCGGTGACCGCGGCGGTGAGCTCGTCGGCGTACGGGGTGGAGGCCGCCACCTGGCGCTGCGCCTTGACGATGCGCGAGGCGGCGATCATCTCCATCGCCTTGGTGATCTTCTTGGTGGCCTTGACGGATTTGATCCGCCGCTTGTAGACGCGGAGCTGGGCACCCATGCTCAGCCCTCGCCCAGAAGCTTGCCGTCCGAGGTCTCGAACTGCTTCTTGAAGGTCTCGACGACCTCACGCAGCTTGCCGAGGGTGTCGTCCGACATCTTGGCGCCCTCGCGGATGCCGGTCATCAGGTCCTTGTGCTCGCGGTGCAGGTAGTCCAGCAGCTCCTTCTCGAAGCGCCGGATGTCCGCGACCGGGACCTCGTCCATCAGACCGTTGGTGCCGGCCCAGATGGAGACGACCTGGTCCTCCGTCGGGTAGGGCGCGTACTGGCTCTGCTTGAGCAGCTCCACCATCCGCTGACCGCGCTCCAGCGAGGCCTTGGACGCGGCGTCCAGGTCCGAACCGAAGGCGGCGAACGCCTCCAGCTCACGGAACTGGGCCAGGTCCACCCGGAGGCGGCCCGAGACCTGGCGCATGGCCTTGTGCTGGGCGGAGCCACCGACACGGGAGACGGAGATACCGACGTTCAGCGCCGGGCGCTGGCCCGCGTTGAACAGGTCGGACTCCAGGAAGCACTGGCCGTCGGTGATGGAGATGACGTTGGTCGGGATGAACGCCGACACGTCGTTGGCCTTGGTCTCGACGATCGGCAGACCGGTCATCGAGCCGGCGCCCATCTCGTCGGAGAGCTTGGCGCAGCGCTCCAGCAGCCGGGAGTGCAGGTAGAAGACGTCGCCCGGGTAGGCCTCACGGCCCGGCGGACGGCGCAGCAGCAGGGAGACGGCGCGGTAGGCGTCGGCCTGCTTGGACAGGTCGTCGAAGATGATCAGGACGTGCTTGCCCTCGTACATCCAGTGCTGACCGATGGCCGAGCCGGTGTAGGGCGCGAGGTACTTGAAGCCCGCCGGGTCGGACGCCGGGGCGGCGACGATGGTCGTGTACTCCAGGGCACCGGCCTCCTCCAGCGCGGCGCGCACGCCCGCGATGGTGGAGCCCTTCTGACCGACGGCGACGTAGATGCAGCGGACCTGCTTGCTCGGGTCGCCGGTGGCCCAGTTGGCCTTCTGGTTGATGATCGTGTCGACCGCGAGGGCCGTCTTGCCGGTCTGCCGGTCACCGATGATCAGCTGACGCTGGCCGCGGCCGACCGGGGTCATGGCGTCGACGGCCTTGTAGCCGGTCTCCATCGGCTCGTGCACCGACTTGCGCTGCATGACCGTGGGGGCCTGCAGCTCCAGGGCGCGGCGGCCCTCGGTCTCGATCTCACCGAGGCCGTCGATGGCGTTGCCCAGCGGGTCGACGACCCGGCCGAGGTAGCCCTCGCCGACGCCCACCGAGAGGACCTCGCCGGTGCGGCGCACCGTCTGGCCCTCCTCGATACCGCTGAACTCGCCGAGGACCACCGCACCGACCTCGCGCTCCTCGAGGTTCAGGGCGAGGCCGAGCGTGCCGTCCTCGAACTTCAGCAGCTCGTTCGCCATGGCCGAGGGAAGACCCTCGACCTTCGCGATGCCGTCACCGGCAACGCTGACCGTCCCGACCTCTTCGCGCGAGGCCGCGTCCGGCGTGTACGACTGGACAAAGTTCTCCAGCGCGTCCCGGATCTCATCCGGCCGGATCGTGAGCTCCGCCATCTGGGTTCCCTGCTCTCCTTGTTGGGCCCGTATGTATCTGCTACGGCCCAACTCGGGCCGCTACGTACTGCTTGTTGAGTTGGTGTGACGGCCGGCTCAGCCGGCCATCCGCCGCTCGACCTCTTCGAGGCGCGCGGCCACGCTGCCGTTGATGACGTCGTCACCGATGCGCACCGTGATCCCGCCGAGGACCTCCGGGTCCACGTCCAGGTTCAGGTGCACCTCGCGCCCGTAGAGCCGGGTCAGCGCGGCGCCCAGGCGCTGGCGCTGCCCGTCACTGAGCGGAACCGCGGAGGTGACGACGGCGACCGACCGGTTGCGGCGCTCGGCGGCCAGCTTGGAGAGGGCCTCCAGGCCACCTTCCAGGCTACGGCCTCGCGGATGCGCGACCAGGCGGACCACCAGCCGCTCGGTGGCGGGCTTGGCCCGGCCTCCCAGCAGGCGGTGGAGCAGCGCGGTCTGCGCGTCCTTGAACGCGGCGTCCCCGGCCTTGCCGCTGAGCGCGGCGCGCAGCTCGGTGGAGGAGGCGACGATCCGGCCGAACCGGAACAGCTCGTCCTCGACGTCACCGAGGGTGCCGTCGCGGTCGGCGGCGATCAGGTCGGCGCTGTCCGCGAGCTCCTCGACGGCGTCCACCAGGTCGCGCGGACGCGACCAGCGAGAGCGGACCATGCCGGAGACGAGGTCGGTGACCTCGCCGCCGACCTGGCCGCCCAGCAGCCGGCCGATCAGCTCGGCCTTGGCCTCGCCGGGCTGCGCCGGGTCGGTGAGGATCCGGCGCAGTCGCACCTCACGGTCGAGCAGCGCGGTGACGGCTGCCAGCTCCTCGGCGAGCCGCGCCGCGTCGACGGACGTGTTGTCCGTCAGCGCGTCCAGCTGCTCCCGGGCGGTGGCCAGTGCCTCGCGGCTCGCTCCGTTCATCGGGCGGCCCCGGTCTCGGCCTTGGCCTCCAGCTCGTCCAGGAAGCGGTCGATGGTGCGGCTCTGGCGGGCGTGGTCCTCAAGGGACTCGCCGACCAGCTTGCCGGCCAGTTCGGTGGCGAGCTTGCCCACGTCCTGGCGCAGCACCTGCGCGGCCTGCTTGCGGTCGGCCTCGATCTGGGTGTGACCCGCGGCGATGATCTCCTCACGCTGCCGCTGGCCCTCCGCACGCATCTCGGCGATGAGCGCGGCACCCTGCTCCTGCGCCTCCTGGCGCAGACGGGCGGCCTCGTGCCGGGCCTCGCTCAGCTGAGCCCGGTACTCCTCCAGCGTCTGCTGCGCCTCGGCCTGAGCAGCCTCGGCCTTCTCAATGCCCCCCTCGATCGACTCGCGACGCTCGTCCAGGGCCTTGTTGATGGCCGGGAGGAGCTTCTTGGCGAAGACGAAGAAGACGATGCCGAAGGCGAGCAGGCCGATGACGACCTCAGGCCAGACCGGGAGCAGCGGGTTCTGCGGATCCTCGGCTGCCAGGTACATCATGGTGGACCTTTCGTCGATATAAGGCTGCGGTCCGGGTCCGTCAGATGATGAACGGAACGACGAAGCCGATCAGGGCCAGGGCCTCGACGACGGCGAAGCCGAGCAGCATGTTCTGGCGGATGAGGCCGGCGGCCTCGGGCTGGCGGGCGATGGCCTGCACACCGTTACCGAAGATGATGCCGATGCCGACGCCGGGGCCGATGGCGGCGAGGCCGTAACCGATGGTGCCGACGTTGCCTTCAACAGCCGCGAGGGTCTCGAGAGCAGCAGACATTCCGTTGGTTCCTTCTCTTGGTGGGCCGGTGGGTGGTTGGTCCACCGGACGACTGGGGTTGGGCGAGTGGCTTGGGGCTTTGCGCCTCTGCCTCAGTGCGCCTCTTCGAGGGCCTGGGAGAGGTAGGTGGCGGTCAGCACCGTGAAGACGTAGGCCTGCAGCGCCTGGATGAACAGCTCGAAGACCGTGAGGACGAGCGTCATGGCGAAGGAGGCGGTGGCGTAGATGCTGCCGAGGAAGGTGCCGAGCATGTACCACGTGGCGATCGTGAAGATCAGGATGAGCACGTGGCCCGCGAACATGTTCGCGAAGAGTCGCACGGCGAGCGTGAAGGGCCGCACGAAGATGTTCGACAGGAACTCGATCGGCGTCAGGATGACGTAGATCGGCTTCGGCAGACCGCTGGGCACGCACAGGTTGCGCATGCCGCCCACGAAGCCGTTCGACCTGAAGGTCACCGTCATGTAGGTGATCCACACGACGAGCGCGAGCCCGGCCGGGTACGCGATCACGGAGGTGACCGGGAACTGGGCGACGGGGATGAGCGCCCAGAGGTTCATCATCCAGACGAAGAAGAACAGCGAGACCAGCAGCGGGATGAACGGCTCGCCCTTCTTGCCGATCACCTCGCGGGCGATGCCCTTGCGCACGAACTCGTAGCCGGCCTCGGCGATCATCTGGAGCTTGCCGGGAACGACCTTCGGGTTCGAGAACGCCATCCAGAAGAAGGTCAGGATGATGCCGGTGCCGATGAACGCCAGCAGCATCGGCTTGTTGAACTCGATCCCGCCGACCGTGAACATCGGGTCGAAGATGAACGACCACACGCTCGGGGCCTCGAAGCCACAGCCTTTGAACAGGTGGCAGTCGGTCTCGAAGGCGAGCAACTGGTCACTACTCACCGCGAGCTCCTTCGGTCGGACGCATAGGTACGGCTACCTCGATGTGTCGGCGTGGCGCAGGCCACGGAGCGGCACTGGACTGGGTATCGCGGGAGGCGGAACCGGCCGGCGCGACGGCAGGGCGGCCCGAGGGAAGGCGGGGAGCACGCGGCGCTGTCCCGCACAGCGCACGCTCCATCGCTCGCCACACTCTCGGCGTCGGACCATAGCAGTCCACCGAGGGGGCTTTTATATCGCCCCTACCTTCGGAGCGGCCGCGGGACGCCCTCACGTGCGGGGCTCCGCGTCCGCGGACTCGCCGACCCGGGAGGGCTCGACGTAGAGCTGCTTCACCCGGGTCTGCGTCCACGCCTGCGCCGCCAGCCACACCAGCAGGCAGGCGAGGACGGTGAGACCGAAGACCGGCCCGTCCATCCAGGTCACGTCCCGCAGGAGCAGCAGGAGGACGAGCATGACGCCGACCTGCGTGGTGTAGACGAGGAATCCGGCACCCAGCAGGAGGTGGGGCCAAGCCTCACCGATACGGCTGACCGCGGTCAGACCGAGGCCGAAGAAGGTGATGACCACCGCGGTGGCGAGCCCGGCGCCGATGGCACCCTCGGCACCGGCGGCGAGTACGCCGACGATGACGCCGACGAGACCGGCGCATGCCGAGGGAATCGCGGCGCCGCGGAGAATCCGGGCGTCGTTCGACTGCATACGAGCTGCTCCAGCGGAGGAGATTGGGTACGACGTGGCCGTCGGGGGGCGAGCGTAACCGGCGGTGCAGAGTGCAGCGGAGCGGGCCCCTGGGGCGGGGCGCCGGGCTCCTGACCGGCTCTCGTGAACGGTATCACAAACTATTTGATGAGGTCTTTACCAAGTTGGTGTGCCAGCCGTCACACTTGAGAGTGCATCGCATCATCCGTGCACTGACCGGGAGTTCACGCGCGCGGATCGTGCCGACGGCCCTGCCCGGTCCGTCGACGGCCCAGTGCCGTAGCCCCGTTCGGCCCCGGCTCGCTCACCCGGGTGGCGGCGGCCACCGGCTCCCGCTCGGCGTCGTCCAGCACCCCGGGGCCGCCAGGGCCCTCGTCTCCGTCACGGCCGCTTCCGGCGTCCGGCTCCCCCGGCTCGTCCCGGGCCTCCGGCCCGTCCTCGTCCTCCGCACGGCCGCGGCGGTAGCGGGGCGGCACCAGGCGTTCGGCCCAGGCCGGGACGCGCGGTGTGAAGCGCGGCAGCAGCAGCACGACCAAACCGACGGCGGACAGCGCGACGACGGTGAGCACGATCACCAGGCTGCGGGACCTGACCGAGAACGCCACGGCGCCGAACGCGATCAGCCCGGACCAGAAGTACATGGTGAGCACGGCCCGGCTGTGCGAGTGGCCGATCTCCAGCAGCCGGTGGTGCAGGTGACCGCGGTCGGCGGCGAAGGGTGACTGGCCCCGCCAGGTGCGGCGGACGATGGCGAGCGCCAGGTCGGCGACGGGCACCGCGAGGATGGTCAGCGGCAGCAGCAGCGGCATGTAGACGGGCACCGTGGCCTTCACCGCCGACTTCTCCGAGCCCTCGAACAGCCGCAGCGCGTCCGGGTCGACCTGGCCGGTGATGGACACCGCGCCCGCGGCGAGCACGAGCCCGATGAGCATCGAGCCGGAGTCGCCCATGAAGATCCGGGCGGGGTGCATGTTGTGCGGCAGGAACCCCAGGCACATGCCCATGAGTACGGCCGCGAAGAGCGTGGCCGGGGCCGCGGCCTCGATGCCGTAGCTGTACCAGATGCGGTACGCGTACAGGAAGAACGCGAGGGCGGCGATGCACACCATGCCGGAGGCCAGGCCGTCCAGCCCGTCCACGAAGTTGACGGCGTTGATCGTGATGACGACGAGGGCGACCGTCAGCAGCGTGCCCTGGAGCGGGGTGACGCCGACCATGCCGACGGTCGGGATCGGCAGCCACAGGATGGTGAGGCCCTGCCACACCATCACGCCGGCGGCGATCATCTGGCCGCCCAGCTTGACCAGCGCGTCCACGCCCCACTTGTCGTCGAGCACCCCGAGCAGCCAGATGATCCCGGCACCGGCCAGCAGGGCCCGGGGCTCGTCGGACAGGGTGAAGACGTCACCGGTGTTGCTGAGCTGCGAGGCCACCAGGAGCCCGGCGCACAGGCCGCCGAACATGGCGATGCCGCCGAGCCGCGGAGTGGGCTCGCGATGCACGTCCCGGGCCCGGATCTCCGGCATCGCCCCGGCGGCGATGGCGAACTTCCGCACCGGTCCGGTCAGCAGGTAGGTGACCGCGGCCGTGACGCACAACGTCAGCAGATACTCCCGCACGGGCTCCCCAGAGAATCTCGGGCATCTCGGCCCACAGGTTAGGACACGGCGACGCCGCTGGATGGTTCCGACCGGACCGCTCCCCGCCTAGGCGGGGGCGGGTACCCCTGTCAGCGCCGTGACGACGGGGTCGAGGGCGAGGCTGATCTCCTCCCCCACGCTGCGGAAGTAGGTGATCGGAGCACCATAGGGATCGTAGACCTCGTCCGCCTCGGCGCTGGGTGCCTGCAGCCAGCCGCGCAGCGCCGCCGCGGCCTGCACCAGCGCGCGGGCGCGCTCGGCGACCCCGCCCGGCGAGGCGGCGTCCGGCAGGCTCGTCGCGTCGATCGCCCGCACCAGACGGGTGAACTCCTTGAGCGTGAACGTGCGCAACCCCGCGGAGTGGCCCATGGAGATCACCTGTGCCCGGTGGTCCCGGGTGGCGGTCAGCACGAGGTCGGCCCGGATGACGTGCTCGTCCAGCAACTCGCGCCCGGTGAAGCCGGCCGGGTCGGCGCCGTAGTCGGCCAGGACCGTCGCGGCGTGCTCCTCCATCGGGGCGCCCTCGTGCCCCCAGGTGCCGGCGCTCTCGACGAGCAGGCCGCCGACCCGCTCGCCGTCGAGCCGCAGTGCGAGGGCATGGCGGGTCAGCCGCTCGGTGATGGGCGAGCGGCACACGTTGCCGGTGGAGACGTGGAGGATCCTGAAGGGCCGTCCCACGGACGGAACCTCCGGGGACGAAGTCGGTATTCCACGCCCTTCAGGCGCGGTCAACTGCCCTCCTTCAGGTCCGGCGCCACCGTGCGCAGCTCTTCCACGCCGATGGCCCCGGCCCGCAGCAGGACCGGCACCTTCCCGGTGACGTCCACGATCGAGGACGGCACGTTGTCGGGGGTGGGGCCGCCGTCCAGGTAGACGGCCACCGCGTCGCCCAGCATCTCCTGCGCGCTGTCGCAGTCCTGCGGGGCCGGGTGACCGGTCAGGTTGGCCGAGGAGACGGCCATGGGCCCGACCTCGGTCAGCAGCTCGATGGCCACGGGGTGCAGCGGCATGCGGACGGCGACGGTGCCGCCGGTCTCGCCCAGGTCCCAGGTCAGCGAGGGCTGATGGCGGGCGACGAGGGTGAGCGCGCCCGGCCAGAACGCGTCCACGAGCTCCCAGGCCTGCTCGGAGAAGTCGGTGACGAGGCCGTGCAGCGTGTTCGGCGAGCCGACGAGCACCGGGGTCGGCATGCCGCGGCCGCGGCCCTTGGCCTCCAGCAGATCGGCGACGGCCTCCGGGGTGAAGGCGTCCGCGCCGATCCCGTACACCGTGTCGGTGGGCAGCACGACCAGCTCACCGCGGCGGATCGCGGAGGCGGCCTCCCGCAGCCCGGTCTTCCGGTCGGTTGCTTCGGTGCAGTCGTAGCGCCGTGCCATTACGGCACCTCCCTGCGGGCTGTGGCGAATCGGGGTCTGTTGTTGAGGTCGGGGTGGTCGGCGGCGTCGGCCCAGCCGCGGTCCTCGGCGAAGATCCACGGCACCTGGCCGCCCTGGGTGTCGGCGTGCTCGACGACGACGAGCCCGCCCGGCCGCAGCAGCCGGTGGGCCGTGCGCTCCAGCCCGCGGATCAGGTCCAGCCCGTCCTCGCCGGAGAACAGCGCGAGCTGGGGGTCGTGGTCCCGGGCCTCGGGCGCGACGTACTCCCACTCGGTGAGGGGGATGTAGGGCGGGTTGGAGATGACGAGGTCCACCTGGCCGTCCAGCTCGGGCAGCGCCGTCAGGGCGTCGCCGTGGTGGAGCCGCACCCGGGAACCCTCGGTGTTCCGGCGGGCCCAGTACAGGGCGTCCTCGTCCAGCTCGACGGCGTGCACGCGTGAACGCGGCACCTCCTGGGCCAGGGCCAGCGCGATGGCCCCGGAGCCGGTGCACAGGTCGACGACCACCGGCTCGGCGACGTCCATCGCGCGGACCGCGTCTATCGCCCAGCCGACCACCGACTCCGTCTCCGGGCGCGGCACGAACACCCCGCGTCCCACCTGGAGTTCGAGGTAGCGGAAGAAGGCCCGGCCGGTGATGTGCTGGAGGGGTTCACGCGCCTCGCGGCGGGCGACGGCCTCCCAGTAGCGGGCGTCGAAGTCGGCGTCGGCGACGCGGTGCAGCTCGCCCCGCTTGACGCCGTGCACGAACCCGGCCAGCTCCTCGGCGTCGAACCGCGGCGAGGGCACGCCGGCGTCGGCGAGCCGCTGCGTCGCCTGCGCCACCTCGGTGAGCAGCACACTGCGTGCCGACGGCTGCTGGGGGCCGCGCCCCCCGGGAGACTGCTGCATCTCGTGTACCTCACCCGTCCCCTGTGCGCTCAGCCCGCCGCGGCCAGCTTGGCGGCGGAGTCGGCGTCGACGCACGCCTGGATGACGGCGTCCAGCTCGCCGTCGAGGACCTGGTCCAGGTTGTACGCCTTGAAGCCGACGCGGTGATCGGAGATCCGGTTCTCCGGGAAGTTGTAGGTGCGCACACGTTCCGAGCGGTCCACGGTGCGGACCTGGCTGCGGCGGGCGTCGGACGCCTCGCGCTCGGCCTCCTCCTGGGCGGCGGCCAGCAGCCGGGCGCGCAGGATGCGCAGGGCCTGCTCCTTGTTCTGGAGCTGGCTCTTCTCGTTCTGGCAGGAGACCACGATGCCGGTGGGGAGGTGGGTGATACGGACGGCGGAGTCGGTCGTGTTGACGGACTGGCCACCGGGGCCGGAGGAGCGGTACACGTCCACGCGCAGGTCGTTCGCGTTGATCTCGACGTCGACCTCCTCGGCCTCCGGGAGGACGAGGACCCCGGCGGCCGAGGTGTGGATGCGGCCCTGGGACTCCGTGGCGGGTACGCGCTGCACCCGGTGGACGCCGCCCTCGTACTTCAGGCGGGCCCACACGCCCTGGCCGGGCTCGGCGCCCCCCTTGGCCTTGACCGCCACCTGGACGTCCTTGTAGCCGCCGAGGTCGGACTCGGTGGCCTCGATGATCTCCGTCTTCCAGCCCTGGCGCTCGGCGTAGCGCAGGTACATGCGCAGCAGGTCTCCGGCGAAGAGCGCGGACTCGTCGCCGCCCTCGCCCGCCTTGACCTCCAGGATGACGTCCTTGTCGTCGCTCGGATCGCGCGGGACGAGGAGCAGCCGCAGCCGGTCCGTCAGCTCCTCACGGCGCCCCTCCAGCTCCTTGACCTCGCCGGCGAACTCGGGGTCGTCGGCCGCCAGCTCCCGGGCGGTCTCGATGTCCTCGCCGGTGCTCTTCCAGCTCCGGTACGCGGCGACGATGGGCGTCAGCTCGGCGTAGCGCTTGCCCAGCCGGCGGGCACGCGGCTGGTCCGCGTGGACCGAGGGGTCGGCGAGCTGCTCCTCGAGCTGCGCGTGCTCACCGATCAGTTCCTCGACGGCCTCGAACATCGGGCTTCCTTAACTGGGCGAAGGGCTCACGGGGCGAAGGGGGCGGGCGGGCGACGACAAAGCGCCGGTCCCGGCACGCCGTCGGGCGGGCGCGGGAACCGGCGCTGAGGGTCGCTACTTGGCCCCGGCCTTCTTGCCGAACCGAGCCTCGAAGCGGGCCACGCGGCCACCGGTGTCGAGGATCTTCTGCTTGCCGGTGTAGAAGGGGTGGCACTCGGAGCACACGTCGGCACGGATGGTGCCTTCCTTGACGGTGCTGCGGGTGGTGAACGACGCGCCACAGGTGCAGCTCACCTGCGTCTCGACGTACTCCGGGTGGATGTCGCGCTTCACGGTCTTCTCCTATGGATCGGGAGGGCGCCGGGTCGCCGTCGCGGACGCGGGGCGTGAACCGGGGCCGACGGTCCAGTCTGCCATCACTGGCCGCACCGACAAAAACGAGGGCACCCCCTCGGTTATTCCGTCGTGCCCGGGTTCCTCCCCCCCAAAGTGCCCCGCGCGGTCAGGGTCGGGGACGGATGACGTCCCCGACCTCGATGCCCTCGGCCGCGGAGCCCTGGGTCGCCGACGCCGGAACGGGCTCGTCGGCGGCCAGGGCGCGCCAGAGCTCGGCCGACCGCTCGCTCAGCGGCACGAGCCGTCCCGGGGCCTCGGGGGCGGGGACGACGGGCAGCGTGAGGAGGTCCAGGTCCTCGGGGCCGACGGAGGCGAGGCCGCGGCCGAGCCGGGCCAGCTCGCGGGGCGAGTCGAGGCCGTCGTCGGTGGTCAGGGCCTCGTCGGCGGCGTCGGCGAGCCGGAGCGCGCGGGCCGGGTCCGCCAGCAGGTCCTCGGAGTGGAGCTGGGCGACGAGGGCCGTCAGGAAGGCCTGCTGGAGCTGGATGCGCCCCAGGTCGCTGCCGCCCGCCACGGAGCCCCGGGTGCGGACCAGGGCGAGCGCCTGCTCGCCCTCGAGGGTCTGCGGCCCGGCGGCCAGGTCGAGGTGGCTGTTGGGGTCGCTGACCGGGCGCTCGACGGTGACGTCGATGCCGCCGAGCGCGTCGACGAGCTCCGCGAAGCCGGAGAAGTCCACGGCGAGGAAGTGGTCGACGCGGAGGTCGGTCAGCTCCTCGACCGTGGCCACGGCACAGTCCGGTCCGCCCACCGCGTAGGCCGAGTTGATCATGACCCGGGAGGCGGCGGGCTCGGTACCGCCGTCGGGACGGTCGCACGCGGGTCGCTCCACCAGCGTGTCCCGGGGCAGGGAGACGACGGTGGCGCCGCGCTCCCCGGCGTGCAGGTGGACGAGCATCATGACGTCGGACCGCGCGCTCCCGGTGTCCCGCCCCCAGCGGGCGTTGTCTCCGGCGCGGGAGTCCGAGCCGAGGACGAGCACGTCCAGCGAGCCGTTCCGGGCGTCCGGGGGCCGCTCGTGGCCGGGAGCGTTCCCCAGACCCGAGCCGTCCTCGTCGTCGCCGCCGAAGAGCCGCACCGCGCCGATCACGGCGGCGACGGCGAGGGCGAGCACGAGGATGCCGCCGACGATGGCCGCCGCCCGTTCGGACCACAGCAGACCCCGCCCGTTCCTACCGCCTTCTCGTCCCATGTCCGTACCTCGGTTCCGGGATTTCCATGGTGGGCCCGCTCGCGGGCGGCGGCAACGCGCGCGGTCCGGACCCGCGCGCGGCGGGGGCGGCCGGGCACGGCCGGGCACGGCCGGGCACCGCCGG
>NZ_JABLSI010000054.1 GCF_019303475.1 Streptomyces sp. JJ38
CCTGGGCGGCGGCTGCCCCGTTCCGTGCGTCGCAGGGTGGACGTGTGCCGTGGCCGTTCGCGCGGGTTCCCGCGCCCCCTCAGGGGGTGCCGGTGGCGGCGGTGAAGCGCAGGGCGAGCCCGTCGACGAGGGCGCGCAGGCCCGTCTCGAAGGCGCCCTCGTCCACCTGCTGCTGGTGCTCCGCCAGCAGGTGGGCCTGGTCGAGGTGGGGGTAGTCGCGGGCGTAGAGCGCGGCGTCGTCCACGAAGCCGCGGGCGAAGGAGCCGAGGGCGGAGCCGGCGACGAAGTACCGCATGAGCGCGCCGATGTGGGTGGCGTGGGCGCGGGGCCAGCCCGCGGCCGTCATGGCGCCGAACACGGCGTCGGCCATGCGCAGCTGGCTGGGCCGCCGGCCCGGCCCGCGGGCCAGGAACGGAACGATGTTGGGGTGTGCGCTCAGCGCCGCCCGGTAGGAGCGGGCCCAGCCCTCCAGCGCCTCCCGCCAGGGGGTCCCGTCCTCGAACATCGTCAGGTCGACGTCGGCGCAGATCCGGTCGGCGACCGCGTCGAGGATCTCGTCCTTGGTGCGGAAGTGGTGGTACAGCGAGGGCCCGCTGACGCCGAGTTCGGTCGCCAGCCGCCGGGTGGAGACGGACTCCAGCCCTTCGGTGTCCACGAGGGCGAGTGCCGTCTCGACGATGCGGTCACGGCTGAGGAGGGGCTTGCGGGGACGGGCCATGCGCCCCATAGTAGAGCCGACCGCGCTAAACCTATCGGTGATAGGTTTAGCGGGCGGCCCAGCCGGGACCACCGGTGCGGCCCTGTACAGCGACGACCGCACGACTGCGAGGTACCGCCGTGGATCTGGAGCTCTCCGAGGAGCAGCGGGCCGTGCGCGCCCTGGCCCGGGACTTCGTCGTCCGGGAGGTCGCGCCGCACGCCGCCGAGTGGGACCGCGCGGAGTCGATCGACCCGGGCATCGTGCGGCGTCTGGGCGACCTCGGCTTCCTGGGGCTGACGATCCCCGAGGAGTACGGCGGTTCCGAGGGGGACCACCTGGCCTACTGCCTGGTCACCGAGGAGCTGGGGCGTGGGGACTCCTCCGTGCGCGGCGTGGTGTCCGTGTCGCTCGGCCTGGTCGCCAAGACCATCGCGGCCTGGGGGAGCGAGGAGCAGAAGCAGCGGTGGCTGCCCGCCCTCACCTCCGGCGAGGCGCTCGGCTGCTTCGGGCTGACGGAGCCGGGCACCGGGTCCGACGCGGGCAGCCTCACCACCCGGGCCCGGCGCGCCGGGCCCGGGGGCGACTGGATCATCGACGGCGGCAAGATGTTCATCACCAACGGCACCTGGGCCGACGTCGTCCTCCTGTTCGCGCGTACCGGGGACGAGCCGGGGCACCGCGGAGTCACCGCCTTCCTGGTCCCGGCGGACGCGGTCGGTCTGACCCGGCGGGAGATCCACGGCAAGCTGGGGCTGCGCGGGCAGGCCACCGCGGAGCTGGTGCTCGACGGCGTCCGGGTGCCGGACGCCGCCCGGCTCGGGCCCCTCGGCAAGGGCTTCTCCGTGGCCATGTCCGCGCTCGCCAAGGGGCGGATGTCCGTCGCGGCGGGCTGTGTCGGCATCGCCCAGGCGGCGCTGGACGCGGCGGTCGAGTACGCCGGGGCCCGCGAGCAGTTCGGCAGGTCCATCGCGCACCACCAGCTCGTCCAGGAGCTGATCGCCGACATCGCCGTGGACGTGGACGCGGCGCGCCTGCTCACCTGGCGGGTGGCCGACCTGATCGACCGCGGGCAGCCCTTCGCCACCCAGTCCTCCGTCGCCAAACTCCACGCCTCCGAGGCCGCCGTGCGCTCGGCCAACAACGCGCTGCAGGTCTTCGGCGGGTACGGCTTCATCGACGAGTTCCCGGTCGGCAAACTCCTGCGCGACGCCCGTGTCATGACGCTCTACGAGGGCACCAGCCAGATCCAGAAGCTCGTCATCGGCCGCGCCCTGACCGGGGTCTCCGCCTTCTGAGCGCGCCCGGCCCGCTGCCCGGCGCCCGCCCCCTCCGCTGAGCGACCGCTCAGCGGAGGGGGCGGCACCGATGTATGGTGTTCGCCCGGTCGACGGAAGCGGGGCGAAACCAGTGGCACAGGCAGCCGGGGCGGGAGCGCAGGCCCAGGGGGACTCCCAGGAGTCCTGGAGCGGGGTGGCGCCCGAGGCGGCCCGGCGGCTGCTCGTCGCGGCCGTCGAGGCGTTCGCCGAGCGCGGCTTCCACGCCACCACCACCCGCGACATCGCCGGCCGTGCCGGCATGAGCCCCGCGGCCCTGTACATCCACTACCGCACGAAGGAAGAGCTGCTCTACCAGATCAGCCGGGTGGGCCACGAGCGCTCGGTGCGGCTGCTCTCGGAGGCGGCCTCCGGGCCCGGCGGCAACGCCGACCGACTGGCCGCGGCCGTCCGCGCCTTCGTGCGCTGGCACGCCGAACACCACACCACCGCGCGGGTGGTGCAGTACGAGCTGGCCGCGCTCGGCGAGGAGCACTACGCGGAGATCATCGGCCTGCGCCGCCGCTCCGAGGAGCTGGTCCGCGATCTCCTCGCCGCCGGCGCGGAGGCGGGCGAGTTCGAGGTGGCCGACGCGCGCGGCACCGCGCTCGCCGTGCTCTCCCTGTGCGTGGACGTCGCCCGCTGGTTCACCCCGGGGGGGCGCCGCACCCCCGAGGAGATCGGCGCCTTCTACGCCGACCTCGTCCTGCGCATGGTCGGCGCCCGCCCAAGCTGAGGCGGCACACTGCCGAGGCCGGCTCGGCCGGACCTCCGGCTCGGCCGGACCTCCGGCTCGGCCGGACCTCCGGCTCGGCCGGACCTCCAGCTCGGCCGGACCTCCGGCTCGGCCGGACCTCCGGCCCGGCCGAGCGGCGGGCGTCAGCGGTAGTAGCGGACGACCGACTCAGCGACGCAGACCGGCTTCCCGCCGCCCTCCCGCTCCACCGTCGTCTGGGCCACGCACTGCACGCCGCCGTCGCCCACCTCGGAGACCTCGGCGATCCGCACCCGGGCCCGCAGCCGCGAGCCCACGGGTACCGGAGCGGGGAACCGCACCTTGTTCACGCCGTAGTTGACGCCCATGCGTACTCCCTCGACCCGCAGCACCTGTGGCATCAACACCGGCAGCAGGGAGAGCGTCAGATAGCCGTGGGCGATGGTCGTCCCGAACGGCCCCTGGGCGGCCCGCTCCGGGTCGACGTGGATCCACTGGTGGTCGCCCGTCGCGTCGGCGAACAGGTCGATCCGCTTCTGGTCGACCTCCAGCCAGTCGCTCGGGCCCAGTTCGACACCGACCGCCTCCCGCAGCTCGTCCACCGTCGCGAAGACCCGGGGCCCCGCCATACCGCACCGCCTCTCTCGCCGTTGTTTTGGACGCGGCCGTGGCCACCCCCTTGCTAAGCGCTTGCTCAGCATGCGGGGGCGGCTCGGCCACTGTCAACGGCCGAGGGTCGTCCCAGGACCAAGTGCCCTGCCGACCCCCGGCAGCCGGGTGCGCCGAACGCTGCCGAACGCCGCCTGGTGACCCCGGCCCGTGCGGCCGGGCAGGGTCGGGTCCGGTGCCGCCCGACGCACGGCCGACCAGGCCGGAAACGCTCCGGCGGTAACACGAAGGGGGAGAGATGAGACGGACGTTACGGGCGGCCGCGGTGTCCGCCGGGATGGCCCTGCTGCTCACCACGGGATGCGCCGGCGGAGCCGAGGGCGGCGCCGACGCCCGGTTGACGGTGGACAAGCCGGTGGCCCTGGCGGACGAACCGGTACGCATCCGCGTCACCGGCCTGCGGGCCGGCGCGGAGGTGGTGGTCACCGCTCAGGCCACGGACCGGGAGGGCGAGCGCTGGGAGGCGCGGGCCGTCTTCACCGCCGACGGGACGGGCACCGTCGACCTGACCCGTGACCGGCCCCGCTCGGGTACCTACGACCAGGCCGACGGCATGGGGCTGTTCTGGTCCATGAAGCCGGAGACCGCTCCGGCCGACGCGTCCCGCTTCGAGACGCGGTGGCCCGAGCAGCAGCGCCACTACGAGGTGGACGTCGCGGTCGAGTCGGACGGTACACGGGTCGCGCGGCGCACGCTGACCCGCACGTGGATGCGTGACGGTGTCACCCACCGCCCCCTGACCGTGGACGAGGACGAGGTGCACGGCGTCCTGTACCAGCCGCCCGCCGACCTGCCGGGGCGCCCGCCGGTGCTCAGTTTCGGAGGCTCGGCCGGCGGGGTCGGGGAACGGTACTCGGCCGCCCTGCTCGCCTCCCGTGGGCACCCCGTGCTCGTCCTGTGCTACTTCGACTGCCCCGGGCGGCCCGACACCCTGGAGGGGATCGGGCTGGAGTACTTCGCCACCGCGCTCCGGCTGCTGGACCGGGAGGCCGGCGAGGGCCCGCAGCGGGTGTCCGTGATGGGCCGTTCCCGCGGTTCCGAGGCCGCACAGCTCCTCGGCCACCACTACCCGGACCTGGTCGAGGACATCGTCGTCTACGCCCCGAGCCGCGACACGCACCCCGGTTTCCCCGAGGGCGACGTGGCCTGGACGAAGGACGGCCGACCGGTCGAGCACAGGCCCATCCCGCTCGACCGGGTGCGCGGCACGGTGCTGGCGATCGCCGGAGGGGCCGACGGGCTCTGGCCGTCCGGACCGGCGGCCGAGGAGATCGGCGAGCAGCGCGGCGCCTCGGGCCAGCGGCACCGGGCCCTGGTGTACCCGGACGCCGGGCACGCCCTCGGCACGTACGCCTACACCGCGACCGCCACCTACCTGCGGCACCCGGTGACCGACCGCTACGTGGACCTGGGCGGCAGCCCCGCCGCCGACGCGAGGGCCCGGGCGGACAGCTGGCCGGAGGTGCGCCTGCTGCTGAGGAGCTGACGGCAGCCGTGGAGCCGTCCCGAGCCGCCGGGTGCCCGCACCGCGCGGGCACCCGGCGGCTCACCCGGCGGCCAGCGCCGGTACTCGTCCCTCGCGGCCCGCCTCCGCCTCCATCGTGGCGATCAGCCCGCGCAGGACGGTGGCGAGCGGTGCCCCGGGAACGTGCGCCGGGTCGTCGAAGCGCAGGAGCGCCCGGCCGCCCCAGGTGCGGCTGTGCCAGTCGTCCAGGGCCGTCGGCTGCCGGATGCCCAGGTGTTTCTGCTCCCGGCGGCGTCGGGCGGACTTCTCCTCGTAGGCGAGCCAGACCTCCCGCGCCTCCTCCAGCTCCTCCAGCGCGGCGACCAGGCGGTGCCCTTCGGGAGAACGGTCCTCCGGGCCGAAACCGGCCCGGGCGCACAGGTGCGACCACGTCGCCCGGTGCCCGTAGGGGGCGAAACGTTCCAGGCATTTGCGCAGGGCCTGCCGCCGCTGCGACGGCGAGCGCGCCGGGTCGCGGACCTGCGCGGCGAGTGCTCTGAAGCCGGCCAAGGTCTCCCACCTCCGTTTGCGTCGACCTCAATCGACCGAGTGGCTGCTGATGGGACGTACGTGTGCGTGAATCGGATCCCTCCACCCGTTTCCTCCCCGGGTGCGGGGGACGGTCGGCCGGGGTAGTCCTTGCGTATGCCCGCACGCATCCGCGATCTGGACCACGCGCTGTTCGCCGCCGTGGCAGGCCGCCACTGGCCCGGCGCCGAGCGGATCCTGCCCTGGCTCAGCCACAGCGCGGACCACGGCCGCCTGTGGCTCGCCCTCGCGGCCGGTACGGCGCTCACCGGCCGGCCCGGGGGGCGGGCCCGGCGCGCCGCCCTCCGCGGTGTCGCCTCGCTGGGCGCGGCCTCCGCGACGGTCAACAGCTTCGTGAAATGGTCGTTCCGCCGCCGCCGGCCGCTCCTGGCCGCCGTCCCCGCTGTGCGTCACCTCCGGCGGCAGCCCGTGACGACGTCCTTCCCCTCCGGGCACTCGGCCTCCGCGGCGGCCTTCGCCACCGGGGTCGCCCTGGAGTCCCGCGGCGGGGGCACGGCGCTGGCTCCGCTCGCCGCCGCCGTCGCCTTCTCGCGCGTGTACACCGGCGCCCACTATCCGAGCGATGTCCTGGCCGGGGTGGCGATCGGCGTCGGCGCGGCCGTCGTCACGCGCCGGCTGCTCGCCCCGCGTCCGCTGCCCGCGCCGTCCCAGGCGCCGGTGCCCGCCCCGCGCCTGCCGGGCGGGCGCGGGCTCGTGGCCGTCGTCAACCCGGTCGCCGGAACGTCTGAATCCCTCCATGTCCTGCGAACGGATCTGCCGCGGGCCGAGTTCCTCGTGTGGGACCAGGCGGCCGGGTCGCTGGAGCAGGCGTTCGACGAAGCGGCGCGGCGCGCGGCGGGTGCGGGCGGGGCCCTGGGCGTCCTCGGCGGCGACGGTACCGTGGGCACCGCCGCCCCGCTCGCCCTGCGCCACGGCGTGCCCCTCGCGGTGCTCCCCGGCGGAACGTTCAACCACCTCGCTTTGGACCTGGGCATCGTCGAGCCCGCCGACGCCTGCCGCGCGCTGGAGAGCGGTGACGCCGTCGCCGTCGACCTGGCCCGCTTCACCTCCGGGGCGGCGCCCGGCGGCCGGGCGGACGGCGCGGGTCACGCGGGGCACTTCGTGAACACCTTCAGCCTCGGCGTCTACGGGGAGCTGGTGGAGGTGCGCGAGCGCTGGCGGGGCCGCGTCGGAGCCTGGCCCGCCGCCGTTCTGGCCGCGGCCGTCGTGCTGCGCCACGCCCGGCCGGTGGAGCTCACCGTCAACGGGCGGCGCCGCTCGGTGTGGCTGCTGTTCGCGGGGAGCTGCGCCTACACCAGCTTCGGCGGCACCACACCCCGGCGGCCCGACCTCGCGGACGGCCGACTCGACACACACATCGTCCACGGAGGCCGCTGGGCGCGGCTGCGGCTGCTGCTCGCCACCGCCGTGGGGCTGCCCCACCGCTCGCCCGTCCACGCCGCCGCCCGGGTGCCGTGGCTGCGCGTCACCGGCATCCCGCCCGGCACGGTGTGCGCGTTCGACGGCGAGACGGCCCCGGCGCCCGCCGAGCTGCTGCTCGACAAGGACGAGCGGAGGCTGACGGTCTACCGCCCGCTGCCGCTCGGGTGAACCGCCGACTCAGGGCGGCAGGTCCGCCAGGACGCGGTTCACGGTCTCCTCCGGGGTGGTGTCCGCCGGCACGTCCGTACCCGGCTCGTCGCGGTCCAGCGGCTCCAGGGCGGCGAACTGCGAGCGCAGGAGCGAGGGCGGCATGACGTGCCCGCGGCGCTCGGCCAGGCGGCGGGCGATCACCTCCCGCGGCGCGTCCAGGTGGACGAAGAAGACCCCGGGAGCCGCCGCGCGCAGGCGGTCGCGGTAGCGCCGCCGCAGCGCCGAGCAGGCGACGACCCCGCCCGTGCCGGACCGCTCGGCCAGCCATTCGGCGACGGCCTCCAGCCAGGGCACCCGGTCCTCGTCGGTCAGGGGCGTGCCGGCGGCCATCTTCGCCACGTTGCCCGGCGGATGGAAGGCGTCGCCCTCCGCGTAGGGGAGACCCAGCCGCCGGGCCAGCAGGGTGCCCACCGTCGTCTTGCCCGAGCCCGACACGCCCATGACCACGACGAGAGCCGCCGTCACAGCATCATCACTCCCACCGCCGCGAGAACGAGCGTGCAGGCCGCTACGGCGCCGGCGGCGGGCGGGCCGAGCGGGGCCGGGCGGGCCGCGCCGAGGCCCGTCAGCCGCCGGTGAGCCAGCCCGGCGAGCAGCACAACCGTCAGCAGGGCCACCGCCAGCCCGCCGTACCCGGCGGTCCCGACGTCCCGGGTGAGCGCCTGCCGCACGAGCAGCAGTCCGACGACCCCGGCGGCCAGCGTGGTGCGGCGCCAGGCCAGCCGCGTCCGCTCCGGCTGCACGCCCGGGTCCCGGACCCCGCTCACCGGCCGCCGCCGTCCAGAACGAGCGCGCCGGCCACCATGACCGCCGCCAGCGCGATGCCGACGCCGAGGAGCGCGGGGAACCGGGACGGCGGCAGGTCCTCGCCACGGCGCATGGCCAGTTCGCAGCGCACCCAGTGGTGCACGGCCCGGACCGCGCACACCGCGCCGCCCACCATCAGGACGACGGCCGTGCCCGTGCGCGTCGCCGAGCCGAGCCGGGTGAGGAACTGGTCGACGGCGACGCCCCCCGCGACGAGGGCCAGCGCCGTGCGGATCCAGGCGAGGAACGTGCGCTCGTTGGCCAGCGAGAAGCGGTAGTCGGGTGTGTGGCCCTCGGCGCGCACCCGGCTCGGGCTGAACCACAGCCGCACGGCGTTCCCCAGTCGTCCGATCACCCCCGGAGCGTATCCCCGGCGGCCACTCCGCTCACCGTATGCCGGACACCGGGACCCGGACACCGGGCCCGCGGGGCACGGTCCCGGAGCGCGCCAACCGGCACCGGCCGCACGGAGATTGACGGCACGTCCGGCAGAACTGCCGCAACCGGGCACACTCCGCACAGGTTCGGTCGCGCATGGCTCAATCTGGGGTTGACGCGGTCGGTTCCCGGCGGTTGGCTGACCCCCGACCATGACTCCACCACCCCGTTCCCTCCGGCTGGGCCGACGTGGACAGAGCCGGAGCACCGACCCGGCTCTGGACGACACCGCGCTGGTTGCCGCCCGCGACGCGCTGAGCCGCGGACGCTGGGCCGACGCCCGCACCCTGCTGACCGCCACCCGGGAGGACTGGGACCGGCGCGGCCACCGCGCCCTCGTCCTCGCCCAGGCCGCCGGCAGCCACACCTGGGCCCGCGAGTGGCAGCTCGCCGAACCGGAGAGCCCCGACGCCGCGCTGCTGCTGGCCTGCGCCACCGTGCGCCGCGCCGTCCGGGGCAAGACCTCGCCCGACGCGGCGGAGGAAGCCGCCAGCGCCGCCGAGCGGCTGGCCCCGGACGACCCGACGCCCTGGCTCGCCCGGCTGCTCCTGGCCCACCATCGGGGCGCCGAGGCCGACTTCCGGGACGTCTTCGACGAGCTGCGCGTCCGCCACCGCGACCACCACCACGCACACCACCTGATGACGACACGGCTGGCGGGCACCACGGCCACGACCCCGCACCCCGTCTACGAGTTCGCCCGGACGACCGCCGAACACGCCCCCGCGGACTCCCCGCTGGCGCTGCTGCCCGTCGTCGCGCACGCCGAGCGCTTCCAGGCGCTGGCCGCCTCCGGCGAGATCCCTCCCGACCCCGCCGCCACCGGCCACTGGGCCAGCCGCCGGGCCCGCGCCGCCGTCCGCGGAGCCTTCGACTGGTGGCTGGAGTGGGGCACCGAGGAGAACCACGCGCGCCGCCTCGTCGACCTGAACTACCTCGCCTACGCCAAGTACCACGAAGGGCGGATGGCCGAGGCCGCCGCCCTGTTCCAGCGCATCGGACCACACGTCACCCCCGCGCCCTGGTCGTTCACCGGCCGGGATGCCCACAGCGCCTTCGCCACCGCCCGGGAACACGCCTTCCGGACGGCCTGAACCCGGTACCGCCCGCACCCGCACCCGTACCCGCGCCCGCCCCTCCGCCCAGCCGAACGACCGCCGCGCCTCCGCCGCCGACCCCGCCGTCACCGACCCCGCCGTCACCGACCCGCCGCCCTCTGAGCCCCCGAACCGCAGGAGAGGAACCGTCATGCTGACGGGCAGCAGCGCACGACCGGACGAGATCAACACCTACATGGGACAGGAGCGCGCCCTGCGCGCCGGCCGGCTCGGGACGGCGGGGCTGCTCCTGTCCGTCCTGGCCGCCACCGCGCCCCTCATGGTGGTGGCCGGTCTCATGCCCACCACCTACGCCGTCATGGGCATCACCGCCCAGCCGCTGCTGTTCGTCATCCTCGGCGCCGTCATGGCGCTGTTCGGGGTCGGATACGCCGAGATGAGCCGGCACGTGCACAACGCCGGCGCCTTCTACGCCTACATAGCCCGCGGCCTCGGCGGAACTGTCGGGGCGGGGGCGTCCTACGTCGCGCTCGCCGCGTACAACGCCCTCCAGGTCGGCGTCTACGGACTCCTCGGGTTCGAGGCGTCGCTGCTGCTCGACGAGCACCTGTTCCTCCAGGTCGACTGGTGGCTGGTCGCCCTGCTGGGCATCGCCGTCACCGGCGTCCTCGGCGCCCTCAAGGTGGACCTCAACGCCAAGGTGCTCGGCTCCCTGCTGCTCGTCGAGGTTGTGCTCGTCGTCGTCCTGGACCTCGCCTTCGCCGCCGATCCCGGCCCCCAGGGGCTGTCCCTCGCGTCCTTCGACCCGGCCGCTCTCACCGGGGCCGGGCTCGGCACCGCCCTGTGCTTCACCGTCGCCGCGTTCCTCGGCTTCGAACAGGCCCCGGTCTACGCGGAGGAGACCCACCGGCCGCAGACCGTCGTGCGCCGGGTGATGTTCCTCGCCGTCGGCTCCGTCGCCGTCTTCTTCGCCCTGACGTCCTGGCTCATGAGCGTGGCCACCGGACCGGACCACATCGTCGGCGCGGCGCGGGAGCAGAGCGCGGGGCTGCTCTTCGGCCTCTCCGAACCCCGGCTGGGCGGAGCCTTCACCGACGCGCTGCACATCCTCTTCCTGACCGGCATCTTCGCCTGCATGCTCGCCTTCCACAACGTCGTCGCCCGCTACGCCTTCGCCATGGGACGCGAGGGCCTGCTGCCCGCCGCCGTGGGCCGGGCCTCGAAGGGAACCGGCGCGCCGGCCACCGGCTCCCTGCTGCAGACAGGCGTCGCGCTCGTCGTCGTCCTGGCCTTCGCGCTCTTTGACGGCGGCGGCCACGGCGATCCGACGACGCCGGTGCTGCGGCTGTTCACCTGGATGGGCAACGTCGGCGCGCTGGGCGTCATCGCGCTGATGGCCACGACCTCCGTCGCCGTCATCGTCTTCTTCGTCCGCCGCGGCGCCGCCGCCACCCAGGGCGTACGGCTGGCCTGTTCGGGGCTCGCCGCCATCGGACTCACCGTCATCTTCGGCTACGCCGTCGCCGACTTCGACGTCCTCCTCGGCGCCGACCCCTCCTCCGCCCTGCGCTGGGTCCTGCCCGGCCTCATCCTCGCCGCCGCCCTCGTCGGCGTCGCCGTCGGCCTCTACCTGCGCTCCGCCCGCCCCGCCCGCTACGCCCGGATCGGACTGGGCAACGAGGCCTTCCGGCTGGAGGAGGCGGCCCAGGAGGATCCCTCCCCGGTGCCCGCCGCGGGCAAGACCGCGAGCGGCTGCGCGGACGAGCCCGAGAACGAGCGACCGAACCAGTCCTGAACGAGCCCCGCACGAGCCCGCCGAGGAGGAGAGCCGCCACCATGGTCCGCCATCCCCTGGAACCGCTCACGGCCGAGGAGATCAGCGCCGCCCGCGCCGTCCTCGCCGGGGCCGGGAAGATCACCGGCACGACCCGCTTCCCGCTCGTCCTGCTGGACGAACCGGAGCGGCACACCGTCACGGCCCACCGCCCGGGCGACCCGGTCGTACGCCGGGTCCGCGTCACCCTGCTGGACCGCGCCACCGGCCAGGCGGCCGAGGCCCTCGTCGACCTCGGCTCCCGCACACTCGTCGCCTGGCGGGAACTGGACGCCGCCGAGGACGGGCAGCCGCCCATCCTCTTCGAGGAATACGCACTGTGCGACGCGATCGTCAAGGCCGACACCGGCTGGCGCAAGGCCATGGCCGACCGCGGCATCGACGACGCGGCGATCGAACGCGCCATCGCCACCCCGCTCGCCGCCGGCCACTTCGGCCGCGACGAGGAGACCGGGCGCCGCATGCTCCGCTCGCTCACCTTCCTGCGCTGCGACGCGAGCGACAACCCGTTCGCCCACCCCGTGGCCGGGCTCGTCGCCGACATCGATCTCACCGAGCGGCGGGTCCTGCGGCTCGTCGACACCGGTCCCGTGCCGGTGCCGGCCGAGTGCGGCACCTACGACCCGGCCCACACCGGGCCGCCCCGCACCGACCTCAGACCGCTGCGGATCACCCAGCCCGAGGGGCCCTCCTTCACCCTCGACGGCCACCACCTCACCTGGCAGAACTGGGACCTCAGGCTGGACTTCAACGCCCGCGAGGGCCTCGTCCTCCACCAGCTCGGCTTCCACGACGGCGGACGGCTGCGGCCAGTCCTGCACCGGGCCTCCCTGGCGGAGATGGCCGTGCCCTACGCCGAACCGGACCCGGCCCGCAACTGGGTGTGCTACCTCGACGCGGGGGAGTACCTGCTCGGCCGCAACGCCAACTCCCTGCGGCTCGGCTGCGACTGCCTGGGTGAGATCCGCTACCTCGACGCCGTGCTCAGCGACGACGAGGGCCACCCCGAGACCCTCCACAACGCCGTCTGCCTCCACGAGGAGGACACCGGCCTGCTGTGGAAGCACACCAACATCTTCGACGAGACCGGCGAGACCTCCGTCGTCAGCCGCCGCTCGCGCCGGCTGGTGATCTCCTACATCACCACGCTCGGCAACTA
Source organism: Streptomyces sp. JJ38 (assembly GCF_019303475.1). Classification (GTDB taxonomy): domain Bacteria; phylum Actinomycetota; class Actinomycetes; order Streptomycetales; family Streptomycetaceae; genus Streptomyces. The sequence continues at coordinate 12,379 of NZ_JABLSI010000054.1, forward strand.
CGACTACGGCTTCTACTGGTACCTCTACCAGGACGGCACCCTCGCCTTCGAGGCCAAGTCCACCGGCATCGTCCAGACCTCGGCGAGCGAGCCGGGCCAGAGCACCCCGCACGCCACCGAGGTCGCTCCCGGCCTCCAGGCCCCCTACCACCAGCACCTGTTCTGCGCCCGGCTCGACGCCGCCGTGGACGGCCCGGGCAACACCGTCGAGGAGGTCGACGCCGTCCGCATCCCCCTCGGCGAGGACAACCCGAACGGCAACGCCTTCACCGCCCGGTCCACCCCGATCACCTCCGGGGCGGACGGCGGCCGGTTCGCCGACCCCGCGGTGGGCCGCACCTGGCGCGTCGTCAACCCCGCCCGGTTCAACCGGATGGGCGGCCCCGTCGCCTACACCCTCGTGCCGCGCCCCGGCCCGCCGCTGCTGGCCGACCCCGCGTCGCCGGTCGCCCGGCGGGTGGAGTACGCCACGCGGCACCTGTGGGTGACCCGGCACCGGCCCGAGCGGCGCTATCCCGACGGCGACCACCCCAACCAGCACCCCGGAGGGGCGGGAGTGGGGGCCTGGGCCCGGGCCGACGAGCCGTTGGAGAACACCGAGCTCACCCTCTGGCACACCTTCGGGCCCACCCACCTGCCCCGGCTGGAGGACTGGCCGGTCATGCCCGTGGACAGCACCGGCTTCACCCTGCGCCCCACCGGCTTCTTCGACCGCAACCCCGCGCTCGACCTGCCCGCCGAGAACGCCGGTACCGGCCACTGCCACACCGCCTGACCCGCTGACGCGGTCCGCGGCCGCGCCGGCGGGTCACCCGTTCAGCACTTCGGCCAGGTCATAGCCCACCACCTCGTCCAGCTGCGCGTAGGTGCACTCCCGGGGCGGCTTGTCGTCCCGCCAGCGGCGGAACTGGGCGGTGTGCCGGAAGCGGCCGCTCTGCATGTGGTCGTAGGCCACCTCGCACACCCGCTCAGGCCGCAGCGGCACCCACGACAGGTCCTTGCCGCCGCTCCAGCGGCTCTGCCCGCCCGGCAGCCGCCCCGCCGCCTGGGCCTCCTCGCTCTGCCACGCGGACCACGGGTGGCCCTCGACGCCCGCCATCCGCAGCGGCGCCAGCTCCTCCATCAGCTCCTGGCGCCGCCGCATCGAGAAGGCGCCGCACACGCCGACGTGCTGGAGCCGGCCCGCGTCGTCGTACAGGCCGAGCAGCAGCGAGCCCACCACCGGGCCGCTCTTGTGCTCGCGGAACCCCGCCACCACACAGTCCGCCGTGCGCTCGTGCTTGATTTTCACCATGAGCCGCTGGTCCGGGCGGTAGGGCAGCGTGAGCCGCTTGGCGATGACGCCGTCGAGCCCGGCCCCCTCGAACCGGTCGAACCACTCCCGGGCGACGGCGACGTCCCGGGTCGCGGGCGCCAGATGCACCGGCGGAGCGGCGTCCCGCAGCGCCTCGCGGAGCGCCTCGCGCCGCTGCGTGAGCGGAGCCTCCAGGAGGGACGCGTTGTCCAGCGCCAGGACGTCGAAGGCCACGAAGCTCGCGGGAGTGGTGCCGGCGAGCAGCCGCACCCGGGACGCGGCGGGGTGGATGCGCTGCTGGAGCGCGTCGAAGTCCAGTCGCCCCTCGCGGGCGACGACGATCTCGCCGTCGAGCACGCACCGGGCGGGCAGGTTCGCCCGCAGCGCGTCGACCAGTTCGGGGAAGTAGCGGGTCAGCGAGTTCGTCGAGCGGCTGCCGAGCTCGACCTCGTCGCCGTCGCGGAAGACGATCGCCCGGTAGCCGTCCCACTTCGCCTCGTAGTGCATCCCTGGCGGAATCCGCGCCGCCGACTTCGCGAGCATGGGCCTCACGGGAGGCATCACGGGCAGATCCATGCCGCGATTGTCCGCCGCGCGGCTCGCCGACGCTCGCCGAAAGGCGGAGCCGGGCCGGGCGGTCTAGCGTGACGGCATGGGTCAGGCGGTGGAGCTGGACGTGGACGGGCGGGCCGTGCGGCTCTCGAACCCGGACAAGGTGTACTTCCCCGAGCGGGGGTTCACCAAGCGGGACGTGGCCGAGTACTACCTCGCGGTCGGCCCCGGCATCCTGCGTGCCCTGCGGGACCGCCCGACCACCCTCCAACGCCACCCGGACGGCGTAACGGGGGAGTTCTTCTACCAGAAGCGGGCGCCCAGGGGGCTGCCCGAGTGGATTCCCACCGAGCGCATCACCTTCCCCAGCGGACGGCACGCGGACGAGATCTGCCCGACCGAGGTGGCGGCCGTGATCTGGGCCGCCAACCTCGGCACGCTGTCGTTCCACCCCTGGCCGGTTCGGCGCGGCGACGCGGAGCACCCCGACGAACTGCGTATCGACCTCGACCCCCAGCCCGGCACCGACTACCGGGACGCCTGCCGGGCGGCCCGGCGCCTGGAGGAACTGCTGGACGGGCTCGGGTTGCGCGGCTGGCCGAAGACCTCCGGCGGGCGCGGGCTGCACGTCTTCGTCCCCATCGAGCCCCGCTGGACCTTCACCCAGGTGCGCCGCGCCGCGATCGCCGTCGCCCGGGCGCTGGAGCGCGCCGACCCCGGGCGCATCACCTCGGCGTGGTGGAAGGAGGAGCGCGGCGAACGGATCTTCGTGGACTACAACCAGACCGCCCGCGACCGCACCATCGCCGCCGCCTACTCCGTCCGCCCCCACCCGAGGGCGCAGGTGTCGGCACCGCTGCGCTGGGACGAGCTGGAGGACGCCCGCCCCGAGGACTTCGACCTGGCCACCATGCCCGCGCGCTTCCGCGACCTCGGGGACGTGCACGGTGACATGGAGGACCACGCCTTCGCGCTGGACGGGCTGCTGGAACTGGCCGACCGCGACGAGCGGGAGCACGCGCTCGGGGACCTGCCCTACCCGCCCGACCACCCGAAGATGCCGGGGGAGCCCAAACGGGTGCAGCCCAGCCGGGCCAGAGACTGACCGGCCGCCCCTCCGCACGACGGGTCCGAAGACCTCTCCACGAGCTTCCCCCGGGCCACGGCCGGCAACCGGCCGCGGGCCCGCGGGCGACCGGCGCCCCGCAAACCGGCCGCGGCCCGTGAGCGCGCGGGGCGCTCACGGGCCGCGGGAGCCGCTGACGGCGGCTCGACCAGACCGCTAGGGGTCGAGTCGGGTCACTTGTTGATGCAGGTGTTCCCGAACGTCGGGTTCAGGAAGCCGACGAGGTTCACGGTGTTGCCGCAGATGTTGACCGGAATGGCGATCGGCACCTGCACGACGTTGCCGCTGAGGACGCCGGGGGAGTTCACGGCAGCGCCCTGGGCGCTGGCGCCCGACGGACCCCCGTGGGCCAGCGCGGAGCCCGCGCCGCCGACGATCAGCGCGCAACCCGCCGCGGCCAGCGTCGTGGCCTTGACGACGTGCTTCATCTTCATCTCCTTTGTGCACAGCACTGCATGGGCAACCCGCTCAACGACGCGGGGAGTCCGGGGATACGCGCCGTCACCCGTTGGGGCGGCACCGATGCGCCGTGCGGAGCCATGACCCGGGAGCGCTGTCACGCAGGCGTGCGGCCTGCTCATGCGTCCATCGGATGAACAGGTTTACCTGCCACGGCATATCAGCGCGTCTCATCAGATTTCCCGACATTGTCTGTCAAGGTGCTGTCCGGACCGCAGCCGCCCGACGGGCCCGGAGCCGGACACCCACCAGGCCCACCAGCACGGACGGCCGCGGGCGCCACCAGCCGAACCGCACATCGACGCCGGGGAAGGACCGCGCGTGCCACACCACGACCGTCCGCCGCACCAGATGACGGTGGTTCACGTCGCCCAGCCCGTCGAGGGGGGCGTCGCCCGCGTCGTCACCGACCTCGTCCACGCCCAGACCGCCGCGGGCCTGCGCGTCCACGTCGTCTGCCCGCCCGACGGCGCTCCCCGCCCGACGCCCGGGACGGAGCCCGCCGGCGCGGGGTGCGGGACGCTCGGGCGGGCGGCGGCCGCGGCGGGGGCCGAGGTCCACCCCTGGCCGGCCTCCCGCGCCCCCGGCCCCGCCCTCCCGGCCGAGACCCTCCGCCTCGCCCGGCTGCTGCGCCGCCTGCGGCCCGATCTCGTCCACGCCCACAGCGCCAAGGCCGGGCTCGCAGCCCGGCTCGCCCTGCGCGGCGGCCTCCCCACGCTCTACCAGCCCCACGCCTGGTCCTTCGACGCCGTCGAGGGCGCCCCGGCCCGGCTGGCCCGCTCCTGGGAGCGCACCGCCGCCCGCTGGGCCACCCGGGTGGTGTGCGTGAGCGACGCCGAGCGGGGCCGCGGCGCCGCCGCCGGGATCCCCGCGCGCTGGAGCGTGCTGCCCAACGGTGTGGACCTGGAGCGCTTCCGCCCCGCGACCGCCGACGAGAAACGGCACGCCCGCGGCACCCTGCCCGCCCTCGACGGCGTGCCGCCCGACGCGCCACTCGTCGTCTGCGTCGCCCGGCTGTGCGCCCAGAAGGGCCAGGACCTCCTGCTGCGCGCCTGGACCCACGTGCGGGCCCGCTGCCCCGAGGCCCACCTCGTCCTCGTCGGCGACGGCCCCGACCGCGCCCACCTCCTGCGCGAACTCTCCCGCGGCGCACCCGCTCAGGTCCTCCTCGCGGGCGCCGCGGCCGATCCGGTGCCCTGGTACCGGGCCGCCGACCTCGCCGTCCTTCCCTCGCGCTGGGAGGGCATGGCCCTCGCCCCGCTGGAGGCCATGGCCTCGGGACGGCCCGTCGTCCTCACCGACGTCACCGGCGCCCGCGAGAGCCTGCCCACCGCGTTGCACGGCCCCTGCCTGGTCCCACCCCGGGACCCGCCCGCCCTCGCCCGCGCACTGACCCGGCTGCTCGCCGACCCGCGCCGACGCGCCGCGGCGGCCGACCGGGCCCTGGAACACGTCCGCGACCACCACGACGTGCGGCGTACGGCCGCCGCCGTCACCGAGCTCTACCGGGAGGTCCTGGGCGGCACCGGTCGGCCGGCCCCCGATCCCGGCCCCGAGCCGGCCGCCGGACGGACGGCCGAACGGCCCACAAGACGGCCCACTGGACGGAACACACGACAGACCACGGGACAGACCACGGGACAGACCACGGGACAGACCACGGGACAGACCACGGGACGGGCCGTCGAGCGGGTCGAGTCATGACCGCGCGGCGACCCGGTGACCACGGGGAAGGCGACCACGGAGAACGATGACCACGGAGAGCACTGACGCGGCAGGCGCCGCGCCCACGACGGCGGTGGAACGGGAGACCCGCACCGTCTTCCCCCCGCCCCGCCCGGCCCCGCACCCGGGCGGGCGGGAACCGCGGTCCACACGGCGGCGGCCCCGCCGCCACGACCTTCCCCTGGCAACGGCCGACTGCCTCGCCGGAACCGGGGCCGCGACGTTCCACACGCTCCACGGCGCTCCGGTCGCGGAGGCCGCGGGCGTGCTCGCCCCCGCCCTCGCGCTGACGCTCCTGCTCCACGCCCGGGGCGGGCTCTACCGGCCCGCGCTCCCCTCCGCGGCCACCGACGTCCTGCCCGCCCTGCTGTGGCGGACGGCCGCCGCCTGGGGCCTGTCCGCCGCCGCCTGGGCGGGCGTCAGCCCCGGCCGGGCCCTGCCCCTGTCCGGCCTCGCCGCCCTCGTCGCCGGGCACGTCCTGCTGGCCTGCGCCGGCCGGGGCGCCGTCCTCGCCCTGCGCCGCCGCGCCGCCCGGCTGCGTCCCCGCTCCACGCTCCTCGTCGGCGACCTCGCGGCCGGGACGCGGCTCGCCGCCGCGCTGCACGCCCAACCCCGGTATGGGCTGCGCCCCGTCGGGCTCGTACCCGTCGGCCCCCCGGCCCACGACGGCCCCCCGCGCTCCGGGACGGCGCTCCCCGTCCTGGAGTCGGAGGAGGACATCCACCGGGCGGTCGTCCAGAACGCCGTCCGGGAGGCCGTCCTCACCCGGCACCCCGACACCGACCCGGACGCGGCCCGCGTCGCGCGGCTGCTCACCGAGCACGACTGCGACATCTGGTTCGCCGACGCCGAACCCCGTGACCCCGCCCACAGCCCCGGGACCGTCCGCGGACCCGCCACCCACCTGTGGGGCTTCGCCTGCCGCCGGCTGGACCCGCCCCCCAGCGGGCGTGCCGCCGCCGCCCTCAAGCGCGCCCTCGACCTCGCCCTCGCCGCACCGGCCCTCGTCCTGGCCGCCCCCGTCCTGCTGGCCTGCGCCGCGGCCGTGCGCCTGGCCGACGGCCCCGGCGTCCTCTTCCGGCAGGAGCGTGTCGGCCTCCACGGGCGCCCCTTCACCCTCCTCAAGTTCCGCACGCTCCGCCCGGCGGACGCCTACGAGTCCGCCACCCGGTGGAGCGTCGCCGAGGACGGACGCATGAGCGGAGTCGGCAGGCTGCTGCGCCGCACCTCGCTGGACGAGCTTCCGCAGCTGTGGAACGTCCTGCGCGGGGACATGAGCCTGGTCGGGCCCCGCCCCGAACGTCCCTACTTCGTCGCCAAGTTCAGCGACACCTACCCCGGCTACAGCCGCCGTCACCGGATGCCCGCCGGGCTCACCGGCCTCGCCCAGGTGCACGGGCTGCGCGGCGACACCTCCATCGAGGACCGTGCCCGCTTCGACAACCACTACATCGCCAGCTGGACCCTGTGGCAGGACGTGCGGATCATGGCCCGCACCGCCACCTCCCTCTTCCGGCACGGGGGGAGCTGAGGGTGGCCACGGCGACGACCGCCCCTCCCCGGCCCCCGGAGGCCCGAGCCTCCGGGACGGCCGCCCTGCCCGAACCGCGCGGGCCCCGGCGGCTCCTCCGCCACGGCCCCGGGCTCGCGGTCGCGGGCGTCGTGCTCCTCCTGTGCCTGCCGCCCGGCTCCGGCCCCGGGCCCACAGCCGCCGACGCGGGGTGCGCCGTCCTCGTGCTCTGGTGCGCCGTCCGGCTGCTGCGGGAGCGCGCCCGGCCGCTCTCCGGCCGCGCCGCCCTCGTGCTGGCCGCTCCCGCCGTCGGCGTCACCCTCGCCGCCGTCACCTCCCACGACCCGGCCGCGAGCCTGCCCGGCCTCGTCCGCCATCTGGAAGTGTTCGTCCTCGTCCCGGCCGCCGTGGTCCTGCTGCTGCGCGACCGGCGCGACGCCCGGCTCGCGGCCGCGGCGGTCGTCCTGCTCGCCCTCGTCCAGGGAGCCGTCGGCGTCCACCAGTACGCCACCGCCACCGGCGCCTCCTACCAGGGCCAGGACATCCGGGCCGTCGGTACCTTCGGGGCCCTCGACGTGATGGGCATGTCCACCGCCGTCTCCTACGGCGTCGTCGTCGCCCTCGCCGCCGGGCTCGCCCCGCCCGCCCGCGCCCCCCGGTGGCTGCGCCCCGCCGCCCTCGGCTGCGCCGCCCTCCTCCTGATCCCGCTGGCCCTCTCCTTCAGCCGCGGCTCCTGGATCGCCACCGCCGTCGCCTGCGCCGCCGTGCTGCTCCTGGCCGGAGCACGGCTCGCCCTGCGTACCCTGGCCGTCGTCCTCTGCGCCGCCGTCGTCCTCGTCGGCGGGCTCGGTGTGGGCACCCAGGCGATCGGCGAGCGGCTCGACAGCATCACCCGCGTCGGCGACGCCCCCGACCAGTCGGTCACCGACCGGTACGCCCTGTGGGGCGCCGCCCTCGGCATCTGGCGCGAGGCCCCCCTCACCGGCGTCGGCCCCAAGGGCTTCCCGGACCACCGCGACACCCACGCCCCCCTCGCCCTCTCCTCCGGCGGCGACGCGGCCGGGGCCGGCAGCGCGTTCCAACGCCAACCGCTGCTCTCCCCGCACAACATGTACCTCCTCGTCCTCAGCGAACAGGGCCTGGTCGGCCTGCTCGCCCTGGGCGGAAGCTGGGCCGCGCTCGCCGTGTGCACCCTTCACCGGCTGCGCGCCGCCCGCACCGGGGGCCCGGGCACCGGAACGCCGCGCACGCCCCGCGACCTCGGGCTCGCCGCCGCCGGACTGCTCTGCTGGCAGCTCGTGGACTTCCTCTACGCCGACATCGGCGGCCCCTCCACGCCGTTGACGGGCCTCGTCCTCGGCCTCGCCGCCTGGTGGGCCCTCGGCTCCCGGCGGCCGACGCCGGCCCTCGTGCACCCCCGGGCGGAGCCGGCCCGGTGACCGGCCTGACCGCCACCCGGCCGCGGCAGCCCCGGCCGCCGGACGAGCCCGCGGCCTCCGACACCGGGCTCGGCCGGTTCCTGGCCCGGGCCGCCGCGCTCACCGCCCTCCTCACGGCCGCCGGGGCCCTCCTCGGCCTCGTCCGCGACCAGACCATCGCCCACCTCTTCGGCGCGGGCAGCGGCACCGACGCCTTCCTCGTCGCCTGGACACTGCCCGAGCTCGCGGCCACCCTCCTCATCGAGGACGCCATGGCCCTGCTCCTCGTCCCCGCCTTCAGCCTGGCCCTGGCCCGCCGTGCCGCCGCCGCGCCCGCCGCAGCGGCGCCCGACGGTGCCCCCGTCGCCGGCGAGTCCGGCCCAGGCGCCCCGGCCGCCACCGGCCCGGTCGCGGGTACCGGTGGGCCGGGTGCCGCCGACCCCGTGCGGGAGCTGGTCGCCGGCACACTGCCCAGGCTCTGCCTCGCCCTGCTCGCCGCCACCGCGCTCCTCGTCGCCGCCGCGCCCGCCCTCGTCCGTGCCCTCGCCCCCGGGCTCGACGACCCCGCCCTCGCGGTGGACTGCACCCGGCTCACCGCCCTGACCGTGCTCGCCTTCGGCCTCGCCGGGTACCTCAGCGCCGCCCTGCGCGCCCACCGCTGCTTCGCCCCGCCCGCCGCCATCTACGCCGTCTACAACCTGGCCATCATCGCCGTCGTCATCCTGTGCCACGCCTGGCTCGGCGTACGTGCCGCGGCCCTCGGTGTCGCCCTCGGCGGGGCCCTGATGGCCCTCGTCCAACTCCCCTTCGTCCTGAGCCGACTGCCCCGTGCCGCCCGGCCCGGCAGCCGTCGCTCCCGGGAGCGTCGCCCCCGGGAGCGTCGCCCCCGGGCGCGGCGGCGTGGGGCGCGGCCGGCGCTGCTGGGGTTCGGGCTGCTCGCTCCCGTCATCGTGTGCTGCCTCGGGCGCCAGTCGCAGGTCCTCGTCGAACGCCACCTCGCCTCCGGGCTGCCCGCCGGGGCCATCTCACACCTCAACTACGCGCAGAAGGTCGCGCAGATGCCCATGGTGCTCTCGCTGATGATCTGCACCGTCACCTTCCCCGTCGTCGCCCGAGCGCTGGCCGACGGTGCCCGGGACCGCGCCGCCCGGCGCGTCGAACGCGACCTTCACCTCGCCGCCGCCGTCGTGCTGCTCGGCTCCGCCTACGTCCTCGCCTGCGCCCCGCAGATCATCGAACTGCTCTTCCAGCGTGGTGCCTTCAGCCCGGCCGACACCGGCGCGACCGCCTCCGTGATGCGCGTGTACGCCCTCGGACTGCTCGGCCACAGCCTCGCCGGCGCCCTCGTCCGGCCCTTCTTCTCCACCGCCCGGCCCACCTGGTACCCGGCCACCGCCATGGCAGCCGGACTGGGCGTCACCGCGGTCGGCGGCGCCCTCGCCGCCGCGCCCCTGGGCGTGCACGGCATCGCCGCGGCCAACGCCGCCGGGATCAGCCTCACCGCGATCCTGCTGCTGCACGGCCTCGGCACCCGCGTCGTCCCGATCGCCGTGCGCCGCACCGTCGGCGGGCTCGCCCGGCTGCTGGCCGCCGCGGCCCTCGCCGCCCTGGCCGGGTGGGCCGTCGCCGCCGCGTGCCCCTACCCGCTGGCCGCCGCCGCGGCCGGGGGAGCGGCCGTGCTCGCCGTCTTCACCGGCGCGGCACTCGCCCTGCGCGCCCCCGAGATCCCCCAGCTCGTCGCCGCGGCCCGGCACCGGATCGGCCCGGGTCGGACCAGGCGGGGCCAGACCACCGGGAGCCGGGCCGACAGTCCCGAGGAGCCCGCGGCCGCACCCGACACCGCGAACCACTCGTCCCGAACCACGTCCCGAAGGAGGCAGTGATGTCCGCCGACCCGGCAGCCGCGCCCGCACCCGCAGGGGCCGCGCCCCACGTCCCAGAGCCGGTCCGCGTCCCCACGGGCGCTCCCGCCCCGGTACCCGGGCCGCGCGGCCGCCCGCACCACCGGCGCACCCCCTGGATCCTGATGTACCACTCGGTGGCCGACACCACCGAGGACCCCTACGGCGTCACCGTCCCGCCCGCCCGGCTGGAGCGCCAGCTCGCGTGGCTCGGCCGCCGCGGACTGACCGGCGTCAGCGTCGGCGAACTCCTGCGCGCCCACGCGGCCGGTGAGGCCGACGGGCTCGTCGGCCTCACCTTCGACGACGGCTACGCGGACTTCCTCGACCACGCCCTCCCGCTGCTGCGCCGCCACGCCTGCACCGCCACCGTGTTCGTCCTGCCCGGACGGCTCGGCGGCGACAACGCCTGGGACGTCCGCGGCCCGCGCAAGCCGCTCCTGGACGCCGACGGCATCCGGGCCGTCGCCGCCGCCGGGATGGAGATCGGCTCCCACGGCCTCCACCACGAACGCCTCACCACCGTCGGGGACGCCGTGCTGCACGAGGAGACCCACCGCAGCCGCGAGCTGCTCCACGAACTCCTCGGCACGCCCCCGGCCGGGTTCTGCTACCCCTACGGCACGGTGGACGCCCGGGCGGTGGCTTCCGTCCGCGCCGCCGGGTACGCCTACGGATGCGCCGTCGACCCGGGCCACCACACCGGGCCGCACGCCCTGCCCCGCGCCCACGTCGGTGCCCGCGACACGGCGCTGCGGCTGCACGCCAAGCGGCTGTTGCACCCCCTGCGCCGCGCCCCGCTCCCCGAGGAACCGCGATGAGGGTCCTGCACGTCATCACCGGGCTCGGCGTCGGCGGGGCCGAGCAGCAACTCCGGCTCCTCCTGCGCCATCTGCCCATGGGCGGCGACGTCGTCACCCTCACCAACCCCGGCGCCGTCGCCGAGGGCATCCGGCGGGACGGTCACCGAGTCGCCCACCTCGGCATGGCGGGCAACCGCGACCTCGGCGCCCTGCCCCGCCTCGCACGCCTCATCCGCGACGGCGGCTACGACCTCGTCCACACCCATCTCTACCGCGCCTGCGTCTACGGCCGGACGGCCGCCCGCATGGCCGGGGTGCGCGCCGTCGTCGCCACCGAACACTCCCTGGGCGCCGCCCGCATCGAGGGCCGGCCCCTGACCCCCTCCGCCCGGGCCCTCTACCTCGCCAGCGAGCGCCTCGGCGGCGCCACCGTAGCCGTCTCCGCCACCGTGGCGCGGCGGCTGCGGGAGTGGGGCGTGCCCGCGTCGCGGATCGCGCTCATCCCCAACGGCATCGAGCCCGCTCGCTTCCGCTTCCAGCCCGCCGCCCGGCGCCGCGCCAGGGCCCTGCTGGGGCTGCCCCAGGACGCGTTCGTCATCGGCGGTGTCGGACGGCTCGTCCCCGACAAGCGCTTCGACGTCCTGCTGCGCGCCCTCGCCGCCGTGCCCCAGGCGCGGCTGCTGCTCGTGGGGGACGGCCCCGAGCGCCCGGCCCTGCGGCGGCTGGCCCGGGAACTGGGCGTCGCCGACCGGGTGGTGGCGACGGGGGAACGAGACGGAGCCGTCGCCGACGGCTCCGGGACGGAGCCGGGCCTGCCCGCCCTCCTGGCCGCGATGGACGTCTTCGTCTCTCCCTCCCGGGAGGAGGCCTTCGGCCTCGCCGTCCTGGAGGCCCTCGCCGCCGGGCTGCCCGTCCGCCACGTCACCTGTCCGGCCGTCGACGAACTGCCCGCGACCGCCGCCCCCGGCGCCCGGCGGGTCGGCCCCGGCGTCCCCGAACTCGTCGCCGAACTGCGTGCCCTGAAAGCGGCGAACCCGTCCCGGCAGCCGGTGCCCGCCGCCGTCCGGCGCTACGACGTCGCGCGCGGCGCCGAGCGGCTGACGGCCGTCTACGAGGCGGTGCTCGGGCGTACGTCCCGGCCCCGGCGCGCCGCCCGCCTCCCGTCTCAGCCCGCGTCCTGTCCGCCCGCTCCAGCACCGAGGTGAACCGGCATGCCCGACACCGCGCTCGACACCGCCCCCGTATCCGACACCGACCACGCGCCCGACACCGACCACGCGCCCGACACCGACGCCGTGCCAGGGCCCGGCAGGGCCGACGGCACCGGTACCGACGCCGGCACCGACGTCGGCGCCCCGTCCGGAGCCGACCGCACCCGGCCCGCCGGGTCCCCGGACGAACCCCCGCGGCTGCGGGACCGGGCCGTCAGGCCGTTCGTCCGCGCCATCCGGCTCGCCCGGCGCGTCCTCGCCCGGCGCCCCCGTCCGCCCCGCTGGTGGCCCCTGGCCGTCTGCGCACTCCTCGGCCTCCTCGGCGGCGGAGCCTGGGGCGCCCTCAGCGCCCCCCAGTACGAGGCCAGCGGCTATGTCGTCGTCGTCCCCGGCCAGGGCGTCGACCCGGCCTCCGCACGGGGCTACGCCCAGGCCTACGGCCGGGTCGCGGGCGGCGGCGCCGTGCTCGCCACGGCCCAGAAGGAGGCAGGCATCCCCGTGCGGACACTGCGGGACAGCGTCCGCGCCGCCACCTCGCCCGACGCCCCCATGATCGAGGTCACGGGCACCGCGACCAGCGCCCGCGCCGCCGCCGCCCGCGCCAACGCCGTCGTCCGCGCGCTCACCGCCGAGGGCAACGCGTCCGCCAAGCGCACCGGCGTCGAACTGGTCCGGTTCGCCGACGCGCTGCCGCCCAGCGGGCCCGCTTCCCCCTCCGCACCGCTGTCCGCGGCGGTCGGCCTGGCCGGGGGCGTCCTCGTCGGCGCGCTGATCCTCCTCGTCCGGCCACGGGACGCGCAGCACCCGGCGGCGAACGACGCGCCGCACGCGGGCGAGCCGGTACGGCAGGAAAGGGGCACCATCCGATGAGCACACAGCAAATCGCCGCACCGCTGACCATCGCCGTCTGCCGGGACCCCGACGCGTTCGCGGCCCTCGGCCCGCGGTGGGACGCGCTCCACCGCAACAGCCCGTCGGCGACCCCCTTCCAGTCTCACGCCTGGCTGCGCTCGTGGTGGCTCGGGTACGGCCGCCCCGGGCGGCTGCGCGTTGTGCTCGTCCACCAGGGCGAACGGCTCGTCGGGGCGGCGCCGCTGATGCTGGAGTACCGGCCCCTGCCCGTGCTCGTCCCGCTCGGCGGCGGCATCTCGGACTTCTTCGACGTCCTCCTCGACGCCGAGTGCCCGCCGGCCCGGACGGCGCTGCTGCGCGCACTGCACCAGGCCGCCGCGCACGCGGTCGTCGACCTGCGCGAGGTACGGCCCGGCGGCACCGCCGAGACGCTCTTCCGCCGCTGGCCGGGACCGCGCAGCAGGCTGTGCGACTCCGTCTGCCTGGAACTGCCCGGCGTCGGTCTCGAGGAGCTGCTCGGCCGCCTCTCGCGGCGCGCCGCCAGCCGGTTCCGCGCGAAGCTGCGGAAGCTGGACGCCCTGGACATCCGGGAGCGCAACGTCCCCGCCGCCGAGGTGCCCGAAGCCGTCGCCACCCTGCTGCGGCTGCACGCACGGCAGTGGAGCGGGCGCGGTGCCACGCCCGAGCACCTGCGGCCCCGCTTCGCCGCGCACCTCGCCCGGGCGAGCGCCGCCATGGTGGCCTCGGGCGACGCGGTGGTCACCGAGTTCCAGCTCGACGGCCGCGTCGTCGCGGTCGACATCACCCTGATGTCCGGTGAGCTCGCCGGGGGATACCTCTACGGGGCCGATCCCGAGCTGCGCGAGCGCAAGGTGGACATCACCACCATGCTGCTGCGCCACGACACCCGGAACGTGACGGAGAAGGGACGGCGGGTCCTCAGCCTGCTGCGCGGCACCGAGCCCTACAAGCGCCACTGGCGTCCCGAGACCGTCACCAACCAGCGCTATCTGCTGGCCCGGCACCGCCTGGCCCCGGCACTGCGCCTGCTGACGGCCGCGGGAGAGGGCCGGGCGTTCGCCGCCTCGGCGGTCCGGGCCGCCGAGGCCCGCGTGCCCGCCGTCCGCACCGGGCGGGAACGGCTGCTCGCCCTCCGCCCGGGCGCGAGCCCGAAGAGCTGACGCCCCACGGCGGGCCGACCGCTCCTGGGGCGCGGCCCCGCGTCCCCGCCTCGGCACGCGTCGCGTCCCTCGGCACGAGCAGGGGCCGGCCTCGCTGCGAGGCCGGCCCCTGAAGGCGGTGCGGCTACCGCCATCCGGCCTCGCGGTACGCCGCCATCCCGGGCCAGTCCGGGTCCAGGCAGCCGTCCCGGCCGACCAGCCAGCGGGCGAGCCAGTCCCCGAACTCCAGGACGACGCAGGGCTCGCCCGGCTCGACGGGCGGCGGCAGCGGCTCGGAGGTCGGCGGGTCGAACGGCGGGTCGAACGGCGGCTCGGGCGGCAGCGGCGGGGTCGGCGGGTCGGTGGGCGGCACCCCGACACGCCCGAGCGCCTCCCGGTAGACGGCGGCCGACATCGGATGGGACCGGCACTGCCAGACACCGTGCGGGCAGTAGTCGGTGAGCGTCTGGTAGAGCGGCTCGTGCCGTTCGAACCACTCCAGCATGCGGCGGACGTACTCCGGGTTGTCGCCGTTGCGGAACAGCCCCCATTCGGGGTAGGCGATGGGCTTGCCGTGGGCCTTGGCGAACTCCACGTGGTCCCGCAGCCCGTAGGGCTGCTCCACGTAGTCGTCGAAGGTCTCGCCGGGCGGCTGGTCGTAGGAGTCCATGCCGATCACGTCCACGACGTCGTCACCCGGATAGCAACGGGTCCAGGGGACCGCGTCCCGGCCCCGGCTGGGGGTGAACTCGAAGCGGAACTCCTGCCCCGGCACCGTGCGCATGGTGGTGACGACGCGCCGCCAGTAGGCCTTCCACGACCGGGGGTCGGGGGCGCAGCGGTGGGTGTACGTCGTGCCGTTCATCTCCCAGCCGAGCACGACGACGGTGTCCTCGATCCCCAGCCCGACCAGCCGCTCGGCCAGGGTGCGGAAGTGGCCGTCGAACTCCCCGCGGGCCCCCGCGCGCAGCAGCCGGCGCACCTCGCGGTCGGACACGCCGGCCTCGTTGCGCTCGAGCATGGGCACGTTGAGCACCAGCATCCGGCCGGGCTCGGCCCGGCGCCACCGGGCCCACGGACGCAGGAACTCCGGCCTGCCCTCGATGTTGACCCACAGATCGCCGGGCAGGTAGGTGTGCCCGGCTCGCAGCTCGGTACCGCCCAGCCAGCGCTCCATGCCGTCGATGCGGTGCACGCCGCGCGGGCCGGAGCCGAGGAACGCCCCGATGGCCGGGGCCCCGGGCGGTGCGGTGGACGGTCTCGGCCCGGGGCGGGGCTCGGATGGCGAGGCCGGGGCCGCCGTCGGCTCCGGCGCCGCGTTGCGGGCGTCGGCGAGGTTGTCGGCGCCGTTCTCCCAGGGGAGCAGCAGGGCGCCGAGGAACAGCCCCGAGGCGACGGCGCCGGCGCCCACACCCGTCAGCCGACGCCGTCTCACACGGGACACGTGGGCGCCTTTCCGGCGCCGCCAGATCTTTCGGGCACGCATGTCACCGAAGGTAGGCAGGACGCCGTCTCCGCACCCGTCCACGCGCGTGTCGATAGGCCATCGGCGTCCCACGTCCCCCGGTCGGCGCAGGGCGACCGCCACCTCGGGCCGCGTCCCCGGCCGTCCGTCAGGCGCGGCGGCGGTCCTCGGGCACGTCGCCGAGGGCCCGCTCCAGGATCTCCCGCAGGTGCGCGGCGGAGGCCGTCGAGAGCACGAGCTCCATGCCGTCGCCCTGGGCCGTGTGCCCGATCGCCGCGAGGGGTATGCGCACCTGGCGCGGCCGTTCCACCCTGCGCGCGGGGCCGCCGGGCTCACGCTCGCCCCGCGGCTCCCCGACGGGGACCGGCTCGGGCAGCGCCGCCCGGGCCTGGTCACCGCCGCCGCGCTTGGCCGCCCGGAGGGCGACGTCGCAGTCCAGCAGCAGTTCGAACAGCTCCTCGTGCGGCTTCCGGTGCGGGACGCGGCCGGAGACCCCCATGGACACGGTCTGGCCGGTGAGGGCGACGGAGGCGTTCCGGCTGGTCCGCACCCCGACCGTCCGGCCGCGCACGCTCTCCAGCGCCCGCCGGGCGACGCGCAGTGCCTCGTCCGCCCCGGTGCCGGGCAGCAGCACCAGGAACTCGTCGCCGGCGTGCCCGCCGTACCGCCCGACGACGGCGCCCTCGATGCGGCGCAGCACGTCCGCCGTCGATTTCAGGACTTCGTCGCCCGCGATGTGCCCGTAGACGTCGTTGACGCTCTTGAACCGGTCCAGGTCCGCCAGGACGAGCGCGACCGGGCGTCCCGCCTCGCGCGCCTCCTCGAGCGCCGCCCGGGCCCGCTGTTCCCAGGCCTGCCGGTCCAGCACGCCGGTCAGGCCGTCGAGGAAGTGCCGGCCGCAGGCGGTGCAGAGCCCGGAGCCCTCGTCGGAAGGGGAGATCTCCGGGCGGTGCGACGCGCCGCCCGCGGGCGGCGAGGCTCCGTCGACGGTCCTCGGCGCGGCCTTCATTGATCCCCTCTTCCCCCCGTGGCCGATGGCGCTGACGTCCCGTCTGGTGGACGGGGCCGGAACCCGGCGTGGCGTGTGACGGTTGTTGAGCTGTGCTCCGGGTAGCCGTGCGGTGCCGGGGCCGACAGCTCGGTGGGCCGCCGCACAGCAGGGCGGTGAGCGGTCGGCCGAATGGTTGGCTTGTTTCAACCAGTAGTTGATCCCGTGCGCTGTGTGAGTCTAGACGTGGATCCGGTCTATGTGTCAACCACCGGTTGACAGGCTGGAGTTGAGCGATGACTAGGATGCGTTCAGCCGGTCAGGGCGGGAGGGGTGAGGAGCGATGCCCGACAACAGGGGCTTACCGACGCTGGCGTGCAGGCTCAACCGCCTCTTCGAGACGATCCGCCCGCACGGTCCGCGCGGGCGGGCGTACACGAACGACGAGGTCGCCGCCGCCGTCAAGGAGTCGAACCCGCACATCAGGGTCGGCGGCGCCTACCTGTCCGCCCTGCGCACGGGTACCAAGAAGAACCCGTCCACCGAACTGCTCACCGCGCTCGCCCGCTTCTTCGGCGTCCCGCCCTCGTACTTCCTCGACGAGGCCACCGCGGCGCAGACCGACGCCGAGCTGGCCCTCGCCCAGGTCGCCCGGAACCTCGGCGTCCGTAGGCTCGCGCTGCGGGCGCTGGAGCTGCCGCCCGAGGGTCTGGCCGCGGTGACCAGGATCGTCGAACACGTCCTGGACGGCGGCACGGACCAGCAGCGGCGCGACGAGGCGGAGCCGCCCGCCACCTGAGGCCGACACGACGGGTGGGGCGGGCACCCGCGTGCCCGCCCCACCCGTGTCCCGCTCGCCCCTTCCGTTCCGCGCCCCCGGCGCCGCCGTCGGCGGGACGCGCCGGGGCGTGCTCAGCCCCGCGGCGGAAGGGAGTTGCGCGCGATCGTCTCGGCGTACCAACGGGCGCTGTCCTTGGGCGTGCGCCGTTGCGAGGCGAAGTCCACGTGGACGATGCCGAAGCGCTTGCCGTATCCGTAGGCCCACTCGAAGTTGTCCAGCAGAGACCACAGGAAGTACCCGCGCACGTCGACCCCCGCCGCCAGGGCCCGGTGCACGGCGGCCAGATGCTCGTGCAGGTACGCGACGCGCTCCGGATCGTGGACGTTCCCCTCCGGGTCCGCGTAGTCGTCGTACGCCGCGCCGTTCTCCGTGATCACCAGGGGGACGCCCGGCAGCTCGTCCCGCAGCCGGGTGAGCAGCTCGTAGAGCCCTTCGGCGTCGACCGGCCAGTCCATGGCGGTACGCGGCCCGGACGGCTGGACGAAGCGGGCGTGGCGCTCGGCCCCGGGCCAGGGGGAGGGCGAGGGGTGGGTACCGGACGCCACGATGGTGGGCGCGTAGTAGTTGATGCCCAGCGAGTCGACGGGGCTGGAGGTCACCGTCAGATCGCCCTCGCGGACGAAGGACCAGTCGGTCAGGGACGCGGTGTCGGCGCACAGGTCGTCGGGCAGGCGGCCGTGGAAGACGGGATCCAGGAAGAGCCGGTTGCCCAGGGCGTCGACACGGCGGGCCGCGTCACGGTCGGCCTCCGAGTCGGTGAGGGCCCGCACGGCGTGCAGATTGAGGGTCAGCGAGATCTCGGCGGTGGACGGCAGCACAGCGCGCAGCGCCCGCACCGCGCCGCCGTGCGCCAGGTTGAGGTGGTGGGCGGCGCGCAGGGCCGCCGCCGGGTCTGTCCGCCCGGGGGCGTGGACGCCCTCGGCGTACCCGAGGAAGGCGGCGCACCAGGGCTCGTTCAGCGTGGTCCAGGTGGCGATCCGGTCGCCCAGCGCCTCGCCGACCAGGGCGGCGTACTCGGCGAAGCGCTCGGCGGTCTCGCGCCGGGGCCAGCCGCCCGCGTCCTCCAGCTCCTGCGGCAGGTCCCAGTGGTACAGCGTGGCGACCGGCCGGATGCCGGCGTCGCGCAGCTCGTCGGTCAGCCGCCGGTAGAAGTCCAGCCCCGCCCGGACGCCCGGCCCGCGGCCGGTGGGCTGCACCCGCGGCCAGGCGATGGAGAACCGGTAGTCGGTGACGCCCAGGTCCTTCATCAGTGCGACGTCCTGGGGCACCCGGTGGTAGTGGTCGGCGGCGATGTCGCCCGTGTCGCCGTTGCGCACCTTTCCGGGGAGGCGGCTGAAGGTGTCCCAGATGGAGGGGCCGCGTCCGTGCTCCCGTGCGGCCCCCTCGATCTGATAGGCGGCCGTGGCCGTGCCCCAGCGGAAACCGGCCGGAAAGGTGAGCCGGGGCCGCTGCGTGGGGCGGGGGTGGGGGCTGGTGCCGACAGTGGTCATCGATGTCCTCCGTGGTGGCCGTCAGCGGCCTGGATGGGCCCGCCCCGGGGCGCGGGGAGGGGGAGTGGTCGGTGGGGGAGGGGCCGGTGCGGCCGCGGCGCGGGGCACGCTCGCGCCGCCGGGGGCCGGTTCCGTGCGCCGTCGCGGCCGCGGTCATCCGGCCCCACGGCGCGTACGAACCAGGGTCCGGCCGTACAAGACCGCGTCGCACGTCCGGCACCGCGGCTCACGCCGTCGTCCGGCCTGGTCGGCCCGGCAGGCCTAGCCCTTCACGGCGCCGCGCATGATGCCGCCGACGATCTGACGGCCCAGCAGACCGAACACCAGCAGCACGGGCAGCGTGCCCAGCAGGGTGCCCGCCATGATCACCGACTGGTCCTGGACGTAGCCGCCGCCCAGCTGGCGCAGGGCCACCTGCACGGTGGGGTTCTGCGAGGAGAGCGCGACGATGGGCCAGAAGAAGTCGTTCCACGCGGTCATGAAGGTGAGCAGGCCGAGGACGGCCATGCCCGGCCGGGCGATGGGTATCACGATCGTCCAGAAGATCCGCGCGGTCGACGCGCCGTCCACGCGGGCGGCCTCGATCAGCTCGTCGGGCAGCGACTGCACCAGGAACTGCCGCATGAAGAACACCCCGAAGGCGGAGACCAGCCCGGGCAGGATCACCGACTGCAGCTGGTTCACCCACTGCAGTTCGGCGATCAGCATGAACAGGGGGATGACGCCCAGCTGGGGCGGGATCATCATGGTGCCGACGGTGAGGGCCAGCAGGGCGTTCCGGCCGCGGAAGCGCAGCTTGGCGAAGGCGAAGCCGGCGAGGGTGCAGCACAGCACCGTCCCGAGGGTGATGGACCCGGAGACGACGAGCGAGTTGAACAGGGCCCTGCCGATGTCGGCCTCGGCCATCGCCGCCTCGAAGTTGGAGAAGAGGTTCGGCCCGGGCGTCAGCGCGGGCGGCACCTGCGCCATGTCGGCGTTGGAGCGGCTGGCGGCGACGATGGTCCAGTAGAACGGGAACGCCGAGAAGAGCAGGGCGACGATCAGCAGCGCGTACGTGATCTTCCCCGCCCGCATGCCGCTCGGGCGGCGGCGGGGGCCGCCGCGCCGGAGTCGGGACGCGGCCCGCACCGGACGGCCGGTGCTCCGGGCTGCCCCGGCCGGCGCGGCGGAGGCTTCGGCGGGAGCGGCGGGCGCGGTCATCGTCCGGCCTCCTTCCGGGAACGGCGGCGTACGACGAGCGCGTTGACGCCCACGACGACCACGATCAGGACGAACATCACCCAGGCGATGGCGGCGGCCCGGCCCAGGTGGAAGAAGCCCCAGCCTTGCTCATAGAGGTAGAGCCCGAGAGTCTGGTACTGGTGCGAGACGCCTCCGGAGACGGAGCCCTCGAAGAGGAGCGGTTCGCCGAAGAGCTGGGTGGCGCCGATGGTCGACACCACGACGGTGAAGAGGATCGTGGGCCGCAGCCCGGGCAGCGTGACGTGGAGGAACTGCCGCCAGCGCGAGGCACCGTCCACCTCGGCGGCCTCGTACAGCTCACCCGGGATGGTCTGCATGCCCGCGAGGTAGATCAGCGCGTTGTAACCCGTCCAGCGCCAGATGACGATGGTGGAGACGGCGACCTGCGAGGCGACGGTGCCGGTCTGCCAGTCCACCGGCCCCAGCCCGACGATCCCGATCGCCTGGTTGATCAGCCCGTAGTCGCGGCCGAACAGCTGGGCGAAGACCAGGGTGGCGGCGGCGACGGACGTGGCGTACGGCAGGAGCATCACGGTGCGGAAGAAGGTGCGGCCGCGCAGCTTGTAGTTGAGCAGGTGCGCCAGGCCCAGGGCCATGGCCAGCTGGGGGACGGTGGAGAGCACCCCGATGGTGAACGTGTTGCGCAGCGCCGTCCAGAAGAACGCGTCGGTGAGCAGCGCGGTGTAGTTGTCGAGGGCGTACCACTCCATCTCCCCGGGGTTCTGCAGCTCCACACGGTGGAGGGAGACGAAGGCGGTGTAGATCAGCGGGAAGAGGCCGAAGGCGGCGAAGAGGGTGAAGAACGGGGCGATGTAGGCGTACGGGGAGGCCGCCCGCCAGGCGCGGCGGGCCGCCGGCGGCCGGTGGGCCCGGGTGGCACCACCGGCCGGAGCGGTCAGGGTCATCATGGCCCCTCGTGGTTCAGCGTGGACGGTTGCGGTGCGTGCGGGGCGTCAGCCCAGGACGTTGTCGATGGCCTTGAGCGCGTTCTTCCAGGCCTTGTCCGGCGAGGTGCCCTTCCGCTCGATCTCGCTGAGCGCGTTGGTGATCTGGTCGGCGATGCTCTTGTCGTGGACGCCGAGCACCTGCACCGGTGCCTCCTTGGCCGCCTCGCCGAAGATCCGGCCGATCGGCGCGTCCGAGAAGTACGGGTCGGTCGCGTCGGAGATCTGGGCGATGGCGCCGGTGGAGGAGGGGAAGTTGCCCTGGGCCTTGAAGAGCTTGGCCTGCTGCTCGGGGGCCGTCAGCCACTCGATGAGCTGGTAGGCCTCCTTCTTGTGCTTGGCCGCGCGGGGGATGGAGAGGTAGGAGCCGCCCCAGTTGCCCGCGCCGTCACCCGGGAGCGTGGCAACGTCCCAGGTACCCGCGCCTTCGTCGCCGGCCTGGCCCTTGATGTAGCCGAGCATCCAGGCGGGGCAGGGCAGGGTGGCGAACGAGCCGGTGGAGAAGGCCTGGTTCCACTGGGGCGACCACTGGTCGAGCTTGGCGCTGAGTCCGTCACCGGCCGCCTCGGCGGCGGTCTTCCACGCGGTGTGCACGGCGGGGCTGTCCTCGTAGATCAGGTCCCCGGAGGCGTTGTAGTACCGCTCCTCCTGCTGGCCCATCATGACCGCGTAGAGGCTCCCGACGCTGTCCAGCCAGGCGCTGCCCTCGGGGGCCTCGGCCAGATACCGGGTGCCGAGCTCCAGGTAGCCGTCCCAGGTGCTCCATTCGGCGGCGAGTTCCTCGCGGTCGGTGGGCAGACCGGCTTCGGCGAACAGATCGGTGCGGTAGCACATGGCCTGGGGGCCGACATCGGTACCGAGGCCGAGCACCGCCCCGTCGTCGGTGGTGGCAGCCGACCACTTGGCGGGCGCGAACTCGTCCTCCAGGGCGTCGGCTCCGTACTGCGTCAGGTCCTCGAAGCGCTCGGCCTGTTGCTGGGTGACGGAGGCGATGCGGCCGACCTCGATGCCCTGGACGTCGGCGAGGCCGCCGCCGCCGGCCAGCCGGGTCTGGAGGGACTTCCAGTAGTCCTGCTCGTCCTGCGTGTCGGTCTGCTTGATGGTGATGCCGGGGTTGAGCTTCTCGTACTCCTCGTAGAGTCCGGCCTCCTCGTACCCGAAGGAGCCGAAGAGGTCCACGGTCAGCGTGATGTCGCCGTCGGCGGAGTCGTCGGAGGTCCCCGAACCGCAGGCAGCGAGCAGGGCGCCGCTGAGCAGCAACGCGCCGAGCCGCAGGCCGGCGCGTCGGGTGGAGGGGTTGCGCATGGGAAGCCTCCTTGGCTTCGAGACGACGGCGAGCGCTCGGAGCGCTCCAGGATACGAGGAAGAAGAGGGCCCTCTTGAGAGCGCTCTCA
>NZ_JABLSI010000055.1 GCF_019303475.1 Streptomyces sp. JJ38
ACGCCTTCCAGCACAAGCAGTACTGGCTCGCGCCCAGGACCGGATCCGGGGACGTGACAGGGGGGCGCGGCCTGGAGCATCCCGTCCTGGCGGCCGCGCACGAGGAGCAGTCGAGCGGCGCGCTGGCCCGGCGCCTGGGCGGCGTCACCGAACCCGAGGAGCGGGAGCGGGTCGTCCTGGAGCTCGTGCGGGAGCAGGCTGCGGCCATCCTCGGCCACGCCTCCGCCGACGACATCGACCCCGAGCGGCCCTTCAAGGACCTCGGCTTCGACTCGCTGGGCGCGGTGGAGCTGCGCAACCGGTTGGTCCGCGTCTCGGGTGGGCCGTTGCCCACGACGCTGATCTTCGACCACCCGACCCCGGCGGACGTGGCGCGACTGCTCCTGGAGAAGGTCCGGGACGGGGGCGAGGCGTCCGCGGCCGACGAGGTCGGCTCAGGGTTCGGGGGCGAGGGCGCTCCTGACAGCACGCTGAGCGGGCTCCTGCGCCGCGCCTACCGGACCGGAGGTATGGAGCGGGCGATGCCGTGGCTGTTGGAGGCATCGGTGTTCCGCCCCTCCTTCACCTCGTCCGCCGAACTGAAGGACGAGGGCGGTCACCTCGTGCGACTGGCTGAGGGGGCCGGACTCCCGAAGCTGGTCTGTGTGCCCTCCTTCGTGGTCGGTTCCGGACCGCACCAGTTCATGGCCCTGGCCGACCACTTCGCGGGGAAGCGGGATGTGTTCGTCTGCTCGTTGCCCGGGTTCCGTGGCGGTGAGCCGGCTCCGGCTTCCTGGGAGGCCGCCGTGGAGGTGCTTGCGGAGTCGGTTCGGCGAACCGTGGGCGACGAGCCGTTCGTGCTGGTTGGTTACTCGATCGGCGGTGTGATCGCTCATGCGTTGGCGGCCCGGTTCGAGGAGACGGGGAGCGCGCCGGAGGGTGTCGTCATGCTCGACACGCCGTCGCCAGAGGGCAGTGCGGACGAGCTGAACCGGGTGTTCTCCCTCGGAATGAGCGCGCTCCTTGAGGACGACCAGCGTGCGGCGGCGGTCGATGACGACGGCTGGCTGGCGATGGGCACCTACGTGCGGTTGCTCGGCCAGCGACGTCCCGCGCGGATCGGCACCCGGAGCCTGGCGGTCCGGGCGACGGTCCCGCTCGACGGGGACGGCGCCCTCCGCGACTGGCCCGACTGGGACGTGTGCGACACGCACATCGACATTGCGGCCGATCACTTCAGTTTGGTCAAGGCCATGGAGACCGCTGACGCCATCGAGGGGTGGATCGCGTGACGACATCCGAAGCGTCCCGGCGCGGCGCTGTCGCGACCGTGCTGGTCGGTGCCTTCATCTCGGCGCTCGACGTCCTCATCGTCAACATCGCCTATCCGGATCTCCAGGAGTCGTTTCCCTCGGCGAGCCTGACGGACCTCTCCTGGGTGTTGAGTGCCTACGCGATCACCTTCGCGGCGCTGCTCATCCCCGCGGGCCGCTGGGCCGACCAGTTCGGTCGCAGACGCGCGTACCTCATCGGTCTGGGGCTGTTCACCGTGGCGTCCGCCGGTTGCGCCGTCGCCCCCTCGCTCGGGCTGCTCCTGGCCGCGCGGGTACTCCAGGGTGTCGGTGGCGCGCTGATGATGCCGAGCTCGCTCGGCCTGCTGCTGCCCTTGTTCCCGGCCGAGCGGCGGGCGGCGGCGATCGGCCTGTGGACGGCTGTGAACGGTGCGGGCGCGGCCCTCGCACCACCGATCGGCGGGCTCCTCGTGCAGCTCGACTGGCGGTGGGTGTTCCTCGTGAACATCCCCATCGGTGTGGTGGCGCTGCTCGTCGGCCGGCGAACGCTGCCGGAGCTGCGCGCCGAGGGGCGCTCTGTTCCCGACGCGGTGGGCATCGCGGTGCTGGCCGGAACGGTCGCGGCCGTCGTCACGGCGATCGTGCAGGGGCCTTCCTGGGGGTGGGGCGGGGCTCGGGTGCTCGCCCTGCTGGCGCTGGGCGCGCTGGGACTCGCCTTCACCGTGTGGCGGGCGTTCCGGCACCCCGCGCCCGTGATCGAGCCCGAGGTTCTGCGCATCCGGCCCGTGGCGCTCGGCAATCTCGCGACGCTGCTGTTCTTCGGCGGCTTCGGTGCGCTGATCACCACCTCGACGCTGTTCCTGACCGACGTGTGGGACCGCTCCGTGCTGCGGGCCGCGATGGAGTTCGCCCCCGGGCCCCTGGCGGCCACGCTGTGCGCCGTCCCCGCCGGTCTGCTCGTCGCGCGCCACGGCGTGCGGGTGGTCGGCGTCATCGGGGGCGCACTGTTCGCGACGGCGGGTGTCTGGTGGACGTTCGTGCTGGACGGTGGTCAGCACTACCTGTCCGGTTTCCTCCCCGGAACGATCATCGGCGGGGCGGGGATCGGCCTCATGATGCCGTGCATGTCCACGGCGGCGATGTCGCTTCCGGCGGACCGCTTCGCCACCGGCACGGCCATGACGGCGATGTGCCGCCAGATCGGGATAGCGCTGGGGGTCGCGGTAGTCGCGGCGGTTCTCAACAGCCAGCCAGACGTGTCGGACTATCACACCGGATTCCTGATCATGTCGGCCTGTGGACTCGGCGGCGGGCTCACCCTGCTGGCGATCCGCCTTCCGCAGCGACCGGATCCGGCGCGGGCGCCGAAGAGCGGCGCCGCCGCTGCCGGTACCCGGAAGAACGTTGCGTGACCACCTTCTTCAAGAGAGCGAGGCAGTAATGGAGACCTCCAACACGACCTCTGGCGGGCCCCGGGCAGGGGAGGAGAACGCAGCCGCCCGTTGCCCCGTCGACCATTCCGCGGTGGCGGCCAGGAGCACCATCCCGGCCTCCGCGCTGCCGGGCCCCCAGATGCCCGTGCCGATGCAGCTCTACAAGTACCGGACGCTGCGCACGGACTGGCTGATGCAGCTGCGTCAGCAGTACGGCCACCGGTTCCGGCTCAACATCCGGCCCAAGATGAACATCTACGTGCTCTCGGACCCGGAGGACGTGAAGCAGATGTTCCTGGCGCCGCGGGACAAGCTGCACACCGGCAACGGCAGCGCGGTGCTCCAGAAGTTCATGGGCAACACGGGACTCGCCTTCCTCGACGAGGGCGAGCACCTGGCCCGACGCAAGTCGCTGCTGCCGGCCTTCAAGGGGGACGCGTTCCGTCGCATCCAGGACTCGATCGACGAGCGTGCCCGACGGGCCATCACCACCTGGCCGCGCAACCACGTCGCCTCGCTTCACCCCTTCGCCCACCGTTACACGACGGAGGTGATCCGTGAGGTGATCTTCGGCTCGTTCGTCCCGTCGTGCTGGGACGAACTGCGTGACGAGGTCCTGGGCACGATGGACTTCAACACCCACGCGGCGACGTTCTTCCTGCTGCACAAGATGAAGCGGTTGACGGTCCGCGCCCTTGAGGCGTTCCGGCCCACGGGCCTGCACGACTTCCTCCGGCACCGCGAGCGCGCGGACGCGCTGATAGCCCAGGCCGTCAGGGAGCGCATGGAGCACGGCGAGCTCGGTGACGACATGCTCTCCGTGATGCTCGGCATCAAGCACGACGACGGAACGCCGCTGAGCGCCGTGGAACTGCGCGACGAGATGATGACCATGTTCGTCGCCGGTACGGAGACCACCGCCGCCGCGATCTGCTGGTCCCTGGAGATGCTCAGCCGGACGCCCGCCGTGCGCGATCGGCTGATCGCCGAGATCGACGAGGGGACCGACGACGCGTACCTCACGGCGACGGTGCACGAGGTGCTGCGGCTGCGGCCACCGCTGCCCAACATCATCCTCCGCGAGGTCATGAAGCCGATCGAGATCGGCGGGGTCCGCTATGAGCCGGGCGACCAGCTCTGGGCCAGCGCCTATCTGCTGAACCGCGACGCGGAGCGCTACGAGGAGCCGGAGGAATTCCGCCCCGAGCGCTTCCTGAACATCAAGCCCGGTACGTACACGTGGATTCCCTTCGGCGGCGGACACATCCGCTGCCTCGGCGACCGGATCGGAATCCACGAGGTCAAGGCCATGCTCCGCGAGGTGCTGTCCACGTGTGAGCTGCACCGCGCCGACCCGACGCCGGAGGGGACCCGTAGCCGCGGCGTCGTCATCGTCCCGGAGCACGGTGCCCGGCTGGAGCTGCGGCCCCGGCAGCCGGAGGCGGCGCTCGCCGACCGTTAGCGGTGCCGCCGCCGCGACCGGTCGCTGCGACCGGTCGCCGTGACCGGGACCCGGCCCAGGCCGCCGTGAAGTGTCCGAACTCGACTTTTCCAGGACGTGGTTCACATGACCGTCAAACAGCGGTGGGTGCTCCTGCTCACCTCGCTCGCCTCACTGCTCACCGCGCTCGATGCCCTCGTGGTGACCACGGCTCTGCCTGCCATCCGAGCCGACCTGAACACGTCTGTCGAGGAGCTGGAATGGACGGTGAACGGCTACCTGCTGCCCTTCGCCGTGCTGCTGATGGCAGGTGCGGCCCTCGGTGAACGGTACGGCCGCAAGCGTGTCTTCGTCGGCGGGCTGCTGCTGTTCATGGCGGCGTCGGTGGCCTGTGCCGCCGCCCCGGACGTCGGCTGGCTCATCGCGGCCCGGGTGGCGCAGGGAATCGGCGCCGCTGCTGTCGTCCCGGTCGCCCAGGCCCATCTGAGCGCCGCGTTCACTCCCGAGGAGCGGCCGAAGGCCATGGGCCTGTTCGGGGCGGCGACCGGTCTGGCGACCCTGGCCGGCCCGGTCGTCGGGGGAGTCATCGTCGAGACCGCCACCTGGCAGTGGATCTTCTGGATCAACGTGCCGGTCGGTCTGATCATGATTCCGCTGATCCTCGTGAAGTTCGACGAGAGCATCGGGCAGGCCCGGCGTCTCGACTACGGCGGCATGCTGCTGGCGACCGTCGCCGCGTTCGGCCTGGGCTGGAGCCTGGTCCGGGGCAACGAGGCCGGCTGGTCGAGCGCGGAGGTCATCGGCGGCTTCGTGGTGGGTGCGGCGGCGCTGGTCGCCTTCGTGCGCTGGGAGCTGCGTGCCCCGGAGCCGCTGATGCCGCTGCACTTCTTCCGCTTCCGGGGCTTCTCCGCGGGCAACGCGTCGATGTTCCTGCTGTTCGGCTCCGCGATGGCCGGCCTGTTCTTCTACGCGCAGTTCCTCCAGACCGTGCTGGAATACGGCTCGCTCGACGCCGGCCTGCGCCTGGTGCCATGGACGGTCACGGTGTTCTTCTTCTCGCCGATCGCCGGCAAGCTGGTCCCCCGGTTCGGTGAACGCGCCCTCGTCACCGCCGGGCTGCTGCTCCAGGGAGTCGCCTCCCTCTGGCTGGCGCTGATCGTGGATCCGGACATGTCCTACGCGGCCATGGTCGGTCCGTTCGTCGTCGGGGGCATCGGTATCTCCATCGCGGTCCCCGCGGTGATGACCGCGGTGTTCGGCGCGGTTCCCAACGAGGCATCCGGGGCGGCCTCGGGCACCCTCAACAGTTTGCGCCAACTTGGTGGCGCATTCGGAATCGCCATCGCCACGGCGCTGTTCGCGGCGATCGGGGGATTCGGCTCGCCACAGGACTTCACGGACGGCTTCTCCGCAGCCATCACCACCGCCGCGGTCATCGCGCTGATCGGTGTCCCCGTCGCAATGGCGCTGCCCAAGCGCCGACTTGACGAGGAATCACCGAAGCTCGAAGACGCCGGCGCGGTAGGTTGACGAAACAGCCGTTTTCCGGATGGATGGAGAAAGCCGCATGAGGCTCCCGAACAGTGCGCACACCTCCCGCCCCTGGCGAATTCACGAATTCACCCGTGACTTCACGGTCGAGGACGTGTGGAAACTCCCGACGCCGGGAGGGCCGGACGGGATGGAGGAACTCGTGCGGCAGATCACCACGGGTCCGATGACGCCCAACGCCATCGTCCGGACGCTGTTCTCCATCCGCTGGAAGCTCGGCGCCCTGCTCGGCTGGGACAAGCCCGAGAAGGGGTTCGCCAAGCGGGTGCCGTCGCTGCGCGACCGACTGCCCGAGGACCTGCTGAGGGCCCGCGGACCGGATATGCGCGCAGCGCCGTTCCGGTCCGTTTACCGGACGCACGACGAGTGGGTGGCCGAACTCGCCAACCAGACCGTGCACACGCTGATGCACATCGGCTGGGTGCCGGACGAGGAGGGCGACGGGTACCACGCCCAGATGACCGCGCTGGTGAGGCCGAACGGCCGGTTCGGAAAGACCTACATGGCCGCGATCCTGCCGTTTCGACGCGTGCTGGTGTATCCGCGCGTGATCTCGACCATCGGTTCCCGGTGGCAGGCGAGCGCCGCGGGGCGGCCTGATCCGGGCCAGCAGAAATAAGCAACCGAGAAGAAACATCTTTCACGAGCCTCGTGATCCGCACGGGAAGCTTGCTCAGCCGGATGGGAGACAGGGAACGTTATGCACGCGCATGAGGCCGAGCGGCGACCCGACGGCCGGACGACGCCGGTGCGTGACGGCGCCGTCGCGGTCGTCGGAATGTCGTGTCGGGTGCCCGGGGCCGCCGACGTCCGCGGATTCTGGGAGCTGTTGCACACGGGCGCGGAGGCGATCACCGACGCCCCGGCCGACCGGTGGTACGGCATCCCCGAACTTGAGCCGTACCGCCGCGGTGGCTTTCTGCCCCGCGTCGCCGATTTCGACGCCGCCTTCTTCGGCATATCCCCGCGCGAGGCCGCCGCGATGGACCCGCGCCAGCGGCTGGCGCTGGAGCTGAGCTGGGAGGCCCTGGAGGACTCCCGCACGGCCCCGGACTCGCTGCGGGGCAGCGCCACCGCGATCTTCCTCGGCGCCACCGGGGACGACTACGCCTCCCTCGTTCCCCGGCATGGGCTGGGCGCCGTCTCGCACCACTCCCTCGCCGGGCTGAGCCGGGGCCTGATCGCCAACCGGATCTCCCACCACCTGGGCTTCCACGGCCCGAGCCTGACGGTGGACACCGCGCAGTCCTCCTCCCTCGTCGCCGTCCACATGGCCTGTCAGAGCCTGCTCTCCGGCGCGACCGGGCTCGCGCTGGCCGGCGGCGTCCACCTCAACCTGGTCCCGGACAGCACCCTCGCGCTGGCCCGGGCCGGTGCCCTCTCCCCGGACGGCCGGAGCTACACCTTCGACGCGCGGGCCAACGGCTTCGTCCGCGGTGAGGGCGCGGGCGTCGTCGTCCTCAAGCGCCTGGAGGACGCCGTGGCCGACGGTGACCCCGTCTACTGCGTCCTGCTGGGCAGCGCGGTCAACCACGACGGCGACGGGGAGGCGCTCACCGTCCCCGACGGGCGTGCCCAGCAGGCCCTGCTGGGCGCCGCGCACGCCCGGGCGGGGCTCGAGCCGGCGCAGGTCGGATACGTCGAACTGCACGGCACCGGTACCCGGGCTGGCGATCCGGTGGAGGCCGGCGCCCTCGGCTCCGTCTTCGGCGCCTCGCGTCGCCCCGGCGAGCCGCTGTTGGTCGGCTCCGTCAAGACGAACATCGGCCACCTCGACGGTGCCTCCGGGGTCGTGGGGCTGATCAAGGTCGGGCTGTCGATGAAGCACGGCCTTCTCCCGGCGAGCCTCAACTACCGGGAGCCGCACCCCGACATCCCCATGGACACCTGGAAGCTCCGCGTCAACACCGCCACCCGGGAGTGGGCGGGCGAGGACCGGGTGGCCGGGGTCAGCTCGTTCGGCGTCGGCGGCGCCAACTGCCACCTTGTCGTCGGTGCCGCTCCCGGTGCCGCCGCGCCGAACCCCCTCCCGGAGCCGGAACGCACCGCGCGTCCCCGGCGCCCGGTCCCGGTCGTCGTCTCCGGCCGGTCCGCCGCCGCCCTGCGGGCGCAGGCCGAGCGGCTGCGGGACCACCTCGCCCAGGACGCCGGGCTGCTGCCGCCGGACGTCGGCTTCTCCACGGTGACGACCCGCTCGGCGCTGCGGCACCGCGGCGTCGTCCTCGCCGCCGACCGTGACGAACTGCTCACCGGGCTCTCCGCGCTGGCGTCCGGCGAACCCGCGGCGCACGTCACCGAGGGCACGGCGGCCGCCCCCTCCGGCGTCGTGTGGGTCTTCCCCGGACAGGGCTCACAGTGGGCGGGTATGGCCCGTGGCCTGTGGGACTCCTCCCCGGTCTTCGCCGCCCGGATGGCCGAGTGTGAGCGGCTGCTCGACGGCCTGGTGGACTGGTCGCTGCGCGAGGTGCTGGACGACGAGGCGGCCCTGGAGCGGGTGGACGTCGTCCAGCCCGCCCTGTTCGCCGTCATGGTGTCGCTGGCCGAGACCTGGCGTGCGGCGGGCCTGGTGCCCGACGCCGTGATCGGCCACTCCCAGGGCGAGATCGCCGCCGCCTGCGCCGCGGGCATCATCGCGCTGGCCGACGGGCTGCGGCTGTCGGTCGGGCGCAGCCTCGCCATCAACGCCGGCCTCTCCGGCAAGGGCACGCTGGCCTCGCTGGCCCTGCCCGCCGCGGAGGTGGACCGGGAGCGGGTGTCGGTGGCCGCGGTCAACGGCCCCAACGCGGTCGTCGTCTCGGGAACCGAGGAGGCGGTGCACGCCGTCGTCGCGGAGTGCCAGGAGCGCGACATCCGGGCCAAGGTCATCCCCGTCGACTACGCCTCCCACTCCGCCCAGGTGGAGGCCATCCGGGACGAGGTGCTGCGGGTCGCCGAGGGCATCGCGACCACCGACACCGGCGTCGCGTTCTACTCCACGGTCACCGGCGGCCGGATCGACGTGCGGGACATGGACGCCGAGTACTGGTACCGCAACCTCCGCCAGGAGGTGCGTTTCTCGGAGACCGTCGAGGTGCTGGCCCGGGCGGGCCACGAGGTGTTCGTCGAGGTCAGCCCGCACCCGGTGCTGACGATGGCGATCTCGGACACCGTGGAGAACGCCGTGGTCCAGGGCACGCTGCGGCGGCGGGAGGACGAGCCGCGACGGCTCCTGCAGTCCATGGCCGAGCTGCACACCCAGGGCGTCGCGGTGGACTGGCTGCCCCTCTTCCCGGGGGCCCGCCGCGTGGACCTTCCCACCTACGCCTTCCAACGGCAGCCCTACTGGGTCACCGGTGACGGCACGCTGCCGCAGGGCCTGCCCTCGCCCGGCAACGTCACCGCCGCCGTCCCCGAGTCCGCGGACGGCCCCGCGCGCGAGGTCGCGGACGGCTCCGCCGAGCTGAGCGAGCGGGAGCTGTGGGCGCTGGTCCGCGCGCAGACGGCCGCCGTGCTGGGGCTCGGCGACCCCGCCGCCGTCGAGGCGGACGCCACGTTCAAGGAGCAGGGCTTCGACTCGGTCACCGCCGTCGAGCTGCGTGACCGGCTGGCCCGCGCCACCGGGCTGCGCCTGCCGTCCTCGCTCCTCTTCGACCATCCCACGCCCACCGTGCTCGTGCGGCGGCTCCGGGAGCTGCTCTCCGGCCCGGAGGACGACCGGAGCACCGCGGACGCCGGCGGGCGCGCCGCGACCGACGACCCGGTGGCGATCGTCGGCATGAGCTGCCGGCTGCCCGGCGGCGTCTCCTCGCCCGAGGACCTGTGGCGGCTGGTGTCCGAGGGCACGGACGCGATCACCGGGTTCCCCGAGGACCGCGGCTGGCGGCTCGACCCCCGGGCGGACTTCCCCCGCCGGGGCGGATTCCTGGACGGTGCCGGAGACTTCGACGCGGCCTTCTTCCGGATCAGCCCCCGCGAGGCGCTGGCGATGGACCCGCAGCAGCGGCTCGTGCTGGAGGCCGTCTGGGAGGCGCTGGAGTCCTCCGGCCAGGACCCCGCGGCCCTGCGGCGGAGCCGCACGGGCGTCTTCATGGGCGCCATGGCCCAGGACTATCTCCCGCAGCTCGACGACGTGCCCGGCGACCTCGGCGGTCACGCCCTGACCGGCAGCGCCACCAGTGTCGTCTCCGGACGCGTCGCCTACACCCTGGGTTTCGAGGGCCCGGCGGTCTCGGTGGACACGGCCTGCTCCTCGTCCCTGGTGGCGATGCACCTGGCCGCCCAGTCGCTGCGCGCGGGGGACTGCTCCCTGGCGCTGGCGGGCGGCGTCACGGTGATGTCGACACCGGGCATGTTCGTGGAGTTCGACCGGCAGGGCGGGCTGGCGCCCGACGGCCGCTGCAAGGCGTTCTCCGACGCCGCCGACGGCACCGGCTGGTCCGAGGGTGTGGGCGTGCTGGTGCTGGAGCGCCTGTCGGACGCCCGCCGCAACGGCCACCGCGTACTGGCCGTGCTGCGGGGCACCGCGATCAACCAGGACGGTGAGAGCAACGGCCTCACCGCGCCCAACGGCCCCTCACAGCAGCGGGTGATCCGGCAGGCGCTGGCCTCCGCCGGACTGTCCCCGGTGGAGGTGGACGCCGTCGAGGCCCACGGCACCGGCACCACGCTGGGTGATCCCATCGAGGCCCAGGCGCTGCTGGCGACCTACGGCCAGGAGCGCGACGAGCCGCTGTGGCTGGGATCGGTGAAGTCCAACATCGGACACACCCAGGCCGCGGCGGGCGCCGCGGGCGTCATCAAGATGATCATGGGGATGCGGCACGGTGTGCTGCCGCGCACGCTGCACGCCGATGAGCCGTCCCCGCACATCGACTGGTCCTCGGGAGCGGTCGAACTCCTCACCGAGGAACAGGTCTGGCCGGACACCGGCCGACCGCGGCGCGCCGGTGTCTCCTCGTTCGGGATCAGCGGCACCAACGCCCACGTCATCGTCGAGGAGGGCGACGCCTGGCCCGCTCCCGCCGCCGACGAGCCCGAGCCGGCCGGTGTCGTGCCGTGGCTGCTGTCCGCGCGCGGCGCCGCCTCGCTCACCGGCCAGGCCGAGCGGCTCCTGGCCGCGGCGTCCGCCGAGGCCGTGCCGCCGGTGTCCGACCTCGCCCTGAGCCTGGCCACCCGGCGGACTCGGTTCGACACCCGTGCCGTGGTCCTCGGCTCCGGGCGCGAGGAACTGCTGTCCGGGCTGCGGGCGCTGGCCCGGGGCGAGCGGGCCGCGGGCGTGATCACCGGCAGCGCGGGGGCCTCGGAGCCCGCCGTCGGCGTGCTCTTCTCCGGACAGGGCAGCCAGCGGCTGGGCATGAGCGGTGAACTCAGCGCCGCCTTCCCCGCGTTCGCCAAGGCGTGGCAGGAGGTCTGCGCCGAGCTCGACCCGCTGCTGGAGCACCGGATCGACGACGTGGTGACGGCCGGGAAGGGCACCGAGGCGGCGCGGCTCCTGGACGAGACGGGCATGACCCAGCCCGCGCTCTTCGCCTTCGAGGTGGCCGCGTTCCGGCTGCTGGAGTCGCTGGGGATCGTCCCCTCGGTGCTGGTGGGGCACTCGATCGGCGAACTGGCCGCCGCGCACGTGGCCGGGGTGTTCTCGCTCGCCGACGCGGCCCGGCTGGTGGCCGCGCGGGGCAGGCTGATGCAGGCGCTGCCGCGGGGCGGGGCGATGGCCGCTCTGCAGGCCCCGGAGGACGAGGTGCGCGAGCAGCTCGCGGGCCAGGAGGACGCGGTGTCGGTCGCCGCCGTCAACGGGCCGTTGTCCACGGTGATCTCCGGGGAGGAGGACGCCGTCGCCGAGGTGGAGTCGGTCTTCGCCGACCAGGGCCGCAAGACGACCCGGCTGCGGGTCTCGCACGCCTTCCACTCGCCGTTGATGGAGCCGATGCTGGCCGAGTTCGAGGAGGTGGCGCGGACGGTGTCCTACGCGGCGCCGCGCCTCGCCGTCGTCTCGAACGTCACCGGCACCGTCGCCGAGGACGGCGCGCTGGAGCGGCCCGAGTACTGGGTGCGGCACGTCCGGGAGACCGTGCGCTTCGCCGACGGCGTGCGCGCCGCGGTCTCCGCCGGTGCCGGGGTGCTGGTCGAGGTCGGCCCCGACGGGGTGCTGTCCGCCATGGCACAGGAGACCCTGGCCGAGACCGCGCCCCCGGTGCGGGCTGTCCCGCTCGTGCGCAAGGACCGCTCCGAGGCCCGCTCGGCCGCCGAGGCGCTGGCCCGGCTGCACGTCGAGGGGGTGCCCGTCGACTGGCGCGCCTACCTCCGCGCGCTCGGCGTCACCGAGGGCCACGCCGAGCTGCCCACCTACGCCTTCGACCGTCAGCGGTACTGGGCGGAGCGCCCGGGCGCCAGGGCCGAGGTCGCCGGGGCGGGGCTCACGGCCGTCGAGCACCCGTTCCTCCTCGCGTCCACCGACCTCGCGGTCGGCGGACAGCTCGTCCTCACCGGGCGGCTCTCCCTGGCCGACGACCCGTGGCTGGCCGACCACACCGTCCTCGGCAGCACGGTCTTCCCCGGCGCGGCCTTCGTCGAGATGGCGCTCCACGCCCTGGACACCGAAGGACGGGACCAGGGCGGCCGGGACGCCGGCCGGCCGAGCGTCGAGGAACTCACCCTGCAGGCACCCCTGATCCTCGACGATGAGGAGGTGCGGCTCCAGATCGTCCTGGGTGAACCGGAGGAGTCCGGACGACGAGAGATCGGGATCTACTCGCGTGCGGCCTCCGCCTCGCCCCGCTCCTGGACCCGGCACGCGACCGGCTACCTCTCCGCCACCGCACCGGCGGTCCCGCAGGACGACGCCGCCTCGGTGTGGCCGCCCGAGGGCGCCGACCCGGTCGCCCCGGACGGCTTCTATCCGGAGCTGGCCGAGCGCGGCTACGGCTACGGTGCCGCCTTCCGTGGGCTGACGGCCATGTGGCGCCGGGAAGAGGAGGTCTACGGCGAGATCCGGCTTCCCGACGGCGTCCCGCACGCCACCGGCGGCTTCGGGCTGCACCCCGCGGCGTTCGACGCCGCACTGCACCCGATGCTGTCGCTCCTCGCGGACGCCTCGGGTGACCCGGCCGCCTCGGGTGACCCGGCCGCCTCGGACGCCGGGGGCGCCGGGGGCGCGGGGGCGACGCTGCTGCCCTACGCCTGGTCGGGGGTGACGCCGTACGAGGCGCCCGGCGCCGACCTGCGGGTGCGGATCGCCCGGAAGGGCCCGCAGGAGGTGTCGCTGCGGATCACCGGAGCGGACGGCCGGCCGGTGCTGACCGTCGACTCGCTCGCGCTCATGCCGGCCTCCGCCGACCAGCTCACCCGTGCCACCGCCGACGATGACCTGTACGCCGTGGAGTGGACGGCTCGGCCCGAAGCGGCCGACGCCGGAAGCGCTCCGGTCGGCGCGGAGTTCCTGCACGTCGAGACCGACGCGCGCGAGGACGTCCCGGCGGCGGCGCGGCGGCACGCCCACGAGGTGCTCGCCCGGGTACAGGAGCGAGTGCGCGCGGAGGCCCCGGGGAACGGGCCGCTGGTGATCGTCACCCGGCAGGCCGTGGCCGTCACCGCCGACGAGACGCCCGACCCGTCCGGCGCGGCGGTGTGGGGCCTGGTCCGCGCGGTACTCGCCGAGCACCCGGGCCGGTTCGCGCTCGTCGACACGGACGGCACGGAGGAGTCCCTGCGCACGCTGAAGACGCTGGACGTCTCCGCCGAACCGCAGCTCGCCGTCCGCGGCGGCACCGTCCGGGTGCCGCGCCTCGTCGCCGCGCCCGAACCGTCCTCGCGGCCGGCCCGCCCGGCGTGGGACCCCGCGGGCACCGTGCTCGTCACCGGTGCCGGCGGCGCGCTGGGCCGACTGGTCACGCGGCACCTCGTCACCGAGCACGGGGTGCGCAGCCTGCTGCTGCTCAGCCGGCGCGGACCGGCGGCCCCGGGCGCCGCCGAACTGGCGGAGGAGCTGACCGCGCTCGGCGCCGACGTCACCCAGGCGGCCTGCGACGTCTCCGACCGGAACGCGCTGGCCGCGCAGCTGGCGCGCGTCCCGGCGGCGGCACCGCTGACCGCCGTCGTCCACCTGGCCGGCGTGCTGGACGACGCCGCGTCGGAGTCCATGACGCCGCAGCAGCTCGACCGGGTCTTCGGCCCCAAGGCGGACGCCGCCTGGCATCTGCACGAGCTGACGCGGGACCTGGGGCTGTCCGCGTTCGTCCTGTACTCCTCGGTCGTCGGCACGCTCGGCAACGCCGGGCAGGCCAACTACGCCGCCGCCAACGCGTTCCTGGACGCCGTCGCGGCCGGACGCCGGGCCGCGGGGTGGCCCGCGCTGTCCCTGGCCTGGGGCCCGTGGGAGCTGGGCATGGCCGGCCAGCTGTCCGAGGCCGACCTGAGCCGCTTCCGGCGCAACGGCATGGTCCCGCTGTCCGCCGCCCGGGGGACGGCCCTGCTCGACGCCGCGCTCACCCGGGAGTCGGCCGCGCTCGTCCCCGTCGCCCTGGACCGGGAGGAGCTGCGGCGGCGGGACACCGTTCCGGTGCTCCTGCGGGACATGGCCGGGATGCGCCACGAGCCCGCCGAGGCGGCGGCCGAGCCTCCGGTGCTGGGGCGGCTGGCGGGGCTGTCGCAGGAAGAACAGGTCGACGAGCTGCGCGGCCTGCTGCTGTCCACCGCCGCGGTGGTGCTGGGCTACCCGGACGCCGACGACATCGACGCCGACATGTCGTTCCAGGAGATCGGCTTCGACTCGCTGAGCGGCGTGGAGTTCCGCAACCAGGTCAAGCAGGACACCGGTATCCAGATCCCCCCGACGGTCATCTTCAACTACCCGACCCCGGCGGCCCTGGCCGAACGCCTGTGGGAGCTGCTGTTCGCCCAGGACGCTGCGGACGACGAGCAGCGGAGCGCCGAGGGCGCCGAGGACGCCGCGGCGGACGCGGCGGACGAGGAGCTCGACACCATGGACGTCGACGACCTGATCGAACGAGTGTTCGCCGAATGAGGACAAGGACGATGAAGACAGAGGACCTGAAGACCGTTCGCCGGTTCGTCAAGGAGCAACTGACCGGCGACGCCGAGCAGCTGGACGCCCTGACCGACAAGCCCCACCAGGTGTACGAGGCGTTCCGCGAGACGGGCATGGCCAACTGGTGGCTGCCCGAGGAGCTCGGCGGGCGCGGACTGAGCCTGGAGGACGGCGTCGAGGTCGTCAACGAGATCGCGTACGGCGACGCCGGCGTCGCGTTCACCCTGTTCATCTCCGTCCTGGGCACCAGCATGGTGCAGCTCTACGGCTCGGAGGAGCTCAAGTCCCGCTACCTCAAGCCGATGGCCGAGCGCGGCACGTTCTGCGCGACGCTCGGAAGCGAGCGCGCTGCGGGCAGTGAGCTCAACAAGATCGAGACGGTCGTGTCCCGGGAGGGGGACGAACTCGTCATCACCGGAGACAAGTTCTTCTCCACCAACACCGACTTCGCGGACTTCCTCGTGGTCGTCGCCCGGGCGGCGGACAACCCCGAGGAACACCACGCGGTCCTCGTGCCCCGGGACACCCCGGGCGTGGAGATCGTCAAGCGGTGGGACGTCATCGGCCTGCGCGCCTCCCACACCTACCAGGTGCGACTGGCCGGGTGCCGGGTGCCGAAGGCCAACCAGCTCGAAGGCTCGGGGCTGCGGCTGCTGGAGATCGGCCTCAACGCGAGCCGTATCCTCATCGCGACCACGGCCGTCGGCATCGCCCGGCGCATCCGCGACCACTGCATGACCTACGCGAAGAACAAGCCGTTCCGCGACGGCACCCTCCTCCAGAGCCCGGTCTTCGCACAGAAGCTGGGCCAGATGGAGATGCAGATCGACGTCATGAAGGGCCACTGCCTGCGCGCCGCCCGGGACTACGACAAGGTCATGGCGGAG
Organism: Streptomyces sp. JJ38; assembly: GCF_019303475.1. Taxonomy (GTDB): domain Bacteria; phylum Actinomycetota; class Actinomycetes; order Streptomycetales; family Streptomycetaceae; genus Streptomyces. Next base: position 15,609 of record NZ_JABLSI010000055.1, read on the forward strand.
CCGGACGCGGCGGCCGTCTTCGCCCGGCAGGGCACGCTCAAGACCGCCCTGACGGCGAAGATGTTCTGCGGTCAGGCCGCCTGGGACGTGGCCTCCGTCGGCTCCGAGATGTTCGGCGGGCTCGGCTACACCAACGAGCACCCCGTCGGAAAGCTCGTCCGCGACGTGCGCTACGTCTCGATCGTCGAAGGCGGCGACGACGTCCTGCGCGACCTGCTGTTCAGCCGCTACGTCATCCCCGTACCGCGCCGCTCGTAGGGGCGTCCCGCAGGCACGCCCGTTCCGGGGTGGCGGCCCGACGGCCGCCACCCCGGAACCGGCCTCACGGCACCTCGGCCTCGAACAGCGCGGTGCAGCCGTGCACCGTGACCCGGTGCACCGGGAAGCGCGCGGCCAGCTCCGCACGCAGGTCCTCCAGGCTGTCCTCGGAGTTGTGCATCACCCCGCTCCGGTTCCACAGCGGGAGCGCCGCCCGGGCCGCGGGGTTCAGCGGCACGCCCTTGCTGAGCACGGTGGAGCCGAAGAGCCGCCCCCCGGGCCGGACACACGCCGCGACATGGTCGAACACGACGGCCTTGCGCCGGATGTCGCCGGGAACGCAGTGCAGCAGGAAGTTCACCGAGGCCGAGCCGAACGCCGCCTCGGGCAGCGGCAGCGGCTCCAGCGCGTTGGCCCGCACCGTCCGGACCCTGAACCGGGTCAGACGGCGGGCCGCGTGCCGCAGCGTGTGCTCGTTCAGGTCCGCCAGGGTGATCGACTGCCCCGGGGCGGTCTGGCAGTTGTCCAGGAAGTATCCCGAGCCCACGCCGAGGTCGAGGTGCTCGGCGGAGATGTTGCGGTCGAACATGGCGACCAGCTCGGACACCGGGACGCGGAAGACGTACCGGCAGTTGAGCTTGAACGCCACCAGGTCGTACATGGGCAACGTCCACGGCCGGTACGCGACCTGGCCGGCGCGCACCTGGTTCGACAGGCTTGAACTCGTCACGATGAACTCCCACCGGAGGGGCGAATGCGGCTGAACCCGACGGTACGCGGTGCAAACCCCGCACCTCCCGGGGTTGCTCAAGATCCGGCCACATGCCCCGCGGTGACCGGATCCCGGGGCCCCTGGCACCGTGGAGTCATGGAACCGACAAGGAAGCTGGTCAGTTCAGGGTCGCCGCTCGAACCGCGGATCGGTTTCTCCCGCGCCGTCCGCAAGGGGGACTACGTCGCGGTCGCCGGCACGGCTCCCATCGGGGACGACGGGGCCACCGTGGGGCCGGGCGACGTCTACGCGCAGACCATCCGCTGCCTCGACATCGCCGAGGCCGCGCTCAGGGAGGCGGGAGCCTCCCCGGAGGACGTCGTCCGCACCCGCATCATGCTGACCGACGTCACACAGTGGCGGGAAGCGGCGCGGGCCCACGGGGAACGCTTCGCGGAGATCCGCCCCGTCTGCACCTTCGTGGAGGTCTCCCGATTCATCGATCCGGAGTGGCTCGTCGAGCTCGAACTCGACGCGGTCCTGGGCTAGAGGTGTTTTCGAGAGTCTCGCCGGGGCCGGGCGCCGGGGGGCCGGTTGGACTACGGTGCGGGGACCGGAACGCCGAGTCGGGGACGTGCCCATGAGCGATGCGAACACCGAGGAGCCGCTGACGCCGGACGAGGCGCTGGCGGCCGTCGCCTACCTGGAGGCCGCCCAGCGCGGTGACGACGACGCGCGCCGCGCGCTGGCCCGGCGTGACGAGACGGAACGCCCGATGCCGACCCTGCTCGCCGTGTTCGGCCAGCAGGTGATCAGCAGCATGACGACCGGCTCGCACGGGCTGGACGAGACCACCGTGCGGGTGTCCAGCGTGCTCGCCGCGACGCTGGCCGCCTGGGCCGCGCACACCGACGATGTCGCCTCCGACGCCATGGCGCACAGCATCATCGCCTTCATCCAGGCCGTCTCCCGCGCGGCCGACGAGGACGTGCTGCCCCTGCTCGCCCGCCTGCGCGCCGCAGCCCTGCGCGTCTCCGGCGAGTCGTAGCCGGAGCCGGACTCCGCTGCGGCGCCGCCGTGCTCAGCCCGCGGGGGCGCCGAACCAGCGGGCGAGACACGGGAGCAGCTCCCGCAGCTCCTCGCCGGCCCAGGCCACATGGCCGTCGGGGCGCAACAGGACCGCGGGCACGTCCAGCTCCTCGCTGGCGTCGACGACGTGGTCGACCCGGTCCGCCCAGCCGTCCACCGAGAGCCGGCCCGTCTGGTCGAGGAGCAGTCCCCGGCCCTCGTGCGTCAGCTCGTAGAGGCGTCCCCGCTTCAGCGGCACGTCCCGCAGCCGTCGGCCCAACAGCTCGTGGCCCTCGCCGAAGTCGTAGCGGACGTCGACGGCGGTGATCATGCCGGTCACGTACCGGTTCACGTCCTCCAGGTCCATGAGCTTCGCGAACAGCTCCCGGAGGGCGGTCGCACCCGGGTCCGTCCCGAGCAGCGTGATCTGCGCCCGGGTGTTCTCCAGCACCCGGGCGCCGACGGGGTGCCGTTCGGCGTGGTAGCTGTCCAGCAGCCCCCGCGGTGCCCAGCCCGCGACCGCGGCGGCCAGCTTCCAGCCGAGGTTGAACGCGTCCTGGATGCCGAGGTTGAGGCCCTGGCCGCCGGTGGGCGGGTGGACGTGGGCCGCGTCGCCGGCCAGCAGCACCCGGCCGACGCGGTAGCGCTCGGCCTGCCGGGTGGCGTCACCGAAGCGGGAGAGCCAGCGCGGCGCGTGCGCGCCGAAGTCCGTGCCCGCGACGGCCCGGAGCCGCTGCCGGAACTCCTCGAGCGTCGGCGGGGCGGTGCGGTCCTCGGACACTCCCTCGGCGGGCACGACGAGCCGGTACAGCCCCTCTCCGCTGGGGGCGGCGCCGAACCGCAGCTGGGTCTTGCGGACCTCGGCGACGACGGCCGCCACCGTCTCCGGGTCCTCGGTCAGCTCCATCTCCCCGAGCATCGTCTCGACGCTCGCGGGCTCGCCGGGGAAGCCGACGCCCAGCCGCTTGCGCACCAGGCTCCGGCCGCCGTCGCACCCCACGGCATAGCGGGCGCGCAGCGGTGTCCGTCCCGCGAGCTCGACGGTCACCCCGTCCTCGTCCTGGCGCAGCCCGACCACCTCGTGGCCGCGCCGGATGTCGGCGCCGAGCTCGCGGGCGCGCTCGTTCAGCAGCCGTTCCGTGACGGGCTGCGGCGTGGCCAGGCCGTACGGGTGGGCCGTGTCCAGCTGCTCGGGCCACGCCTTCATGACGCCGCCGAAGAGGCCGCCGACCCGGAACGTCTCGCTGACGGCGAGGAACCGGTCCAGCAGGCCGCGCTGGTCCATCAGCTCCACGCTGCGCACGTGGAGGCCCTGCCCGCGGGACTCCTGAGTCGGCTCGGTCAGCTTCTCCAGGACGACCACCCGCACGCCGTGCAGCCGCAGCTCGCAGGCCAGCAGCAAGCCGGTCGGCCCGCCGCCGACCACGATCACGTCGATCATCGAATCCCCCCACTGGGCAACAACGTACTTTCGTGGCGAATCACCGTATTCCGTGGGATTCGCTCTTGAGGGGAGATTCTGCGGCACACCCCGGCTCTTGCCGCAAGCCCCCCAGTGCGCTATACGTTGAGAGTGGCAAGGAGTGGATGACCTCCTTGCCTTTCGTTTTTCCGCTCGCAGACGGGAACGGCTGCGGCGCACGGCAGAGCCCCGGCCGGTCGTCCGTACGACCGGCCGGGGCTCTCGTCCGCGCGGTGGGTGCGGTGGGTGCCGTGGGTTACGTCAGCTCGACGAGCAGGTCACCGGCCTCCACCTGCTGGATCGCGTTGATGGCGATGCGGGAGACCGTGCCCGCCTTGGGGGCGGTGATGGCGGCCTCCATCTTCATGGCCTCGATCGTGGCCACCGTGGCGCCCGCCTCGACGGCGTCGCCCTCGCTGGCGACGAGGGTGACGACGCCGGCGAAGGGCGCGGCCACGTGGCCGGAGTTGGACTTGTCCGCCTTCTCGGTGGCCGGGATGTCGGAGGCCACCGAGCGGTCCCGGACCTGGATGGGCCGGATCTGGCCGTTGAGGGTGGACATCACGGTGCGCAGGCCGCGCTCGTCGGCCTCGCCGATGGCCTCCAGCTCGATGAGCAGCCGGACGCCGGGCTCCAGGTCGACGGCGTACTCCTGGCCCGGGCGCAGGCCGTAGAAGAAGTCCTTGCTGGCGAGGACGCTGGTGTCGCCGTAGGCCTCGCGGTGGGTCTCGAACTCCTTCGTCGGGCCCGGGAAGAGGAGGCGGTTGAGGGTGGCGCGGCGGTCCTTGTCGAGCAGCTCGCGGTCCTCGTCGGTGAGCTCCCGCATGGGCTTGGCGGCGGAGCGGCCCTGGAGGGCCTTGGTGCGGAAGGGCTCGGGCCAGCCGCCGGGCGGGTTCCCCAGCTCGCCGTGGAGGAAGCCGATGACGGAGTCGGGGATGTCGAAGGTGTGCGGCCCGGCCTCGAAGTCCTCGGGGGAGACGCCGGCACCGACGAGGTGCAGCGCGAGGTCGCCGACGACCTTGGAGGAGGGCGTCACCTTCACCAGGTGGCCGAGGATGCGGTCGGCGGCGGCGTACATGGACTCGATCTCCTCGAAACGCTCGCCGAGACCGAGTGCGATGGCCTGGGTGCGCAGGTTGGAGAGCTGTCCGCCGGGGATCTCGTGGTGGTAGACGCGGCCGGTGGGCGAGGCGAGACCGGCCTCGAAGGGGGCGTAGACCTTGCGCACGCTCTCCCAGTAGGGCTCCAGGTCGCCGATGGCCTGGAGGTCGAGACCGGTGGGGCGCTCGCTGTGGTCCGTGGCGGCGACGAGCGCGGACAGCGAGGGCTGGGAGGTGGTGCCCGCCATGGAGGCCACGGCGCCGTCGACGGCGTCCGCGCCCGCCCGGACGGCGGCGAGGTAGGTGGCGAGCTGGCCGCCCGCGGTGTCGTGGGTGTGGATGTGCACCGGCAGGTCGAACTCGCGGCGCAGCGCGGAGACCAGCTTCTCGGCGGCGGGGGCGCGCAGCAGCCCGGCCATGTCCTTGACGGCGAGCACGTGGGCGCCCGCGTCGACGATCTGCTCGGCCAGCCGCAGGTAGTAGTCGAGCGTGTAGAGCTTCTCCGCGGGGTCGGAGAGGTCGGAGGTGTAGCAGAGGGCGACCTCGGCGACGGCGCTGCCCGTCTCCCGCACCGCCTCGATGGCCGGCCGCATCTGGCCGACGTCGTTCAGCGCGTCGAAGATCCGGAAGACGTCGATGCCGGTGGCGGTGGCCTCCTGGACGAAGGCGTTGGTCACGTCCGTCGGGTAGGGGGTGTAGCCGACGGTGTTGCGGCCGCGCAGCAGCATCTGGAGGCAGATGTTGGGGACGGCCTCGCGCAGCGCGGCCAGCCGCTCCCACGGGTCCTCGGCGAGGAAGCGGAGGGCGACGTCGTAGGTGGCCCCGCCCCAGCACTCCAGCGAGAGCAGCTGCGGCGTGGTGTGCGCGACGGCGGGGGCGACGGCCAGGAGATCCTTCGTCCGCACCCGGGTGGCGAGCAGCGACTGGTGGGCGTCGCGGAACGTCGTGTCGGTGACACCGAGGGTGGGGGACTCGCGCAGCCAGCGGGCGAACCCCTCGGGGCCCAGCTCGGTGAGCTTCTGCTTGGAGCCGGCGGGCGGCGCGCCCTCGGGCAGCCTGGGCAGCTTGCTCACGGGATCCACGGTCTGGGGGCGCGGGCCGTGCGGCTTGTTGACGGTGACGTCGGCGAGGTAGGTCAGCAGCCGGGTGCCGCGGTCGGCGGAGTGCCGGGCGGTGACTAGGTGCGGGCGCTGCTCGATGAACGAGGTGGTGACGCGGCCGGCCTGGAAGTCCGGGTCGTCCAGGACGGCCTGGAGGAAGGGGATGTTGGTCTGGACGCCGCGGATGCGGAACTCGGCGACGGCGCGACGGGCGCGGCCGACGGCGGTGGCGAAGTCGCGCCCGCGGCAGGTCAGCTTGACCAGCATCGAGTCGAAGTGGGCGCTGATCTCGGTGCCGGCGTGGGCGGTGCCGCCGTCGAGCCGGATGCCGGAGCCGCCGGGGGAGCGGTACGCGCTGATCTTGCCGGTGTCGGGCCGGAAGCCGTTGGCCGGGTCCTCCGTGGTGATGCGGCACTGCAGCGCGGCGCCGCGCAGGTAGACGCGGTCCTGGGACAGGCCGAGGTCGGCGAGCGTCTGACCGGCGGCGATGCGCAGCTGCGACTGCACGAGATCGACGTCGGTGACCTCCTCGGTCACCGTGTGCTCGACCTGGATGCGCGGGTTCATCTCGATGAAGACGTGGTTGCCGTCGCGGTCGAGCAGGAACTCGACGGTGCCGGCGTTGCGGTAGCCGATCTGCCGGGCGAAGCGCACGGCGTCCCCGCAGATGCGCTCCCGCAGCTCGGGGTCGAGGCCGGGGGCCGGGGCCAGCTCGATGACCTTCTGGTGGCGGCGCTGCAGCGAGCAGTCCCGCTCGAACAGGTGGATGACGTTGCCCTCGCCGTCGGCGAGGATCTGCACCTCGATGTGGCGCGGCTCGACGACGGCCTTCTCCAGGAACACCGTCGGGTCGCCGAAGGCCGACTCCGCCTCCCGGGAGGCGGCCTTGATGGACTCGCGCAGGGCGGCCGGGTCCTCGACGCGCCGCATGCCGCGCCCGCCGCCGCCCGCGACGGCCTTGACGAAGACGGGGAAGCCCAGCTCCTCCGCGGCCCGTACCAGCTCGTCCACGTCGGTGGACGGCTCGGAGGAGCCCAGGACGGGCACGCCCGCGGCCCGGGCGGCGGCCACCGCGCGGGCCTTGTTGCCGGTCAGCTCCAGCGTCTCCGCGCTCGGCCCGACGAAGGTGATGCCCGCCTCCTCGCAGGCCCGCGCCAGGTCGGGGTTCTCGGAGAGGAAGCCGTACCCCGGGTACACGGCGTCGGCCCCGGCGGCGCGAGCCGCCCGGACGACCTCCTCGACCGAGAGGTAGGCCCGTACCGGGTGCCCTGGTTCGCCGATCTCGTAGGCCTCGTCGGCCTTGAGGCGGTGCAGCGAGTTGCGGTCCTCGTGCGGGAACACGGCGACGGTTCCCGCGCCGAGCTCATAGCCGGCGCGGAACGCGCGGATGGCGATCTCGCCGCGGTTGGCGACCAGCACCTTGCGGAACATGGCTCATCGGTCCCTTCGGTCGGGTGAAGGCATGAGGGCTCGCGTGCGTGCGGGACGGCCGGGGGTTGCTCACGTGACGCACGAGCCCTGACCACGCATACCCCGCCGCGGACCGCACGGCACGGCCAGCGCTGGGTGCGTCGTCGGACCCGTGCCAGAGTCCATCACGGGAGACGGGCCGTCGTGGAGGTCACACGCGTGTTGAACCGCTCACGTCACCCGCCCCGCGCCGGTGAGGTGTGGGCCGCTTGAAGGGGCCGCCCCCCGTGGCCGGGCTCCCGGGGCGGGACGGCCGCAGGGGGCGGCCCCGGGGACGCTCAGCTCGCCGGGGCCGGCGGGATGTTCTGGGTGGCGCGGAACAGGTTCTCCGGGTCGTACGCGCGCTTGACCCGGCCGAGCCGCTCGTAGTTCTCGCGGTACGCGTCCCGCACCCGCTGCTCGCCCTCTCCTTCGCCGAGCATGTTCACGTAGCTCCCGCCCATGGAGTACGGGTGCATCTCGCCGTGGAACTCGACGCACCACCGCTTGATCGCCTCCGCGTTGGCCGGGTCCGGGTCGATGCCGCCGTAGACGCCGGACCACAGGGCGTCCCGGTAGCCGAAGGCGGTGTCCTCGGGGCGGACGCGGTGCACGGCGCCGTCCACGGGGTACAGGTGCAGCGTGGACAGGTCGCTCGGGAGGTTCTGCCCGTACCGGGCGCACACGTCGACCGCGCCGTCCGGGATGGCGTCGTAGAAGTCCCCGCGCCAGTACCACTGGAGGCCGGGCGGGATCTCCTCGTCGAACAGGCTCTGCAGCGCCGGGTAGGGCATCGGCATGGCGAAGTGGAACGCCGGGGGCCCCGCGTCCCCGACGACCGACAGCGTCTCGTCCAGCCGCTCCAGGTCCCCCAGATAGCACCAGACGACGCCGCACATGCGCCGCCCGTGCAACTCCTCCGGGAACGGCGGCCCGGGCGGCACGGTGAGGAAGTTGAAGAAGCCGTAGACGTCCTCCCCGGCCTGCGGCAGGTACTCCCGGTACCAGGTCAGCACCTCGCGGGTGCGCTCCACCGGCCACACCGTCATCCCCGCGCCGACCGTGTCCACCGGGTGCAGCCGCAGCGTGAACGACGTGACGACGCCGAAGTTGCCGCCTCCGCCGCGCAGCGCCCAGAACAGGTCCGGGTGCTCGTCCTCACTCGCGGTGACGAAGCGACCGTCGGCCAGGACGACGTCCGCCGCCAGCAGGTTGTCGATCGTCAGCCCGTACTTGCGGCTGAGGTAGCCGTGCCCGCCGCCGAGGGTGAGCCCGCCGACCCCCGTCGTCGACATGATGCCCGCGGGCGTGGCCAGGCCGAAGGCGTGCGTGGCGTGGTCGAGGTCGCCGAGCAGCGCTCCGCCCCCCACCTGCGCTGTGCGGGCCTCCGGGTCCACGCGCACCCAGCGCATCGGCGACAGGTCGAGCGTCACCCCGTCGTCGACCAGGCACAGCCCCGCGCCGCTGTGCCCGCCGCCCCGGACGGCCAGCGCCTGCCCGCTGTCGCGCACGAGCGTCAGCGCGGCGATGACGTCAGCCGCGTCCCGGCAGCCCACGAAGGCGGCCGGATGCCTGTGGATCATGGCGTTGTAGAGCTCGCACGCCTCGGCGTACCCGGGCTCGCTCGGAGTGATGACCGGGCCTCGCAGCTCGGTCCGCATCGTCTCTAGGGTCGCGCTGTCCATGATGTCCCCTCGGGGCCCTTCGGCCCCAGTCCCGCCGGTTCCGGCCGGCCCCGGCCGCACCCCACCGAGGACGCGCCCCGTCGACACCTCTCCCGCGCCGTCACCCGGCAGGCACCTGTCCGTGCGCCCGGACACCGGATGCCTGTGACCCTCTCACCGTCCCGCCCCCGCCCCCACCCCGCAACTGCGCCCCGCTCGGTAGCATCCGGCGCCGACCGGGGGAGGGCACGGCGGCCGCCGACGGCGACCGCCAGGGGGTGCGACGTGGGGGACGGACGCCGCCACCGACAACGGAACCCGAGAGTTCGCCCAAACCGTGGGCGGACAGCACGGCTTTCCCCTTGGATCGGTAAACCGTCCTTCCACTCAAGGAGTTGTCCCATGGCCCCGCGGGAGTACCCCACCATCCGTCAGCAGCGGTTCGGTAGCGAACCGCGTCGCCTGCGAGAAGCCGCTGGCATGTCCGCTCCTGTGGCAGCGGAACGACTCGGAGTCGACCGCACGATGATCTCCAACATCGAGTCGGGCAGGTTGGGGGTCAGCGAGGAACGCCTTCGCCGTCCAGAGGAGTCTCGTGGCCTTATTCGTGGAATCATCAGCGAGCTGTGAAAGGCGATGTCTTGTCCGAACTTCAGTGGTTCAAGTCATCCTTATCCGAAGCATCCGGAAATGCCTGCGTTGAAGTGGCTCTCTGTGGCGACGGGAAGATAGCCCTACGCGACAGCGTTTACCCGGCGCGAGCGGTAAGGGTGAACCGTTCCGCCTTCGCGGCGCTCATCAACGAGGTGCGCGAGTCCGGCACGGAAGGGCCGGGCACTCCGCTGTGACGTCAGCGCCACTGCGCCAAGCACAGCTCCCCGGGTTACGCGGCGCAGGCTTCTCCTGCCCGGGGGAGTCGCTCGGGTCGGGGCGCAGCTCAGCGCTCGTCCACCGCGTCCGAGGCGGCGACACCGCCCTCGGTAGTATCGACGCCGGCCGGAGGACGGCGACGCGAGGCCGCTCCGCGGTGAGCCGTCGGGGGAGGACGGAGTGCGGGACGAGACGCCGCCGACGATGGCGGACGCCGACGAGGACACGGCACCGGAGGCCAAGGAGCCGTCGGGCGGGCGCCTGCGGCGCTGGCTGCGGGGCAGGCCGGGCGCGGCGCTCGCGGGGTCGCTGGCCGGCGCCCTGCTCGCCGGGGGTCTGGTCGCCTGGCAGACGGACTCGCTGCCGCTCGCGTCGCGCGAGGAGCCGGTGTGCTGGGACGCCCTGCCCCGTGACACGGCGGCCGAGCTTTCGGGGGAGGACTTCGAGGCGCACGAGCTGCCGCTGGCGTACAGCGGGATGCAGAGTCAGCGGTTCCTCGGCGAGTGCCGGATCGAGGACCGGAGGCACCTCTCGCCGGTGGTCGCCTCCGTGCGCGAGCTCGCCTCGTCCGGGCTGGACAGCCGCGAGTGGCCCGCGGAGTTCCTGAACGCTCGGATGGTCCCGCTCGGCGAGGGGCTCACGGGCATGGTGTCGCCCGTCCGGGCCTGGGTCGCCCTCCCGAAGGACTGCCAACCCGACGGCATCCTGATCCGGCCCCCGAAGGTCGTCAGCCTGTCCCGGGGGTACGCGTACACCGATATCGGGTCCGCGGAGGAGAACCGGGAGCTCCTCGCCCGGGCCGTCGTCGAACTCGCGAACGGCGTGCTGGAGCGCTTTGACTGCGGGGACCCGCTCCCGGCACCGGGGCGGCTGGAAGCGATACCCGAGTTCGAGAAGCTCCCGAGGGACGAGCTGTGCCGGGCGGAGGGTATGCGCACTCCTGAGTCCCTGCGTGGGGAGGGCAGGCACGGGAGCCGCCTCCAGCTCGTCCGCACCGGGACGGATGGGGCGGTGCGGACCTGCGAGCTGAGCGTCCACGGGGACGTGGCGGAACTGCGGCTCCTCACGATCGAGGAGCCGCGCCTGGCCCCGCTCTACTGGCACGCGGAGCGGTTCGGCGAGGGCGATGAGTCATACCGTCGTGACCTGGGGGTCTTCGACGCCAAGTGCCAGGACGGCGACGTCACGTTCGTGGCGCAGAGGGCCGACGACTTCGACCCGGCGCTGACGCGTGAGCTGTTCACGGCCTATGTGACGGCCGAGGGGCGGCGCCTGGGGTGCGACCAGCCGCGTGTGGCGGCGGAGGAGTGAGCCCCGCCGCCGGGGCCGGCGGTCCGGTCACTTGAAGAAGGCGATGCCGTCGTCGGGGAGGTCCTTGATGTCCTTCGCCCACTCGCTCGGGTCGACGACCTTCTTGAGCTGGGCCGACATGTAGGGGCGCAGGGACACCTCGGGGGTGGCCTTCTCGCCGACCCACATGAGGTCGCCCTTGACATAGCCGTACAGCCGCTTGCCGCCGCTGTACTCGCCGGCGGAGGCGAGGCGGGCGATGGCGTCGGTGGCCAGGTCGATCTGGGGCTTGCCGTCGGCCAGCTCGCCGTACCAGACCTCGGCGACGCCCTGGTCGCGGACCATGACGACCTCGACCTTGCGGTCCGGCTGGATGCGCCAGTAGCCGGTCTCCGACTCCAGCGGGCGGACCTTGTGGCCCTGCTCGTCGAGGACCCAGGAGTGCGAGGTGTAGCTCAGGAACGCCCGGCCGTCGTGGGTGAAGGCGACTTCCTGGCCGAAGTTGCACTGCTCGGCGCCGGGGAAGTCCGCGACACCCGCTCCCGTCCAGCGGCCGAGGAGGAAGGCCAGGGGCACGAGGTCGGGGTGCAGGTCCGAGGGGATCTCGATCATGGAGGGTTCAGTCGCTCGCTGGTTCGGGGGCTTCGGGCTGCTGCGGGCCGGGGGTCAGCGCTGGCCCTGGAAGAGCTTCGCGACGGTGAGGAGTGCGAAGGCCCCGGTCCCGATGACGACGAGGACCATAAGGGAGACGAAGACTGCCTCAAGCACGGGGTGCTCCTTGCGCGGCTGGGTGGTGGACGGTGGGCCGGAGCCGAGTCTAGTCGCCGGGCCGCGCGGTGGCGCTGTGAGGTCCGCCGCTCCGGTGCGTGCCGCCCGGTCTACGGTGTGCGCATGACGGACGACAAGAAGCTCGTGATCAAGGTGACGGCGGGGGCGGACGCCCCCGAGCGGTGCTCGCAGGCGTTCACGGTGGCCGCCGTGGCGGCAGCCAGCGGGGTGGAGGTCTCGCTGTGGCTGACCGGCGAGTCGGCGTGGTTCGCGCTGCCGGGGCGGGCGGCGGAGTTCGAGCTGCCGCACGCGGCCCCGCTCCCGGACCTGATCGCGGGTATCCAGGCCGGTGGACGGATCACGCTGTGCACGCAGTGCGCGGCGCGGCGGGAGATCACCGAGGCGGACGTCCTGGAGGGCGTGCGCATCGCCGGGGCCCAGGTCTTCGTGGCCGAGGCGATGGCGCCGAACACCCAGGCGCTCGTGTACTGAGCACGGCCCCGGTCACGGCAAAGGGCCGCACCCCTCCGGCGTCCAACCCCGGGGTGCGGCCCTTCGGCCTGTGGCCGTGCGACGGCTCAAACGGCGATGGCGACCTCCGCCACGCCGCCCTGCTGGGCGACGACGGTCCGGTCGGCCTTACCGCCCGGCACGAGGGCGCGGACGGTCCAGGTGCCCTCGGCCGCGTAGAACCGGAACTGGCCGGTCGCGGAGGTGGGGACCTCGGCGGTGAACTCGCCGGTGGAGTCCAGGAGCCGCACGTAGCCGGTGACGGGCTCGCCGTCACGCGTCACGTGGCCCTGGATCGTGGTCTCACCGGGCTTGATGGTGGAGGCGTCGGGGCCGCCTGCCTGTGCTCCGCACATGTCGGATGTCCTCTTTCGGATCGGGAAAGTCAGACGGTTGGTGGGTGTTACTTGGCGGCGCCGAGCTCGATCGGCACGCCGACGAGCGAGCCGTACTCCGTCCAGGAGCCGTCGTAGTTCTTGACGTTCTCCTGGCCGAGCAGCTCGTGCAGGACGAACCAGGTGTGGGCGGAGCGCTCACCGATGCGGCAGTAGGCGATGGTGTCCTTGCCCAGGTCGACGCCCTCGGCCTCGTACAGCTCCTTCAGCTCGTCGTCCGACTTGAAGGTGCCGTCGTCGTTGGCCGACTTCGACCACGGGATGTTGCGGGCGCTCGGCACGTGGCCGGGGCGCTGCGACTGCTCCTGCGGCAGGTGCGCCGGCGCGAGCAGCTTGCCGCTGAACTCGTCGGGGGAGCGGACGTCGACGAGGTTCTGGCTGCCGATGGCGGCCACGACGTCGTCGCGGAAGGCGCGGATGGAGGTGTCCTGGGCCTTGGCCTTGTACTGGGTCGCCGGGCGGCTGGGCACCTCGGCGACGAGGTCGCGGGAGTCCAGCTCCCACTTCTTCCGGCCGCCGTCGAGGAGCTTCACGTCCTGGTGGCCGTAGAGCTTGAAGTACCAGTAGGCGTAGGCCGCGAACCAGTTGTTGTTGCCGCCGTAGAGGACGACCGTGTCGTCGTTGGCGATGCCCTTCTCGGACAGGAGCTTCTCGAAGCCGGCCTGGTCGACGAAGTCGCGGCGGACCGGGTCCTGGAGGTCCTGCTTCCAGTCGATCCGGACGGCGTTCTTGATGTGGTTCTTCTCGTAGGCCGAGGTGTCCTCGTCGACCTCGACGATGACCACCTTCGGGTCGTCGATGCGGGCCTCGACCCAGTCGGCGTCCACCAGGACGTCACTGCGGCTCATGAAGTTCTCCTCCGGGGCGTTGGTGCTGCTGTGCGGTGAGCGGGTGCGGGCATGTGCCGCGCTGCGGCGGTGCTGCCGTGAGCTGTGGCGGTGCGCGGCGGGGCGTGCGGGCGGCGTTCGCCGGGCGGGTGTCCGGTGCGCGTCGCACGGCGCTGTGCGGGTTCGGAAGGCGGGTACGGCCCGGCGCGGGGTGGCGGAGTCCGGCACGCCGCGCGCTTCGCCGGCCGGTCCCGGCCGACGACGGCGGGTCGTCAGGCGGTGGGGCGACAGAGCATGGCGGCGACGCGGCACAGGTCAACTGTCCGGCGCTTGGTGAGGTCCGCCTGTCGGGTCATGCGGACGATCGTAAGGACGGGCGCGGCGCGTGTCACCGGCGTTCCGGATTTCGAGACGTGATCGACCACTGAGTGGGATGGGGCGCGGGCCGCGAGCGGCCGTCGCGGGTGACCCGAGGGGCGGGAGGGGAAGCCGTCTCGATGTCGCGCGGGTGGTCGTCTCGCATGATGGACGCCTGGTCCGTGCTCGGGCCGCTCCGTGGGCCGTTTCGGGCGTCCCCGGCCCGGAGCACGGCGTGCTGCCTGCCGTCTGCCGGGGTCGCGGGAGGCCTCGCGGGGCCGTGCGGCCGTCGGCTGGTTCAGCCCGTGACGCTCACCTGGCGGCCGGAGAAGGTCACCTCGACGCCGTCCTCCGTCGCCTTGATGCCGGTGAGTGAGACGCCCGAGGGCAGGCCGGTGAGCTGACGCGTGTAGTCGATCCTCTGCCGGACCAGCTCCTCCACCCCCGGGAGGTCGGCGCCGGGCACCTCGTCGGCGTGCAGCCGGACCGTGTCCCCGTTCTCGACGCTGATCGTGCTCGTCGTGGAGTGCTCCAGCGTCTTCCCCAGCACCGGCACGGTCACCGAGCCGGTCACCCTCACCTTGGTGTCGCCGTTCTCCGCCGCTCCGCCGTAGCCGATGGTGACGCCCTCCTCGGCGGCGGCGCTCAGGGCCTCGTACGTGAGGTGGGCGGTGCCGGTGGTCTCGGCGGCCACGCCTCCGGAGAAGTCGTCGGCGAGGTCGATGTCGCTGGCGTGCGCGTCGAACTCCCGCACCTCCAGCGTGCGGTCCCCGCTGGAGGTGGTCATGCCGCTCAGCCTGATGTCGACGGAATCCAGCTCCCGACGCGCGACCTGCGTCAGGAAGGGGAACCCGCCCACGGAGACCTCGGCCTCCTCCGCGTTCCGGGACGCCTTCACCTCGTCCGCGATGCGGCCCTCGACGTAGTTGACGGCGAGCCGGTCCACGGCGACGAACAGGCCGCCCAGCACGAGCAGCACGATGAGTGTGATCCGCAGTCCGCGTGGCATGGTCGTACGCCCCCCTGTTCGACTGTCGCGATCCTAACCGTGGCCGCGTGCCCTCCGTCGGGCGGCACGCGGCCACGGTCAGCGGCGTCGGCGCGCGTCGGCCGGGCGTCAGGGGGCGCCCGGCCGGCGGGTCAGAGCACGGAGGCCAGCACGTGGACGGCGGGCGCGGCCAGCGCGAGCGGCAGGCTCACCCCGGCCGTCATGTGAACGAAGCGCGAGGGCCAGTCGTAGCTGGCCGCCCGCAGCCCGACGAGGGCGCACAGCCCGGCCGCCGCACCGACGAGGGCGGCGAACCCGGCGTCGTCCACACCCGTGAGCCAGCCGGCGCCCAGCCCCGCGCCGACCGCCGCCAGCAGCGCCAGGACCGCCGACGGCAGGCCGGGCAGCGGCAGCGCCCGCAGCGGCACCGCCGCCGCGACGGCGGCCGCGCCGATGCTCACGGCCTCCCAGCGGACGTCGGCGGCGGCCAGGAAGCCCGCGGCGAAGACCGTGAGCACGGTGGCGGCGACCCCGGCAGTGAGGGCGTGGAGCCGCTCGTCGGCCGAGCCGCGGTTGCGGAGCTGGAGCAGCAGGACGAGCAGCACCCAGATGCCGAGCGTGCCCAGCAGCGCCGTGTCCGTGTGCTCCTCGCGGACCGTGAGCAGTGCCGCGTCGGCGGAGACCCCGGCGAGGAAGGCGAGGGCGATGCCCTGCCGTGCGGGCCACATGCCGTTGAGCCGGTACCAGCCGGCGGCCGTCAGGGCTTGGAGCAGGAGCAGGGGGACGAGGACGGCGAACCCGCCGAGCGGCGCGGCCACGGCGAGCAGGACGGCCAGGGCCAGAGTGAGGGCGGCCGGGCGGAGGCCGGGCTCGATGATCGGGCTTCCGGTGCGCTCGGCGACGCCGCCGGGCCCGTGCCCGGAGCCGGGCCTGCGCCGCCGTCCGTGCCCGCCGCTCCCCGTGGGCCGGGCCGGGGCGGGGCGCGCGGCGCCCTCGGCGGTCGTGCCCTCCAGGGCGGTGTGCCCCGCGGCCGGGGCGCCGGGCTGGGCGGGCACGCCCCAGGCCGTCGTGGACC
>NZ_JABLSI010000056.1 GCF_019303475.1 Streptomyces sp. JJ38
CCGGCGGGGTCACGGCCGGCGGGGCAGCGGGCGTCCCGGTCGGTGCGGAGGCCGCCGCGGGCGCTCCGGACGCGGACCGGGGCACGCTGCGGCTGCGCCCCCGCGCCGCGGCGGACGCGAGGGCCGCGGCGCCGCTGTCCCGGCTCGTGGTCCTGGTGGACGATCTGGACGCCCTGGTGGCTCCGGCCCTGGGCAATCCGGGGCGGCCCGCCGCCGGTTCCGTGGTGCGCGCGCTCGAAGCGGTGGCCCGCGAGGGGCTGCGGCTCGGGGTCCACCTGGTGTGTGCGACGGGCCGTCCGGACCGCACGGCGCACACCGTCGCCGACCAGGGCTCGGCGTTGCGGGTCGCACTGGGCGGAGGGCCGGAGGCGGACTGCCCGCCGGGGCGCGGGGTGCTGCACCTGCCCGACGGTGCCTCGACGCCGTTCCAGGCCAGCCGCGTCACGGCGCGCATTCCCCGGACGGCCACCCAGCGTCCCACCGTGCAGCCACTGGACTGGGCCCGCGCGGGCGATCCCCCCACCCGGCGGCCGGTCCGCGAGCTGGGCAACGGGCCGACGGACCTGGCGCTGCTGGCCAGTGCGATCGAGCGCGCCGCGGCGGAGTCCGGCGCGGCACGCATACCACCACCGGGGTGACGGGGGGACCGCCCCCGGAGTGACGGGTGCCCACCGCCCGGGGTGGGTGGCGCTGCACCGCCGGAGTGATACCGGGCGCCGTGAGGGGCGCCCGGAAGACGCCCGGAGAGCCGAACCGGGGTGGGCCGGTCGGGTGGGAAACGCGGGGCGGTGGCCCAAATGGCCAGCCTCCGCATGCACGCCGCGCATTATCGGCTTAACAGACCGGCCCCATGATCGCGCCCACCCCTGGGATGTGTGCCGTGCCCCGCTTCAGCATCATCGTTCCCGCCCACCAGGCGCACGCCTACCTGCCCGAGTGCCTGGAATCCGTACTCACCCAGTCCTTCACCGACTTCGAGCTCATCGCGGTGGACGACGGCTCGGCCGACGCCTGCGGCGGGCTGTTCGCCGACGCGGCGGCCTCCGACCGGAGGGTGACGGTCCTGCGCCTGGAGGAACCGGGCGGGCCGGGCCCGGCCAGAAACGCCGGCGTGCTGCACGCCCGGGGCGGCTACGTGCTCTTCCTGGACAGCGACGACGCGCTCGCCCCCGGCGCCCTCCAGGCGATCGCCGACCGGCTGGAGGACACCGCCGAACCGGACGTCCTCGTCTTCGACCACGAACGGACCTTCTGGTACGGCCGCGTGGACCGCGGCGGCTCCTCCGGACTCCTGGGCCAGCGCGACCCCCAGGTCTTCCGGGCCCAGGACCGCCCCGCCCTCCTCCGGCTCCCCGCCGTGGCCTGGAACAAGGCCTACCGCCGGGAGTTCCTCCTCCGCCACCAGCTGCGCTTCCCGTCCGGAGCCTACGAAGGCGTCCCCTTCACCTGGCGCACCCTGCTGACCGCCGAGGCCGTCACCGTCCTCGACCGCGTCTGCGTCCAGCACCGCCGGCGCCGCAACGGCGGACTGCTGGCGGAGGCTCCGCGCCGCCACTTCGACGTCTTCGCCCAGTACGACCGCGTCTTCGCCTTCCTCGGCGAACACCGGCACCTCGCCCGGTGGCGCCCCGTGCTCTACCGCCGGATGAGCGACCACCTCACCTCCCTGATCCTCGCCCCCGGCCGGCTGCCCCGCACCAGCCGCTCCGAGTTCTTCCGGCGCAGCGGCAAGCAGTGCGCCCGCCACCGGGACGCCGCCGGGCGCACCGGCTTCCGGCACCTACTGCTCCGGCTCGGCGCCCGGCGCACCTTCCGGCTCGCCTGGGCCGCCGGCGGGCTCCGGCGACGTCTGCGGTCCGCCGCCCGCGCCGTACACGGCACGCTCGTCCGCGCGTACTACCGCGTCCAGGCACGCCGCCGCCTCGATCCCGGGCTCGCCGTCTTCACGGCACCGGGCGAGGGCGGCTACGCCGGCGACCCGGCGGCGCTGGAGGCCGCCGCCCGCAGGCTGATCCCAGGGCTGCGCACGACCTGGGTCGCGACGGCCGACCAGGCGGCCGGCCTGCCCCGGGGCGTCCGCCGCCTCCAGCCCGGCTCCGCCGCCCACCTGCGCGCCCTGGCCCGCGCCGCGTTCCTGGTGACCAGCGGGGACATCGAGCCGAGACCGCGCAAGCGTCCGGGGCAGACGGTCGTCCAGACGCACCGCGGCACCCCGCTGGGCCGCGAGGGCCTGGATCTGGGGGCCCCGCCGCTCGCCGGCCTCGGTACCGACTTCACCGAGCTCCTCGCCCGCATCGACGACTGGGACTACAGCCTCTCCGCGAACCGGCACGCCACGCTCGCCCGGGAACGGGCCTACCCCGGCCGGTACACGACGCTGGAGTACGGCGCCCCGCGCAACGACGTGCTCCACCAGGCCACCGCGGACGACGTCGCACGCATCCGCGCGGAGCTGGGCGTGCCCCCGGGCGTCGTCGCCGTCCTCTACGCCCCCGCCGAACGCCCCTACCTGCAGGGGCGTCCGCCGCGGCTGGACCTCGCCCGGCTCGCCCACGCCCTCGGGCCCGGGTACGTCATCCTCGACGGCAGCGCGCCCAGCGGCACGCACCGGTCGGCCGCCCGGCTGTGCCTGGCCGCCGACGCGCTCGTCACCGACTACGCGCCGCTGATGTTCGACTTCGCCAACCTCGACCGGCCCATCGTCATCCACGCCGACGACTGGGAGACGTACCGGGCGACGCAGGGCACGTACTTCGACCTGACGAGCGCGCCGCCCGGCCCGGTCGTGCGGGACCTGCCCGCCCTCGTGCGGCTCTTCCACGGCGGCGGCTGGCGCTCGGCGGCGGGAGCGGAGCTGCGCGCGGCGTTCCGCGCCCGCTTCTGCCCCTACGACGA
Organism: Streptomyces sp. JJ38; assembly: GCF_019303475.1. Lineage (GTDB taxonomy): Bacteria > Actinomycetota > Actinomycetes > Streptomycetales > Streptomycetaceae > Streptomyces. The sequence continues at coordinate 2,896 of NZ_JABLSI010000056.1, forward strand.
CGGTCACGCCGCCGAGCGCGTCGTGCGGGCCGTCTTCCTGGACGGGGCCGGGCTCGCCCCCGTCGTCCCGCTGGAGCAGCGCAGGCCCGCGCCCGCGCCGGCCGCCGCACCCCGCGTCGTCCGCCCGGCGGAGAGCCTGCGCTCCGCCCGGTCAAGCGTCTGACCCGCGCCCCCGCGGGGGCGCGACCGGCCACAGCGCCCCCTCAGGCAGCGACGTACCGGCGCGGACCCCCGGCACGGGCCGAACCCGGCGCCGGGGGTGCGCCCGCCGGCCCTGCGCCCTCGCGCAGGGCCGAGGAGCTAGCGGTTGCTGCGCAGGAGGGTGCGCATCGTCCGCATCGCCACGGACAGGTTCGCCAGGTCGAACGTCTCGGAGGTCTGGATCTCCTCCAGCGTCGCCCGGGCGCGGCCCAGGACCGCCGCGTTCTTCTCCTCCCACGCCTTGAAGCGCTGCTCCGGCGTGGCCGAGGCGTCCCCTGCGGCGAGCACGTCGGCGGTCAGGAGCTGGTGCGCGGCGTAGAGGTCCTCGCGGATGGCGGCCCGCGCCATCGACTGCCAGCGGTCGGCCCGCGGCAGCTCGCTGACGCGGTCCTGGAGCTGGGTGATGTTCAGCCGGTCGGCGAGGTCGTAGTAGACCTCGGCGACGTCCATGAGGTCCCGCCCGGTGCGGTCGGCGACGGCCACGATGTCCAGGGCCGGGAAGACCGAGGAGAACCCGGCGACGCGGCGGGCCAGGTCCGTCGGCACCCCGGCGGCCTCCAGCTCCTCGTGGATCGCCTCGAACCAGGCGAGGTCCTCGCCCTTGAGGAGGGCGGGGAGCTGCGCCCAGACGGCCTCCACGCGCTCGCTGAAGACCTCCACCGTCTCGGCGAGCAGCAGCGGCTGCGGCCGGTTGCCCAGCAGCCAGCGGGTCGCGCGCTCGACGAGGCGGCGGCTGTGCAGCCGGATGCGGGTCTGCGTCTCGGCCGCCACCTCGTTGTCCAGCGTCTCGACCTCGTCCCACACCATGGCCATGTCGAAGATCGCCCGGGCGGCGGTGTGGGCGCGCACGATCTCCTCGGTCGTGGCCCCGGTCTCCTCGCGCAGCCGGTGCAGCAACGTGGAGCCGCCCGTGTTCACCGTGTCGTTGGCCAGCATCGTGGTGACGATCTGACGGCGCAGCGCGTGGTGGTCGATCTCCTCGGGGAACCGCTCGCGCAGCGGACGCGGGAAGTACTGGTGGGCCAGGTCCCGCAGGTACGGGTCGTCCGGCAGGCCGGTGTCGGTCAGCGCCTCGGTGGTGGTGATCTTGGCGTAGGCCAGCAGCACGGCCAGCTCGGGCTGGGTCAGGCCTTGGCCGCTGGCCTGCCGCTCCCTGATCTGCCGGTCCGAGGGCAGGAACTCCAGCGACCGGTCGAGCCGGCCGGACCGGGTCAGGGCACGCAGGAACCGCGCGTGCGCCTGGAGCATGCCGGGCGCCGTCTCCAGCGCGCTGGCCAGGGCGACGTTCTGCGCGTAGTTGGTGCGCAGGACGATCTCGCCGACCTCGTCGGTCATCTCGGCCAGCAGCGCGTTGCGCTGCTTGACGGTCATGTCCCCGTTGCCCACCAAGGCGTTCAGCAGGATCTTGATGTTGACCTCGTGGTCCGAGGTGTCCACGCCCGCGCAGTTGTCGATCGCGTCGTTGTTGACCTTGCCGCCGCACATCGCGTACTCGATGCGGCCGAGCTGGGTGAGACCGAGGTTGCCGCCCTCGCCCACGACCTGGGCGCGCACCTCGCTGCCGTCCACCCGGATGGCGTCGTTGGCCTTGTCGCCGACGTCCTGGTGGCTCTCGGCGGAGGACTTCACGTAGGTGCCGATGCCACCGTTCCACAGCAGGTCCACCGGCGCCTGGAGGATGGCCCGCATCAGCTCCGGGGGCGTGAGCCTGTTCGCCGTCGTCTCCAGGCCGAGGGCCTCGCGCATCTGCGGCGAGACGGGGATGGACTTGGCCGTGCGCGGGAAGACGCCGCCGCCCGCGGAGATCTTCTCGGCGTCGTAGTCGGCCCAGGAGGAGCGCTGAAGCTCGAAGAGGCGGCGGCGCTCGGCGTAGGACGTGGCGGCGTCCGGGTCGGGGTCGACGAAGATGTGCCGGTGGTCGAAGGCGGCCACGAGCCGGATGTGCTCGCTCAGCAGCATCCCGTTGCCGAAGACGTCACCGGACATGTCGCCGACGCCGACGACGGTGAAGTCCTGCGTCTGGGTGTCGTGGCCCAGCTCCCGGAAGTGCCGCTTGACGGACTCCCAGGCGCCGCGCGCGGTGATGCCCATGCCCTTGTGGTCGTACCCGGCCGAGCCGCCCGAGGCGAAGGCGTCGCCCAGCCAGAAGCCGTAGGAGACGGCCACCTCGTTGGCGATGTCCGAGAACGTCGCGGTGCCCTTGTCGGCGGCGACGACGAGGTAGGTGTCGTCCTCGTCGTGCCGGACGACCTCCCTGGGCGGCAGCACGGCCCCGTTCACCAGGTTGTCGGTGATGTCGAGCATGCCGGAGATGAACGTGCGGTAGCAGGCGATGCCCTCCGCCAGCCAGGCGTCCCGGTCCTGCGCCGGGTCGGGCAGCCGCTTGCCGACGAACCCGCCCTTCGCGCCCACCGGGACGATGACCGTGTTCTTGACCTCCTGCGCCTTGACCAGCCCGAGGATCTCGGTGCGGAAGTCCTCCTTGCGGTCGGACCAGCGCAGGCCGCCACGGGCCACCTTGCCGAAGCGCAGGTGCACGCCCTCGACCCGCGGCGAGTAGACCCAGATCTCGTACGACGGCCGCGGTGCCGGCAGATCCGGGATCATCTGCGGGTCCAGCTTCATCGACACGTATCCGTGCAGCCCGCCGTCGTCGGTGTGCTGGAAGTAGTTGGTGCGCAGGGTGGCCTTGGTGACGGTGAGGAAGGAACGCAGCATGCGGTCCTCGTCCAGGTTGGCCACCTGGTCCAGCGCGCCGTCCAGCTCCTCCAGCAGCCCGTCGACGAGCTCCCGGCCCGCGTGCTGCCGCTCCGGGGCCAGCCGGGCCTCGAACAGGCTCACCAGCAGCCGGGTGGTGTGGACGTTGCGCCGGAGCGTCTCCTCCATCGTGGCCTGGCCGAACTTGGCGCCGGCCTGCCACAGGTAGCGGGCGTAGGCGCGCAGCACCATGGCCTGCCGCCAGGTCAGCCCGGCGGCGAGCACGAGGGCGTTGATGCCGTCGTTCTCGGCCTCGCCGCGCCAGACGGCGGCGAAGGTCTCCTGGAAGCGGCGGCGCGCGTCCTCGCCCAGCCCCTCGACGCTCGTCTCCGGCAGCCGCAGCCCGAAGTCGTAGATCCACGCCCGGTTGCCGTCCGCCGTGCGCAGCTCGTACGGCCGCTCGTCCACCACCTCGACGCCCATCGCCTGGAGGATGGGCAGAACGGCGGAGAGGGAAACCGGCTCGCCGGTGCGGTAGATCTTGAACCGGCGCTCCCCCGCCGCGGCGCCCACGGGCTCGTACAGGCTCAGGGCGAAGTCCTCGCCCGTCTCGTCGAGCTGGGCCAGGTGCTGGAGGTCGGCGACGGCGGCGCGGGGCGGGAAGTCGGCCTTGTAGCCCTCGGGGAAGGTATTGCCGCCGAGGGTGCCGAAGCGACGGTTCAGCTCGGCGGCCCGCTCCTCACCGCACTCGGCCACGAGCGCCTCCGCGAAGCCGTCCGCCCAGGAGCGGGCGGCCTCGGCGAGCCGGGCCTCGATCCGGTCGGCGTCGGCGTCGGTGAGGCGGCCGAGCCCGGTGCCCGGCTCGACCCGGATGACGAAGTGCAGCCGCGAGAGCACCGACTCGGTGTTCCACGCGGTGAAGTCGACGCTGGTGCCGCCCAGCTCCTCGGTGAGGATGTCGATGAGGCGCAGCCGCACGCCCGTGGTGTAGCGGTCGCGCGGGAGGTAGACGAGTGCCGAGTAGTAGCGCCCGTACTCGTCCTGGCGCAGGAACAGCCGCAGCCTGCGCCGCTCCTGGAGGTAGAGGACGGAGATGGCGATCGAGCGCAGCTCGTCCTCGGGAATCTGGAACAGCTCGTCGCGCGGGTAGGTCTCCAGGATCTGGAGGAGGTCCCGGCCGTCGTGGCTGTCGGGCGTGAAGCCCGCGTGCGAGAGGACGGCCTCGACCTTGCGGCGGATGACGGGGATCTGCCGGACGGACTCCACGAAGGCGGAGGCGGCGAAGAGGCCGAGGAAGCGGCGTTCACCGACGACGTTGCCCTCGGCGTCGAACTTCTTCACGCCGACGTAGTCGAGGTACGAGGAGCGGTGCACGGTGGCGCGGCTGTTGGCCTTGGTCAGGACGAGCAGCCTGCGCTCGTGCGCCTTGGCGCGTGCGTCGGGGGTGAGCCGGCTGAAGGACGACGAGACGGGGTGCCCGTCGTCGTCGGTGGTGTGCGTGGGGTCCGCGCGCAGGATGCCGAGGCCGGTGCCGGGCACGGACCTGAGCGCGTCCTCCGGCTCCCCGGACTCGCCGCTGACCTGCTCCAGCTCGTACTCGCGGTAGCCGAGGAAGGTGAACCGGTCGTCCGCGAGCCAGCGCAGCAGCGCCTGGGCCTCGCCGATCTCCTCGTCCGAGAGGTCGTTCGTGGGCTCCTGCGGCAGCCCGTCGGCGATGGCCAGGGCCGCGCCGCGCATCTTGTGCCAGTCCTCCACGGCCTCGCGCACATCGGACAGGACGCGGCGCAGGTCGAGGGTGATCTGCTGCAGGTCGGTCGCGTCCGTCTCCCGGTCGATCTCGACGTGGATCCAGGACTCGGTGACGGCGTCCGGCGGCAGCTGTTCCGGTGTGTGGGTGCTCGGCCGCTGGGAGAGCGGGTCCCGCCCGGCGTCCAGCACCTCCAGCAGCTTGCCGGTGACGTCCCGGCGGACGATGACCTGCGGGTGGATCACGACGTGGATGCCCCGGCCCTCGCGGGTCAGCTCGTTGGTGACCGAGTCGACCAGGAAGGGCATGTCGTCGGTGACGACCTCCACGACCGTGTGCGTGCAGGTCCAGCCGTTCTCCTCGACGCTGGGCGTGTAGACGCGGACGTTCGCCGTGCCCTGCGGACGCTGCTGGGCGAGCCGGTGGTGCGAGAGAGCGGCGCCCAGGACGTCGACCGGCTCGCGGTCGTCGAGGTCCTCGGGCGCCGTGTGCAGGTAGTAGCGCTGGAGATACGCCTCCAGGGCCTCCGGTTCGAGCCCCTGCGCCGGGAGGCTCCCGGTGGGGCTGCCTTCGGCGGCCTGGGCGGCTCGCCCGAGCAGATCGGCCTTGGCTTCGTCCAGCTTGGTCTGCATGTCCTCTGGCTCCTGTCGCGCGCCGTTGCGTGACGTCAGATGGGGGATTCCGCTGTTACAGGGCATGACGCCGAGACCCTCACGGGCCGTTCCAGTTCGACGGTATGCCGGAAAACTCGACCAGCGAGCGGTGCTGCCTCGCGCCGACGGTGGCGGAAGGCGGGGAGGGCGCCATCGCCTGCGTCCCCGGGCACGGATATCGCGCTGATCACGTAGGTAAGGCTATCGCTCCGGACCGGGGCGGCGTCATGGGCCGTATGTGTACAAAAGCAGGACCCGAACTTTGACGTTCTGGACAGAGACGGAGAGCAGGCGGCGTGGGCGCGTGTCAACGGGCGAGGCGCTCGGCCGCGTCGACCGCGTCGGCCAGCGTGTCCACCACCGGAACCCCGGCCCCCTCCAGGCTGGCCCGGCTGTGCGAGCCGCCGGTGTACAGCACCGCCCGCGCGCCGACGTGCCGGGCGGCCAGCGCGTCGTCGAGAGCGTCACCTATGACGACGGTGCGGGACGGCTCCACGTCCGTCAGCGAGCGCAGGTGCCCGGCCATGTGCCGTGCCTTGCCGTGCCCCGCCAGGGGAGTGGCCAGGCCGTCCACCCGGGTGAAGTGCCCCTCGATGCCGTGTTTGCGCACGAGCGGCACGAGGTGGTCGTGCGGGGCCAGGGAGCACAGCGACTGCGTGCCTCCGGCGGCCTGCCGGGCGGCCAGCAGCTCGGCGGCGCCGAGCGTCAGCGTCACCGTGTCCACGCGGTCGAAGTAGTGGCGGTGGAACAGCTCGTTCAGGTGGGCGAACTCCTCCTCCGAGGGGACCCGGCCCGTGAGCTTCTCGTAGAAGCGCGGCACCGGCACGGTGTACAGCTCGCGGTAGCGCTCCAGCGTGATCGGCTCCATGCCGACCTCGGCGAAGGCGAGGTTCGTCGCCTCGATCACCGCGTCGATGTCGTGCAGGAGCGTGCCGTTCCAGTCCCACACGATGTGAATGGTGTCTCCACGCATGCTCCCGACCGTACCCGGCAGCGCCGACAGGCGGGGAGTCCGGGCGACCGCACCCGCACCGCCGCCGCGTCGGACGCGGTCAGCGACGCGCGGCTGTCACAGCAGCTGGTCCAGCTCCTGCGTCGCGTACCAGAGCAGCTCGTGGCCGTCGGCGCCCTCCACCGTGAGGCGCGCGTCCTCGTCCCCGGCGTCCGCCGCCGGGAGCGCCCGCGCGGCCGCGCCGACATCCGCCGTCGCGTCCCCGGCGTCCACGTGCAGGGCCGCCACCCTCGACAGCGGGATCGCGGCCGCCATCCGTACCCGGCCGAGCGCTCCGGCCCCCTCGTCGGCACCCTCGCCTGCGCCCTCGTCGTCCCAGGACACCGCGCGGTCGGCGACGTCCGCCGCCAGCACCACCCGGCGCCGGGGCGCGTCCGGCTCGTCGGCGAGCAATCGCAGTGAGCCCAGCGCCGCCTGGCCGAGCGCGGCGTACTCCAGCTCCTCCAAGTCGTCGGAGACGTACCACGCGCGCAGCGCCGGAGTGACCGCGAAGGCCGTCAGCGGGGCGGGGCCGAGCTCGCCCTGCCGGTGCGCCAGCGCCAGCCGGGGCAGGGTCAGGGGGACGTAGAGGCGCATGAACTGCCGCTTTCGTGTGAGGCCGTCGTACGGGCTGTCCGTCAGGATACGGCCACCGGGGCGCGACCCCGGCCCGGCGCACACGCTCCCCGCGCAGGTCAGCCCCGTAGCAGGTCAAAGGGCGCCGCCCCGGCCCCGGAACGGGTGACGGGCCGCCGCGGCGAGCACGCCCGCAACCCGCGCTTGCCACATGGTGACGCCACGGATACAAAGAGCGACGAGAAAGCTACTGGCCAGTAGCAACGTGCCCGTCAACCTGCACACACGGGGAAACACCATGACCACCGCCCACACCGTCCGCCCGCCGGGCCGCCGCGACAGCCGCCGCCCCGCACGGTCCACCCTCGCCGCTCCGCGCCGCAGCGCCCGCGACCGGCTCCCGCACTACTGGTTCGCACATCGTCTGCTGCTCGTACTCAGCGGCAGGCGTCCCGTACACAGCCTCCTGGGCCATGTCACCGGAGCCGCCTACGACGACCTCGTCCGCCTCGCGCCACGGGCCCCGCTCGCCACCGGAGCACCGGCCCACGGGCCGGTGCTCCTCCAGGTCGGAGCCTCCACCCCCAGCCAGGGCGCCCTGGAGGCCTTCGCCCGCGTCCGCACGGGGGACCGCACCCGGGCCCTCGCCTTCCGGCTGGAACGCACCCCCGCCCGCCGCTGGCGGTGCTCCGCCGTGGAGCTCGACGTCGACTGCCGGGCCTGACCCCTTCGCCGCCGGCCGGCATGACGACGGGGCCGGACGCGCTCTCCGCGCCCGGCCCCGGTCCGCCCCTCCGCCTGCCGCGGCGGGGCTGCCCTCACTTCTTGCGGCGGCGGCCCCCGCTCTTCTGCGCCTTGCGGCGCTCGGCCCGCGTCATGCCGTCACCCGCGGAGCGCGTCCCCGGCTCGGCGTCCTCCACCGCGAAGTCGCCCTCGACGACGCCGCCTTCGCCGTCCACCTTGGGAGCGGTGAAGTGCAGCCGGTCCGGCCGCTGCGGAGCCTCCAGGCCCTTGGCGCGGATCGCCGGACGGGCGCCCGCCGGGACGGCCTCCTTCGGGGCCTCCTCCCGGGCCGCCGCCGGCCGCTCCTGCACCGGGACCTCCTCGACCTGCCGCTCGACCTGCACCTCCAGGTTGAACAGATAGCCGACGGACTCCTCCTTGATGCCGTCCATCATGGCCTGGAACATGTCGTAGCCCTCCCGCTGGTACTCGACCAGCGGGTCCTTCTGGGCCATGGCCCGCAGCCCGATGCCCTCCTGCAGGTAGTCCATCTCGTAGAGGTGCTCGCGCCACTTGCGGTCCAGCACGGACAGCACGACGCGGCGCTCCAGCTCGCGCATGATCTCCGAGCCGAGCTCCTTCTCCCGCTCGTCGTACTGCGCGTGGATGTCCTCCTTGACGGCCTCGATCAGGAACTCGGCGGTCAGGCCCTCGCGGTCCCCCACCTCGTCCTCCAGCTCGGCCACCGTCACGGAGACCGGGTAGAGCTGCTTGAACGCGCCCCACAGCCGGTCGAGGTCCCACTCCTCGGCGAAGCCCTCGACCGTCTCGGCCTGGACGTATGCCTCGATCGTGTCGTCCATGAAGTGCCGCACCTGCTCGTGCAGGTCCTCGCCCTTCAGGACGCGGCGGCGCTCTCCGTAGATGACCTCGCGCTGCCGGTTGAGCACCTCGTCGTACTTGAGGACGTTCTTACGGATCTCGAAGTTCTGCTGCTCGACCTGGGACTGGGCGGAGGCGATGGCACGGGTGACCATCTTGTTCTCGATCGGCACGTCGTCGGGGACGTTCGCCATGGCCATCACGCGTTCGACCATCTGGGCCTTGAACAGCCGCATCAGGTCGTCGCCCAGCGAGAGGTAGAAGCGGGACTCACCCGGGTCTCCCTGGCGACCACTGCGGCCGCGCAGCTGGTTGTCGATACGGCGCGACTCGTGCCGCTCGGTACCCAGCACGTAGAGACCGCCGAGCCGCTTCACCTCGTCGTGCTCCGCCTTCACGGCCTCCTCCGCCCGCTCCAGGGCGGCGGGGAGCGCGGCGGCCCACTCCTCGATGTGCTCCTCCGGGTCGTAGCCCTTGGCGCGCAGCTCGCCTTCCGCGATGGCCTCCGGACTGCCCCCGAGCTGGATGTCGGTACCACGGCCCGCCATGTTCGTGGCCACGGTGACGGCGCCCTGACGGCCCGCCTCGGCCACGATGTGAGCCTCCCGCTCGTGGTTCTTCGCGTTCAGCACCTGGTGCTTCACACCGCGCTTCGTGAGCTGCTGCGAGAGGTACTCGGACTTCTCCACCGAGGTCGTGCCGACGAGGATCGGCTGCCCCTTCGCGTGCTTCTCGACGATGTCCTCCACCACCGCGTCGAACTTGGCGACCTCGGTGCGGTAGATCAGGTCCGCCTGGTCCTTGCGGATCATCGGCTTGTTGGTGGGGATCGGCACCACGCCGAGCTTGTAGATCTGGTGGAACTCGGCGGCCTCGGTCATCGCCGTACCGGTCATGCCGGAGAGCTTGTTGTAGAGGCGGAAGAAGTTCTGGAGGGTGATCGTGGCGAGCGTCTGGTTCTCGTCCTTGATCTCCACCCCCTCCTTCGCCTCGATCGCCTGGTGCATGCCCTCGTTGTAGCGGCGACCGGCGAGGATACGGCCCGTGTGCTCGTCGACGATCATGACTTCGCCGTCCATGACGACGTAGTCCTTGTCCTTCTTGTACAGCTCCTTGGCCTTGATGGCGTTGTTGAGATAACCGACGAGCGGGGTGTTCACGGACTCGTACAGGTTGTCGATGCCGAGCCAGTCCTCGACGCGGGCCACGCCCTGCTCGTGGATACCGACGGTGCGCTTCTTCTCGTCGATGTCGTAGTCGCCCGTCTCCGGCTTCTGCAGCCGGACGTCGGCGGGCTCGCCCTTCTCCAGCCGCTTGGCGAGCTTCGCGAAGTCGGCGTACCACTTGGTGGCCGAGTCGGCGGGGCCGGAGATGATCAGCGGGGTGCGGGCCTCGTCGACGAGGATCGAGTCCACCTCGTCGACGATGGCGAAGTTGTGGCCGCGCTGGACGAGCTCCTCCTGCGACCACGCCATGTTGTCGCGCAGGTAGTCGAAGCCGAACTCGTTGTTCGTGCCGTAGGTGATGTCGCAGGCGTACTGGGCCCGCCGCTGCGCCGGGGTCATGTTGGCGACGATGCAGCCGACGTCCAGACCGAGGAACTTGTGGACGCGTCCCATCTGCTCGGAGTCGCGCTGGGCCAGGTAGTCGTTGACGGTGATGAGGTGCACACCGTCCCCGGACAGGGCGTTGAGATAGGCGGGCAGGGTACCGACGAGCGTCTTGCCCTCACCCGTCTTCATCTCCGCCACGTACCCGAGGTGCAGCGCCGCGCCGCCCATGATCTGGACGTCGTAGTGGCGCTGGCCGAGGACGCGCTTCGCGGCCTCACGGACCGTCGCGAAGGCCTCGGGCAGCAGGTCGTCCAGGGACTCGCCGTCCGCGTACCGCTCCTTGTACTCGTCGGTCAGGGCCCGCAGCTCGGCGTCGGAGAGGTCGAGGAAGTCCTCTTCGATGGAATTCACCTGGTCCGCGATGCGGTGCAGCTTGCGCAGGATCTTGCCTTCGCCTGCACGCATGAGCTTGTTGAAGACGGACACTGGGGATGGTCTCCTTGCCGGTAGGCCTGGCACGGTGGTGCGATGCTTGGCTGTTCCCTCTCCCTGCCGAGGGCTGTACCGCACCGGCCATCGTATGCGAGGGGCGCGTGCCCCTGTACCCCCAACGTGCCGGGCCCTCCGAAGGTGCCGTTCGCGGTCAGCCGCGCGGCCTGAGTGGGCCAACGGCAGAATGCGGACATGCAACCCGTCACCCTCACCACCGAGCGCCTGCTCCTGCGTCCCTTCGCCCCGCGTGACGTGGAGCCCGTCCACGCCGCCTGCCAGGACCCGGAGATCCCGCGCTGGACGCAGGTGCCGCAGCCGTACGAGCGCCGGCACGCCGAGGACTTCCTCCTGAACGTCTGCCCGGCCGGGTGGCGGGACGGCACGGTCTACACGTTCGGGGTGTTCACGCGCGCGGGCGCCCTGGTCGGCTCCATGGGGCTGGTGCGCGCCGCACGGCTGCACACCGAGGACCGCACGGCCGAGCTTGGCTACTGGACGGCCCCGGAGCAGCGCGGACAGGGCTACACCGTGGAGGCCGCCCGGGCCGTCGTCGACTGGGCCTTCACCTCGCTGGGCGCCGAGCGGCTGGAGTGGTACGCCCACGTGGGCAACGAGGCGTCCCGGGCTGTGGCGCTGCGCGTCGGCTTCGTGATGGAGGGCGTCCACCGGGCCCGGACCGTCCACCGGGGTGAGCGCCGGGACGACTGGTCCGCCTCACTGCTGCCCGCCGACTGGGGCAGGACGAGCCCGACGCCCTACACGGCCACGCCGCCTCCGGCCTGAACCGGCGCACCCCGCGCCGGGCCGGCCCGGAGTCCCGAACCCCTGCCGCGCCGGGCTGCGTTGTCAGTGGCCCGGCCTACGGTGTGGGCATGACGCCAGCGCCCGCTCCCCAGCTCGCCCTCTCCGCCGACGACGCACGGCGCATCGCCCTTCGCGCCCAGGGCTTTCTCGGCGCGCCCGACCGCCGGGCGGGGGTGCGCGGCGTCCTGCGCAAGCTCGGCGCGGTACAGCTCGACACGATCTCGGTACTGGCCCGCTCGCACGAGCTGATCCCCTACGCACGGCTCGGCGCCGTGGACCGCTCGGCGGTGGAGGAGGCCTACTGGTCCGAGGGGCACGCCTTCGAGTACTGGTCGCACGCCGCCTGCATCCTGCCCGTCGAGGAGTGGCCGTGCTTCGCCTTCCGGCGGCGGGCACGGCGGGCGGCCGGCCACCGCTGGCACCGGCTGGCGGAACGGGACGCCGCCTGCGCCCGGGTGCGGGACCGGCTCACGGCGGACGGCCCGCTGACCGCCTCCGCACTGGGCGGGGCGAAGAACGGCGGCCTGTGGTGGGACTGGTCGGACACCAAGATCGCCGTCGAGTGGCTGCTTGACGTGGGCGAGGTCGTCTGCACCGAACGGCGCGGCTGGAAGCGCGTCTACGACCTGGCCGAGCGGGCCGTGCCGGGCGAGCTGTTCCACGACGACCTGACGGACGAGGAGTGCCTGCGCCGCCTGGTCACCCAGGCGGGAGCCGCCCTCGGGGTGGCCACGCGGGCCGATCTCGCCGACTACCACCGGCTGCGCGGCGCCCAGGTCGACGCCGTGATCGGCGACACCCCGCTGGTTCCGGTCGAGGTCGAGGGCTGGGGCAAGCCCGCCTGGGCCGACCCGGCGGCCCTCGACCGGCCCCCGCGCGGGCGGCACCGCACCACGCTGCTCTCCCCCTTCGACTCCCTGATCTGGGACCGCCCGCGCACGGAGCGGATCTTCGACTTCACCCACCGCCTGGAGGCCTACGTGCCCAGGCCGAAGCGGGTGCACGGCTACTTCGCGATGCCGCTGCTGGCGGGAGGCAGGCTCGTGGGCCGCGTCGACCCGGCCCGCGAGGGGCGGACGCTGGTGGCCCGCCAGGTCTCGATGGAGTCCCGGGGCGCGGTGGCTCCCATGGCCGGCGCTCTGCGGGAGGCGGCGAGTTGGGTGGGCTGCGAGGACATACGGATCGAGCGCTGCGACGACGGCGCGCTGGCGGCGGCGCTCACGGCGGAGTTGCGCGCCTAGGTCCCGTCTGACACTTCCCGCCGGGGCCGCGACGCGAGTGGTGGAAAGGGCCTGGCCGAGATCCGCTGAGCCCGCGACTCCCGGGCGGGCAGGCCCGGGCTCAGCGGATCTCGAGGATCTTCTCCCGCATCGCGTAGACGACGGCCTCCATCCTGGAGTGCAGTTGGAGCTTCTCCAGGATGTTGCGCACGTGGTTCTTCACGGTGTTCTCGCTGATGTACAGCTCTTTCGCGATGTCCCGGTTGTTCATCCCGGTAGCCACGAGCTTGAGGACCTCCAGCTCGCGGTCCGTGAGCCGGGGAGCCGGTACGAGCTTGCTCTCGTCGGTGCGCTGGATCATCGACTTGAACTCGGTCAGCAGCTTGGCGGCCATGGAGGGGCTGATCTGCGACTGGCCGTCCGCGACGGCCCGGATGGCGGCGCAGACCTCGTCGGTGGAGATCTCCTTCAGCAGATAGCCCGTGGCACCCGCCTTGATCGCGTCGTAGAGGTCGGCCTCCTCGTCACTGATCGTCAGCATCACGATCTTCGCGCTGGGGACGACCTCCTTGATGGCCGTGCAGGCCTCGATGCCTCCGCGCCGGGGCATGCGCACGTCCATCAGGACGATGTCGGGCAGCAGATCGGCCGCCTTCTCCACGGCCTCGGCCCCGTCTCCGGCCTCGCCGACGACCTGGATGTCCTCCTCCGTCTGGAGCACGATTTCCAGCCCTCGGCGGAAGAGCTCGTGATCGTCGACGACGAGTACACGGACCGGCTCACACCCCCCACGCCGCCCGGCCTCCTCGGCGGTGGCCATGGTGCCGGCCTGCCCACCGAGGGGCATCGTGGGCCCGAAGCTGTCCGCCATCGTTCCTCCCCCTGCTGCCCATGCCCGGTCGGCGCCAACCGGGCTGGGCACCTGGCCGGTTGGCGGTGAGGCTCATGCTATCCGGGGCCCGCGACGCCGCGGGGCAGCCGAACCGGCAGCCGACCGCATCGCACGCCACCGCGCCCCCGGGAGGACACGTACGCCCTCCCGAGGACGCGGGCGGCGCCCATCATCGCCGCAGGCGGCTCAGCCGCCGAGAGAACCACCCGCGCCCGGCGGGATCTCCTCGGCGAAGGGGTCCGGATTCAGATGGATGACCCCGTAGTCATACGCGTGCCGCCGGTAGACCACGCTCGGCAGCTTGGTGTCGGAGTCGATGAAGAGATAGAAGTCGTGCCCCACCAACTCCATCTCGTACAGCGCCTGGTCGAGGGTCATCGGCGCAGCGTTGTGGGTCTTCTCCCGGCAGATCAGGGGACCTTCGCCCTGAACCTCCAGCGGGCCCACCTTCTTCGTGGACGGGGCCGCCTCGACGTCGGCCTCGAAAGCACCCAGCTCGCCGTTGCCGTTGAGGGTGGCGACGCCGGGCACCCGTGTGGGGACCTCGGCGGCCGGAATTCGGGCGGCACCTCGTCGGGAGGTGCGCCGGTCGTGCCGGCGCCGCAGTCGCTCTTCCAGCTTCTCCGCCGCCAGGTCGAGTGCCGCGTAGGGGTCGGTCGCCGCCGCCTCGGCCCGAATGACCGGGCCGCGGTGCCGGAGAGTGATCTCCACGCGGTCGGAACGGTCGGCCTGACGAGGGTTGTGCTCCTTGGACACCTCAACGTCCAAGCGGGTCACTTTGGCGTCGAGCTTCTGAACCTTCTCGATGTTCAGCTTCTCGGTCACGTGCTTGCGGAACCGCTCGGGTACCTGTGTCTTACGGCCCTTGACGACGATGTCCACGCAGAACTCCGTTCCCGGACTGCCACGTCACGTGCGACGCGGCACGTCCTTTGTGCACTGAGGCCGGACGGTTCCGGGGCTGACCGGTCACCCTCCGGCGCTACGTCGGGTTGCGACTTCCACCTCCTTCTCCCCCATCGGGAAGATCGCCACCCACTCGCGAAGAGAGGCGACCGGTGAGGACCGGCTGGGTGTGGCATCGCCACACGACTCCGTTTCGAGGGAAACCGAGGTCGGAGCCCCGGCTTCCTCTCTACCGAACGTACCCCGAGTGCGGGACAGTCGGCACCCCCTACCGATGCGTACCCCTCATGAGCTGTCCTCTTGCTGTTCTCTGCTGTGTTCCCCCGGCGCCCCGGTGGCGCCGGTAGCGCATTCCCTGCCCAGACGGCGTCCCGGTCATGCGTCGGGACCTCCCACCGATTCCCCGCACGGGCGCTCACAGGGGCCCCGGGGCGCCGGGAGGGGCGCGTCCGCCACGACCGCGGCGCCCACGACCCTGCCGCCCACCGCCGTGAGAGCACGCGCCGCCTCGGCCAGCGTGGCTCCGGTCGTCACAAGGTCGTCCACGAGGACGAGCGGGCCCGCCCCGAGGAGCCCGGCGGCCGCGGCGGGTACGCGGAGCGCCCCGTCGACGTTGTGTCGCCGCTGCTCCGGGCTCAGCCCCGCCTGGTCGACCACGGCGCGGCGCGGCCGCAGGACGGCGCACACCCTGGCCGAGACACCGCCCCGGCGCAGCTCGGCCGCGGCGACCCGGGCCAGGCGGTGCACCGGGTCGTGTCCGCGGGCGGCGACGGCCCGCCGGGCTGACGGCACCGGCACCAGCAGCGCCGGGGCGCCCACCGCCCCTCCGGCGGAGAGCAGCGCCCGGACCGCCCCCGCCAGGGCCGCACCGAGCGGCCGGGCGAGCCGCAGGGCTCCGCGTTCCTTGTGCGCGAGCAGAAGCGCGCGCACCTCGTCCGCATAGGGACCGGCCGCGTACACCGGAGGAAGCCACGGCGGGTACGGCTCGGCTCCCGTGGGACGCCAGCCGTGCACCGGCCCCGCGCCCGGAGCCCGGCCACACCGCGCGCACAGGCCCGTCCGCGCGGCCCCGCATCCGGCGCACTCGGCGGAGAGCAGCATGTCGGCCAGCTCCTGCCACCAGCCCCGCCAGGCGTCCCACGACGCGGGCCGGCGCGCACCCCGCACGACACGTCCGGCCACTCGCCCTGCCGCCCACCCCGCCGCACGTCCCGCCGCGTGTCCCGTCGGCAAGCAGTCACTCATTCCGCCCCCTTCAGCGAAGAACACCGGAGATGACTACAGAGAGTAGCCGATCGCCGTCAGACGGGGAAGGGTTTCGTAACGGAGCGTCAACCCGGATAGACGGGCGCGGAGCCGTGTTCGGTGACCTCCTGCCAGTCGCCGTCGCGCGGGAGCCGGACGATCCCCTCGGCCGAGTCGGCCAGGAGCGGCTTGTCCTCGTCCTCCGAAGCGGCGATGCCCTCGATCTCGTTGACGTTCGGCAGCTTGGCGGGCGTCCCGGGCGAGCCGTCGGTGGACATCACCCGCACCTGCTGCACGCCCCCGGACTCCTTGCCGACGACCACGAGCCGACTCCCGCCGGCCCAGGAAGCGGCCGCCACGTTCTCCAGCTGCGGCGCGACGTTGCGCAGGCCGGTGACCGTCGCCCGGGACCGCCCCGCCTCGTCGTTCTCCCGTTCGACCCGGCCGAGCATCAGCGTGACGGCCTCGCCCTCCCGGACCAACAGGACGATGCGGATGCCGTCCGCGGCCACCCGCAGCGCCTCGATGCGCCCCTTTCCGAGGGCGGGCACGTCCACCCGTTCGGGCGTCCCGCGGCCGTCGGGGATCCGCAGCAGCCGGGGCTTCTTCGGGTCCCGGTCGGCGACCCACAGGTCCCCCAGACCGTCCCAGCTCGGCGCCGTCAGCCCGGCCGTCCCGTCCTTGGGGAGCCCCGCGCTCGTCAGCACCGGCTTACCGAAGGGCTCCGACGCGTGCAGCGGCCCGACGTACAGGCTCGAACCGTCCAGCGACACCCCCGCGGCCCTCGTCTCGCCGCGGCTCACCGCCACGTGCCGCATCGCCAGCTGACCGGTGCCGAAGGGACCGTCGACGGGGACGCCGGTGCGCTGTTCGTCGCCGAGCGCGACCAGCCGGCTGTTCTCGTCCAGGTAGTACTGCATCGCCGCACGCCCGTTGAGCGCGCCCGGCGCGTACCGCTGCGCCTCCTGGCTGCGGAGGCCGCACAGGAGGTCCCCGCGCTCGTTCTCCAGGACCACCCGTTTGACGCGAGTCGACGACTGGTGGTCGACGGTGTGCAGGAGCTGGGCCGCCATCCGCTCGCACTGCTTGCGCTCGACCCGCAGGGCCTGGCCCTCGGCGCCGCTGGTCAGGGTCACCCGCAGCTCGCCGGAGTCGTCGAGCGCGAGTTGCCGCTCCCCCGCGGCGAGCCGCACGCCC
Source organism: Streptomyces sp. JJ38 (assembly GCF_019303475.1). GTDB lineage: Bacteria > Actinomycetota > Actinomycetes > Streptomycetales > Streptomycetaceae > Streptomyces. Next base: position 19,675 of record NZ_JABLSI010000056.1, read on the forward strand.
GTCGGATAGGCGGAGGTGGCGACGGGCCGCAGCCAGTCCGTGGGTCCGCTCAGCAGCGCGCGCACCGTCTCCGTCACCGGGTCGATGCGGCGCCGCACGTAGACGGGGTCGGCGACGAGCACGTTCTTGCCCTGGGGCACGTCCCCGGCCTCCGGCCCGAGGCCGGCGTAGTAGTAGGTGTTCACGGAGCGGTAGATGCGCTGGAAGTCGGCCTCACCGAGCACCAGGCCGTCCGGGAGCTTGTCGATCCGCCACTCCCCGTCCTCCTGGCTGAGGTGGAACAGGCCCAGGTAGGGGCCCTCTGCGGGGGTGTAGGCGTGCTTCCCGTCCACCTCGGCGATGCGGGAGCCGGTGACCTCGACGGTGAAACCGCTCTCCTCGACGTCAGGCAGGACTCCGCCGGGCGGTACCTCCGGGCCGCCGGAGATGACGACGGTGTTCGCCGACGGGTCCCAGCTCTCGGCCGTCTCCTTCGTCAGGTACTCGCGGGCCGTCTCGTAGTCGGCCTCGTCGCTGGTGGTCGCCTCCAGGAAGCCCCGGACGATCTGCGCGGGCCGCTCGCCGTCCTGGGGCGGTACGCCGAAGACCCGCACCTGGGCCTCGCCGTCCGAGCGCTGGCTGCCCTCGATCTTCCGCACGTCGCCGCTGGAGGGCATGGACGCACAGCCGGTGAGCAGCAGGGCCCCCACGGCGAGCAGGGCCACGGCGCTCCGCTCAGCTCTCATGGTGGCCGCCCTCCGGACGTCGTGGGGCCCCGGCCGGCAACGCGGGACGATCGGCCTCCGCCACCGGCGCGGGCGGCGGCGGACCCGCCGAGCGGCGGCGGGAGTCCGCGGGCTCCAGCGGGATCGGCGAGCCACGCAGGACCTCCCCGGCGGCGCGAGGCAGCGTCAGCCGGAACTGCGAACCGCCACCCGGCTCGCCCCACGCCTGCAGCCAGCCGCCGTGCAACCGGGCGTCCTCGACGGCTATGGACAGGCCGAGCCCGGTGCCACCCGTGGTACGGGCGCGGGCCGGGTCGGCCCGCCAGAAGCGGTTGAACACGCGCTGCGCCTCCCCTGGTTTCAGCCCCACGCCGTAGTCCCGCACCGCGATCGCCACCGCGCCCTCGCCCTCGGCGAGGCGGATGATCACGTCCCGGCCCTCGCCGTGTTCTATCGCGTTGACCACGAGGTTGCGCAGCACCCGCTCCACCCGGCGGGTGTCGGCCTCGGCGACGACCGGCTGCTCGGCGCCGATCACCACCATCCGGCTTCCCTTGGCGTTCGCCAGCGGCTCGGCGCCCTCGATCACCCGGGTCACCACCTCGCGCAGGTCGGCCGGCGCCGCTTCCAGCGCCGCCGCCCCGGCGTCGAAGCGGCTGATCTCCAGCAGCTCGGCGAGCAGCGACTCGAAGCGGTCGAGCTGGCCGATCAGCAGCTCCGCGGAGCGTGCCGTGACCGGATCGAAGTCGTCCTTGGCCTCATGGATGACGTCGGCGGCCATCCGGACCGTCGTGAGCGGGGTGCGCAGCTCGTGCGAGACGTCGGAGACGAAGCGCCGCTGCATCCGCGACAGCTCCTCCAGCTGCTGGATCTTCACCTGCAGGTTCTGGGCCATCTTGTTGAAGGACTCGCCGAGCCGGGCGATGTCGTCCTCCCCGGTGACCTTCATCCGCTCCTGGAGCCGGCCCGCGGCCAGGCGCTCGGAGATCCCGGCGGCCATCCGCACCGGCGTCACGACCTGCCTGACGACCAGCCACGCGATGGCGCCCAGCAGCACGACGAGGAAGATACCGGCCGTCGTCAGCGTGCCCCGGACGAGCGTCAGCGACTGCTCCTCCGGAGTGAACGGGAAGAGGTAGTAGAGCTGGTACGGATTGCCGTTGACGTCGTTCAGCCGCTTGCCGATGATCAGCGCGGGCTGCGTCTCCCCGTTCGTGCGGACGATCTCGCCGTACTTCATGTACGTGTCGGGGCTCGCGTCCAGGGCCCGGCGCATTTCCTTCCCCACCGACTCCTCGGGCCTGACCTCCCCGGACGCCCGCGGCCCCCGCGTGTTGTTCTCACCGGCGCTGAACGGCAGCGTCGCGTCGTCGGAGCTGAGCGCGACCACCGAGTACACGCCCTGACCACCGCTGGCCAGCTGCTGCACGAGCTGGGTCAGCCACGCCCCCGCGTTCAGGACGTTGCGCCCGCTCTCGGCGTCCGAACCGCCGGCGGCCGCCGCGTTGTCGGCCAGTTCCCTGGCCACCGCGAAACCGCCCGCCGCCTGGCTCTGTGCGGCCTGGTGCTTGGCCTCCAGCAGACCGTTGCGCACCTGGCCGAACACCACGACGCCCAGCACGCCCACGACCGCGAGGGACAGCAACAGCGTCGCCGCGACGACCCGCAGCTGGATGTTGCGCCGCCACAGCCGCAGCGCGGGCAGCAGCGGACGCCGCACCCAGCGCACGAATATGCGGAACAGCGGATGCGCGCGGCTACCGGTACTGCCCTCGGCGATCAGCCCGTCCGGAAAGAGCTGCCCCGCGCGGCGGACCGGCGCGAACACGCCGCCCCGGCCGCCCGAGGACCGTCCCGCCTTCGGCTCCGGCGGAACGGCACCGTTCCCGGTCATCTCAGCCCGGCCCCGCCTTGTACCCGACGCCGCGGACCGTCACCACGATCTCCGGCCGCTCCGGGTCCTTCTCGACCTTGGAGCGCAGCCGCTGCACGTGCACGTTCACCAGCCGGGTGTCCGCCGCGTGCCGGTACCCCCACACCTGCTCCAGCAGCACCTCCCGCGTGAACACCTGCCACGGCTTGCGCGCGAGGGCCACCAGGAGGTCGAACTCGAGCGGTGTGAGGGCGATCGACTGCCCGTCGCGCTTCACCGAGTGCCCGGCCACGTCGATGACCAGGTCGCCGATGGTGAGCTGCTCGGGTGCCGGCTCCTCCGAACGGCGCAGCCGCGCCCGGATGCGGGCGACGAGCTCCTTGGGCTTGAACGGCTTCACGATGTAGTCGTCGGCTCCGGACTCCAGGCCGACGACGACGTCCACGGTGTCGCTCTTGGCCGTCAGCATCACCACCGGCACGCCCGACTCCGCCCGGATCAGCCGGCACACCTCGATGCCGTCCCGGCCCGGCAGCATGAGGTCGAGCAGCACCAGGTCCGGCTTGGTCTCCCGGAAGGCCGCCAGAGCCTTGTCGCCGTCCGAGACGAACGACGGTTCGAATCCTTCACCGCGGAGCACGATGCCGAGCATCTCCGCCAGCGCGGTGTCGTCGTCTACGACGAGGACGCGTCCTTTCATGCGTTCATCATCCCATTACCTGTTCGTGATGCTCGGGTGCGTGATCGGTGACACAGGTCGGCCAGGCCCTCGCCCGTGACCGGCGAGACGACGCCGGCCTCCGTGACGATGGCCGTGACCAGCTCCGGAGGGGTGACGTCGAAGGCCGGGTTGTAGGCCTGAGCACCCAGCGGAGCAACCCGGGCGCCGCCCATCGGCTCCGTGACCTCATGGCCCGCCCGCTGCTCGACCTCGATCCCGGAGCCGTCCGCGGTCGCCAGATCCACCGTGCTCAGCGGGGCGACCACGAGGAACGGTACGTGATGGTAACGAGCCAGGACGGCCAGCGGGTAGCTTCCGATCTTGTTGGCCACCGATCCGTCCGCCGCGATCCGGTCCGCGCCGATGACGACGGCGTCCACCTCACCCGCCGCGAACAGCGACCCCGCCGCGTTGTCCGGCAGCACGCTGTACGGCATGCCCGCCCGGGACGCCTCCCATGCCGTCAGACGCGAGCCCTGCAGCAGCGGCCTCGTCTCGTCCACCCACAGCCGACGCATTTCACCCGCCCGGTGGGCGGCCTTCACCACGGCCAGGGCGGTGCCCTCCCCACCGCACACGAGCGTTCCCGTGTTGCAGTGCGTCAGGACACGCAGGCTGCCGCCCGGCTGCAGCTCCCGCAGCAGCGCCCAGCCGTGCTCGCCCATGGCCGCTCCGGCCTCGACCTCCTCCCGGTGCACCGCCCTGGCCTCGGCCAGGGCCTCGGCTGCGGCCCGCTCCCGGTCCGCGCCCGCGTTCGCAGCCCGCTCGTGCACAGCCTGAACCCGCCGGACGCCGTAGCCGAGGTTGACCGCCGTGGGCCGGGCCCGGGCCAGCTGGTCGGCAGCCTCCCGGACGTCGAACCCCCGCGCCGCGGCCAGCGCCACGCCGTAGGCGCCGACCACGCCGAGCAGCGGCGCGCCCCGCACCGTCAGCGAACGTATCGCCGCGACCAGCGCGGGCACGTCCGTGCACACACACTCGACCTCCTCCAGCGGCAGCCGCGTCTGGTCGAGCAGGACCACGACCGGGCCCTCGGGAGGCTCCGCCCACCGCAGGACCGGAACCGCGTTCGCTTCGTGATCAGCCATCGGCCCAGTCTGCCCGCTTCCCGCCCCCACGGGCAGGGCCCGGTACAAGGACAGGGACCCCATGGCACGATGGCTGCCTACGACGAACAGACGACCGAGGTGGATCCCCAGTGAACGACGCTCCGGGCTGGGCCTCGCCCGGGTCTTCCGAGCCAGAGCAGCCCCAAGGAGACCGCGACCGGGACGCGTCCGCACCCGACGCAGCACCCGAGGGCTCCGGTGCGCCGACGCCGTCCGGCTGGTCGCCACAGCAGCCGCCGCCCGGCGGCCCCACCGGCTGGAGCGCCCCGGGCGACCAGGGTGGCTGGGGCGGGCAGCAGGGCTGGAGCCCTCCCGCGGCCCCCGGCGGCTGGCACGGACACTCCGGCTGGCACTACGCGCACGCCGCCAAGCCCGGGGTCATCCCGCTGCGGCCCCTGGGCGTGGGCGAGATCCTCGACGGCGCCGTGTCCACCATGCGCGCCCACTGGCGGCCGGTCCTGGGGATCGCCCTGGGCATCGCGGTGCTGACCGAGCTGGTCGCCACCGTCGTCACGGGGGTGTGGTTCAACGACATGAGCAGCCTCGCCGCGCTGCAGGACAACCAGAACCCCACGATGGACGAACTCGCCGACGCCTTCGGCACCACCGCGGCCAGCGAGGGCGTCCGGCTGTTCATGGTCATGATCGGCACCGTGCTGGCGACCGCCATGCTCACCATGGTCGTCAGCCGCGCCGTCCTCGGCCGCTCCGTGTCGGTGGCCGAGGCCTGGGAGGACGCGCGCCCGCGGCTGCTGCGGCTGCTCGCCCTCACGGTCCTGGTGGCACTGATCGTCCTGGGTGCCCTGGCCGTCGGGATCGTCCTCGGAGCACTGCTCGGCGCGGCCGCAGGCGGCCCCGCCGCCGGCCTCTTCGTCGTCCTGGGCACGCTGGGCGGCCTGGTCGTGGTCGTCTGGCTGTGGGTGCTGTTCAGCCTCTCCGCCCCGGCGCTGATGCTGGAGCGAGCCACCGTGACCGGGGCGCTGCGACGTTCGGCCAAACTCGTCCGCGGCTCCTGGTGGCGCATCTGCGGCATCCAACTCCTCGCCGCCCTGCTGGTCATGGTGCTCTCGTTCATCATCTCGCTGCCCGCCAGCCTGGCCGCCTCGGCGGTCGGCGGCGGCTCCGGCGGGCTGCTGGGCGACGTCCCCGAGACCCTCACCTGGCCGTACCTGATCATCCTGGCCATCGGTGCCGTGGTGACCGCCACGGTGACGCTGCCGTTCAGCGCCGGCGTCACGGCCCTGCTCTACATCGACGCCCGCATCCGCCGCGAGGCACTGGACCTGGAACTCGCCCGAGCGGCGGGGACCACCGGCGACACAACGCGACAGCCGGGACCGGCCGCGTCAGAGAGCTGACGCGATGGCCGGGGTGACAGCGCTGGGCGGCGCGGCCGCGGCACTCGCGCCGAAGGCCGCGGAGGGCGACGACGTCCCGGTCACGATCGACCGGGACAGCGGCCGCGAGGCAGCGGAACGCGAGCTGTCCAAGCCCGTCTACCAGGCCGACGAACCCGGGCTCGTCGAGCGCGCGGTGGAGTGGGTCCTGGACCGGCTGAACGACCTCCTCGGGGCCGCCCTCGACCTCAGCCCCGGCGGCTGGGCCGGCCTGGCCGTCATCGCCCTCGCGGTCCTGGCTCTGCTCATCGCCCTGCGGCTGCGGCTGGGCAGGCTGCGTCCCGGGCCCCACGCCGCCACCGCGAGCCTCTTCGACGCCTCGCCCCGCAGCTCCGACGAGCATCGCGCCGCCGCCGAACGGGAGGCTGCTGCCGGGGCCTGGAGCGCCGCCGTGCAGGAGCGGATGCGCGCCGTCGTGCGTGGCCTGGAGGAACGAGCCCTGCTCGACCCCCAGCCCGGACGCACGGCCGACGAGGCGGCCACAGAGGCCGGACGCGCCCTCCCCGGCCACGCCGCGGCGCTGCGCTCGGCCGCCCGCGCCTTCGACGAGGTCACCTACGCCGGACGGCCCGGCACGCAAGCCGCCCACGCAGAGCTGCGCGCTCTGGACGAGGCCCTTCGCCGAGCCCGCCCGCAGCTCACCTCCACCGGCCCCGAGGAAGGACCCCCTCGATGACGGCCGCGCCCGCCACCCCCTCTCCGCCGACCTCGTCCCTCTCCCCGTCGGCCCGCCTGATCTGGCTCCGGTCGCGAGGGCTCCTCGTCGCCCTGCTGGTCCTGCTCGTGGCAGCGGTGGTCATCGCCCTCCTGCGCTCCGGCGAGCAGCGCGGCGCCCTCGACCCCCGCTCGGCCGACCGGAACGGCACCCGCGCGGTGGCCGAGCTCCTGGCGGACCGCGGGGTCGAGACGAGGGTCGTGACGACGACGGCCGAGGCCGCGGACGCCGCCGCGGCCGACACCACGCTCCTCGTCGCCCGACCCGAGCTGCTGACGCAGCGGCAACGCGACATGCTCCGGTCGGCGACGGCGCGCAGCGACGGCCGGACGGTCCTCCTCGCCCCCGACGCCTCCACGACCACGCTCGTCCCGGGCCTGCGGGCCGCCGGCACGCCGGACGTCGGCCCCCTCGCCCCCCGCTGCCCCGCCGACTACGCCCGCCGCTCCGGCTCCGTCGAACTGGGCGGCATCGGATACGAGGTCACCGCGGAGGACGCCGACACCTGTTATCCGGCCGACGGCCTGCCGAGCCTGGTGCGTGTACCGTCCGCCGGCGGCGACACCGTCGTCGTCGGCAGTGCCGGCTTCCTCCACAACGAACGCCTCGACGAGGAGGGAAACGCAGCGCTCGCGCTGCAGCTCCTCGGTTCACGTGAGCAGCTCGTGTGGTACCTCCCTTCTCCCGCCGATCCCGCCGCCGGCGACTCCGGCGACGAGAGCCTCATCGAGCTCATCCCCTCCGGCTGGCTGTGGGGCAGCATCCAACTGGCCATCGCCGCCGTGCTCACCGCCGCGTGGAGAGCCCGGCGGCTGGGCCCCCTCGTGCCCGAGCGGCTGCCGGTCGTCGTCCCGGCGGCGGAGGCCACCGAGGGACGGGCCCGCCTCTACCACCAGGTCGACGCCCGCGACCGCGCCGCCGACGCACTGCGTGCCGCCACCCGCCTGCGTCTGGCGCCCCTCCTGGGCATCGCGCCCGGACAGGCCCACGCACCGGATACCGTCGTTCCGGCCATCGCCCGCCACACCGGTGAGCACACATCCGGTCACACCCTCCTGTTCGGTCCGCCACCGCAGGACGACGCCGCCCTGGTGCGCCTCGCCGACGACCTTGACCGACTGGAACGCCGCATCAGCCCCGCCTCCGCCGACTCGACGACAGACAAGGACCGACCTTCGTGAGCGCCCCCTCCCCAGACAACGCCCGCGCTGCCCTCGAAGCCGTCCGCGGTGAGATCGCCAAGGCCGTCGTCGGACAGGACGCCGCCGTCACCGGGCTGGTCATCGCCCTGCTCTGCCGGGGCCATGTGCTGCTGGAAGGAGTGCCCGGCGTTGCCAAGACGCTCCTGGTCCGCGCCCTGGCGGCGACGCTGACGCTGGACACCAAGCGCGTGCAGTTCACCCCCGATCTGATGCCCAGTGACGTGACCGGCTCGCTCGTCTATGACGCCCGGACCGCCGAGTTCTCCTTTCAGCCGGGCCCGGTCTTCACCAACCTGCTGCTGGCCGACGAGATCAACCGCACGCCTCCGAAGACCCAGGCCTCCCTTCTGGAGGCGATGGAGGAGCGGCAGGTCTCCGTCGACGGAGTGCCCCGCCCGCTGCCCGACCCGTTCCTGGTGGCGGCGACCCAGAACCCGGTCGAGTACGAGGGGACCTACCCCCTACCCGAGGCACAGCTCGACCGATTCCTCCTCAAGCTCAACGTCCCCCTTCCCTCGCGTCAGGACGAGGTCGGCGTCCTCACGCGCCACGCCGAGGGCTTCGACCCGCGAAACCTGCACGCTGCGGGCGTTGAGGCCGTCGCCGGCCAGACCGAGCTCGAAGCCGCCCGCGAGGCCGCGGCCCAGACCTCGGTCTCCCCGGAGATCGCCGGCTACATCGTGGATATCTGCCGCACCACTCGTGACTCCCCTTCCCTCAGCCTCGGGGTCTCGCCCCGAGGTGCCACTGCGCTGCTCACCACAGCGCGCGCATGGGCCTGGCTCACCGGCCGCGACTACGTCATCCCCGACGATGTCAAAGCCCTTGCGCTACCGACGCTCCGTCATCGCGTCCAGCTCCGCCCGGAAGCGGAGATGGAGGGCATGACCGCCGACGGCGTGATCAACTCGATCCTCGCCCGTGTTCCCGTCCCCCGCTGAGCCGGTGACCTGACCATGGCCCTCACCGGACGCTCAGCTCTCCTCGCTGCTCTCGGCACGCTCGTCGTCGGCCTGCTGCTGCCTGGCTGGCCGGGGCTCCTCGCCGTCCAGCTCCCTCTTGCACTCGCCATTGTTTATGACCTCATCCGCGCCGCGCCAGTACGAGCCCTCCAGTTCACACGTTCCGGTGATACATCAGTTCGACTCGGAGAGCCTGCGACGGTTCGCCTGACGCTCGCGAACCCCTCCCCCCGCCCCTTGCGCGCAGCGGTTCGTGACGCCTGGCCACCCAGCAGCTGGTACCCGGGCACCGAAGTCAACGCGTCCCGGCACACCTTGACCGTCCCGCCGGGCGAACGTAGGCGCATCCTCACCGTTCTCACGCCCACGCGCCGCGGCGACCGCAAGGCCGCACGCGTCACCGTCCGCTCCAACGGCCCGCTCGGCCTAGCCGCGCGTCAGGGAAGCCACGACGTCCCGTGGACCGTGCGAGTGCTGCCCGCCTTCGCCAGCCGACGTCACCTTCCCGCCAAGCTGGCCCGCCTCCGCGAACTCGACGGCCGCACCAGCGTTCTGACCCGCGGTGAGGGCACCGAGTTCGACAGCCTCCGCGCGTACATCCCGGGCGACGACACCCGGTCCATCGACTGGCGGGCCACCGCCCGCCAGTCGACCGTCGCCGTGCGCACCTGGCGGCCCGAACGCGACCGACACGTCGTCATCGTCCTGGACACCGGCCGGACGGCAGCCGGACGCGTCGGCGACGTTCCCCGTATGGACGCGGCCATGGACGCCGCGCTGCTCCTCGCCTCCCTCGCCACCCGCGCCGGCGACCGCGTAGGCTTCCTCGCCCACGACCGCCGGGTCCGGGCCCAGGTCCAAGGCCGCAGTTCGAAGGACGTGCTGCCCGCCATGGTCGAGGCGATGGCCCCCCTGGAAGCGGCCCTGATCGAGTCCGACGCCGACGCCATGGTCTCGGCCGTCCTGAGCAACGCCCGCCATCGGTCACTCGTCGTCCTGCTCACGGGACTTGACGCGGCACCGGTCGAGGAGGGCCTGCTGCCGGCCTTCCCGCTGCTCACGCAGCGCCACTCCGTGGTCGTCGCCTCGGTCGCCGATCCCCGCATCGAGGAGATGGCCCGAGCCCGGGGCACGGTGGACAGGGTGTACGAGGCCGCCGCGGCGGCCCAGACCAAGGCCGAGCGTCACCGGGCAGCCGACCAGCTCCGCCGCCACGGGGCCACGGTGATCGAGGCGCCCCCCACCGACCTCCCGCCCGCCCTCGCCGACGCCTACCTCGCCCTCAAGGCCTCGGGACGGCTCTGAGGTCCCCGCGTCACCGAGCAGACCGACGGCTGGCCCGACGCCATCGCCAACGGCCACGGCATCGCGCTCGCCCCGGCATCCGCGGCCGCGTCCACGCCCCGACGCGGCCTCGCACCCGTGGCGTCCGTCATCCCAGCCAGGTCGGCGTCGCCTCGGCGGCCGTGGACGGCCGGAACCCGCTCGTACAGGACTGCGCACGCTGCCTGGAAGCCGGCCATCGGGTTGCTGAAACGCAGAAAGCCCCGTTGGAATTGAATCCAACGGGGCTTCCCACAAAGATTGTTCG
>NZ_JABLSI010000057.1 GCF_019303475.1 Streptomyces sp. JJ38
CGGCAGCGCGAGCCTCCCGGGCCGCCGGGGCCGCGGCCGGGATCGTCGGGGCGTCGGCCGCGGGCGCCTGGGCCTGCGGGCCGGAGCCGTTCTCACCGGCCGGGGGCTCACCGGCCGGGGCCTCGGTGGCCGGGGCCTCGGCGGCGCGGCCGCCGCGCTCGACGATCAGCCGTGCCAGCCGCAGCGGCGTGTCGGCCTCCTCGAACAGCTCGCGCATCCCCACCTTCACGCCGTAGCCGTGCTCCAGCTCCTGCAGCATGTTGATCATCTGCAGGGAGTCGGCGCCCAGGTCGAAGAAGGGCACCTCCGGGTCGCAGTCGGCGACGTCGACACCCAGATGTGTGGCCGTCCGCGCCCGCACGTCCGCCAGAATCGGCTCGAGTTCCCGCATCGTCTCCCCGTCTCCTTCGTCGGTTCCGGGCGTCGCCGCCACGGTGGGCTCGGCGAGTGCCGGCCCCGTCCAGTACCTCCGGCGCTGGAAGGCGTATCCGGGCAGCGGGATACGCCCGCCCCCGCAGCCCTCGAGCAGCTCCGCCCAGTGCACCGGGTAGCCCCGGCAGTAGTGGGCACCGAGTGCGTGCCACAGCGGGCGGGTCCCCGCCCCCGGACGCTGGGTGGGCAGGGCCGTGAGCCGCGGGGCCTCCCGGACGGCCAGCCCGCTCAGCACCGCGTCCGGCCCGAGCTCCTGGACGAGTCCGCAGCCCGCCGCCGTGAGTTCGGTCAGCACACGGTCGAAGCGCACGCTCTCCCGGGCGTGCCGGGCGAGCCAGTCGGCGTCCGGCGTGCTCCCGGCCGGGGCGAGGCCACCGCCCGGGCCGACGGCGTGGGGCACGCGGGCGGGCGCCCAGCCCACCGTGTCGGCCAGGGCGTTCAGCGCCGGCAGCACCGGGTCGACCATGCGGCTGTGGAAGGCCCGGTCCACCGCCAGCCGCCGGGCCCGTGTGTTCCGCCCGGCCAGCTCCCGAGCGGCCTCGTCGACGGCCGCCCCGGGACCGGCGACCACATGGTGCCGCTCGCCGTTCACCACGGCCAGGCACAGCCGCGGATGCCGGGTGAGCAGTGCGTCGACGGCGGCCCGGTCGGCGAAGACCGCCAGCATGCCGCCGGGGGCGCACTCCCGCTCCATCAGCCGTCCCCGCTCGGCGGTCAGCCGCAGCCCGTCCGTCAGGGACAGCACCCCGGCGGCGTGCAGGGCGGCGAAGTCGCCCACGCTGTGCCCGGCGACCAGGTCCGGCGCGGGGCCGAGTTCGCGCCAGAGCCGTACCTGGGCCGCCTGCAGGGCGTAGAGCGCCGGCTGACCGGTGCCGGTGCCCGGCGGCCGGTCGTCCTCCGCCCCCAGCAGTTCGGCCAGGAGGGACGCGTCGTACGCGTCCCGGTACTGCTCCTCGCAGGTGTCCAGCACCTCGCGCACGGGTGGGAACCGCGCGTACAGCTCCCTCGCCATGCCGCGCCGTGCCCCGCCCTGACCGCTGAACACCCACGCCAGCGGGGCCTGTTCCGCTCGCGGCGTCACCCCGCTGGACCAGCCGTCGCCGCTCGCGGGGGCCTCCGACGCCGGATCCTTGTCCCGCGCCCCGGCGGCGAGGAAGGCGTCCAGTGACCGGGCGACACCGGCCGGGTCCTCGCCGGTCAGGGCCAGCCGATGCCGCAGTGCGCGGCGGCCGAGCCCCAGCGTGGTCGCCAGGTCCGCCTGCCGGATGTCGGGGTGCAGGGCGAGGTGCCGCCGCAGCCGCCGTGCCCCGGCGACCAGCCCCGCGTGATCCCGCCCCGAGAGCGGCACGACGCCGGGCGCCGGAACAGCGGGAACAGCGGGAACAGCGGGAACAGCCGACGCCGCGGGGGCGGCCGGAGGGGCCGGGGCCGCGGGCGCCGGTGGGGTGGGTGTGCGGGCGGGCCGTGCCGTGCCGGTCGGCAGTGCCGTGCCCGGGACCGCGGTGCGGCTCGGGGGCTGCTCGACGATCGCGTGCGCGTTGGTGCCGCCCACCCCGAGCGAGGTCACCCCGGCCAGCCGTGGGCCGTCGCCCTCCGGCCAGCGGTGGGCGCGGGTGGGCAGGCGGAAGGGGCTGCCCTCCAGGGTCAGCAGCGGGTTGGGCGCGGTGAGTCCGGCCAGCGGCGGGATGGTGCCGTACCGGACGACCAGCGCGGCCTTGATCAACCCGGCCAGGCCCGAGCACACGTCCAGGTGGCCGATGTTGGCCTTCACCGAGCCCAGGGCGCAGTAGCCGGTGCGCGCGCTCTGCTCCCGGTGCACCCGGGCCAGCGCCGCGTACTCGATCGGGTCGCCCTTGTAGGTGCCGGTGCCGTGGGTCTCGACGTAGCCGAGCCGGTCCGCCGTGGTCTCCGCGGCGGCCAGCGCGGCCCGGATGACGGCGCGTTGACCGCCTGCGGAGGGCTCGGTGAAGTGCCGCTTCGCCCCGCCGTCGTTGTTCAGGGCGGTGCCGCGCAGCACCGCGTGCACGGTGTCGCCGTCGGCCAGCGCGCGGTCGAGGCGCTTGAGTACCACCGCGGCCACTCCGTTGCCGCCCACCGTGCCGTCGGCCTCGGCGCTGAACGGAAGGCAGCGGCCGGTGCGGGAGAGGATGCTTCCCTTGACGTGCGGGTAGCCCAGCACCTGGGGCACGTGCAGCGCGGCGGCGCCCACCAGCGCCAGGTCGGCGTCCCCGGTCAGCAGGGCCTGCCGGGCGAGGTGGACGGCCGCCAGCGAGCTGGAGCACGCGGTCTGCACGCCCAGCGCCGGGCCGGTCAGCCCGAGTCGGAAGGCCGTCCGGCTCGCGGTGAAGTCCGCGTAGCCGCCGACGGTCCGGTGCAGCCCGTACATCCAGCCCCCGTCGTCGGGGCCGGACAGCGACTGCTGGTGCAGGTAGGAGCGCAGTCCGTAGAGGTGGTAGCCGGTGCTGGCGTACACGGCGGTGCGCAGGCCGCGTTGGCCGCCCGCGTACCCGGCGTGTTCGAGGGCGTGGTGGGCGCACTCCAGGAACAGCCGCTGCTGGGGGTCGGTCAGCTCCGCCTCGGTGCCGCTCATGGAGAAGAACGGCGCGTCGAAGCGGTCGATGCCGGGGAGGGTGGCGGTCGCTCCGACGAAGTCCTCGGCCTCGGCCGTCTCGCGGGGCACCCCGGCCCCGACCAGCTCCTCGGGGGTGTACCGCCGGATGTGGCTGGTGCCGGAGCGGATGGTGCGCCAGAACGCCTCGGGGGAGTCGGCGCCCGGCAGCCGCAGGGCCATGCCGACCAGGGCGATCCGCCGCCGCGTGGCGCCGGCGCTCACGAGGTGACCCCGTCGTCGGTGCGGGCTGCTTCGGGGCGCCCGGACGTCGCCGTCCGGGCGCCCGGCAATGCGGCACCGGGCCCCTGCGCGGCGGCCTCGGCACCCCCGGCGTGGCCGGTGGCGGTCGCCAGCCGCCGGTGAGTCAGGAGCAGAGCGAGACCGCAGACCAGGGCCGCGCCGTGCATGACGCCGACCACCGTCAGCGGCGTGTACCGCTCCATCAGCGCGGCGCTGACGAGCATGCCGACGCCGAAGCTGGTGTTCTCCACCGTCACGCACAGCCCGAACACCGCGCCCCGCCGCTTCTCCGGAAGGGCCTGGAGCCGCGAGACGTAGGTGTTCTCGGTGAAGCCGTCGGCCGCGCCCGCGAGCAGCATCACCGGGATGGCCAGCCACAGCGGCAGGCCGGTGAAGGCCAGGATGAAGGCGGCCGACATCACCATGACACCCACCGCGAAGGCGCGCTCCGAGGGTGCCCCGTGCCGCTTGGCGTACCGGGTGACCAGCCGCTGGGCGAGGATGTTGCCCACCGCCCAGGTGGCCCAGAACTGGCTGATGAACACAGCCGGGTGCGCCGGGTCCAGTGCGCGGGACTGGATCGGCAGGCCCACGTTGTGCGCGGACGAGCCGAAGCCGTCCACGGCCCGGACCATCAGCAGCATCAGCACCAGCGGGTAGAGCCGCAGGAAGCCGAGGAGCGCCCAGCGGCCGAGCCACCCGGAGACCCGTCCCGCGCCCCGTGCCGAGCCCCGGCCCGGGGGCGCCCCCTCGCCCTCACCCTCGTCCTCCTCGTCGCCCGTGCGGGTGCGCAACGGCAGCCAGGCGAGGTTGAGCGCGGCCAGCAGGAAGGTTCCGGCGACCAGAACGAAGGCCGCGGTGTAGCCGAGCAGCGAGACGACGACGCCGGCCGACGCGAACCCGGCCACCATCGCCACCGAACGGCAGCTCGCCAGCAGCCCGTTGGCCCAGACGCGCTGATCGGCGCCGACCATGGCCGGGATCGCGGTCCGCAGGGCGACGGTGGAGGAGGTCGAACACAGCCCGGCCACGCACACCACCCCGTACAGCAGCGCGTTTCCGGCGGTGTTCTGGAGCACGGCCAGACTGAGCAGTGCTGTTCCCTGAGTGAGTTCGGCGACGACCAGGACCCGCTTGAGATCGAACCGATGGGACAGCGAGCCCATGAGCGCGCCGCCGGCCACCCCCGCGAACAGTCGGAGCGCCATCAGCAATCCGGTCTGGAGGGCGCTGCCGGTCGTCTCGTAGGCGAACAGGTTCAGTGCGATGAGATTGAGGAAGACGCCGTACGCGGAGACCGCGTGCCCGGCCACGAGGAAACGGAAGTATCGCACTGTGTGAATTTCCCTGCGCTGGAAAAGCGGTCACTGAATCCGGACGATTTCCCCATGGGAGAGCTCGAGGGAGAATATGCCCGGAGCAGGCTGTGCGCGTCAATGGTGCTCATGGCGCCAAGTGCCCGCTGTGGCAACGGAGTTCGGTGACAGTCCGTGAACGTCTCAGGTGCGGACGGGCGTGCGCGTGCCGGCGGTCCCGCGGCCTGGTACTCCGGAGTCCTGAACGTCGCGTTCGCTCAGCGGGGCACCGGCGGGTCGCACAGTGGGGCGTACCGTGCGGAAAGCCGGAAATCGGATCTTCCGTGTATGCCGGGCCGTGTCGTCCGTGCTGTGGCGTTCTTGGCCACCGTGGTGCGCGTGGGCGCGGCGGACTCCCCAGGGCCGGTGGAGAACCGGAAAACGGGAAAGGAAACAGCGGTAGCGCGGCGCCGTCGCCACCCGGATACGCCCGCCGATCCGTTTTTCCACCAGCGGCGCCGGACTCGACGACAGGCCGTGGAACACGGGTATCCGCCGGATTCCGGAAATCCGCCGCCGTCTTCTCCGGACTCCCGTCCCCCGGCCCCGCGGCGCGGACGGAACCCGCTGCGTCATCCTGCTGTTCCGCCGCCGCCCGGTTACGGAGGATTCGCCCACGCCCGAAAGGCAACGAAGGTCTTGCCGTGCTGTAACAGTCGGGGCCCGGTGGTTCGCGGTGCGACGTCCGTGGTGTGAGATGGCGGTGACGTACGACACGACAGAGGGGGAACCGTGGCGCAATCACGGGCGCAGAACCTTCGAAGGGTGGCTTCGGCGGTGGCTTCCGGCGCCGACCCACGGCAGGTGGCCGAGGAGGAGCTCCGGCGGCGCGCCGGCGGCTCCCACGGCGGGCGGCGGAGCCCGCAGGAGCAGGGCGGGGCCGGCGAGGAGGAGCGGGAGCCGCGGTCCGAGGGGATGGACCCGGCGGACTTCCCGGCGGCCCGGGAGCAGGGCGGCTCGATCGCCACCGTGATGGCGCAGCGGACCGTGCCGCTCGACGAGGCGGGCGAGGCCCTCAACCAGAGCGGGCAGGAGGGCACACGCGGCGAGCAGACACACGTGATCTGCCCGATGGTGCTGCCGAAGGGGCGCTCGTTCCTGAGCATGCTCCCCGTCTTGTCCCTGCTGGTCCTGGGGGCGATCGGGACCGCCGTGGTGGCGACCGTGGACGACTCCCCGCTCACGAACCCGCTCTTCGGGCTCCACTACTGGTTCGTCGCCGTGGCCGCGGTCGCCTTCGTCTGGTGGCGGCAGGGCATGGTGATGGTCCCGGACGGGTGCCAGGCCCTGATCACCCGGTTCGGGAAGCTGGAGACGGTCGTCGGGCCCGGACGGGTCGTCCTGATCAGCCCGTGGAAGCGGGTGTCGTACATCGTCAACACCACCCGCGAGTACCCGTTCAACGCGCCGGTGCGCGAGGCGCCCACCAAGGGCGGGGTCAAGGCGTCGATCGACCTCTTCATCCAGTTCCGCATCAGCGACCCGACCGAGTTCGTCTACACGCTCGGCGCGGTGCGCGGCTTCGAGGAGAAGCTCAGCAACGCCGTCAGCGAGACGATCCGCAGCCTCATCTACGAGCAGGAGGCGGCCGGAATCTACGACATGGTCGGCGAGGACACCGGGCGGCTGCTGGAGCAGCTCAACCAGCAGTTCCGGCCGGCGGTCGAGCTGACGAACGCGAACATCACGCACGCCGAGCCCGCCGACCGCGGCTACCGCATGGACCTGGCCGCCCCGGAGATGGTCCGGATGGCCAAGGAGGCCTAC
The DNA here is from genome assembly GCF_019303475.1 of Streptomyces sp. JJ38. GTDB lineage: Bacteria > Actinomycetota > Actinomycetes > Streptomycetales > Streptomycetaceae > Streptomyces. The sequence goes on from NZ_JABLSI010000057.1 coordinate 6,406, forward strand.
ACGCACGAGTACGCGCTGATGCTGCGCAAGGAGCAGGACGAGGGCGACCTGACCAAGGAGCTGGCGGCCAGCCACGAGACGCTCTCCGCGATCAAGGCGGAGATCGCGCAGTACCAGGCGCAGATGGACACCGCCGTGGAGCGCGAGACCAACCGGGCCGAGGCGCTGGCCCGTCAGCGGTACGTGCAGGCGGAGTCCGAGGCGAAGGCCAACGCCGCGCTGCTGGAGGCCCAGGCCCTCGACATCCGGGCGGTGACGGCGGCCGAGGCGCCGGAGATCCTGGAGTACCGCTACCAGCAGCAGGTCCTCGACGCCCTGGAGCGGGTCGCCGAGCACCTGCCGCGCCTGGTCCGCATCGGCGGCACCGGGGACGGCGACGCCGCCGGGGTCGACTTCCTGCGGCTGGCCCGCGAGCTGGTGGGCGAGCACGGGGACGAGCTGTTCTCCGAGGGCGACATGGCGGCCGTGCGCGAGCGGCTCGCCGAGGTGGGCGAGCGGATCGCCGCGCGGGAGAGCGAGGTGCAGGCGCTGCTGGCCGCCGACCGGCCGACGGTGCCGGCGGAGGCCGCCGCGGCGCCCGCCGGCACCGGGAGCGGTGACCCCGCCGACCTCGCCGGGGCTTCACCGGCCGCCACCGACGACCCCGGCGTCCCTGACGTCACCGGCGTCACCGACTTCTCCGAGGAGGCCGACAAGTGAGCAGCACCCATGTGAACCGAAGGTCGGTCATCTCCGAGGCCGTGGCGCCCTGGAGCGAGGTGGCCCAACTGCTGCGCGGCGGCGAGGCGGGGACGCTGATCCCGGTCATCATCCCGCGCCACCGGCGTCGGCTCTGGTGGATGCTGCCGCTGTGGCTCGGCCTGTTCGCGCTGCTGTCCAGCGTCATGCTGACGGTGCGTGAGTCGGGGGCCGACGGGGTGTCCGACACCGCCTACGGCGCCCTCGCCGGGTTCTCCTACACGGTCGGCGTGCTGCTGCTCGTACTCGGCCTGCTGTGGTGGTGGCGTTCCTCGATCGTCGAGATCGAGCAGGGCACCCACGGCGTCCTGACCCGGTACGGCGCCGTCACGCGCACGCTGGACGCGGGCCGCCACTACCTGTGGCACCCCTGGTCGCGGGTCGACTTCGTGGTCGACACGGCCACCGAGATTCCGTATTCGGCCCCGGTCATGGCCTGCCCCACGCGGGAGAACGTGCCGCTGAGGTCGATCGAGTTCTTCCTGAAGTTCCGCATCACCGACGCGGTGCTCTTCGTCCGGACGATCGGCGCGGGCAACTTCGACCTGGTGCTGTCCAGCGCCGTCCAGGACGCCATCCGGCAGCGGGCCCGGCAGGTGCAGACCGAGCGCGCCTACGACCTGCGCGGCTCGGACGTGGCGGACATGCAGGAGCTCCTCAACCACCTGCTCTCCCGCTACGGCGTGCGCATCACCGGTTCCAACATCCCGGACGTCCAGCTCCCGGCCCAGTACCAGCAGCACCTGGCCACCCGGGAGCGGGTCGCCAAGGAGCGCACGGCCTACGACCAGGAGTGGGGCCTCACCCGCAAGCGTCGGATCGACAGCCTCGGCATGGACATCGAGCGGGCCAAGAAGGTGCGCGACGCGCGCATCGTCGAGGTGCGGGCCGCCCTCAACCGCGCTCGTGAGGAGGTCGCCCAGCTGCTGGAGGAGCAGGAGACCAACGCGCAGCGGGTGCGGTTCGAGATCGAGACGCGCGGCCGCAGCGGGCTCATCGCCGCCGAGAACGAGGCTCGCGCGCAGCGCGCCCTCGCCAAGGCGTACCGCGACAACCGCGCGGTGCTGCAGTACGAGTTGGCCCGCCGGCGGCTGGACGTGGGTGCCGAGCTGGCGGCGAAGGCGCCGCGGCCGGTGGTCGTCCGCACCGACGGCGGCGGTGGGGACGGCTCCGCGCTGTCGACGCTGCTCGCCGCGCAGCTGCTGCCGAGGATGACGGCGCTGCCGTCGGGCGGGTCCCTGCCCGACGGCGAGGACGCCGCCCGGGCCGACGCGCCGGAGGAGGGCACCTGGTGACGCCGGTACCGGCCTGACCGTCCGGCCGAGGGCGTGTCACCCGTGCGGCCGCACGGGTGACACGCCCTCGGCGCTTGCGCACGCCGCGCAAGGCGCCGGTCAGGGGAGGGGGAAGAGGGCGGGTTCGCGCTCCACCGTCTCCGTTCCAGCCGCGGCGTCAGATCTCGATCGGGAACGTGAGCAGCAAGACCACCGCCGAGAGCAGGGTGACGATCGTGAGGGAGAGCAGGAGGACCCTGCTGCGGCCCCGCGACGCCCGTTGGGTCAGAGTGGCGAAGAACAGGACCAGCGCGAAGAGGACGGCGGTGAGGACGTAGTTGTCGGAGCGCTGGTTCGACTGCCTCGCCTTGGCGGAGAGGCTCTCGGCCTCCTTCAGCAGTGTCTCTGCCTTGTCCAGGGCGGCTGGGCGGTACTCGGGCATGGCGAACGGCGTCGACGGTGCGTCCGGGTCGCTCAGCGGTCTGGTGTCCAGCCACGCCTGTACCGCGGGCTTGAACTCGGTGCGGAACCGGTTGAACAACTCGCCCGAGAGGGTGTCGGGGTCGGGCTCGTAGTCGTCGAGGGAGGATTTCCTGTCCTCCGCGTCCCGCTCTTCCTGCAAGGCCGCGAGCCAGTCCGTGAAGGTGATCACGTCGATGGTGACGAACTGTCCGGCCGCGGTGGACTCACGGGTCGACTCCGTGCGGGACGCCGACGCCTGCGCGTAGGAGTTCGTCTGAACGCCGCCCCACTTGGCGCTCTGGAAGCCGGCCCAGGCCGTGCCCACGGCCGCCAGCGCGATGACGGCCGTCAGGATCAGCTCGTGCCACCCGTCCAGGGGCTCTCTCTCCGTCACCCTTGGATCGTGGGCCCAGACCGCCGCGCGGCGCGAGTTTTGTACGGCCTCTCAGGGGAGGTGTGCCGGTCCGGCGAAACACCCCGGACGATGCCGTGAACCCCGTGGACCCCGGGGCCCCGTCCGGACCCGCCCCTGTGGCCGTCCGCCCGGTCGGTCGCCCGCGCGGGGTCCGGGTCAGATATCCGTGATGTCAGAGAATGCGCGGTATGACGCATCCGGAGACCCTCATCCTGATCATGGCCGTGGCGGTGCTCGCCCCGCTGCTGGCCTACGGCGCGGGGCGCTGGGTCCGCGTGCCGCTGGTGATCTTCGAGATCACGCTCGGCATCCTCATCGGGCCCGACGTGCTGGGCTGGGCCGAGACCGGGGAGGTACTCGACGTGCTGGCCGAACTGGGGCTGGCCATGCTCATCTTCCTCGCCGGCTACGAGCTCGACTTCGCCGAGGTGCGCGGCGGCATCCTGCGGCGCTCGGTCTGGGCCTGGCTGCTCGCCCTGGCCGTCGGCATCGGCCTGGCACTGCTGCTCACCGGCGCGGACGTCGACCGCGGCGTCGTCATCGGCACCGCGCTCACCAGCACCGCTCTGGGCACCGTGTTGCCGATCATCCGGGACGCGGGGGACCTCGACGGGCCGTTCGGTACCGTCGTCCTCGCGTTCGGCGCGGTCGGCGAGTTCGGGCCGATCATCGCCATGGCACTGCTGCTCGGGGGGCGGCAGCCGCTCGAGTCCGCGGCGGTGCTCGCCGCCTTCGCGCTGCTCACGGCGGCCGCCGTGGTGTGGGCGCTGCGTCCCCGGCCGCCGTGGTTCGCGGACATCGTCACCAGGACGCTGCACACCAGCGGGCAGTTCGCCATGCGTTTCGTCATGCTGCTGCTGGTCTGCATGCTCGGCCTGTCGGCCGCGTTCGGCCTCGACGTCCTGCTCGGCGCCTTCGCCGCGGGCATGCTCACGCGTCTCGTCCTCACCGGTGCGGCGCCCGAGAGCAGCGCGGCGGTCCTGAGCCGGATCGAGGCCGTGGGATTCGGCTTCCTCGTCCCGCTGTTCTTCGTCGTCACCGGCATCGAGTTCGACCTCGACTCGCTCCTGTCCGGCGGGCGGGCGCTGGCGCTCCTGCCCGTCTTCCTGCTGCTCTTCCTCGTCGTCCGCGGGCTGCCCGCCTTCGCCCTGGCGCCGCCGGGGCTACCCCGCGCGGACCGCGGTGCGCTGGCCCTGTACTCCTCCACCTGCCTGCCGCTGGTCGTCGCCATCACCGCGATCGGGCTGGACGGCGACGTCATCGGCCCCGACGAGGCCGCGGCGCTCGTCGGGGCGGCCATGGCGTCGGTGCTGCTCTTCCCGTTGCTCGCGCTGCGGGTCCGCCGGACGGCCGTCCGCCCGGAACGGGCCCAGGAGGTGCGGGGGGCCTCGGAGTCCTGGTGAGCCGGGGACGGGCGCGGGCTCAGCCCTCGGCGTCGCCGTCCCGCCGGGAGTGTTCGAGCCGGCTGCGCACGTGGCGGGACAGGGCGGTCGCGGCCGAGGTGAGGAAGGCGAAGGTGTAGACGATCTGCACCATGGCGACCACGCGTGCGCTCTGCCCGCTGGGACTGATGTCGCCGTAGCCGACGGTGGCCAGCGTGACCACGGTGAAGTACAGCGCGTCGACCCGGGTCTCCAGCCCGTCGAACTCGCCCGGCTGCCGGGCGAGTGCGAAGTAGGCGGTGGCGAACACGAGGACCGTCACACACATCAGCCCCACGATGGCCAGCCCCGCGCGGGTGTCGCCGCGCTCGGTGAGGACGTTGCGGATCTGCCGCAGCAGCAGGGCCGCGATCAGGGCCAGCGCGACCGAGAAGACGGCCCAGCTCAGGGTCGGGCGGTCGGGCCCGAGGTGGCCGAGGGGCAGCGAGAAGTACGCCGCGACCAGCGCGGCGGCACCCGCGGTCAGAAGGGGCCAGCGCCATGGTGCGAGCCGGGTCCGGGCCGTGGCGCGGTCGGGCCGGGCCGGGCTCACGGCGCACCGCCCGTCCGGGCCTCCCGGCGCCGGGGCCACTGTGTGACGAGGACGGCGACGACGGCCGCGACGACGATCAGCGGCATCTGGTCGTAGGCGTCCTGGCCGAGCAGCAGCGCGGCGAGGACGGCGCCGCTCAGGGGGAGCCCGAGCACCGCGGCCCCGCTCGCCGCGAGGCCCGCGGCGAGGGCGGGGGCGGGGCCCAGGCCGGGCAGCCCGGAGCAGGCCACGCCCACCGCGGCCCCCAGCAGGAGGGCGGGGAAGACGGGCCCGCCCCGGAAGGCGCCGAGGCAGACGCCCCAGGCCAGGCCCTTGCACAGGACGAGCGCGGCCAGGGCCGCGACGGACCAGGCGTGCGGGTCCGCGGCCAGTTCGGCGAGCGTCGCCTGCCCGGAGAGCGCGGCCTCGGCGGGGTCGCGGCCGGTCAGCAGGGCGTAGCCGGAGAGGGCGCCCCCGACGGCGAGGCCGCACGCGACGGTGCGTGGCGCGGTGTGCCGGGCCGTCCAGTGGGCGGTGAGGTGGCCGAGCCGGCGCCCGAGGACGACCAGCAGGGCGACGAGCACGGCGACCGGTACGCCCCACAGGAAGTCCCCCGCGTCGGGCCGGGCGCCGGGCGGCACGGCGGGCAGGCTGAGGGCGCCGGTCTCCAGCCCCGTCCACTGGCCGAAGCCGGTGAAGACGAGGGCTCCGCCCGCGCTGGCGAGGAGGCAGGGCAGGAGCAGGACGACGAGTCGCGGCCCGGCGAGCGCCGCCGACTCGACGACGAGGACGGCCGCCACGAGGGGGCCGCCCAGGATGGTGGAGATGGCGGCGGTGGAACCGGTGGTGGCCAGGACGGCGGTCGAGCGCTTGTCGGTGCCCCGGGGGAGGTGGCGGGCGACGAGTAGCGCGAGGCCGCTGCCGACGGCCATGAGCGGGGCTTCCGGGCCGAGGACCACCCCGAGCGGCAGGGCGGTCAGCGTGGCGAGGACGACGCCGGGCACGGCTTTGGGGCCGATGGGGCTGCCGCCGAGCCCGCGCACCGGCAGATGTCCGCCGCGCCCGGGTGTCCGCGTCACGATCGGCGCGAGGGCGAGCCCGGCGGTGAGCAGCGCGGGCAGTGGCCACCACCACGGGGCGTGCTCGTAGCCGAGCCGCCGGGGCAAGGTCTCCCACACGGCCTCCTGGAGCGTGTGCTGGAGCCCGACGAAGAGGAAACAGGCGAGCGCGACGGGGATTCCCAGCAGGGTGCACAGCAGGAGGAGCCGGAGGTAGCCGCGGCTCAGCAGCACCTGGTGCAGGGCGGGTTCGGCGGGGCTCGGCGCCGCGTCGGCAGTGGTCATCGCGGCGCTCGCCCCCTCGGGCTCGCGCGGCCCGGCGCCGGCAAGGGCGCCGGGCGGGGGTCACGAGGGCGGGGCGGGCGGTGGCTCAGAAGGCCCTCTTCCGTCCGGTGTCGGTGGTCAGGGCCCAGATGATGAACACGGCGATCGCGATGGCCACCACGGACCAGACCGGCTGGTAGGGGAGCCACATGAACTGCGCGATGGCGACGAGGACCGCCAGCGCCACGCCGACGCCGCGCGCCACGGCCGCGCCCGTGAGCACACCCAGGCCGGTGAGGGCCACGAGCGCGCCGAGGACCAGGTGGATCCAGCCCCAGGTGGTCAGGTCGAACTCGTAGACGTAGTCGCCGACGCGGGCGTACACGTCGTCCTCGGCGATGCCCGCGATCCCGACGAGGATGCTCATGGCGCCGACCGTGAGCATCAGGACACCGGCGAAGATCACTCCGCCGGAGAGGTCGGAAGCCTCGGTGCTCGCGTGGCGGGTGGAGCCTGCCGTGTTGTGCGGGGTGTCGGCCATGGTCGTCCTCTCCGTCCTTCGGCCCCCGAGCCGTCGCCGCCGCCATTCGGCGGCAGGACCCGATCCTGGGCGACCGGCCTGGCCGCGGCGAGCTGTGCTGGCCCGTCCGGGTGAGGGGGAGCGCGAGCGGGAACGACGGCGTCGCCCGTGCCCGGAATCGGGTTTCCGCAGGTGGGGCTGGTGGTGGTCGCGTTCGCGGTGGTCCCGTTTCACGCTCGAAGAGGCGCCCGGTAGCATCATCTGAGCGCCGCCTAGCTCGAAAGATGAACAGTGACTGTCAACGAGGACACGTTCACCAACTGGAAGCACCGCGAGGAGATCGCGGAGTCGATGATTCCGATCATCGGCAAGCTGCACCGCGAGCGGGACGTCACGGTCCTGCTGCACAGCCGCTCCCTGGTGAACAAATCGGTCGTCAGCATCCTGAAGACCCACCGTTTCGCCCGGCAGATCGCCGGTGAGGAACTGTCGGTCACCGAGACGCTGCCGTTCCTGAATGCTCTGACCACGCTCGATCTCGGCCCGTCCCAGATCGACATCGGCATGCTCGCAGCGACGTACCGGGCCGACGACCGTGGCCTGTCGGTGGAGGAGTTCACCGCCGAGGCCGTCGCCGGGGCCACGGGAGCCAACAAGATCGACCGCCGCGAGTCGCGCGATGTCGTCCTCTACGGGTTCGGCCGCATCGGCCGGCTGGTCGCCCGGCTGCTCATCGAGAAGGCGGGCTCCGGCAACGGCCTGCGGCTGCGCGCCATCGTCGTGCGCCGGAGCGGGACGACGGACGGCGCGGACCTCGTCAAGCGCGCCTCCCTGCTGCGCCGCGACTCCATCCACGGCCAGTTCCAGGGCACGATCACCGTTGACGAGGCGAACAGCAAGATCATCGCCAACGGCAACGAGATCAAGGTGATCTACTCCGACGATCCGACGTCGGTGGACTACACGGCGTACGGCATCAAGGACGCCATCCTCGTCGACAACACCGGCAAGTGGCGCGACCGCGAGGGGCTCTCGAAGCACCTGCGCCCCGGCATCGACAAGGTCATCCTGACCGCGCCCGGCAAGGGTGACGTGCCCAACATCGTGCACGGCGTCAACCACGACACGATCAAGCAGGACGAGCAGATCATCTCCTGTGCGTCCTGCACCACGAACGCGATCGTGCCGCCGCTGAAGGCGATGGCGGACGAGTACGGGGTCCTGCGGGGCCACGTGGAGACCGTCCACTCGTTCACGAACGACCAGAACCTGCTGGACAATTACCACAAGTCGGACCGCCGTGGCCGCTCGGCGCCGCTGAACATGGTCATCACCGAGACGGGTGCCGCCTCCGCCGTGGCGAAGGCCCTGCCCGACCTCCAGGCCAAGATCACCGGCAGCTCGATCCGCGTCCCGGTCCCGGACGTCTCGATCGCGATCCTCAACCTCCAGCTCGCGCGCGAGACCAACCGCGACGAGGTGCTCGACTACCTCCGCAACGTCTCGCTCACCTCGCCGCTGAAGCGTCAGATCGACTTCATCAGCGCCCCCGACGCCGTCTCCAACGACTTCATCGGTTCGCGCCACGCCTCGATCGTCGACGCCGGTGCCACCAAGGTCGACGGCGACAACGCGATCCTCTACCTCTGGTACGACAACGAGTTCGGCTACTCCTGCCAGGTCGTCCGCGTCGTCCAGTACGTCTCCGGCGCCGAGTACCCGACGTATCCGGCTCCCCTGGCCTGACGAGAGGCCGGCACCCGGCCGCCCGGCCCAGGGCGGTCGCCGGGCACCACGCGCGACGCCCCTCGGTCCGTCCGAGGGGCGTCGCGCCGTGTGGGCCGGGCGTGGGCCGGGATCAGCTAGCGGGCCGCTCGCCCGCGAGGAGCTCCCGCAGCTCGGCCACGGCGGCGCGCAGCTCGGCGGCGAAGGTGTGCATCTGCGCCGCGACCGGAGCCGGGGTGCTCAGGTAGACGTGGAAGCGGTCGGGGAGCAGGACGTAGGCGACTCCGATGCACTGCGTGCTGGTGGAGCCGAAGCCGAAGTACCGGATGTGCGTGGACGGGGCGGAGCTGGTGCTCAGGAAGTCGTCGCGCATGATCTGCCAGCCCGGGGAGCGGTAGAGGGCCGGCTGCGGCCCGCCGCGGCGGCGCTGGATCAGCTCCAGCTCCCACAGGTGCTGTTCGGGGGCCCGGCCCGTCTGGCACTCCCTGGCCCGTTCGACGTGCGCCGTGGCGGCGGCCCGGAAGGCGGCGCGGCGGGTCTCGGCAGAGGCCGTGTCGTTCTCCATCGCGGCCACGAAGCCCTGCATCTGCGGGGTGACGACCCGCATGGCCTCGGTACGGCCGTGCCGGTACTGGCGGGTGGCGATGGACTCGTAGGTCGCGCCCAGACGTCCCTTGGCCCGCTGGTGGGCGAGCTGGTAGGCACACTGGACGAAGGCGTCGGGGGAGACGCCGAGGGCCTTGGCCGTGCCGCTGCCGAAGTCCGGGAACGCCACCGTGGCGGTGGCCGTGGCCTCGCCGTAGGCGGCGAAGGACTCGGCGGCCGAGCGCACCAGGGCGCGCAGCTCCTCGTCCAGGACGAAGCTGATCGGCTCCAGGGCGGGGAGGCCCTGGGCGGCGGCTCCCGAGCGTTCGGCGTGCTCCTGGGCGGAGGCGCCGAGGAGGGCGTCGACAAAGCCGAGGATCGTCGTGCCGTCCAGCTCGCAGTGCTCGACGTTGATGCCCGCGCGGCCGTCCGCGAAGACGACGAGGGTCACGGCCTTGTCGAACCAGCGGTTCCCGCGGTCGCCGTGGAGGAGCTCGTCACAGGCGGCCTGCTCGTCCGCGGGCGCGAAGTCCTCCAGGGAGAGGCAGAAGAGGGCGGTCTCGACGTCGTCCAGGGCCTCGGCGTTGCGCGGGTCGAGGGCCAGGAGCGAGGAGCGGGCGGCGGCCCACTCGGCCCTGGCCATCGTGGTGAGGTGGCCGACGGGCGCGGGCTCCCGCTCGGTGGCCGCCTTCGTGACGTGGCACAGCCCGGCTTCGAGGTCCTCCAGGGAGTACGGGACGCCGTCGGGGCCGATCACGTCCATGCGGTACATGGTGCCGCGGTGGAAGACGACGATGTGCCGGGCCTCCGAGGGACCGGGCCACGCCTCGGTGTACGGGGCGCGGACGGTGTCCTGCTCGGCGCCGGGGATGCGGGTGGTGGAGAACAGGTACCGGTTCTGCACCATGGACTGCGGCACCCCGCGCTGCGTCACGGGCGGCAGCTGCCCGCGGTCGATCGAGCGCTTGTAGTCCAGCGCGCCCGCGACGAGCCCGGCCGCCCGGGGGATCTGGGCCCCGCCGCCGTCCGCGCGGTCCTCACCGTCCGCGTGGTCCGCGAAGAGGAAGAAGAAGTTCGCGTTGAGTGCGATCCGGTCGCGGCGGCCCAGGTAGCGGTAGGGCCAGAAGGTGTCGAGCCAGCTGTGCACGCCTTCGGCGGCGTCGTACTCGGCCAGCGCGGCGTGCAGGGCGCGGCCGGGGCCGTCGGGGGCGAGGAAGGCGGCGACCTCGGCCTCGGTGGCCGCCAGCTCCTCGGCCGTCAGCAGCGGCGCGCACCAGGTGAGGAAGCGCTCGCAGCTCTCCTCCAGCGTGGGCAGGGGAACGCGCGGCAGCTCGGCTTCATGTCCGAAGGTGCTGTTCAACGGGGCTCTCGATTCACGTTGTCGGAACGGGACGCGGTGGGGCGGGACAGGTAGAGGTGCGCGTACATCCAGCCTTCCGCCTCCAGACCGCTCGGGTCCACCCCGGCGTCCGCCATGCCCTCCAGCAGGCGGGCCTGCTCCTCGGGAGAGGCGAACCGGCGCTGCCGGAAGAAGCCGTCGACGCGGGTGGTCTCGTAGCCGAGGTCGGCGAGAGCGGCGTCGATGGGGTCGAAGGGGAACATGCGCAGCATGAAGTGGGCCATCCACGGGCGCCGCTCGCCCTGGGCCCGGAGGACGCGGACCAGGGTGCGCTCGGAGACGTAGCCGAGCGCACCGGTGGAGACGATCAGGTCCGTGCCCGCGAGGGCGTCGCGCTGCGGGGGCGTGAGCTCGTCGCGCTCCAGGTCGGCGCGGACGGCGCCGTCGAGGAACCCGGCCTCGCGGGCGTAGGCGAGGGCCTCGGCGGAGGAGTCGAGCCCGACGACCCGCACGGCGGGGCCCGCCGGGTGGGCGGCCAGCTCGCGGTCCTGGGCGAGGAGCGCCTCGCGGGTGCGGGTGTCCGGCTCCCGCGGGCAGTAGCGCGCGTACAGCTCGTCCAGGGTCATGTCGTACTTCAGCAGCGCGGCGTTGATGCCGTACGAGCAGCCGATGTCGAGCACCTGCGGCACCGCCACGCCCCGGGCGTCGCGGTACTCGCGCACGAGCTTGGCGAAGTAGGGCTTGGCGTGCTGCGGGATGGCGTAGCCCAGGGGATGGAAGGCCCGGAAGTACGGGCGCGGGTCAGGCTGGTTGTAGACGTGGTCGAGCGAGACTTTGCCGTTCGCGTCGAGACGCACAGGTACGGGCCTCCGTCGGTAACCGTCGGTTCGTCAGTCGAGCAGCCGGTCGCCCCGGACGGCCTGGCCCCGGGCCGCCGCCAGGTGTTCTGGCAGGACGCGGCCGAAGAGCTGCCGGGTGCGGGCGACGCTGCCGACGACCCCGGGGCGCTCGCTGTACGCGAAGATCGCGGAGTGGCGTGCGATCGCGCCCCGCACGGGGCTGACACGGTGCAGCGAGAAGCGGCCCTTGAACAGTTGCAGATCACCGGGGTGAAGCGGAAGACGGCGTACCAGGCGTTCACCTTCCCCGGCGAGCACGGCTCGCACGTCGTCGAAGCGCTCGTCGTCGGCGGTCCTGATGCCCGGGCAGTACTCGAAGACCCCGCCGGCGTCGGGTTCCTGGGTGAGCATGCTGACGGTGAACTCGTTGGTGTCGAAGTGCCAGGGGTGCTCCATGCCGGGCCCCACGACGTTGAGCACGAGGCCGGAGAGCGGGTCGGCCAGCTCGTGGAGCCGGGGCAGCCCGAAGCAGCGGGCGAGGAAGTGCTGGAAGGCGGGGTCGCGGTAGAGGAGGTCGATGAGCGAGCCGTGTGGGACGCGGTCCCGGGGCACGAAGGCGTTGCCCCGCTGGAAGGTCCGCCGGCCGGGGTGGCCCTCGGGCAGCTCGGAGTCGACGGGAATGTTGTAGACGTTGACGGTCTCGACGTCGTAGTGGGCCTGCGGGGCGATGGCGGCGCACTCGCGCCGCAGCGCGTCGAGCAGTCCGGGGCGCACGAAGTCGGGCAGCACGGTGCAGCCGAGAGTGTCGAGGTCCCGGCGGGCGCGGGCGACGACGGCCGCTCCCGTCGGACCGTCGAGCTCGGCCAGGGGGTACCGGGCCGTGTCGACGGCGTGGTCGAGCGTCATGCCGTTCAAGGTGCTCATGCGTTCCTCTCCGACCTTCCGGCGGGGCGCGGGGCCGTCGCGGGCCGTCGCTGCCGGGGCATAACTCTACTGATGAGTAATGCAGTTGAACTTCCCACAGTGTCGCCTGCTTGTCTGTGACACGTCACACCCCGCGCGCAAACGGGCCGGAAACACGCGACAGCGCCGCCGCCCCCGAGGGGGGACGGCGGCGCTGTCGCGGTGGGGCTCAGCCGGCCGGGCGAGCCGCCCGGGAGAACGCGCGGACGGCCCGCGTCGGCTCCCCCGGTCGGAAGCGGTGCCCGGCCGCGGCGGGGCCGCCGTCCGCGAGCCAGCCGGCCCCGGCCGCCGGGACGTCCGTCGTCAGGCCCCAGCCGTAGGGGAACAGCGGGTCGTAGTCGGCGTCCCCGACGTTGACCGGGACCTGCTCGGCCGAGCGCGGCCAGCTCACCGGCAGGCGGCCGGTGAACGGCCGCCTGCCGTACAGGACGTCGGCGACGCCCGCTCCCTCGGTGCCGGGCAGCCAGGAGGCGACGAGGGCGTCCATGGCGCCGAGCTGTCCGGTGACGATCTGCGGACGCCCGGAGACGACGAGGACGACGCACCGCATCGCGCCGCAGACGGTGTCCACGGCCTTGCGGTCGGCGGCCGAGAGCAGCAGGTCGTGGCCGCCGTTGCCGACGTCACCCTTGCCCTCGGCGTAGGGCGTCTCGCCGACGACGACCACGCCGACGTCATGACCGCCCGTGGGGGCCGAGGCGTCCTCGGAGTACGTCATCCGGCCCGCGGGCGCCACCGCGCGCAGCGCCTCCCGGATCGTCGTGCCCTCGGTGATGTCGCCCGAGGAGCCCTGCCAGGTGATCGTCCAACCGCCCGTCTGGTTGCCGAGGTCGTCCGCGTTGGACCCGGCGAGGTACACCTTCTGGCCGGGGGAGAGCGGCAGGACGCCGTCGTTCTTCAGCAGGACCTGGGACTTGGCGACGGCCTCCCGGGCGACCGCCCGGTGCTCGGCCGAGCCGACCCGGTCGAGGTGGGTGGTGTCGGCGAAGGGCCGCTCGAAGAGGCCGAGCTGGAACTTGCGGGTCAGGATGCGGGCGACGGCGTCGTCGATCCGGGACTGCGGCACCCGGCCCGCCCGCACCTCCGCGAGCAGCGTGTCCTGGAACTCCCGGTAGGCGTGCGGGACCATGTTCATGTCCACCCCCGCGTTGACGGCGGTGCGCACGTCGGTGGCGTAGTCGCCGGGGATCTGGTCGATGGCCTTCCAGTCGCTGACGACGAACCCGTCGAAGCCCATCTGGTCCTTCAGCACGCCGTTGATCAGCTCGCCGTGGGCGTGCATGCGCACCGGACCCCGGCCGTCCCCGGCGAGGTCGAGGGAGGAGAAGGACGGCATGACGGTGCCGACGCCGCGCCGCACCGCCTCGGCGAAGGGCGGGAGGTGGACGCTCTCCAGCTCCTCGCGGGTGATCCGGGCGATGCCCTGGTCGACCGTGTAACCGTCCCCGTGGGTGGAGGAGCCGAACGCGGTGGCCCCGTCGGCCACGAAGTGCTTGGCCGTGGCCATGATCCGGTCGCGGCGGTGGAGTTCACTCCCGTCGGCAGCGCCCTGGAGGCCCTGGACGGCCGTGGCCATGGCCTTCACCAGCTCCGGATCCTCGCCGAAGGACTCGTAGGCGCGCCCCCAGCGCTCGTCCCGCGAGACGCACAGGCAGGGCGCGAAGGTCCAGGGGATGCCGGTGGCCCGTGTCTCGACGGCCGTCACCTCGGCGGCCCGGGCGACGAGGGAGGGGTCGCGGGACGCCCCGAGCCCGATGTTGTGCGGCATGATCGTCGCGCCGACGACGGTGTTGTGGCCGTGCACCGCGTCGATGGCGTGCAGGATCGGGATCTGGAGCCGGTCCGTCCGCGCCCGGAGCTGGTACCAGTCCGTCAGCGCCGCCCAGGCCGCCGGGGTGTTGGGCCGGGGCGGGTGGCTGCCGCCGTAGATCAGCGAGCCGATGTGCCGGGCCGCGAGGTCGCCCGGGGCCTTCAGCGCGTTGTGCTCGATCTGCGTCATCTGCCCCGCCTTCTCGGCCGGGGTCATGCGCGCGAGCAGGTCGGCGACGCGCTCGTGCACCGGGCGCCGGGCGTCGAGATAGGGCAGGCCGTGGGCGTCGATCACCACCGTCGGACGCTGCTCCGGGGCTCGCGCGCCCGTGACGTCCAGCTTCAGCGGCAGCGTCTCGGCGGTCTCGGCCCGGCCGTCGTCGTACGTGCGCACGGCGATGGAGCGCGTGGTACCCGAGCGGGCCCCGGCCGGGAAGGACAGCGTGCCCTCGGGCGCTTCGAGGTCCTCGCCCGGCTTCGCGCTGCCCTTCGCCGCGGAGTACCGGACGGTCACCGGCCCGGCGAGCGGCGCGGACCCGGGCGTCACGACGCGCAGCCGCACCCGCGCGGTCCCGCCCTCCCGGACGGGCTGGACGACGGAGTCGACGACGACGCGGGAACGCCCCTCCGGCTCCGCGGCCCGTGCGACGGAATCCGCCGCGCCGAGCGGGAGCAGGGCGGCGAGGGTGGCGGCGGAGGCGAGCAGGGCGCCCCCGGCGCCCCGTCTGCCGGTCTTGTGCATGACCCACTCCCCAAGGCTGAGGGCTTCAGGTGATCCGACGGCGTGGAGTCAACTGCTCGCCGCGGTACGGGGTCAACGCGTCACGCGGGAGGGCGGCGTGGGCCGACCCGATCGGCGGATCGATGGGATCGTCAGCTCATCGGTGGAGTCGGCTCATGGGACGACCGGCGTGTCGGTGTACCGGTGCGTCGACGCACCCGCCGCCCGGGCCCGTTCAGGACGGCGGGGGGCGCAGGAGGGCGTCCGGGGCGGTGGGGAGGGGGTGGCCGCGCAGGGAGTGCAGCAGCGCGTAGGCGCGGGTGTCGCCCACCAGGACGCCGCCCAGCAACGTGTCGCCGTCCGGGCCGAGGGTGAGCCGGGCGTAGGTTCCGGCGCCCGGGTTCCCGACGCTGAAGGCCAGCGAGCCCTCCGTCGTCCCGTGGGCGTCCCCGAAGCTGGCCACCTCCAGTTCCAGCAGCTTGAGCCGGGTGGCGAGGTCCGGTTCGGGCAGCGGGGCGGGGGCCTCCTCCGTGAGCTGGGCGGCCACGGACTCGGCCATCCGGTAGCCCGGGCCGACCAGCCCGTGGCAGCGGCCGCGCAGCGCCGCGCACTCGCCGACGGCCCACACCCGTGGATCGGCGGTGCGGCAGTGGCCGTCCACCCGGAAACCGCCGCGTGGCCCGCGCTCCAGCCCCGCGGCCTCGGCCAGTTCGTCACGCGGGCGGATGCCTGCGGCGAACACCACGACGGATGCCTCAAGGACCCGCCCGTCCGACAGCACGACCGCCCGGGCCCGGCCGTCCGGACCCGCCGTCACCTCGCGGACGGTCACCTCGCAGTGCGGCGTGAGGCCGAGCGAACGCAGCCGGGCGGCGAGGAGCGCGCCGCCGTCCGCGTCGAGCTGGGCGGGCATCGGCCAGGGCGCGAACTCCACGACGTGCGGGCTCAGCCCGAGCCCCCGCAGGCTGCCCGCCGCCTCCAGCCCGAGCAGGCCGCCGCCGACCACGACCCCGGGGCGCCCGGGACGGGCCGCCGCGCGGATCGCGTCCAGGTCGTCGAGGGTGCGGTGCGCGAAGCACCCCGGCAGGTCGTGCCCGGGGACGGGCGGCACGAACGAACGGGAGCCGGTGGCCAGGACGAGCGCGTCGTAGCGGACCTCGGTGCCGTCCGAGCAGGCCACCGTCCGCCGCCCGCGGTCCAGGCCGACCACGCGTACGCCCTGACGGACCGTGAGGGCGGGGCCGTCCTCGCCCGGGACGTCCCGCAGCCGCAGCTCCTCCTCGCGGCGGCCGTTCAGATACGAGGACAGGGCCACGCGGTCGTAGGCGGGCCGGTTCTCCTCGCCGAGCACCACGATCCGCCAGCGCCGCGCCGGGTCCCGTCGGCGCAGCTCGGCCACCAGCCGGTGCGCGACCATGCCGTGCCCGACGACGACGAGGGTGCCGCTCACCGCGCCCCCCGTCCGCCCGCCGCCTGCGCCACGGCCGGACGCGTGCCGTCGGCCGCGGCCAGCGCCGCGCACAGCGAGCGCAGCTCCGCCACGCAGCTGCCGCAACCGGTGCCCGCCCTGGTCGAGTCGGACAGGCCCGGCACGTCGCGGACGCCGGAGCGCCAGGCCCGCGAGAGTGTCGAGCGGGTGACGTTGTTGCAGTGGCAGACCACGCTCTCGCCGTCGGGCCGGGGCACCTCGCCCCCGCGCGGCGGGGTCCCGCGCAGCAGCGCCAGCCGGTCGGAGGGGAGGGGAAGGCCGCGCTCGTAGAGCTGGCCGACGGTGGCGGCGGCGGCCGGCAGGCCGACGAGGACGGCCCGCCGTACGCGGCCCGCGGCCAGCTCCAGGCGCGCGTAGCCGCCGCGCGCCGGGTCCGAGTACGTCACGCGCTCCACGTCGCGTTCGCCGCGGGCGTCCTCGGGTGGGCCGAACACGGCCAGCTCCAGACCGCCCACCCGGGGCCGGAGGGCCGGACGGTCGCCCCGGTAGCGCTCGCCGCGGCCGGTGAGGAGCGCGGCGAGGGTGTCGGCCTGGGCCCAGGCGGTGTGCACCGAGCCGGGGACGCCGACGGCGTGCTCCGCGCAGTCCCCGATGGCGTGGACGCGCGGGTCGGTGGTGCACAGCCGGTCGTCGACGAGCACCCCGGAGCGGACCGCGAGCCCGGCCCGCCGGGCGAGCGCCGTCTCCGGCAGCACCCCGGCGCACACCACCAGCGTCCCGGCCGGCACCTTCTCGCCGTCGGCCAGCAGCAGCCCGTCCGGCAGCCGTCGCACAGCCCGGCGCGAGGTCAGCAGCCGCACTCCGAGCCCCTCCAGGTGCCGGACGAGCAGCTCGCCCGCTCGGGCGTCCAGGCGCTCGTGCAGCGGGTGCGGGCCCTGGTGCACCAGGCTGACGTCGTGCCCCCGCCCGCGCAGCGCGACGGCGGCCTCCACCCCGAGCACCCCGCCGCCGAGCAGACAGACGGGCCCCGCCGCGGCACCGGCCGCGATCTCCGCGCAGTCCCGCGGGGTGCGCAGGACGGCGACTCCGGGCGCCGGCGCGCCGTCCGGGCCGCGCAGCCCGGGCAACTCCGGCAGCCGCGGCCGCGCCCCGGTGGCCAGCACCAGCGTGTCGTAGCGGAACCCGCCGCCGTCCTCGGTGCGCACGGTCCGGTTCTGGCGGTCCAGGGACACGACCCGCACGCCGGTACGGACGGTGGTGCCCCCGTCCTCCATCCCGGCCGCGGGCGGTGGCTCCAGCGCCTCGGCCGGGAGCCGCCCGGCGAGGACGAGCGACAGCAGCGGCCGGTGGTACGCCGCGCGCGGCTCGGCGCCCAGCACGGTGACCGGGCCGCGGTGCCCGAGCCGGGCCAGCCGCTCGGCCAGCCGGTGCCCGGCCGGTCCGTTCCCGACGACGACGACCGCGTCGTCCATACGCGCGTGCGCCGCCCCGGCGCTCACGCCGGCTCCGGGCACGGGCCGACGCGGACGGCGCACACCTTGAACTCGGGCATCTCGCTGCGCGGGTCCAGCGCCGGGTTGGTCAGCAGGTTGGCGCGGCCCCGCCCGGCGAAGTGGAACGGCACGAAGACGGTGTCGGCGCGCAGGCCGGGGACCACGCGCACCCGGGCCGTCATGCTGCCCCGGGCGGAAGCGACCCGGGCCAGCGCGCCCTCGGCGAGCCCGGCCCGCTCGGCGGTGTCCGGATGCATTTCGACGTACACCTCCGGTACGGCGTCGAGGAGTTCGGGGGTGCGGCGCGTCTGGGCCCCGGACTGGTAGTGGGCCAGGGCCCGGCCCGTCGTCGCGTACAGCGGGTACTCCCGGCTGACGTCCTCGCCCGCCGCACGGTGCTCGACGGCGGCGAAGCGGGCCCGGCCGTCCGGGTGGGCGAAGCCGTCCAGGAACAGGCGTGGTGTGCCCGGGTGCGGGGGCCCGCCCGGCGGGGCGGCGGGGCAGGGCCAGTGCAGCGCCTCCCCGGCGTCGAGCCGCTCGTAGTCGATGCCCGCGTAGTCCGCCCGGCCCCCGGACGAGGCCCGGCGCAGCTCGTCGAAGACGGCCCGGGGCTCGGCGGGGAACGCCTCCGCGGGGCGGCCGAGCCGCACCGCGAGCTCCCGCAGCACCTCCAGGTCGGTGCGCACCCCGGGCGGCGGAGGAAGCAGCCGGCGGCGGCGCAGGACCCGGCCCTCCAGGCTCGTCATCGTGCCGTCCTCCTCGGCCCACTGCGCGACCGGCAGCACGACGTCGGCCAGCTCGGCCGTCTCGGAGGGCACGAAGTCCGCCACGACCAGGAGGTCCAGCGCGGCCAGCCGCTCGGTGACGTGGCCCGCGTGCGGCGCGGAGACCGCCGGGTTGGCCCCGAAGACCAGCAGCGCGCGCGGGCCCTCCGGGCGGCCGAGCGCGTCCAGCAGCCGGTAGGCGCTGCGCCCGGGGCCCGGAAGCCCGTCCGGGTCGACGCCCCACACCTCGGCGATCCGCTCGCGGGCCACCGGGTCCGTCAGCGAGCGGTAGCCGGGGAGCTGGTCCGCCTTCTGCCCGTGCTCCCGGCCGCCCTGCCCGTTGCCCTGGCCGGTCAGGCAGCCGTAGCCGCTGCCCTCCCGGCCCGGGAGCCCGAGCGCGAGGGCGAGGTTGACGAAGGCGGCCGCCGTGTCGGCGCCCTTGCTGTGCTGCTCCACGCCCCGGCCGGTCAGGACGTAGGCGGAGCGCGCCTCGGCCAGCAGCCGCACGGCCTCGCGCTGCAGCCCGGCCGGCACGCCGGTGACCTGTTCCACCCGCTCCGGCCACCAGCCGGCCGCGTGCCGCCACGCCTCCTCGAAGCCCGTGGTGCGCTCGGCCACGTACGCGGCGTCCCAGTGGCCCTCGGCCCGGGCGATGTGGAGCAGGCCGAGGGCCAGGGCCAGGTCGGTGCCGGGCGTGGGCTGGAGGTGCAGCTTCGCGGCCCGCGCGGTGCGGGTGGGTCGCGGGTCGATGACGACGAGGGCCGCCTGCTCCAGATGCCGCAGCAGCGGCGGCATGGTCTCGGCCGGGTTGGCCCCGGCGAGCAGGACGACGTCGGCCCGGCCCAGGTCGGTGACGGGGAAGGGCAGGCCCCGGTCGAGCCCGAAGGCGGCGTTGCCCGCCGCGGCGGCCGAGGACATGCAGAACCGGCCGTTGTAGTCGATCTGGCCCGTGCCGAGGGCGACGCGGGCGAACTTGCCCAGGAGGTACGCCTTCTCGTTGGTCAGCGCGCCGCTGCCGTAGACGCCCACGGCGTCCGCCCCGTGCTCGTCCGCCGCCCGGCGCAGCCCGGCCGCGACGGCGTCGAGCGCCGTCTCCCAGCCCACCGGGGCCAGCTCGCCGTCGGCGCCGCGCAGCAGCGGGGTGCGCAGCCGGTCGGGGGTGTCGAGAACGGCGGCGGCGGACCAGCCCTTCTGGCACAGCCCGCCCCGGTTGACGGGGAAGTCCGAGGGCCGCACCCGCACGCGCCCGGCGCCGGAGCCGGACCGTGGGCCGGTTCCGGGGTCGTCGGTTCCCGGGTCGTGGGTGAGCCGGGTGCCGCACTGGAGCGCGCAGTAGGGGCAGTGGGTGGCCACCTCCCGCGGCCCGCTCACGTCGCCTCTCCGTCCGTGTCCTGCCATGCCGCCTCTCCCCCCGGGATGCCGCAGCCCGTCCGGCGGGTGCGTGCCGGGGCCGGTGGCCGGGCGCACGCGCCCGGACCCGGCACCCTCACCCGCGGCCGTCTGTGGTCACTGGTCTTCCACTCGAACCTGTGAACCGTGATCGACTATACGTTCCCCAGGTCTGCCCGTTCCGATTCCTCCTTGTGCAGGGGCCGTTGTCAGAGCCTTCTGCAAGGATGGCGAAGCACGCGGTACGACGGCAGGCGTATGGGCGATGAGAGGGATGCGCCATGGCAAACGAGCAGGTCAGCAACGTGAAAAACCCGGCGGACGAGTTCCCGAGGCTGGCGGACCCGTTCCGGCGGGAGCTGCTGGCCCACTGCTACCGGATGCTGGGCTCCGTGCACGACGCCGAGGACCTCGTCCAGGAGACCTATCTGCGGGCCTGGCGGGCGTACGAGAAGTTCGAGGGCCGCTCGTCCATGCGTACCTGGCTGCACCGGATCGCCACGAACACCTGTCTCGACGCCCTGGAGAGCCGCGGCAGGCGGCCCCTGCCCACCGGCCTGGGCGCACCCAGCGCCGACCCGGCCGACGAGCTGGTCGAGCAGGGCGAGGTGCCGTGGCTGGAGCCCGTGCCCGACGCCCTGGTCGGGGCCGACGGGGCGGACCCGGCGGCCGTCGTCACCTCACGCGAGAGCATCCGGCTGGCCTTCGTGGCCGCCCTCCAGCACCTGCCCGCCCGGCAGCGCGCGGTCCTGCTTCTGCGGGACGTGCTGAGGTGGCGCGCGGCCGAGGTCGCCGAGCTGCTGGAGACGTCCACGGCCTCGGTGAACAGCGCCCTGCAGCGGGCCCGTGCCCAGCTCAGGAAGGCGGCGCCCGAGGAGGACACGGTGGCCGAGCCCGACGAGCAGGAGAAGCGGGAGCTGCTGAACCGCTACGTCGCGGCCTTCGAGGTCAAGGACATGAGCGAGATCGTCAAGTTGTTCACGCAGGACGCCGTCTGGGAGATGCCGCCGTTCACCGGTTGGTACCAGGGCCCCGCCGTCATCCGCGAGCTGATCGACACCCGGTGCCCCGGCGGCCCCGGCGACATGAAGCTCGTCCCCGCGCCGGCCAACGGGCAGCCCGCCTTCGGTCTGTACATGCGTGCCGAGGACGGCACCTACCAGCCCTTCCACCTCCAGGTCCTCACCCTCAGGGGCACCGGGGTCGCTCACGTGGCCGCCTTCTTCGACACCGAGCTGTTCCCCACCTTCGGTCTGCCGGAGTTCCTCCCGGCCGAGGCCGGGCAGTGAGCGCGGGCTCACCGGTGGAGCACCCCCGCGTCACGGTTCTCCAGCGCCCGGCCGCGCCGGGCGCGCTGATCCTGCTCCTGCACGGGGGCCGGGCGGACGCGCTGGAGCCCCCGACGCGGTGGAACCTGCCGGGCCTGCGCATGCGCCCGTTCGCCCGGGCCGTCGCCCGCTCCTGCGCCGCCGAGCGGCCCGTCGTGGCCCAGGTGCGCTACCGGCACCGCGGCTGGAACGGCTCGCGGGCCGACGCCGCACGGGACGCCGAGAGCGCGCTGGCGGCCCTGCTGGCGGAGCTCGGCGAGCTGCCCGTCGTCCTGGTCGGGCACTCCATGGGCGGCCGGGCCGCCCTGCACATCGCCGGGCACCCCCGGGTGCGCGGTGTCGTGGGGCTCGCCCCCTGGTGCCCGGAGGAGGAGCCCGTCACGCACCTCAGCGGCCGCGCCCTGGCCCTCGTGCACGACACGGCGGACGCCACGACCCACGCCGAGGCCACCTGGAGCCTGGCCGCCCGGGCCCGGGCGGCCGGAGCCCGGGCCTGCGGCGTCGTCCTGTCCGGCAGCGACCACGCCATGCTGCGCCGCGCCGGTCTCTGGCACGCCCTGGCCGGCGTCCTCACCCAGGGCGTGTTGCGGCCCGATGCCCTGCCCGAGCGGGTGGCCGCAGCCCTGGCCCCGCCCGGCCGGGGGGCGCCCACGCCGGGCGCCGACGGGCCGCCGTGGCTGCTCACCCCGGCCGACGTGCTGGGGGAGGGCCGGGCCCGCCGTGCCGTGGAGCGTGGCCGGGCGCGTCGCGCCGTCGAGCGGGTCAACGGCGACGGGCCGCCCTGAGGAAGCCACGGTTCATCGCGGCGATGGACGGCAGCGGGACGCCCTTCGGGCAGGCCGTCGCGCACGCGCCGGTGTTGGTGCAGCCGCCGAAGCCCTCCGCGTCCATGGTCCCGACCATGGACAGCACCCGCCGGTCGCTCTCCGGCTCGCCCTGCGGGAGGGAGTTCAGATGGGCGACCTTGGCCGCCGTGAAGAGCATGGCCGAGCCGTTGGGGCAGGCGGCCACGCAGGCTCCGCAGCCGATGCACGCCGCGTTCTCGAAGGACCGCTCCGCGTCGTCCTTGGGCACCGGCACGGCGTGGGCCTCCGGGGCGCTGCCGGTGGGCGCGGTGATGTAGCCGCCGGCGCCGATGATCCGGTCGAGGGCCGAGCGGTCCACCATCAGGTCCTTGACCACGGGGAAGGCCGCCGCCCGCCACGGCTCGACGTCGATGGTGTCGCCGTCCGCGAAGTGCCGCATGTGCAGCTGGCACGCGGTGGTGCGCTCGGGACCGTGCGCCTGCCCGTCGATCACCATGCCGCAGGCGCCACAGATGCCCTCCCGGCAGTCGTGGTCGAAGGCGACGGGCTCCTCGCCCCGCAGGACGAGATCCTCGTTGAGCGCGTCGAGGACCTCCAGGAACGACATGTCGGGGGAGACGTCGGAGACTTCGTAGGCGGTCATCCGGCCGGGTGCGTCGGGGCCGGCCTGCCGCCAGACGCGCAGGGTGAGCCTCATGCGTAACTCCGCTGGGTGGGGTGGACGTGTTCGAAGGCGAGCTGCTCGCGGTGGAGCACGGGTGGTCGGCCGGGCCCGGTGAACTCCCAGGCCGCGACGTAGGAGAACTCCTCGTCCCGGCGGGCCGCCTCGCCGTCCGCGGTCTGGCTCTCGAGCCGGAAGTGGCCGCCACAGGACTCGGCGCGGTGCAGTGCGTCCAGGCACATCAGCTCGGCCAGCTCCAGATGGTCGGCGATGCGTCCGGCGCGCTCCAGGGCCTGGTTGACGTCCCGGCCGTCGCCGGGCACCCGCACCCGCCGCCAGAACTCCTCGCGCAGGGCCGGGACGCGGTCGAGCGCGCGGCGCAGCCCCTCCGCGTCCCGGGCCATGCCGCACTTGTCCCACAGCAGGGCCCCGAGCTCGCGGTGGAAGGAGTCGGCCGTGCAGTCCCCGTTGTTGGACAGCAGCGCGTACTGCCGGTCGGTGACGTCGAAGACGGCCTCGTGGACGGCCGGGTGGTCGGCGTCCACCTCCCAGGACGCGCCGCGCGGCAGCCGGGCGAGATAGTCGCCGAGGGCGGGCGGCAGGACGAAGTAGCCGTCGGCCAGGCCCTGCATGAGGGCGGAGGCACCGAGCCGGTTGGCGCCGTGGTCGGAGAAGTTGGCCTCTCCGATGGCGAACAGCCCCGGGATGGTGGTCTGGAGGTCGTAGTCCACCCACAGCCCGCCCATCGTGTAGTGGATGGCCGGGTAGATGCGCATCGGCACCCGGTACGGGTCCTCGGCGGTGATGCGCTCGTACATGTCGAAGAGGTTCCCGTAGCGCTCGGCCACGGTCCCGCGGCCGAGGCGGGCGACGGCGTCGGCGAAGTCCAGGTAGACGCCCTGGCCGCCGGGGCCGACGCCGCGGCCCTCGTCGCAGACGTTCTTCGCGGCCCGCGAGGCGATGTCGCGGGGGACCAGGTTGCCGAAGGCGGGGTAGAGGCGCTCCAGGTAGTAGTCGCGCTCCGCCTCGGGGATCTCGTGCGGGGGGCGCCGGTCGTCGGCCGCCGCGGGCACCCAGATGCGGCCGTCGTTGCGCAGGGACTCGCTCATCAGCGTGAGCTTGCCCTGGTGCTCGCCCGAGCGGGGGATGCAGGTGGGGTGGATCTGGGTGAAGCAGGGGTTGGCGAAGTAGGCGCCGCGCCGGTGGGCCCGCCAGATCGCGGTGGCGTTGGAGTTCTTGGCGTTGGTCGAGAGGTAGAAGACGTTGCCGTAGCCGCCCGTGGCCAGCACGACGGCGTCCGCGAGGTGGGTGTCGATCCGCCCCGTGACGAGGTCGCGGGCGACGATGCCGCGGGCCCGGCCGTCGACGACGACGAGGTCCAGCATCTCGGTGCGCGGGTGCATGCTCACCGCGCCCGCGGCGATCTGCCGGGACAGGGCCTGGTAGGCGCCGAGCAGCAGTTGCTGGCCGGTCTGGCCGCGGGCGTAGAAGGTGCGCGAGACCTGCACGCCGCCGAAGGACCGGGTGTCCAGCAAACCGCCGTACTCGCGGGCGAACGGCACCCCCTGGGCGACGCACTGGTCGATGATCTCGACCGACACCTGGGCCAGCCGGTACACGTTGGACTCGCGCGCCCGGAAGTCGCCCCCCTTGACGGTGTCGTGGAACAGCCGGCGGACGGAGTCGCCGTCGTTGCGGTAGTTCTTGGCGGCGTTGATGCCGCCCTGCGCGGCGATGGAGTGGGCCCGTCGCGGCGAGTCCTGGTAGCAGAACTGCTCGACGTGGTAGCCCTGTTCGGCCAGCGTGGCACCCGCCGCCGCGCCGGCCAGCCCGGTGCCGACGACGATGACGCGGTGCCTGCGCCGGCCCGCCGGGTTCACGAGCCGGGCTTCCAGCCGACGGCGGTCCCAGCGCTCGGCGAGGGGCCCGTCCGGGGCCGCGGTGTCCCGCAGGGGCGCGCCGACGCGGTAGTCGGCGTACCCGCCGCCGTTCGCGGGCGCCGGCGGCCGGGGGTGCGGGGCGGGGGTCTGGGGGGCCTGCGCGGGGGTCGAGCTCATGTCAGTTCACCACTCCGGTCATGACGGCGAGGGGGACGGAGAGGAAGCCGGCGGTCAGGACGAGCGCCAGGGCCTCGGAGGTGACGCGGACGGCCCGGGCGCTCCGCGCGCCGACGGCGCCCAGGGTGCGCCCGGCGCTGAGCAGCCCGTGCCGCACGTGGAGCCCGACGGCGAGCATGGCCACGCAGTAGATGACGTTGCCGTACCAGGTGCCGAACGTCGCGACGACGTTCTCGTAGGGCCGGCCGGGCTCGCCGTTGGGGTTCACGGTGCCCGTCGTCAGGTCCAGCACGTGCCAGACGACGAACAGCGCGAGGATCACCCCGCCCCAGCGCATCGTGCGCGTGGCGTAGTCGGTGCGGGCGCGCCGGTGGGTGTAGGCGACCGGCCGGGCGGCCCGGTCGCGCCGGGTGAGCTGGTAGGCGGCCACGCCGTGGAGCACGACCGAGGCGAGCAGCCCCGCCCGCGCGAACCACAGGAACCACTCGTACCGCAGGAAGGGTTCGCCGATCGTGCGCAGCCAGTGGGCGTAGCCGTTGAACTCCTCCGGGCCGAAGAAGATCTTCAGGTTGGCCAGCATGTGCACGACCAGGTACAGCAGCATGACCGCGCCGGTGACGGCCATGACCGCCTTCTTGCCGACGGTCGAGCGCCACACCACCGCCGCGATGGACGGTCGTCTCTCCGTCTTCGTCGCCAGAGCCATGCCCTCGACGCTAGGAGCCGCCTACTCGATCCGTCCAAGACATGGAATGCGTCAGCACGATAGTGAACACCTATCGACACCCTTAGACTGGACCCATGCAGCTCCAGCAGCTCCGCTACTTCGCCGCCGTGGCCGAGACCCGCCACTTCACGCGGGCCGCCCGGCGTGAACACGTGGCGCAGCCCTCCCTGTCCCAGCAAATCCGGGCGCTGGAGAAGGAACTGGGCACCGAGCTGTTCCACCGGGCGCGCGGCGCGGTCGGCCTCACCGACGCGGGGGAGGCGCTGCTGCCGCTGGCCCGCCGCATCCTCGCCGACACCGACACCGCCCGGCGGGAGGTCCAGGAGGTGGCCCGGCTGGCCCGTGGCCGGGTGCGGCTCGGGGCGCCGCCGAGCCTGTGCGCCAGCGTGGTCCCCGACGTGCTGCGGATCTTCCGCGATCGCTATCCGGGCGTGGAACTGGCCGTGCACGAGGGCGGCTCACGCGATCTGGTGGGGGTGCTGGCGGCCGGGGAGCTCGACCTCGCCCTCGTCATCACGCCGCTGCCCGGCCAGGCCCCCGCGCTGGTCACGGCCGAGCTGCTGCGGGAGGAGCTGGTCGTCGTCTCGGCCCCGGGGGAGCCCCCGCCGACCCGGGCGGAACGGCTGCGGATCGCCGAGCTGCGGGACCACCCGCTGGTGATGTTCCGGCACGGCTACGACCTGCGCGAGCTGACCGTCTCCGCCTGCCGGGCCGCCGGGTTCGAGCCCCGGTTCAGCGTGGAGGGCGGGGAGATGGACGCGGTGCTCGGCTGCGTCCGGGCCGGGCTGGGGCCCGCCGTGGTCCCGCGCATGGTGGCCGACCGCTCCGGCCTGCGCACCACCCCCCTCGCCCCGCCGGGGCTGCACCGCACCGTCTCGGTGGCGCACCGCTCCGACGTCTCCCCGCCCCGGGCGGCACGCGAACTGCGGCGCATCCTCGTCGGGCACCTCGGGCACCTCGGGCAGACGACGACGGGCCCCGGGCACGAGGCGCCCGGGCCCGGCTAGCCCTCGGCGGGCCGGCGCACGGCGTACGCGGCCAGATACCCGAAGGAGTTGAGCGCGCTGTGCGCCAGGGCGGGGGCCAGTACGCTGTCGCCGCGCCGCCGCAGCAGCCCGAACAGCAGCCCGCCCGCCGCGGTGACCAGCACGTTGCCGACCGCCGTCGCGGCCCGGGACGGCTCGGAGCCACCCGCCGAGGCTCTGGCCAGCGCCGGGTTGGCCGCACGGAGGGCACCGGAGGGCAGCACGTGCCACAGCCCGAAGAGCGCCGCCGTGAGGGCCTCCGCGCCCCGGGTCCCGTACGGTTCCCGCAGGAGGGCGGGCAACACGGCCCGGAAGCCGGTCTCCTCCAGCAGGACGGTGCCCAGCGGCACGTCCACCAGCGCCTGCCGCAGCGCCCCGGGGAGCGTCCGGGCGGCCCGGGCGTCCGCGAAGAGGGGCCGGGTCACGGGCAGCGCCGCCCCGGCCGTGTACGCCGCGGCCACGGCGAGCGCGGGCGGCGTCCCGTACCGCGCCCCGCGTCCGAGCCGGCCCCGGGCGAGCCCGAGTTCGTCCCAGCCCGCCCCCGCACGGCGGGCGATGCCGACGAGCGCCCCCGACGCCGCGACGGACACCGGCACACCGGCGGCGCGGGGCAGCCGTTCCCGGAGGAACTGGGCGGCGCCGAGCACGCCGAGGGCCGCCACGCAGGCGGTTGGTCTGCCGAGCCGCACACGGGTCACAGCAGCACAGGGTACGGCGGCACGGCGTCAGGCGGCGGGCGTACGGGGCCCGGGCAGCCGGAAGCGCCGCTCCTCACGGGCTGGAGAGGTAGGAGCGGCGCTCGCCGGTGTCACGCCTCCTCACTGCAGTGCCGGCACTTCACGGACTCGGGTTGACCACCTGACGGTCAGCGCTCCGCGCGTGTCACGCGCAGTGCTGTCGCCGCGCAGGCAAGGCCCAGGACGAAGGCGACACCGCCGACGATGACCTGGTTCAGGATGACGCCCGCGTCCGGACTGGTTCCGACGACCCAGGGCGAGATGATCAGCCATGCGCCGACGGCGCAGATGGCCCAGCTCAGCCCGTACATACGGGCGGGCGCCATGGTGAAACCGAGTGCCATGAGCCCCAGAGCGATTCCGATGATCAGGTTGTGGGTCGCCAGCGATGCCTGGTTGCCCGAGAAGTGCACGACCCACGGGGACACGGCGCAGTACAGACCGACCAGGAACACCGGCCCGTCAACGAGCGCCACGTCCTTGCCGCCGAGTACGCGGTCATAGCGTTCCCGCATTTCGGTGGCGTCGGGGTGACCTGCCAGGTCGCCCCTTTGATGTGAGACAGAGGCCATTGCGACTCGCCCCCTTCAGGACTGGTATACGCAAGCCTTGGCCGCACTCTCATTGTGCGCCTGACAACCGCAGAACGATACTTTTACGACCGGATCGTGATGTACCGGCAGGTAATCGGCAAATGGTGCGTACCCATATGAGGTGCTGCCCGGGCCCGTCCCGTGGGGCGGCGCGGCGCCACGCCGCGCCCGTACATTGGGCGCCATGGAGATCTGGATCAACCCCGCCTGCTCTAAGTGCCGCAGCGCCCTCACGGAGCTGGACGCCGCGGGCGCCGGCTACACCGTGCGGCGCTACCTGGAGGACCCGCCCGGCGAGGAGGAGCTGCGCGAGCTCCTGGTCCGGCTCGGGCTGGAGCCCTGGGACATCACCCGCACCCAGGAGCCGCGGGCCCGGGAACTGGGCCTGCAGGACTGGCCCCGGGACGAGGCGTCCAGGCCCCGGTGGACGGCCGCCCTGGCCGCCCACCCGAAGCTGATCCAGCGCCCGATCATCACGGCGGACGACGGCTCCGCCGTCGTGGCCCGCTCCCCGGAGGCCGTGCGGGACGCCCTCGGCCGCAACGCCCCGGGCCCGGTCACGCCGTGAGGAGCACACCGACGTAGGACAGCCCGGCGATCACCACCCAGGAGCCGGAGCCGACCGCCGCCATGCGCCATCCGGTCCGGGCCAGGGAGGGCAGGAACACCCCGCTGCCCAGCCCGAACAGCGCGGCGGCCAGCAGCCCCTCACGCAGCGTCGCGGCGCCCTCCAGCAGCCCCTCGGGCAGGACGCCGGTGGTGCGCAGGGCGGCGGACGCCAGGAACCCGGCGACGAAGAGCGGGACGAGCGGCGGCCGTCTCGGCGCCGGGCCACCGCCCGCCGCTCCGCCGGCGCCGGCCTCCTCGGGGCCGGCGGCCGCGGCGAACCTCCGCCGGGCCACGGCGGCGGCGAGGACGGCGACGAGCGGGGCCAGCAGCACGACCCGCATGAGCTTCACGAGGACGGCCTCGCCGAGCGCCTCCTGACCGGCGGTCTGCGCCGTCGCCACGACCTGGCCCACATCGTGCACCCCGGCGCCCACCCACCGGCCGAACTCCGCGTCGCCGAGGCCCAGCGGCTGGTGCAGCAGCGGCAGGACGGCGATCGCCAGCGTCCCGCACAGCGTCACCAGGGCCACGGAGGCCGCGACATCACGCTCGTCGCTGCGCCGGACCTCGCTCACCGCGCCGATCGCGGACGCCCCGCAGATCGAGTAGCCCGTGGCGACGAGGAGCGGCTGGTCCCCCGTCAGTCCGACCCGGCGCCCGAGCCAGATCGTGCCGAAGAACGTGGCGACGACGACGCCGAGCACCATCGCCGCCGTCGCCCAGCCCAGGTCCAGCACCTCGGCCAGGCTCAGCTCCAGGCCGAGCAGGACGACGCCGAGCCGCATGAACCGGCGGCCCGCGAGGGAGAGTCCGGGCCGCCCACGGCCCCGGGTGAAGCCCCCCGCGCGCGGCAGGTGGGCGACGAGGAGGCCGAGCACGATGGCCGCTGTCAGCAGCGGGACGGCGGGGAGGAGCCGGTGGACGCCCCAGGCGGCGGCGACGCCGCCGGCCACCAGGGCGAGCCCCGGCCACGGCGGTGCGGTGCGCCGCGGCCGGGGCGCACCGCTCGGCCCGCGCGCGGCGCGGGTGAGGGGTACCGCCATCAGCGGTCGGCGGGCACGTCGTAGACGCGGCGGACGCTGCTGCCCAGCCGGGAGACATCGGCCCCGTAGACGTGCAGGGATATGGCCGTCCCGGCGCAGCCGTTCCAGACGCGGTGGATGTCGCCGGGCGGGGCGAACCCGCACACGGCGCCCCGCGGGTTCACGACCTCCTCGGTGGCCACGAGCCGGGCCCGGTCACCCGTCGCGGTAGCCGGGACCAGCCGGTAGCGGCGCTCGTGCTCCTCGCCCTCGTGCACCCCGGTGACGCACCAGGAGACGTGGTCGTGCACGGACGTGCCCTGGCCCGGCAGCCACACGAGCGCGACCGCGGAGAACGAGCCGTCCGGCTCGGCGTGCAGCAGGTGCTGACGGTAGCGGTCGGGGTCGCCCTCGCGCTGCCGCGGCGTCAGCAGGTCCTCGGCGCCCAGATGCGGGGCCAGGCGTTCGCCCACCAGGTAGGCGGTGATGTCGGGAGGCAGGCCCCGGCCGACGACGTCGCGGATCTCGCTGACGAGGGCGCTGAGCCGGTCGGTGGTGTGCGGGCCGGTCGCGGGGGATTCGGTTGACGGCTGCATGCTCGCAGGTTCCCGCCGCCCGGCCATCAGGTCCAACGAGGGTTTCTTCGGTAAGCCTCAAGCATTGCTTATGGATTCGCGGGGTCAGCAGCCCGTCCGGTTCCCGGCCACGGCGCGTAGTTCGTCGACCACGAGCGCCGTCGCCGGTATGTCGAGGTGCTCGCGCAAAACATAAGCGGATATACGGCGCCGCGAGGCCGGGTCCAGCGCCCGTCCGACGACCTTGCGGTGAGCGAGGAAGGAGAGCACGAGCCCCGGCATCATCGCGATGCCCAGCCCCTCGGCGACCAGGCTCTGCACCACCAGGTTGTCGTCCGTGGTGAAGACGACGTCCGGGGCGAAGCCCAACTCCGCGCACTCGTGCAGGAAGTTGGAGCGGCAGCGCAGACAGCCGGCGATCCAGCGCTCCTCGGACAGCTCCGCGAGCCGTACCGCCCGGCGGCGCGCCATGGGGTGTCCCGCCGGAAGGAGGACGGTGAGCTGGTCCTCCAGCAGCGGTATCTCCACCAGCTCCGGTGGCACCTGCTCGTCCAGCCCGGGGTAGGTGAAGGCCAGCGAGATGTCGCACTCGCCGCGCACGACCCGGTGCAGGGACTCCGGCGGCTCGCTCTCCTGCAGCTCGGCGCGTACGCCCGGATGCCCGGCCGCCAGCCGCGCCAGTGCCTCAGGGACGAGCGTCGCGGACGCGCTGGGGAAGGCGCAGATCCGCACCCGGCCGGTGTTCAGGCGGCTGAGTGCCCGCACCTGCTCCTGGGCGACGGCCATGCTGTCCAGGATCGCGCCCGCGTGCCGGGCCAGGGTCTCCCCGGCCTCGGTGAGCCGCATCCGCCGCCCCACCCGCAGGAACAGCGGCGCCCCCACCTCCCGTTCCAGCGCCTTGATCTGCTGGGTGATCGCGGGCTGCGTGTAGCCGAGGGACCGCGCTGCCGCCGTGTAGGACCCGGTGCGGACCACCTCGTGGAAGGTCCTGATGTGCCGCGATTCGAACATGGCCGAACGATAAGCGGAATTCCGGGGACGCCCCAGAGGGCCGAGCGCCCTCCGGAGCGCCCCGCGGTGTCAACCGCGCGGGAGGACGGTGGAGAGCACTCGGGGCAGGGACGTCCAGTCGCTGCTGACGACGCTGGCGTGCGCCTCCGCGAGCCGCTCCACCCGGGCCCGGGCCTCCGCCTCGGTGGGGTTCACGGCGTCGATGGCGGGCGGGACGGCGTGGGCGTTTGTCATGACGAGGAGATAGCCGTTGCGGGCGTACCAGCCGGTGTCGACGGCGCCCGCGGCGTAGGTGGCGGCGTCACCGTCGAAGACGACGAACCACGGCCGCAGCCCGGCGTCCTCGTAGCGGGTTCTCGGGTCGCCGGACACGGCGTGGTGGACCGCCGGGAACGCCACGGCCCGCTCGATCGCCCCCTCGGCCTTGAGCGCGCGCAGGTGCCGGGCGTACTCGACGTCGGTCCACAGCGTGTCGAACGGGTTGTCCTGTTCGAGGGTGCCGGGGATGAGGTGGATGATGAACTTCCCGGCCATGGCGTCCCGGCCCGGCCACGCGCCCGCCCGGGCCGCCGCGTCGAGGGTCGCGTGCCCGCCCAGCAGGTCGGCGGGGCGGAACAGGGCGTCGCCCAGCTCGCGGGCGACGAGGGCGTCGAACGCCGCGGGCCCGCGGCCCCCGGTGCCGTTGAAGCCGTCCTTCATCTCCAGCTTCAGCAGCACCGGACGGTGTCCGGGGTTCGCCTCGTGCCAGGCCCGCAGGTCGGACAGGCAGCCGGCGAGGTCCTGGTTCCGGCTGTTCGTGCGCAGTTCGGCGGCGGTGTCGGCGGCCACGCAGTTGTTCTGGTTCCAGAACGGCGTGTCGTGGGCGACCCGCCAGCCGAAGCCGAAGCCGTTGGTCCACACGTCGAGTTCCAGCATGGCCGCCCCGGAGTCGAGGGCATCGGCGAGGTACGGGTAGCGGCTCTGTTCGTAGGCGTTGTGCACGCCCACGCCCGTGCTGAGGGCGTAGGAGAGCGCGTCGGCGTCGGAGACGGGGAGGTCGGCGGGGGAGCCGGCGTGGGCCGGGGCCGCGACGAGGACGGTCGAGAACGCCGCCGCGGCCAGGCAGGAGGGTATGCGCACGCGTGTCGCCTTTCGCTGAGGGACGACCAGAACAGCGAAAGATTAGGGGAGTTGGGCCCACCGGGGGAGGCGGACGGGTGAACGGAGCGGCGCCGCGCGCGGAACCGACGGCGAGCCGGAGCCGGTGGTGTCAGACGGCGTACGCGGTGTGCGGGGCGGGGGGAGGCGCGTCAGGCGGTGCGCGGGGCGGGGGAAGGCGCGTCAGGCGACGTGCGCGGCGTGCGGCGCGACGGCGGGCGCCCGGACGCCGAAGTCCCGGCACACCGCGTCGGCCGCCCGCGCCGCCGAACGCAGCGCACCCTGGGGCGTTCCCACGTCACGGTGGTCCCCGCACACGTACAGCCCGGTGAGTACCCGGACGGTGCGCTGGGCGTCGTGCGGCGCGGGCGTCGCCGGTGCCGCGTGGGCGTCGTGGTGGGCTCCGACCAGCTCCCAGCGCTCGGCCCGCACCCCGTGCAGCGCGCCCAACTGCGGCCGGGCCGCCTTGTCCAGGACCCCGGGCGGGTCCCCGGCGGCGGGGCCCAGCACCACGGACGTGACGAGGGTGTGGCCCGGCAGCGCGCGGGAGGGGTCGACCGCGCTGGTCACCATCGTGTGGGCGACGGGGCCGCGCCGGTCGGCGTCCAGCAGCAGGGCCGGATCGCTCGGCGGGGCGGCGTCGGCGGCGTGGTGCAGCACCGTGACGGGGTGGTAGGCGGGCACCCGCAGCCCCGGCAGGAGCCGTGCGGCGTCGTGCGCCCCGGTCGCGATGACCACTGCGCGGCAGTCGAACGTGCCGTGTTCCTCCGTGTCCACCGCGTTCGCCGAGACGCCGACCGCGCGCACCCCGGTGCGCAGGCGTCCGGGCGGGAGCCCGGCGGTGAGCAGCCGGGGCAGGGCCGCCCCGCCGCCCGCGGGCAGGCACAGCCCGTGCCGCGCGAAGGAACGCAGGGCGAGGTCGACGACGCGGCTGGACGTCATCAGCTCCGGGTCGCACAACAGGGCGCCCACGAGCGGTCGCAGGAACGATTCGACGGTCCGGGCGGGCACGCCCCGGGACGTCAGCGCGCGGGCGGCCGGCGCCTCGACCCGGGTGAGCAGCCGGGCGGGCGGCGCCGTGGCCAGCCGGGCGAGCTGGCTCCGCAGCCGGGCCGCGTCCAGCGCGCTGGTGAGAGCGCGCGCCGGGTGGCGTGCGCCCCCCATGCCCCCGCCACCCGAGGCCACCGCGCCGACCGCGCCCACGCCCACTCCCACGCCGGGCCGCAGGACGCGGGCGGCACCGAGCCGCACCGTCCGCTCCGCGCCGCGGACGACGACGCCCGGCGTCAGGGGGCGCAGATCCAGGTCCCGCAGGCCCGGCGTCGCGGCCAGCTCCGGCCAGTCCGCGCAGAAGAGCCGGCCGCTGCGGTCCAGCACGAAGCCGTCCACCTCCTCGGCCGCCAGCCTGCCGCCCGCCCTCTCGGCGGCCTCCAGCACGGTGACGGTGAGCCCTGCGGCCACCAGGTGCCGGGCCGCCGCCAGTCCGGCGAGCCCGGCTCCGATGACGACGACGTCGCCGCCGTCCGTGCGAGGTGCGGGTGCAGCGCTGAGCACGTGCCCTCCCCGGGGGGTCGGAGAAAAAGACGCGGAGCTGTGGAGCGAAGAGTTGCCCGGCTCATGCCCTTCCCGGGGCTCCGGCAAAGCTCCAGCGGCGTCCGACCCTACGGACCTACGGGATGCGACGGACACGCGCATGGACAGGGCACGGGCGCACGGCGGTCGCACACCCCCGCGTCCCGTCCGCCCCGCGGCGGGGGCCGTGGCGGGGGCCGAGAGCCGCGGGCGCCGTCCGCGCCCGTCCCGCAACGGTCACCGGGCCCATGACGTGGGCCAGAGCCGCGGGAGCCACTCCTGCCCTACACCCCGAGGAGTGGCGTGTGCGGCAGAGGGCAGGGAGCGCGCAGACGCCGGGGCCGCCCAGTTCGAGCACGGCACCGGCCGGGTAGCCGTCCCACGCGTCGAGCTGCACGAGCCGACGGTGCCGACGGAGCCGAGAAGGCCGGGGGCCCGTTGGGGCCGACGGGGCCGACCGGTCCCGCCGCGAGGGGTCAGCTGCGGAACCGGGCCCAGAGCTGGGGGAAGCGCTCCGCGAGCACGCGGTCGTCCTCGAAGTTCAGCGGGGTACCCAGCGGTTCCCGCGGCGGCTCGGGCAGCCCCAGGTCCGGCACCTCGGTGCCGAGCAGTTCCTCGTACGCCTCGTCCGCGGCGAAGCCCAGCTCCTCGGCCTCCCCGTCGATCTCCGGGTCGAAGTCCTCCAGCAGCTCGGCGAGGTCGTCCGGGTCGCCGTGCAGCGCGCCCTCGAACACCGCGCGCCCCTGTGCGATGAGCCAGCAGCGGAAGGCGTCGAACACGTCGTCACTCGCGCCGTCCAGCAGGACCCAGGCGGCGCCCCACACGTCCCAGCGGTAGGCCCGCTGGAAGCGCGTCTCGAAGTGCCGGGAGAAGTCGGTGACCGTCTCCGGGTCGAGTTCGGCCAGCCGCTCGACCAGCAGCTCCGCCTGCTCGTCCGGGTCGCCCTCGGCAGCCTCGCGGGTGCTGTCGACCAGCTCCCAGAACTCGTCCTCGTGCATCGTCACGCGACCCAGCATCCGCCCGGCGCACCCGTCCCGCCACGTGGAGTCCCGCAGCCGGGCGACGGCCTTCGGCCAGGCGGCGGCAGCGGGGCCTGGGGGAACGCGGAAAACAGGACAGAAGGTGTCGGGTATCGGTGTGAGCGTGGAACCGGCTTAACGCGGCGGAGGGTCCGCGGGCACGACGGAAGGACGGACAGGGCATGACCAACAGCGAATCCCCGACGGCGGGAAGGGCGGACCGGCCGCTGCGCGGCAGGGTGGCGCTCGTCGCGGGCGCCACCCGGGGCGCGGGCCGGGCGATGGCCGTCGAGCTGGGACGCGCCGGGGCCACGGTCTACGCCACCGGGCGCACGACGCGGCAGCGGGTGAGCGAGATCGGACGGGCGACCGAGACGATCGAGGGCACGGCGGAACGCGTCACGGCGGCGGGCGGCACCGGCATCGCCGTTCCCACGGACCACCTGGTCCCCGAACAGGTGGCCGAGCTCCTCACCCGTGTCGAGCGGGAACAGGGCCGCCTCGACATCCTCGTCAACGACATCTGGGGCGGGGACCACCTCGTCGGCTGGGACCAGCCGATGTGGGAGCACGACCTGGACGACGGGCTGCGCGTGCTGCGCCTGGGCGTCGAGACCCACATCGTCACCAGCCGGTACGCGATCCCGTTGCTCGTGCGGGAGCCGGGCGGCCTGGTGGTGGAGGTGACGGACGGTACGGCCGACTACAACCGCCGCTACCGCAAGCCCCTCTACTACGACCTGGCCAAGAGCGCGCCGCTGCGCATGGCCCGCGGCCTCGGCGAGGAGCTGTCGGGCCACGGGGCGACGGCCGTGGCGCTGAGCCCCGGCTGGCTGCGCTCCGAGACGATGCTGGACACCCACTTCAAGGTGACCGAGGACACCTGGCGCGAGGGCGCCAGGCAGAACCCCGACTTCGCCGTCTCCGAGTCCCCGCTGTACGTGGCCCGCGGCCTCGCCGCCCTGGCCGCGGACCCCGGGCGCGCCCGGTTCAACGGGCGCTCGCTCTCCAGCGCCGACCTGGCCCGCGAGTACGGCGTCACGGACGCGGACGGCTCGCGCCCGGACGCCTGGTCCTACCTGGAGGACCTGGAGGCCCACCAGAGAGCCGGTGCCGACGCGGGCCCCCGCCCCGACCCGGAGGACTATCGCTAGGCCCGGGCCCCGGCGTCGTCCTCAGCCCGGGTCGGGGGCGTCGTCGTCCGGGCCGGGGGCGTCGTAGAGGGCCGCGGTGCGGCGGGCGGCCTCGGCGAAGCGGAGGCGGAGGTCTGCGGGGGACAGGATCTCCACCTCCGGGCCGAGGGCGAAGAGCTGGCCGAAGGCGACGTCCGGGGACTCCACGGGCAGGGTGACGGTCAGGGTCACCCTGCCGTCGGTCTCCGCGCGGTCGGCCGCGGCCAGTGCCTCGTCCGCCACGGCGCGGTCGCTGTACACGTGCCGCAGCCGCCGTGCCCCGGCCTCGGTGAGCCGCAGCACGACCCGCGTGCGCAGGATGGAGCGGGCGAACTCCGCGGCGCGCTGTTCCCAGAAGGCGGGGAGGTCGAACGACTCCTCCCGGGTGAACCGGAAGCCGGTCGGTTCGGCGGAGGCGATCCGGTCGACGCGGTAGACGCGGAAGCCGCCCTCGGTCCGGGCGGCCAGGTACCAGACCCCCGCCTTGAGGACGAGGCCGTGCGGGTCGAGGAGGCGGTCCACCGTCGTGTCGCCCCGCCGGCGGTAGCGGACGGCGATCCGGCGGTCGTCCCAGACCGCCTCGGCGAGCGTGGGCAGGGGCTCCGGCGTGGCCGGCTCCTGCCACCAGGCGGGTGCGTCGAGGTGGAAGCGCTGGGACACGCTGCGCTGAGCGTCGCTCAGGTCCGGGTTCAGCGCGGCGAGGACCTTGAGTCCGGCGGCGGAGGCGGCGTCGGCCAGGCCCAGGTCGCGCAGGGCGGTGGGCACGCCGGACAGGAAGAGGGCCTCGGCCTCCGCGCGGGCCAGCCCGGTCAGCCGGGTGCGGTAGCCGCCCAGCAGCCGGTAGCCGCCCGCCCGGCCCCGGTCCGCGTAGACGGGTACCCCGGCCTCGGCCAGCGCCGCCACGTCACGGGTCACCGTCCGTTCGGAGACCTCCAGTTCGGCGGCGAGTTCGGCGGCGGTCATCGTCTGCCGGTTCTGGAGCAGGAGCACCAGCCGGACGAGTCGAGCTGCCCGCATGGCCCCGCATTCTGCCGCGTCGTCAGCACCACCCGCACGGGCGGGCGTACGCGGCCCCGTCCGGGAGGCGGAGCGGACGGTGCGCTGTTAGCGTGCAGACACCCATAACGCCGAAAAACGACAAAGAATCAGCATCCGGCGCATACCGCCGCACACCTGACCAGAGCAACCGGCACCGAGGGATTGGGACCATGAGCGATCAACCTCGCGAGAGGTGGGGCACCCGGGCGGGCTTCATCCTGGCGGCGATCGGATCGGCGATCGGGCTCGGGAACATCTGGCGGTTCCCGGCCGAGGCGGCCCGCAACGGCGGCGGCGCCTTCATGCTGCCGTATCTGATCGCCCTGCTGACGGCCGGTCTACCGCTGCTGATCATGGAGTACACGATCGGACGGCGGTACCGGGGGTCGGCGCCCGCCGCGTATCTGCGGCTCTCCCGGCCCGCGCAGTTCATCGGCTGGTGGCAGGTGGCCATCTGTTTCGTCATCGCCACCTACTACTCGCTCATCCTGGCCTGGGCGCTGCGCTACGTCGGCTTCTCCGTCGGCCAGAAGTGGGGCGACGACGCCGAGACCTTCCTGTTCGCCGACTTCCTGAAGGTGGGGGACTCCCCGGGAGACCTCGGCGGCTACGTGGGCGGCGTCTTCTGGCCGCTGCTGGCGGTCTGGCTGGCGGTGCTCGTCGTCCTCGCCCTCGGCATCCGGCGCGGCATCGAGAAGGTCGCGCTGATCTTCATCCCGCTGCTGGTGGTCTTCTTCGTCATCCTGGTCATCCGGGCGCTCACGCTGGACGGTGCCGACGTCGGCCTGGACGCCCTGTTCACGCCGGACTGGGACGCGCTGACCGACGGCGACGTGTGGGTCGCGGCCTACGGGCAGATCTTCTTCTCGCTGTCCGTCGGATTCGGCATCATGATCACCTACGCCTCCTACCTCGGACGGCGTTCGGACCTCAGCGGCTCCGCGCTCGTCGCGGGCTTCGCCAACAGCTCCTTCGAGATCCTCGCCGGCATCGGCGTCTTCGCCACGCTGGGCTTCCTCGCCGCGCAGGGCGGCACCGAGGTCCTCGACACGGAGGGCGGCCTCGGCCTCGCCTTCGTCGCGTTCCCGACGATCATCTCGGAGATGCCGTGGGGCGGCTTCTTCGGCGTGCTGTTCTTCCTGTCCCTGGTGATCGCGGGCTGGACGTCGCTCATCAGCATCATGCAGGTGATCGTCGCCGCCGTGCAGGACCGGCTCCGGATGTCCCGCGTCCCGGCCGTGGCCATCGTGGGCGGCGCCGTGGCCCTCGCCTCCCTGCTGCTCTACCCGACCAACGGCGGGCTGTACCTGCTGGACGCCGCCGACCGCTTCATCAACCGCTACGGCATCGCCCTCGCGGCCCTGACATCCGTCGTCGTCGTGGCCTGGATCGTGCGCAAGCTGCCCGTCCTGCAACGGGACGCGGACGCCACCTCGGCCGTGAAACTGGGCCGCTGGTGGAAGATCTTCCTCGGCCTGATCACCCCGATCGTGCTCGGCGCGATGCTGGTCGACTCCCTCGCCCAGGAGATCGACGAGAACTACGCGGGCTACCCGACCAGCTTCCTGCTCTGGGCGGGCTGGGGCGTGGCCGCCGGTGCCCTGGTCATCGCCGTCCTCCTCTCGCTCATCCCGTGGCGGGGCGGAGAGATCAAGCCGCCGCAGGAGGCGGACGAGGAGAGGAGTGCCTGATGTCGGCCAGTGCCATCGTGATGCTGATCGTGTCGATCGTGGTGGTCTGGGGCGGGCTCGTCCTGGCGATCCTCAAACTGCGCGGCCACCCCGAGGTGGAGCTGCCGCCCGAATCCCCGGAGGAGCACTCCATCTGACGGCCTGCCACGCGACACACCGACGGGACGGTGGCCCCACCGTCCCGTCGGTGTGTCGGTGTCGGTGTCGTGTCGGCTCAGGCGAGGCCGTAGCGCTCGGCCGCCTGCCGGACCGTCTCCTGCTTGACCTCGCCGCGCCGGGCGAGCTGAGCCAGCGCGGCCACGGCGATCGACTGGGCGTCCACCCCGAAGTGGCGCCGCGCGTTCTCGCGGGTGTCGGACAGGCCGAAACCGTCGGTGCCCAGCGAGCTGTAGTCGCCCGGCACCCACTGGCTGATCTGGTCCGGCACCTGGCGCATCCAGTCGCTGACGGCCAGGATCGGGCCCGGAGCGCCCTGGAGCACGCGCGTCACGTACGGGGTGCGCTCCTCGCCGCGCAGGGCGGCGGCGTCGCACTCCAGCGCGTCCCGGCGCAGCTCGCCCCAGGACGTCGCCGACCACACGTCCGCCGCGACGCCCCACTCCTCGGCCAGCAGCCGCTGTGCCTCCAGGACCCAGTGGATGGCCGTGCCCGAGGCGAGCAGCTGGGCGCGCGGCGCCTCGGCGTCGTCCGCCACCCGGCCCTCGTTGAACCGGTACAGGCCCTTGACGATGCCCTCCTCGACGCCTTCCGGCATGGCGGGCTGCGGCTTGGGCTCGTTGTAGACGGTCAGGTAGTAGAAGACGTCCTCGGGGTTCTCCCCGTACATCCGCCGCAGCCCGTCCCTGACGATGACGCCGATCTCGTAGGCGAAGGCCGGGTCGTAACTGAGCGCCGCCGGGTTGGTGGCCGCGATGAGCGGGGAGTGCCCGTCCGCGTGCTGGAGGCCCTCGCCCGTCAGCGTGGTGCGGCCGGCGGTGGCGCCGACGACGAAGCCGCGGCCGAGCTGGTCGCCGAGCGCCCAGAACTGGTCGGCCGTGCGCTGCCAGCCGAACATCGAGTAGAAGATGTAGAACGGGATCATCGGCTCGCCGTGCGTGGCGTACGACGTCGCGGCGGCGGTGAAGTCCGCCATGGCGCCGGCCTCGGTGATCCCCTCGTTGAGGATCTGCCCGTCCTTGGCCTCCTTGTAGTACATGAGCTGGTCGCGGTCGACCGGCTCGTACGTCTGGCCGAGCGGCGAGTAGATGCCGGCGGAGGGGAAGAGCGCCTCCATGCCGAAGGTGCGGGCCTCGTCCGGAACGATCGGCACCCAGCGCTTGCCGGTCTCCTTGTCCCGCATGAGGTCCTTCACCAGCCGGACGAACGCCATGGTGGTGGCGATCTCCTGGCTGCCGCTGCCCTTGGCCAGCGCCGCGAAGGGCCGCTCGGCGGGCTCCGGCAGCGCGACCGGGTGCACCTTGCGGGCCGGGGCCGGTCCGCCGAGGGCCGCGCGCCGCTCCTTCAGGTAGCGCACCTCGGGGCTGTCCGCGCCCGGGTGGGCGTAGGGCACCAGCTCCTCGTCGAGCCGTGCGTCCGGGATCGGCAGCTCCAGCAGGTCCCGCATGGCGCGGAACTCCTTGCCGGACAGCTTCTTCATCTGGTGGTTGGCGTTGCGCGACTCGAAGCCCGGGCCGAGCGTCCAGCCCTTGACCGTCTGCGCGAGGACGACGGTCGGCGCGCCCTTGTGCTCGACGGCCGCCCGGTAGGCCGCGTACACCTTGCGCGGCTCGTGCCCGGCACGGGAGGTCTGGAAGCACTCGGCGATCTTCGCGTCCGAGAGCAGCTTCGCCATCTCGACGAGGGCCGGTTCGGCACCGAAGAAGTGCTCGCGGATGTAGGCGGCGTCGCGGGTGGCGTAGGTCTGGAACTGGGCGTCCGGCACCTCGCGCAGGCGCCGCAGCAGCGCGCCGCTGGTGTCGAGCTGGAACAGCTCGTCCCAGGCGGAGCCCCACAGCGACTTCACGACGTTCCAGCCGGCCGCGCGGAACTGGGCCTCCAGCTCCTGCACGATCTTGAAGTTGGCGCGGACGGGGCCGTCGAGCCGCTGCAGGTTGCAGTTGATGACGAAGGTCAGGTTGTCGAGCTGCTCGCGGGCGGCGAGTGCGAGGGCGGCCGTCGACTCGGGCTCGTCCATCTCGCCGTCGCCCAGGAAGGCCCAGACGTGGCTCCGGCTGGTGTCCTTGATGCCGCGGTTCTCCAGGTACCGGTTGAACCGGGCCTGGTAGACGGCGGAGAGCGGGCCGAGCCCCATCGAGACGGTGGGGAACTCCCACATCCACGGCAGCCGCCGCGGGTGCGGGTAGGAGGGCAGGCCCTTGCCGCCCGACTCCTGGCGGAAGTTGTCGAGGTGCTCCTCGCCGATCCGGCCCTCCAGGAAGGCCCGGGCGTAGATGCCGGGGGAGGCGTGGCCCTGGATGTAGAGCTGGTCACCGGAGCCGTGCCGCTCCGGGTCCTCCTTGCCGCGGAAGAAGTGCTGGAAGCCCGTCTCGTAGAGCCAGGCCGCCGAGGCGTAGGTGGCGATGTGCCCGCCGACGCCGTACCGGCTGCCACGGGTGACCATGGCCGCGGCGTTCCAGCGGTTCCAGGCGGTGATGCGCCGCTCCATCTCCGGGTCGCCGGGCAGCTCGGGCTCGGCGGCGGTGGGGATGGTGTTGAGGTACTCGGTCTCCAGCAGCGAGGGCACGGCCAGGCCCTCGCGCCGGGCGTGCTCCACCGTCCGGCGCACCAGGTAGGCGGCGCGCTGGGGACCGGCGGCCTCGCGGACGGCGTCCAGGGACTCGCGCCACTCGGCGGTCTCCTGTGGGTCGCGGTCGGGCAGCTGGTCCAGCTCGCTCGCCTGGGTGCGTACGGGGTCAGTCATCGTGGCCGCCTTCCGGGATGAGGACGGTGGTGGGGCTGTGAAAGGTGCAGGGCAGGACAGGGGTGAGCCCGCGGCGATGACCATAAGCCTCGATCGATGATCGATCAAAGTCTCCCCAGGGGAAAATCTCTTCCACGGGCCAAAATCGGCATTCCGTGCCATGAAATCCGGCACTCAGTGTCGAGTGAGTGCGGTGCGATTCGCCGCTTTCATCCGACGAGGGGCGGTACGCCCCTCACATGTCTTCTATGGTCGAAAGTTCCCTTCCTGCAAGGTCGTCCGAGCCGAGGCGGCCGCCCGCCCCTGCCGCTCGGACGCCCTGGGCGGCGGTCCCGGTGTGGCCCCGGGCGGCGGAGTGCGGGCCGCTCCTCCGTGGCCCCGGCGGCGTCCCCGCACGTCGGGGCGTGGGACGGGGCTCATGGCGAGCGAGGGCCGAGGCAGGGCCGGGTTCCGGCGGCCGGCCCGGCCGCCCGGCCGGACTCGGTGCGCGGCACCCGTCGCGACCGGTGGTTCAGCCGCGCGGCGTCTCGGATCATGAGACGCCGTGCTCGGCCGGATGACGCGGCCTCAGCGATGCTGCAACCGTTGCGTAGGCTCGGATCGTCTCGTCACGCAGGCCGAAAGAGCTGGTCAAGCGCGGCACACGGGAAATGGGGCAGCAGTGGGGCAGTCGGTGGAATTCCGCGTTCTGGGACCGGTGGAGGCCGTGGACGGCGAGGGCCGCCCGCTGCCGGTCACCGCGCCGATGCTCCGTGTCCTGCTCGCCGCCCTGACCCTGCGTCCGAACCGGCCCGTACCGGCCGACGAACTGTCCGAGCAGCTCTGGGGGGAGCAGCTCCCCGCCAACGTCCGGACCACCCTGCGCAACTACGTCATGCGGCTGCGCAGGGCGCTGCCCGACGACCTCATCCGCACCGTCCCCGCGGGCTATCTCCTGGCCGTCGAGCCCGAGCACACCGATCTGGGCCGGTTCCGCGCCCTGCTGCTCCGGGCCCGCGAACTGGCGCCGACCGACCAGGCCCAGGCCGCCGCCCTGCTGCGCGAGGCCCTCGGCCTGTGGCGCGGCGCGCCCCTCGGCGACCTGCCCGACGTCCCCCTGCGCACGGCCCAGCAGCCGCGCCTGGA
Organism: Streptomyces sp. JJ38; assembly: GCF_019303475.1. GTDB lineage: Bacteria > Actinomycetota > Actinomycetes > Streptomycetales > Streptomycetaceae > Streptomyces. The sequence goes on from NZ_JABLSI010000057.1 coordinate 48,950, forward strand.
GGAGCTCCACCTGACCGCCGCCGAGGAGTGCTACGAGCTCGAACTCGCCCTCGGCCGCCACGAGACGCTCGTCGACGAGCTGAGCGCCGCCGCTCACCGGCACCGTCTCCGGGAGCGGCTCACCCGGCTCCTCATGCTCGCCCTCCACCGCTGCGGCCGGACCGCGGAGGCCCTCGCCGTCTACCAGGAGGCCCGCCGCGAACTCGTCGCCGAACTCGCCATCGAGCCCGGCGCGGAGACCCGCGAGCTGGAACAGGCCATCCTGCGGGACGACCCCGCCCTCGCCCCCACCGCGCGCCCCGCCCCCGTCGGCCGCGCCGCACCCCGGCCGCGCGCCGCCTTCCCGCCGGGCACCTCCGGCTTCGTGGGCCGCGGCGTCGAGCTCGCCCGGCTGCGCGAACAGCTCACGGGCACGCTCAGCGCCCCGGCCGTGTGCCTCATCGACGGCCCCGGCGGCGTCGGCAAGTCCGCCCTGGCCACCCGGGCCGCGCACGACGTCGCCGACGGCTTCCCCGACGGCCTGCTCTACGTCGACCTGCGCGGCGCCGACCCGCAGCGCCCGCCCCTGGAGTCGGACGACGCCGTCCTCACCCTGCTCTCCGCCCTCGGCACGCCCTCCCAGGCGGCACCGGGCGACCCCGAGGCCGCCCTGCGCCTCTACCACGAGCTGCTCGCCAACCGGCGCGTCCTGCTCCTGCTGGACAACGCCGTCAGCGCCCCGCAGATCGCCCCCCTGCTGCCCGCCGCGCCCGGCAGCGCGGCCCTCGTGACCAGCCGCACCGTCCTCACCGGCATCGAACAGGCCCGCCACTTCCACCTGGAGACCCTCGGCACCGAGGAGGCCGTCGCGCTCATCGGCACCGTCTCCGGCCGCCCCGTCGAGACCGCGGACCGGCCCCACTGGGAGGAGCTCGCCCGGCTGTGCGGCAACCTCCCCCTCGCGCTGCGGATCATCGCGACCCGCATGGCGTCCCGGCCGCGGTGGAGCCCCGCCGACTGGACCGAGGTCCTGCGCGACGAGCGCGGACGGCTGGAGGAGCTCGTCACCAGCGACGTCGACGCCCGCGCCAGCCTGCTGCTCAGCATCGACCAGCTCGCCGAGGGCGACCCCGCCGACCGGCGGGCGGCCCACCTCTTCCCGCTGCTCGGCGCCGCCGCCGTCACCACCTACAGCGTCCCCGCCGTCGCCGCGCTCAGCGACCACACCCCGGCCGACGCCCGCGACGCCCTGGAGCGCCTCACCGACGCCCAGATAGCCGCCAGCCCGCGCCCCGGCGCCTACGCGCTCCACGACCTCGTCCGCACCGCCGCGGTCGGCCAGGCCGCCGCCCTGCCCACTGCCCGCACCCGCGCCGCGCTCGCCGGTCTCGCGGAGTGGTACCTCGGCTCCCTCTACCGCGCCAACGTCCCCCTCCAGAGCGGCAAGCCCGCCCGCATCCGCGACGGCGCCGCCCGCTTCGGCCGCGGGCGTCCCTTCGACCGCGCCGACGAGGCGCTCGCCTGGATCGACGGCGTCATCGAGGACGTCACCGGACTGACCGACCAGCTGACCGACCCGGCCTTCGACGACGCCGCCCCGGCCCTCTCCCGTTTCCCCCTCGAAGCCTGCCGCGCCCTGGAGGCGTACTTCGTCCTCCGCCTGCGCTGGCGCGCCCAGGAGCACCTGTGCGAAGCCCTCCTGCGCACCGCCGAACGGCGCGGCGACACCTGGTCCCGGGCCGTGGCGCTCAGCCAGCTGGGCAAGGTGGCCGGCCAGCGCGGCGAGGGCGAGCGAGGGGAGCGGCTCCTGCGGCGGGCCGTCCACCTCTTCGACGAGCTCGGCGAGGTCGTCGAGGCCGGGGGCACCCGCAACAACCTCGTGCCCTGCCTGGCCATGAGCGGCCGACTGGACGAGGCCGCCGCCGAGGCGAGCGCCCTGTGCGAGGAGTTCCACCGCCACGACGGCGCCGAGCACTCCTCGATCCGCCACTCCGCGCTGAACAACCTCGGCCGCTGCCTGCGCATGATGGGCCGCCGCACGGAGGCCGTGGACCTGCTGACGCAGGCCTACGCCACGGCCCCGCTCGAATTCCACCTGACGTCCATCGCCGCCGTCCTGGGGGAGTGCCACCTGGAGGGCGGCGAGCTGGAGGAGGCGGCGCGCTGGGCCGACCGCGGCCTCACCCACGCCTCCGAGCAGCCCTTCGACCCGTTCCAGGTGGCCGGGCTGCACACGACGGTGAGCGCCGCCCTGCGCGGCCTGGGCCGCCACGAGCAGGCCCGCGAGGCGCACGCCCGCGCCCGCCGCCTGGTCGACGAGCTCAACGAGCGCGAGGCCGCCTCCCTCACCACCCGCCTCCGCGGCGCCGAGGAGCCCGGAACCCCGGCGCGCAACGGCCACGCCTGACGTCCTGTCACGCCGTCGGACCACCGGTTGACACGCCCCCGCCCCGGCCCGTGATACGCCCGCCGCTCGCCGCTGATACGCCGTTGATACGCCCGCTCCCTACGCTTCAGCGGACCGTGCCGCTCGCGCGGCACGCACGTTCACGGTGAGACACGACCGGAGGGGGATAACCGCGGTGACGGACTACGACGTCAATGTCAGTACCGAACGGCTCAAGGAGATCGAGGGCATCGTCACCGACGCCTTCGACCGCATGGCCCAGTCCGCCAAGACCGTCGGCGGCCAGGGGGAGCAGATCGCCCTCGCCTACCAGGGCTCCGGCACCGAGACGGCCATGTCCACCTACAGCAACCTCGCGGGCGCCGGGAACGCCCTCAGCGAAGCGCTCGAAGGACTCAAGGACGACCTCGGCCTCACCGGCGAGCACGGCCACGAGACCGACGAGGCGGCCCGTCAGGCCATGAGCAGTGCCAACGGCGTCAGCAGCCAGGTCACCGCCGGGATGTAGGACCCGGCCGCACACCAGCGCAGACGCCGGAGACACACAGCGCCGCCACCACCGCGCGCGGAACGAGGAGAAAGGGCAAGCATGGGGCACTACCGGTTCCAGGACATGGGCATGGCCGAGGTCCAGCGGGTCGGCAACCTGCAGGTCGAGGAGTGCAACGAGATCTGGAGCGACGTCATGTCGCAGATCAACGCGCTGTTCCCGGAGGGCGAGATCGACGCCGGACTGGCATCCGTGCTCAACGACCGCAACGAGCAGTACCAGCGGGACGTTCAGGGCTACATGGACGACCTCGGGCTCCAGAACACGGCCGTCGGCCGCACCCGGGAGATCGCCGCCGAGGGCGGCGAGGCGATGCGGCGCGCCGCCAGTCTCTGAGCGCGGGCGCCGCTGACACATCCAGAACCACCCACCACCCAGGGCTCACGGCGAGGAAGGACCGGCAATCATGTCCGCGGGGGACACCGAACACCACAACTCCGACGAGCTGTACGACGTGCAGCGGCGCACCGGCGACCTGGACGGGCTCGGCCAGATGCGGAAGCGCTTCGTGGAGATCGCCTCCGTCGACGGCGTGTTCGGTGACGTGGCCAACGGTTCGGCCGCCGAGTCGGCCCTCGCGGGCGCCGCCGACGCGATGCTCACCGAACTGGAGCGCGCCGGGATCTCGGTGGACAACATCGCGGGCAACGCCGGAACCGCCGGGGAGATCGCCGACATGACCGACGAAGAAGCGGCGCTCCAGCAGAAGCTCGTCACCGGCAACAGCAGCGGCGGCCAGTTCTACGAGGTGGAGTGAACCATGGCCGACGACTTCCGGGAGACCTGCCGGACGATCTACAGCCCGAGCGAGTACGGCATGCGCGCGGCGGCCGGAGCCTGGCTGGCCCTGGCCGGGGCGGCGACGCAGAGCAACGACCGGCTGCGCGGCATCGCCGGTGACGCGCAGGCCGAGCCGGGCGTGGGCCTGCTCGAACTCGCCGACCGTCTCGGCGCCGTGGGCGGCTGGGGCGACGGGGCCGGGGCCGTGGCCGTGGCCATCGCGCGGCAGCTCCAGACGGCCGCCGACGCCACGTCCAAGACCGTCGAACGCGTCATGGACCTGGAGGACGAGTACGACGAGCAGGAGCGTCTGCGCAACGAGAAGTCCGAGCACGACGTGATGACCGCAGCCTCGATGCACCAGGGCAACATGGGCAAGCTCACCCGCGAGGTCAACGACGAACTCGACGCCCTCAACAACGTGTACGCGACCGTGACCGGCGGCAACGCGCCGACCGCGCCCGAGGTGAACTCGGCCGGCGGGCCCGGCGCCCCGGCCCGCTCGTCCTACACGGCCGAGTCCGGCACCGTAGGCGGCCCCACGGGGGAGGCCGTCTACGCCACCGCGCCCAACGGCAGCCGGGTCGGGGCGGGCGACTACCCGTACTCCAGCGTCATCGGCCCGGACGGCGGCGACTTCGCGGGCTGGGTGCGCTCACCCAACACGGGCTTCCTCGTGGACCCGGCGACGGGCCGGGAGTTCGACCCCGCCTCCGGGCGGTGGATCGACCCCGTCACCGGGCGGCCCTTCGGCGAGGTCACCGAGTACGCCACCCGGCTCGCCGGGCTCGGCGGCGGCCCCGGGCCCCTGACCGGTGGCCCCGTCGGCCTGGGCGTCGCGGCCGTCGGCGGAGGCGGCACCGCCGCCGCCTTCGCCGGTCTCTACGGCGGGCCCGTCCCGCCCAGCGTCGCCCACGCCGGTCCCGCGCAGGGGCAGGTGGCGCGGCAGGCGGCGCACAACCTCTCCCGGCGCGCCGGCGTCGCCGGACGGCTGGCCATGCGGGAGGCGGCCCAGGGCGGCCGACCGTACATGCCGCCGCCCGGCGCGCACGGCTCCGCCGGGCGCGACCGCGCCGGTGCCCCCGCGGGG
>NZ_JABLSI010000058.1 GCF_019303475.1 Streptomyces sp. JJ38
CGGGCATCGTCGCGGGCGCCCTGGCCGCCACGGCCGCCGCCACGGCCCTCGTCCTCGCCCTGTCCGGCAGCCCGCGGCACGAGGCGCCGCCGCCCCCGCAGGCGGCTCCCTCGGCCGTGCCGAGCGCCCCGGCTCCCGCCCCCGAGCCGGAGCCGGAGCCCGAGCCGGTGCCGCCACCCGCTCCCGCGCCGGAGCCCGTCTCGGCCCCCTCGCCGCCGCCCTCGCCGGAGCCCGAGCCGTCTCCGCCGCCGTCGCCGTCGCCCCAGCCGAAGCCGCCCGCCCCAAAGCCGCCTCCGCCGAGCCCGACGCCCACCCCGACACCGCCGCCCCCTCCCCCGCCACCGGTCGGCTATCCCGTGGCGGACATCCCGTTCGACGTCGTGGACGACGGTGAGGGCCCGGCCATCCGCGTCCTGGAGAGCAGCCCGGTGTGGCAGCGCTCCGGAGTACGGATCGCCGGCCAGGAGTACGCCCACGGCATCACGGTGCCGAGCCCGTCCTCGGTGTTCATCGACCTCGGCCGCGCGTGCGCTTCGTACGAGGCGCTGGCCGGGGTGGACGACCTGACGATGGGGATCGGCGCGGTGACGTTCTCCGTCTTCGGCGACGGGCGCGAGCTGTGGCGCTCGGGTGCCGTGGAGGGCGGCGAGCCGCCGGAGCGGGTGTCGGTTCCGCTCGACGGCGTGGAGACGCTGCGCCTCGACGTCGAACCGGCCTCCCCCTACGGCTGGGTGGCCCAGGCCGACTGGGCGCAGTCGGTGATCCGCTGCGGCTGACCGGCAGCTCCCGACCGGCACGCCCCCGTCGGCACGCCGCTGGGCCCCGGCGCGGGCTCGGTGTCTCCGCCCCGGACGTCAGGGGGCGGACCGGGCGGTGCCGTCGCCGCCCGGCGCGGGCGCGGCCGCGGTCACCGCGAGGGGGCGGGAGGGCACGCCCTCGGAGACGGCGCGGCGGCGGGGAGCGACGCTGCCCGTCCAGGTCGTGCCGCGGCGCTCCATGAGCCGCTGGAGCCACAGCTCGGTGGAGACCAGGTCGGCGAGGCCGTCGAGCGGCAGGGTGTCCCCCTGGGCCGCGGAGTGCAGGGCGCCGCGGACGACACGGGCGTCGACCAGCCCGGCGCGGGCGAGGTAGGAGTCGTCGAACAGGGCCGACAGCTCGTCGACGTACGTGCGCAGCCCGAGTCGGACGGCGCCGAGGTGGGCCGCGTGCGTGGTCGCGCCCCAGCCCGCGGGAAGCTCCGCGATCCCGGCGCCCGCGAGCACGGTGCGCAGCACGGCGGCCCGGGCCCCGGGACGAACGCGGAGGGCCTCGGGGAGGGCGCGGGCGGCGCGGACGACCTGGTTGTCGAGGAAGGGGGCGTGGAGGCGCTGACCGGGGGCGGCGGCCACCTGGTCGAGCACGCGGAAGTCGGCGGCCTGCCGGGCGAGGGCGTCGCGGGCGCGGACGACGCCGGGGCGGGCGCCGACCGCGCCGCTCGCGCGGACCGCCGCCGTCTCCAGGCGAACCGATACGTCAGCGAGCGCCTCCCCCGTCAGCCAGCGCGCTGCGGGGCCCGGTCGGCACCAGGCGAGGGCCGCGAGCGAGGCGTCCAGGGCGCCGGAGCCCTCCCCTCCCGCGGCGAGGGCGTCCCCCGCGCCGTAGGCCGTCGCGGAGGCGGAGAAGTCCCGCCCGCGCAGCCGCCGGGCGGCCGTGGCCACACCGTCGCGCTGCGGGGTGCGGGCGAGCCGGCGGGCGGCGCGGTAGAGCGCGAGCGGCACCAGGACCGAACGGCCGCGTGGCGCGCCCTCGGCGACGGCGAGCGCGGCGGCGGGCCGCAGGAGGTGGCGGCGGCGCCGGTCGAGGAGGAGGTCGGCCAGGCGTGCGGGGTGGGCGTCGAGGACCTGCCGCGCGCCGTAGCCGGTGAGTTGGTCGGCGCTGCCGGAGGCGAGGCGGGTCCGGTGCCGGTTGAGGCCGACGAGGGCGGGGCCCGGCTCGTCGGGGAGCGGCAGCCCGAAGACGTCGTAGAGACCGGCGTAGGGAAGGGCCTCCGCCTCGGCGGTGACGACGACGTGGTGCAGCCGGGGGTCGTCGGCCACGGCACGGGCCCGCTCCAGCTCGGCGGCGCGGGCGGAGTCGCCGGTGGCGGTGAGGTCGTTGAACGTGACGGCGAGGAGGCGCTGGCCGGCGGCGGTGCCGGGGGCACCGGCGATGCTGCCGGGGACGCCGGGGAGCCCGGCGGCCAGGAGCGCGAGCGTGGCGGAGGCGGCCCCGCCGGAGAGGTCGGCGCCGAGCCCGGGCGCGGGGCTGCCGCGGCGGGTGCGGCGCTCCCCGGGGCCCATGCCGGGGACGGGGCCGGGGTCGCGGCCGTCGTGGCTCCGCCGCCCGTTCCCGTTGCGGTGGTGCCCGTTCTCCCGGGGCCCGGCGGAGGCGCCGTCGCCGGACGCGTCCTGACCGGGGACGAAGGGGCTGCCGTCGGAGTGCCCGGCGTCGCCGTTCCCGGTGGTCGGCACGTGCCGCGGGGCGGCGAGACGGACGCGGACGGCCTCGACGAGCGCGTCCCGTACGCCGTTCACGGCCTCGTCCGCGTCGACGGGCGGGGCCGCGACGACGGTGGGAGTGGCGGGTTCGTAGTCCGCGATCTCGCGGCTGCCGCCCTCGCGCAGGATCAGGGCGTGCCCGGGCGGGACGCGGCGGACCCCGGTGTAGGGGGTTCCGTCGCCGAGGGCTTCCGGGGCGTCGGGGGCGGCGAGCAGGGCGCCGAGGTGGCCGACGTCGAGCTGGGCCTCGACGAGGTCGGCGAGGGTGATGGCGGCGGTGGCGTACGCGGTGCCGCCCGCGAAGGGGGTGTGGAAGACGGGACGGGCCCCGGCCAGGTCGGTGGTGACGGCCACGCGCCGCCCGGTGCGAACGACCGCGGTGTAGGAGCCCGGCCACGCGGTGAGGTGGCGCAACGCTCCGCCGCGGGCCGCGACGAGCCCGGCGCGCAGCTCGTCGTCACGCGCCCCGCAGCAGCCGATGACGGCGAGAGCTGTGCCCGGTCCGGCGTCGACGACGCGGACCTCGTCGGGCCGCCAGTCGCCGACGGCCCACAGCGGGTCGTCCCCGCCCCAGAGTTCGTGGCCGCCGACGGGGTAGAGCGTGCGCCCGGAGAGGCCCGGCATGCGTGCCCGGCCCGCCGCGGTACCGCACCACCCCACCAACCAGCGCATCGTCGCCGCCTTTCGCCCGCTGGCCACCTGCCCGCGGGGTCCACGCCTGATCTGCACGAGGCGCACGCCGTAGCCGTACCCCGGGCGGTCTCTGATTCCGCGCCGCCCCGTACCGGCTCCCGTCCGGGTGTACCGCGGGCACGCGGCTGCCCGCCCGCATCTCCCGTCTCGGCTGACGCCTGGCCCCATGCTGCCACGTATCCGCCCCGGGAGCGGCGTGAAGGAGGGCCTCCTGTCGGCGTGTTCGGCTCGGTTGATCCCGCGACGACGCGGTTTCAAACCGTGAGTTTCAGCCAACTTATGTTCGCCGGAAGAGACTTGGCGCATCCTTTACGCTTCACGCACGGCAACGTATATGCCAGGTACATGGACCAGCGGGAAGCGCTCGCACAGCGGTTCCCCGGGCCGGGGCGGCGCGGGCCCGGAAACGCCGAAGGTCCGGGAGGCATGGATTCCTCCCGGACCGCGCCGCCGCCCGCGGGGAGCAGGGTGACGGCATTCCCCCAGCCCACTGGTTTCGTCCTCAGCGAGCCGACCCACGCGGAACCCATCCAAACGGCACCGCCGGACCCCGCACAGAGCGCACGACCGGGCGCACGGCCACACGGTCGGGGCTCGCACACGACGTCCCGACGCCACCGCCGTCGCCCACTGCGTCCCGCTACGGGGGGCATCGCCGACGCACTCCTGTACGGGGAGGAATCCCGCCAACAGGGGCCCTCCCCCTTAACGGTGAGGATGCGGCGAACTACTCTGGGTTCACGAATGCCCCGAGCATGTTCCAACATGGGGTGGGGCGGGCGTCGTTGTGTCAGGGGTGCGCGCATGTCCAGGGAGCCACGCGGACCGAACGAGAAGCTCGGAACGGTTCTCGCGCTCGCGGGAATCAGCAACGCCGGACTCGCACGCCGGGTCAACGACCTCGGTGCGCAGCGCGGCCTGTCGCTGAGGTACGACAAGACCTCGGTGGCGAGGTGGGTGTCGAAGGGGATGGTGCCGCAGGGCGCGGCCCCCCATCTGATCGCCGCGGCGATCGGCAGCAAGCTGGGGCGGCCCGTACCGCTGCACGAGATCGGGCTCGCCGACGCCGACCCGGCCCCCGAGATCGGCCTCGCCTTCCCGCGCGACGTCGGCGCCGCCGTGAAGTCGGCGACGGACCTCTACCGGCTCGATCTCGCCGGACGGCGGGGCAGCGGCAGCGTCTGGCAGTCACTGGCCGGTTCGTTCGCCGTCAGCGCCTACGCCACACCGGCCTCCCGCTGGCTGATCAACCCGGCCGACAGCTCGGTCGCCCGCGAGGCGCGTGCTGAGGAACCCGGGGCGCGGCCCTTCGGCGGCCCCGGCCCGGGCGTCGGCTCCGAGCCGGTGCGCGTGGGCCACAGCGACGTGGCCAAGCTGCGCGAGGCGGCCGAGGAGGCCCGCCGCTGGGACTCCAAGTACGGCGGTGGCGACTGGCGCTCGTCGATGGTCCCCGAGTGCCTGCGGGTGGACGCCACACCGCTGCTGCTGGGCGCCTACTCCGACGAGGTCGGGCGCGCCCTCTTCGGCGCGACGGCGGAGCTGACCAGGCTGGCCGGGTGGATGGCCTTCGACACCGGGCAACAGGAGGCCGCGCAGCGCTACTACATCCAGGCCCTGCGCCTGGCCAGGGCCGCCGCGGACGTCCCCTTCGGCGGCTACGTCCTGGCGTCGATGTCCCTGCAGGCCACCTACCGAGGCTTCGCGGACGAGGGCGTGGACCTCGCGCAGGCCGCGCTGGAGCGCAACCGTTCCATCGCGACGGACCGCGTCATGAGCTTCTTCCACCTGGTCGAGGCCCGCGCCCACGCCAAGGCGGACGACGCCCCCGCGTGCGGGGCCGCGCTGGCGGCGGCCGAGAGCCGGCTGGAGCGCGCCCGCGACGGCGACCCGGACCCGTCCTGGCTGGACTTCTACTCCTCCGACCGGCTCGCTGCCGACGCCGCCGAGTGCTACCGCGACCTGCGCGCCCCCCGCCAGGTGCGGCGCTTCACCGAGCAGGCCCTGTCCAAACCGACCGAGGAGTTCGTCCGCTCGCACGGGCTACGGCTGCTGGTCTCCGCCGTCGCCGAGCTGGAGTCGGGCAACCTGGACGCCGCCTGCGCGGCCGGCACCCGGGCGGTGGAGGTCGCAGGCCGCATATCCTCGGCGCGCACCACCGAGTACGTGCGGGATCTGCTGCACCGCATGGAGCCCTACGGCGACAACCCCCGGGTGGCCGAGTTCCGCGAGCGCGCCCGGCCGCTGCTCGCGGCCCCGGCGTGAGGCGTCCAGGCACCGGCCGGTCGCGCGTCCGGCGCCGTGCGGCCGTCCACGGAGCGGACGACGTGACGGACGCCGCTGTGCACTGTCGGTGCCGACCAGCATGATGGAAGACGTGGTGTCCCAGAACGAGCCCGTATCCCGGAACGAGCCCGTGCCCTCGCCGTCCGAGCCCTCACCGTCCGTGCCCGCGCCGTCGGTGCCCTCGCCACGGTCGCCTGCGCACCGGTACGACGCGGACGTCCTGGTGGTCGGCGGCGGGATCGTCGGCCTGTCCACGGCCTTCGCTCTCACACGCGCCCGCCCCGGCGTCCGCGTCCTCGTGCTCGAGAAGGAGGCGGAGCCGGCCCAGCACCAGACGGGGCGCAACAGCGGCGTGATCCACAGCGGCGTCTACTACCGGCCGGGCTCCCTCAAGGCCCGGTTCGCCACCCAGGGCGCCGCCGAGATGGTGAAGTTCTGCGCGGAGAACGACATACCGCACGAGGTCACGGGCAAACTGATCGTCGCCACCGGCCGGGACGAACTGCCCCGGCTGCACGCCCTCGCCCAGCGCGGCCGGGAGAACGGCATTCCGCTGCACGAGCTGGGTCCCGCCCAGATCGCCGAGCTGGAGCCGAACGTCTCCGCGCTGGCCGCCCTCCACGTCACCACCACGGGCATCTGCGACTACGGCGCCGTCGCCGCCGCCCTCGCCCGCCTGGCCGAGGACGCCGGTGCCCGGGTGCGCTACGACTCCCGGGTGACCGCCGTCGACCGGCGGTCCGGCCTCGGAGTCGCCGTCCGCACCGCGTCCGGTGCAACCCTGCGCGCCCGCGCCCTGGTCAACTGCGCGGGCCTGCACTGCGACGAGATCGCCCGTCTCGCCGGGGACCGGCCCCCGGCCCGGATCATCCCGTTCCGGGGCGAGTACTACGAGCTGGCGCCGGAGCGCTCCGGGCTCGTACGCGGCCTCGTCTACCCCGTCCCCGATCCGGCGTTCCCCTTCCTCGGAGTCCACCTGACCCGCGGCATCGACGGCGGCGTCCACATCGGGCCGAACGCCGTGCCCGCCCTCGCCCGCGAAGGGTACGACTGGCGCACCGCCCACCCGCGCGAGCTCGCCCGCACCCTCGGCTGGCCCGGCTCCTGGCAGCTCGCCCGCCGCCACTGGCGCTACGGCTCCGGCGAGCTGCGCCGCTCCCTGTCCCGGCGCGCCTTCACCGCGGCCGTCCAGCGCCTGCTGCCCGCCGTCACCGAGGAGGACCTGCGGCCGGCTCCCGCCGGAGTCCGCGCCCAGGCCGTCCTGCGCGACGGCACGCTCGTCGACGACTTCCTCATCACCGAGGGCCCGCACACCGTGCACGTGCTCAACGCCCCCTCCCCCGCCGCCACCGCCTCGCTGCCCATCGGCCGGGAGATCGCCGACCGCGTCCTGGCGGGCCTCACCCCGTGAAGCCGCTCCGGGCCCCGGCGCCCGGAGCGGCAGCACCCGCCGTCTGGGCGCCCGGTGTCACAGCGCCCGGTGCCGTGACGTCGCGGACGCCCCATAAACTGGCAGCACTGTGTCAGAGAACGTTCCGCCACCCCCCGGAAGCCGCCGCTCCTCGATGTTCGAGCCCGGAGCCGGCCCCGCCGCCGACCCCGCGGGCTCCCACCACGACCGGCGCATCCGCAGCTTCCAGCCCCGCCGCAGCCGCGTCACCCAGGCTCAGCGCGACGCCCTGACCAGGCTCTGGCCCCGCTGGGGCCTGGACATCGACGGCCGCCGCGTCCTCGACCTGCCGACCCTCTTCGACACCCTGCCCCCGACGGCACCGGTGGTCCTCGAGATCGGCTTCGGCATGGGCGAGGCCACCGCCCGGATGGCCGCCGCCGAACCCGGCACCGGCGTCCTCGCCGCCGACGTCCACACCCCCGGCCAGGGCAACCTGCTGCGGCTCGCCGAACGGGACGGCCTCACCAACATCCGGGTGGCCAACGGCGACGCCGTCATCCTGCTGGAGAAGATGCTCGCCCCCGGCTCCCTCGCCGGGCTCCGCGTCTACTTCCCCGACCCCTGGCCGAAGAAGCGCCACCACAAGCGCCGCATCATCCAGCCCCACTTCCTCGACCTCGCCGCCGTGCCCCTCGCCCCCGGCGCCCTGCTCCACTGCGCGACGGACTGGGAGCCCTACGCCGAGCAGATGCTCGACGTCCTCACCGCGCACCCGGCCTTCGAGAACACCCAGCCCGACGGCGGCTACGCCCCCCGCCCCGAGATCCGGCCCCTCACCCGCTTCGAGCAGCAGGGCCTCGGCAAGGGACACGCCGTCCGGGACCTCCTCTTCCGCCGCCGCTGACGCCCCACGCGGTGCGGGGGCGTTCGACGAGGTGCTTGTTTCTGAACCTGATGCTCAAGGCCGTCGCACTCGGGACACCGACCTGGCCCACACCGCGCAGCGCGGCAGCCGTAAGCCTTCGTAACCTCCGCTCCGCACGCGTCAGGCGGCCGGGAGCGTCCAGGTGATGTGGAGGTCGTCAAGCCACAGGGAACTCGCCTCACCCCGGGCGAACCGCTTGGCCGCCCGGGGCCGTAACCCCTCGCGGAACTGCTGCCGTTCGGCGGTCATCCCACCCCCTGTGGGTACCGCATGCCCCGGTGATACCGCACGAGCGACGAGCCGTAAGCCCCTACGACACCACGAGTTCAAACTCAGTAACGCGTGAGCCGCGCAAAACGAGACGAACGATCAGGCTCGGTCGAAGAACCACTGCGAGCAATACTGCATCACGTGGTTATGGACGACGCACGCTCGGTACTTGATGCGCGTGCCTTCGTCCACGTTCTCGCCGTCTTTGACAGTCGAAGGAGCAGGCTGACCCCACGTGGAGGCGCGGCCGAGGAGCTTGTTGTCGCTGACCCTTCTGACATCCCCCAAGATTCCATAGCCGTCCGAGCGCGTGTCCTCGGCATAGATGTGATCACCGGAGATGTGACCACTCCAATCAAACGGGTCAGAGTTCCACCTGACTTGACCCATGGGCTTGCGGTTTTCATAGAGGGTGATCAGGCCGCTGTCGGTGTTCTTCAGGTCCGTTTGTTTGTAGGAGTTGGCAGCGCTGGCCGGGGAGGCCATAGCCAGTGTGATGACGGCAGTGACCCCTGCGGTGAGTGCTGCGCCGAACTTGGAGCGTATCTTCACTGTGTTTCTCCCAGCGTTACGTTGATCGGCAAGGACACTACCGGTCGGCTATCCGTCCCGTAGCGGGCTGGGAAAAAGAGAGACAGACACGGCTCTGACCTGTATGGATGCTGTCCGTGGGACGAGGCGTTGGGGTTGCGTGGGACGTCCCACAGAGGCATGCCACGCCCAAACCCCGCGATGCCCGTCACTCGAAGTCGACCCTGCCCCGACTCTCCGGCGCGCTGGGAACCGAGAAGAACCAAAGAACGATTCATATGGCGCCTTACGTCTCCTGGAACTCGGCCGCCCCGTTCAGAAGCTCACCCCTGCCAGTGAATTGATCGATACCAGGAACACCCGGCTTCCCTCGCTGCTCGTCTTCTACGGGGTCGAGCGGAGGCGGACAGATATTCCGGGGGATGATGAGAAGGTCCTTGTCGATCATCCCTGGTGGCAGGCGCGCAGGCTCTTGGTGTCGAGAGTCAAGCCTCCGCTGAGGTCCGTAACCAGGGTGAAGACGACGAACGCCTGCTCGCTCGTATCCAGATGGCTGATCATGTCGCGTTCGTAGCGGATCAGATCGTCGTGGCGGGCCTGGCGGCGGGGCGAGGCGGCCCTGGTAGGCGGCGGCGACTCGTCCAGTTGGCGGAGGCTGGCGCCGTTGCGGCGAAGGTAGCCCAGGCCCTCGTTGACCAGGACTCCATGCGGTGCGGAGGGCCTGCGGGGTTCAACGATCACCACCATCCCGCGGCCGGGCTGGTTGAGGTCCTCGATCTGCCGGACGTCGAAGGTGAGCAGCGGGTAGACCAGGTCGGCGACGATGTTGCGGACGCGCAGCACCTCGCCGTCGCTGAGCGCGACGCCGGAGAATTCATCTGCGCGGGCCTGGTCGCCCACGACTCCTCGTTCGCACTCGATCAGGCGAGTCCCCGGCCCGAGGGATCACCTCCGCCGCGTCCCGAACCCTGCCGCCCATCCCGGGAAGCGCCCTGTGCCTGGGCCCGTGGGCCACCCCCTGCTGTTCGAGGCTGAGCGTATCGGCAGGTTGGTAGGGTCGAGCGTCAAAATGATCTTCTCGGGAAGGACCTCATGAACCGCGCAACACGCCGCACAGCCCTGGCCGCTGCCGCCACTGCGCTCGCCCTCGGGGGCGTCACCGCTACAGCGGCCCCCGCCTCCGCCACGAGCGTGACCTTCGCCAGCGTTCCCTTCGGCAAGGACGGATCGCGTGCCCTGAGCGTAGGCATCGACGGCGACCACGCCGGATGGGTCACCTTCAGTTCCGACCCCTACACGACTACCAACGGCACCTACTACAAGGGTGACACCCTCTACGTGTCGGACAAGCGCACCGACGGATTCGCCATCCGCGGCTACGTGGAACGCGTCAGCAACTGGACCAGCACCCACCACACGACCACTCACGGCCTGAAAGCGCCTGTCAGGGTCTCGGATACCAACAACATCAAGGAAGGCACACGTCTGCGCGTCAAGGCGTGCGTAGCCAAGGGCTCCAAGATCATCAAATGCTCCGGCTGGTACGGCGCCCACGCCTGATACTCCAGCCTGGTTTCGTGATCTGTCCGGTGGGTTCGGTGCCTGGCCGTCGTCGGTTAAGGTCGAGCGAGTGCATCCACACGCCCCCGGAGACGTCCCGGCACCCCCGAACACGCCCCCGGCACCCGCGAGCACCACCGCCGCAGTCCCGGCGATGCCCGCGGGCCAAGCGCAGTGGCACTACACCCCGCGCCGAGCCCCCTGGTGGCACAGCCGCGCCCTGCGCGCCGTGGCCATCGCGATCCTGCTCGCCCTGTGCGGCCTCACCATCATCGCGATCGTCCGCGAGCAGACCGGCACCGAGGGCTTCCTCATCGGCCTGCTCCTGTCCACCCTTCCGGTGCCGCTGCTCATAGCCGCGTTCCGCTGGGTCGACAGCGTCGAGCCCGCCCCCTGGCGGAACGTGGCCTTCGCCTTCGCCTGGGGCGCCTGCGCCGCGACCCTCGTCGCCGTCATCGCCAACACCTTCACCGCCGAGTGGCTGGCCACCAGCGTCATCGCCGACGGCGACGTCGACACCCTCGGCGCGACCGTCGTCGCCCCCGTCGTCGAGGAGCTGGCCAAGGCCGCCGCCGTGCTGCTGCTCTTCCTCCACCGCCGCCGATTCTTCAGCGGCGTCGTGGACGGCATCGTCACCGCCGGAGTCACCGCCACCGGCTTCGCCTTCACCGAGAACATCCTCTACCTCGGCACGGCCTACGCCGGCGACCAGCTCTACGCCTCCGACGAGTTCGCGGCGACCACCGCCCAGACCTTCGTCGTGCGCATCGTCATGTCGCCCTTCGCCCACCCGCTCTTCACCGCCATGACCGGCATCGGCTTCGGCGTCGCCGCGGCCCTCGCCGCCCACCGCCGCGCCCTGCGCGCGCTGCTCCCGGCCGTCGGGCTGCTCACCTCGATGGTGCTCCACGCCCTGTGGAACGGCTCCGCCTCCACCGACGGCCTCCACTTCCTTCTCGTCTACGCCCTCTTCATGCTCCCCGTGCTGGGCACCCTCATCTGGCTCGCCGTCTGGTACCGCGGCCGGGACCTGCGCACCGTCCGGGACACCCTCCACACCTACGCCGCGCAGGGCTGGCTCGCCCCCGCCGAGCCCTGGACCCTGGGCTCGATGTACGCCCGCGCCCAGGCCCGCCGACTCGCGCGCCGCGCCCACGGCCCCATCGCCGCTCGCACCGTCTCCGAGTACCACGCGGCGGCCACGTCCCTCGCCCTCCTCCGCGCCCGCGCCGAACGCACGGCTCCGCCGCCCGACTTCGCGGCCCGCGAGCAGGAGCTGCTCAACCACCTCCTGGCCCTCCGCCCCCAAGCCAGCCCCCCAACCCAACAAGCCTCCCCCCGGCCCCAGCCGCTGCCATACAGACCCTGGCGGTAGGCGGCGGCCGGTCCCGGTCACGCCCGATCAGCCCCAGCTGGCCGATGCCATCGCACGCCGCAGCCCGTCAGCAGCGGCGTCCAGCTGCCCGGACGATGGCAGATGCACCACACCGAACTCGCTGGCCGCTCCCAGCTCGATCGTGTGGAAGCCCAGCGCCGGTACCACATCTGCGAGAAGCCGCTCTGGGGGCACCTTTCGCCCGTCGTGCTCTCCATGCCGGAACTTCTTGTTGCCGACACGCAGGCTCAACGCTGTCCGGCCAACCCAAGCGTCCACTCGGAACAGTGCGTCAGCGAGCGGGTGTACCTCCAGTGGGATGCCCCGGCTGCGAAGTTCCACGATCGTGTAGGTCTCGCGCAGGAAGCTGTAGTACGCGTTGCCGACTCGCCAGCGCATGGCCGCCTTCACCAGCCACTCCGGTGTACCCCTGTCCACTTCCGCAGCAATGGCGCGCCGCGCCGGCTCGCCCAGCATCTCCCGTCCCAGTTCATCCGTCATGGCGTAGTCGCGCACTTCGCCGAAGGCAGGAAGCCTGCCCGTGCGTTCCATGCAGATATGGAGTGCGTGAGTGAAAGCGAAATCAGGGTGCCAGTCCACGATGCGCCGTACCGACTCTGCGTCGCGCCGTTTCACCTCGCCAAGCGCATGCTCCGTGCGACGGCACACGTCCCAGATGTCCTGGGACGTTAGGTCATAGACGACACGGGTCTCATGCGCCTGGACCACGGGAGCCACAGCCCGTCGCCTCGGATCATTGCGCCAGGTGTCGTAGAGCTGCCTGGTGTTCTGCGACACGCAGAACACCAGGAGCACGTCTTCTAAACGTGTTGTCATGGAGCCCGACCCCCAACGCATGGTGCCTTCCCTCACCTCAGCGTAGGGGCAGTCACTGACATCGCGAGGTGAATCGCTCAGCGCCGGTCCAGGTCCCTGATGACTTGGTCAGCCAGCTCTGCCATCACTGTCAGGCGGTCGGCCGGAGAGAGCCGCGCCCAGTCGATGAAGAGCTTCTCCGTGTCGTCCAAGGTTCGTCGGCCTGCCTGCATCCACCCATACAGCCGCCGCTTCTCCTTCAGACCGCCCAGATGGGAAAGGTGTGCCAGGACCTGTTCCTTCGTCGGCGGGTCAGTCGTGACGTCACGGGCCTCGTCACCGCACCGCTGACACTCCGCGCGGAGGTTCTCATCGTCGTTCGAACCCGCGCGGTTCACGGGAATCACGTGCCCCACGGTCAGCGTGGCGCGGCGTTCGGGGGCGTCGGGAAACGCTGCACCGGCCTGGATGCCGCAAACCTGACACGTGTGCCCATCGCGCTCAAGGATGCGCCGACGCTTGGGCCCCGTGATGTTCTTCCGCACGGTCTTGGGAGCAGGCTCCCCGAGGTCGATGCGCACTCCCAACTCGACGACCCGGTATTCGTTGGGCCGAAGATTCGGGTTGATCTTGTAGTTGTCGATGCGCCAGCCCATCTCACGAAGCTGGCGCATCCGGCGATCGGCCTGGGCTACGTCCGGAACGGCACGGAACAGATCGAGCTTTGTGAACGTCCCGCCCGGACCAACTCCGGCAATGAACTCCGCCACCAGCCTGATCGAGGACTGGCGGGCTTCACCGCTCCCAGCCATGACTGCTCCATCCTGCTACACGTTCAACGCCAGGCACATATTGTCATACGAACCGGCCCTGGTCTAAAGTCCATCCGGCGCAGCGTCCGGCATCGTCCGGCGCAGCACGATCGTTGCCGGACGGCAACTCAGCCCACCGGTCACTTGCCCAGTTTCGAACGGAAGCCCACCAGAGGACGGTTTGATGACGGAGACGAACGCCTACATTCCGCAACAGCTCCCGGACGTCGCGGCAGCAACGGCCATCGCCACAACGCCGCTCGGCGACGCGGAGCTGGCTGCGGTTGCAACCCATCTGAAGGGGCTTGACCCGGCCGGCAGCAGATTCGCCGCAGTCCTGCGCGACACGATCGACCAGTTGCTGAACGGCGAGGCCACAGGACGCTACGACTGGCAGCAGCTCTTCAAGACCGAGAAGACCCACGCCGGCACCCTGGTGGAGATCAACGTTCAGCGCGAGTTCCAGCTCGCGGACGGCCAGGAGATGGACTACTCCATCTGCGGCGTCGACGTCGACTGCAAGTACTCCCAGCAGTTCGGCGGCTGGATGATACCGCCGGAGGCCATGGGGCACATCTGCTTGCTGCTCTGGGCTGAAGACCGCACGAGCCGGTGGAGCGCCGGGCTTCTGCGCGTACGTCGCGAAGTGCTGAACAAGGGCAACAACCGCGACCACAAACTCACGGTGAAGGCAGCACACCGGGACAGCATCCACTGGCTGTGGAAGGATCAGCCGCTTCCCGAGAACGTCCTGCTGCACATGCTCCCTGCGGACCGAGAGGCCGTGCTCTCGCCGTCTCTCTCGGGCCAGGCCCGGGTCAACGAGCTGTTCCGACGGGCGCAGAACCGCCCGGTCAGCCGCAACGTCGTCCGCACTGTCGCACAGCAGAAGGACTACATGAAGCGCGTCCGGTACAACGGGGGTGCTCGGTCCCAGCTGCGGTCCGAGGGAATCCTGATCATGGGGGACTACGCGAGCCACCAGGATGTCGCTCGGTCGCTTGGCATCTACGTGCCAAAGGAAGGTGAGTTCGTCAGTGCCCGGGTCGTGCCTGCCGCCGAGCTTCACGGCCGTGCGCCCAGCGTCACTTTGGATGGTCACGCCTGGGTGCGGGCCAGGCCGGAGGACCCAGTCGTGCCGGCGCCCTCCCTGCCGTCCCACAAGAAGTAGCCCCAGGGGAGGTCCTAAGCTGTTGCCTGTAGCCGCCTCTCGGCGAGCCGCACTCGTTGCAGGAAACACGCCAGCCGCGGCGCCGGGTGGCCTGAGCAGGTAGTCGTCAGTATGAACCAAGCCGAGAACGCGGCGAGCTCCCGGGAGAGTCTGCCTGCCGGTTCATGGGCCTCCTCGGCCGCCCGGCGACGCAACATGCAGGCGATCCGCAGCCGCGATACCAAGCCTGAGCGGGTGATCCGGCAGCTGGTCCATGCCCAAGGCCTGCGGTATCGCGTCGCAGCCCGGCCACTGCCGGGGCTGCGACGCACCGCGGACATGGTCTTCCGGCCTGCCAAAGTGGCCGTGTTCGTGGACGGCTGTTACTGGCACGGCTGCCCGGAGCACTACATTCCCCCAAGGACGAACTCGGGGTATTGGTCCGAGAAGGTCGCCAGGAACGTAGCCCGGGACCGCGAAACGGACATGTTGCTCACCGAGGCGGGCTGGACCGTCCTGCGTTTCTGGGAGCACGAGTCACCGGACGCTTGCGCTCTCAAGGTCTTCGACACCGTGACCGAGCTTCGCCCCCGGAAGCTCTGAGGCAGTTGGCAGGTCGAAAAGTGCGGCGCTCTCCGGCCAGCGGGATTGCTGCATACCCGGACTCGGATTCACCCTGCCCTTTTCCAGTGCAGTGATAATGTGCTCACCAATGACTCGCGCGACCGGCGGCGGGAACGCATTGCCGACCTGCCGATAAGCAGCCGTCTTGCCGCCGGAGAACTTCCAGTGCTCGGGGAATCCCTGGACGATGGCGGCCTGAGTGACGGTGAGCTTGGGCCCGATCTCCTGGCCCTCTTTGTCCCTGGGGTACAGATCCCGCTCGGGGTCCACCATCTTGTCCGGCTCATTCGCAACACCCATGGCGTCCACTCCGAGCTTCCGCCACGCCTTCTTCGCCCTCGTCGGCCCGAGGTCGGCCCCTCCGTGCTTCTTCGACCCGCCGACAAGCGTGGGGGCGATACCGCCTTCCGCCTTACGCAGCCACCGCTGGT
The DNA here is from genome assembly GCF_019303475.1 of Streptomyces sp. JJ38. Lineage (GTDB taxonomy): Bacteria > Actinomycetota > Actinomycetes > Streptomycetales > Streptomycetaceae > Streptomyces. The sequence continues at coordinate 15,380 of NZ_JABLSI010000058.1, forward strand.
AAGCCGCCTTGCCGCGCTCGGTCTCCCCGAAACGAGCCGCCATGGAAGGCGCCAGCGCTTCAGCAAGTGTCCTGATCCTCACTTCACGGGGATCCGGCCATGCGAAATATCCCGCGAACTGTGGCTGCATCGCCACAAGGATCGCACGCGGACGCAGTTGAGGAACTCCGTAGTCACGCGCTTCCAGGAGTTCCCAACCGCAGATCTCGTACCCTGACTCCCGCAGTCGCGGCAGGATTTCGTTCTCCCTGTAGTCCGCGAACTTCTCGTCCAGGAGGCCCCGGACGTTCTCGATCAGGACGGCTCTGGGCTTCAGGAAGTCAACGAGGTCAAGCATGTTCGGGAACAGATCACGCTCGTCGTCCCGGCCAAGCTGGCGACCAGCGGCAGAAAACGGCGGGCAGGGGACTCCCCCGGCCAGCAGGTCGAGCTGACCCTCAGCTAGCCCCAGCTCCTCTGGCTTGAACTTGGTGAGGTCCCTACCGAGAACCTCGCACTGGCCCCAGCCAGCCTCCTCCGTCACGTTCAGCTTCAGGGTTTCGCACGCATGACGATCGATCTCGATCAGCGCGAGATGCTTGAAGCCCGCTTGGTGCAGACCCAGGGCTTGGCCGCCGGCTCCCGCACAGATCTCCACCGAGGTGAACCCCGGCTCAGTGCTGGTCATGCACACTCCTTTCACGCAGCGACGGACCTTGCGCACGCCCGCCATCACAGAGAGTGACACTCCCCACTGACATCACGACCTCACTAGTGTGCGGCACAGCTTCACGGCACTCGCTCCGCCCTCTGGATATCACCGAACCGCCCTCTCTCGTGACTCACTCCCACCACTGCGTCACGCCTCGAAGCGGGCCGGAGCATTGCCCAGGAGGAGAGTGTCCGGGTCGTGCCCACAGGCGCACAGCCAGGACAGGACGTCCGCAATCACGGTGACGGCAGCTTCCGAGGCCTCACGCTGAGCGAGGAGTGAGGTCGCGGTGCCTCGCGCACCGTAAAGGGTGCGGACGGCGTTCGCTCTCCCTGCCTCATCCAGTTGCTCCGCCTTACCGTCCGCTACCTGGTTCGCCTGGATCTTGCACCAGACCGTCTTACCGTCACGACCGACGACGACGCGCCATCGTGAGCATGGCCTCCATCAGGGCGAGGCCTCAACCGCACCCGTGGTCGGCACTCGGAGCGGAAAGCCTGGGCAGCGCCGCTGTGTCAGGGGCAGAAATTTGACGTTGGTCACCAGTTCGCTCACGCACAACTCCGCAGCGTCTGCCAGACCGGAGTGTCCCCAACGGACGAGGTGCGAGCGGGCCGTCCAGCGGAGATCGGGGACTGCTGTCGGCCGCGCGAGGAACAGACAGTGAGAGCCGTTGAGTTCAAGTCGTAGCGATCAACCATGCCGATCGGCCTCTCGCGGAAGATCCTTCCGCCGAGTGGCGGACGGATTCTCAGAGTGAAACTCTCGTTTCACAATGGAGCTCTCATGTCACGCCGGCAGGAGTGAGCAATGGCCACACGCCCCCGCGTGCGCCGTGGCTTGTCCCGAGCCGTACGCCAAGGCAGTCCAGGAAGATCGACAGAGAGGCCCATGACCATGGCTGCTGGATCCATGCCCCGACGCCGCCAGCTGGGGCAGACCTGCGGCGCCTGCGTGAACGGTGCGGCCTCACGCTTGAGGAGGCTGGTGCACGAGTCGGCATCTCCAAGGCAACGCTCAGCCGGTACGAGACGAAGGAAGGAACCGTCAAGTGGCCTTCTTTGCCCATGCCGTGACCGGGGTGCGGGACAGCAAGGTACCTGCGGGCAGGTCGCTGGAGTTCAGGGAGGCGTCCTGGGGCTGGTTTGTGGCCGCTCTCCGGGCAGAAGGGCTTGCGTGAGCGCGGACGCCGTAGCACACCTCCGCGTGCGGGTGGGCCGGGTGTACGGGCAGCCGCGGCGGTGAGCGGCGGCGGGGGGTCGTTGGAGGAGCTGGGGTTCGGGGGTGTGCCGTTGCTGGATCCGCTGCTGTACCCGGGGCGGGCGGTGGCGGAGCCGAGCCTGCTCGTCGGGGACGTGTTGCGGCCGCTGGCACCGGTGACGGTGGCGGAGCTGCGCGCTGAGGGGCGGATACCGGTGCTGGCGGTGGGGTCGAACGCGGCACCGGCGCAGGTGCGGCACAAGTTCGCGGTGGGCGGGGTGTCCGGAACGGTGCCGATGGTGCCGGTTCGGGTGGGTGGGCTCGCGGTGGGGCACTCGGGGCATGTCAGCGTCGCCGGGTACGTGGCGTACACGCCGTACGCGGCTCCGGGGCGGTGGGCGGAGCTGGTGCTGCTGTGGCTGGACGGTGAGCAGCTCCGGGTCGTCGACGCCTCGGAGCGGGCCAACTACCGGCGGCTGCGGTTGGCCGGGGAGCGGTTCCCGGTGGACGGCGGGCCCGGGGACGTCGACGTCTACGTGTCCGAGCGGGGCCTGCTGGCGGGGCGTGGGGGCGGGGTGCGGCCGGCCGGCGGGCAGCGTGAGGTGATGGGTGAGCTGCTGCGGGGGTCGGCGCGGCTTCGGGCGGTGCTGGGGGCGTCGCCGGAGGAGTGGGTGCGGCGGGTGGCCGCCGATCACCGGCTGGGTGCTGAGGCCTCTCGGGTGCTCCGGGACGAGGGGCTCACGCTGCCCAACCCGCTGGCGCGCTCGGGCTGAGGGAACTCGGCGGGGGGCGGCGGCGTTGTCGGGGCACTGGATGGTCTGTGCCGGGAGGTTGGCGATGGGGCGGTTGACGAGACCGATCGTGGCGGGAGCACTGGCCTTGGGGCTGGTCGCGGCGGGCGTGGTGCTGTATCTGTTCCAGCCGTGGAAGCTGTGGACGGACGAGACGGTGAACGAGGCGCTGCCCTCGGCGAGTCCGCAGCCGGAGGCGTCGGCGGAGGGGAGCCCGGACGCGGAGGGGGAGCCCGAGCAGGAGGCTCCCGCCGGGCCGTTGACGTTGGCGCAGGGGGATTTCATCACCCACGAGCACGCCACGAGTGGGACGGTGCGGATCGTGGAGCTGGCCGACGGCGAGCGGATTCTGCGGATCGAGGGGCTGGACACGAGCAACGGCCCGGACCTGAAGGTGTGGCTCTCGGACGCCGAGGTGCTGCCCGGCAAGGACGGCTGGAAGGTCTTCGACGACGGCGAGTATCTGAACCTGGGCAAGCTGAAGGGGAACAAGGGGAGTCAGAACTACACGCTTCCCGAGGACGCCGAGCTGGACCTCTACAGCAGCGTGAGCATCTGGTGTGACCGGTTCGACGTCTCGTTCGGGGCGGCGGAGCTGGCCCGGGTGTGACGGCCGGCGCGCCGGTTCGGTGGGCGTGGATGCCCCGTCCACCCAACCGGCGTGCGGTCAGGCCCGGTCGAGGGTGAGAACGACACCGCCGCCTACGAAGGTGCGGCTGTCGGTGAGGGTGAACTGCGTGGGCTGGAAGGCCGTGTCGAAGGCGGGGAGGCCGGCCCCGGCGACGACGGGGTACTTCTTGAGGATGAGCCGGTCGATCTCGGGGAGCAGGGGTCCGGCGAGCTTGCCGCCGCCGACGAGGTAGACGTCCAGCGGCCCGTCCTCGGCCTTGAGCTTGCGCACCAGGGTGAGCGGGTCCTCGTCGGTGACGGTGACGGCCGGGTCGGGGGACGCGGTGAGGCTGCGGCTCAGGACGTAGGCGCGCGGGTGGGCGTAGGGGTTGGTCATGCCCACGCGCAGGGCGGGGTCATAGGTGGCGCGGCCCGTCACGACGGTGTCGAAGACGCGGTTCGGTTCGTCGGCCCCGCCGAGCTGGGGCGGGGTCGTGTGGCGCGGCGCCGGCTCGGGGCGCCCCGGGCGGTGGCGGGGTGGCGAACACCGGCGGCCCCGGCGTCGGGGGGATGGACGTCGGGGCCGCAGGCGGCTTGTGGGGTGCGGGCGGAACGCTAGATGCCGAGGCCCTTGCCGCGCAGCCAGGCGAGCGGGTCGACGGTGTCGGTGCCGCCCGGCCGGACCTCCAGGTGGAGGTGGGGGCCGGTGGAGTTGCCGGTGGAGCCGACGCGGCCGATGGTGTCGCCGGTGGTCACGGTGCCGCTGGTGCGGGTCATCGAGGAGAGGTGGCAGTACCAGATCTCGGTGCCGTCTTCCAGCTCCAGAACGATGCGGTAGCCGTAGGCTCCGGCCCAGCCGGCCTCCTTGATGGTGCCGGAGTGCACGGCCTTGACCGGGGTGCCGGTGGGCGCGGCGAAGTCCTGTCCGGTGTGGTCGCTGGACCACATGTTGCCGGACTCGCCGTAGCCGGAGGTGAGTTGGAAGTTGGCCAGCGGGAGGGTGTAGCTGGCGGCGAGCTTGCGCAGCCGCTCCTCCTCCGCCTTGCGCCGGCGCTCCTCCTCGGCCTTGCGCTTGCGCTCGGCTTCCGCGGCGGCCTCGGCGGCGGCTTCGGCCTCGGCTTTCTCCGCGGCTTCGGAGGCCGCCGACTTGGCGGCCTCCGTGGCGGCCTGGCGGCGGGATTCGACGTCGGCGGCGGCGCGCTGCTGGTCGGCCTGGGCGAGGATGCGGTTGCGCAGGGCCTCGCCGGCGTCGGTGGTGCCGTCGGCGAGATCGGAGTCGGTGAGACCGGCCTGGGTGAGGGGGGCGGCCAGCGGGGCCGCCTCGTCGTCCGCGCCTCCGATGGATATGCCGTCGGCGAGTCCGTCCAGGCCGGGCAGGTCCATGTCGGGCATGCTCAGCGGGACGCTGGCCTTGGGGCTGGCGGTGGCCATGCCACCGGCGCCGATGGCCGCGACCATGCCGACGCCCAGGACGGCGCTGCTGCGGGCCATGCCGGAGCGCTGCTTGGCGACGCGGTGACGGCCGCGGACGGGACGGACGGTGTCCGCGGTCGGGTTCCACTCGGCGAACGTCGCGCCGTCCTCGACGGACGGGCCGTACACCGGGTAGGAGTCCGACTCCTCGCCCGCGTACGCGGTTTCGGCGGCCTGCCTGCTCGACGCCACGGAGGCGCTCTCCTTTCCTTCCTTCTCGCCTACCGGGTTAGCTGACGGGTTCGGAGCAGGAAGGTCTCCTACGGGCATGGGCGCCCGATTCACCCCAAGAAGTGGTTCCCCGGTTCCCTGGGCGCATCTGGTGGTGCGGTGGTGCAGTTGTGGTGCGGTGGTGCTGCCAGTCGATGCACTGTCAGGATTCGGCCAAGGCGCACGGTGCCGCCTCTTGTGGCGGCGGTGACGACCGCGCTGCGTTATCGAACGTTAATAGACCCGCGGCTCATATTCCAAGCCTTCTCGGTAACAAGAGACGGCTCTCGCCTGGACGTTCGCCTCACGACAGGACGGAATCGGGCATATTCACCGCGTTGAGGGTTGCCCTTCATTCGGGGATCGTAGCCAAGTCGTCATCAGAGACGGTCCGCCCGGTCACGGTGGGTCACGGCGAGGAGGGCCAGGTCGTCGGCCGGCGGACCGCCGGTGTACTCGGCGACGTCGGCGACGATCTCGTCGAGCAGCGCCTCCGGCCCGTACCGCGCCCACTCCTCCTTGATCCGCAGGGCCGGCTCGTAGAAGAGGCCGTCCCTGCCCCGGGCCTCGGTCAGGCCGTCGGTGTTCATCAGCAGGGTGGCGCCGACCGGGAACGCCACCTCGTCCACCGGCGGCTTCTCGGCGGCCTCGCCCGGGAGCGCGGCGAGCCCGAGGGGGAGCGCGTACCCGGCGGGATCCAGGCTCTCCAGCCGCCCGCCCGGGAGCAGGAGCCAGGGCGCGGGGTGGCCGCAGTTGACGACGCGCAGTCGCCCGGCCGGGGTGATCTCGGCCAGGACGGCCGTGGTGAAGCCCTCGAAGGAGTCCACGGTGTCGGTGCGGCGCCCGCCCTCCCTGCGCAGGGCCCGGTCCAGCCGGAGGGCGACCACCGCCAGGTCCGCCTCCTCCTCCGCCGCCTCCCGGAAGGCTCCGAGCACGATGACGACGGCGCCCACGGCTTCCAGCCCCTTGCCCCGGACGTCGCCGACGAGCAGCCGTACGCCGTGCGGGGTGTCCTGCACGGCGTAGAGGTCGCCGCCGATGCTGGCCTCCTGGTGGGCGGCCTGGTAGCGGGCGGCGATCTCCAGGTGGCCCAGCCACTGCTCCGGGGGTGGCAGTAGGGCGAGCTGGGCGGCCTCGGCGATGTCCCGGGCCGTGGCCAGCCGCTGGGCGCCGCGCCGCACCACCCGGTTGAGCACGAGGGCGAGCAGGGAGACGGTGGTGACGGTCGCGGCCTTGAGGGCGCCTTCGAACAGGGTCACCCCGTCCATGAGGTGCATGAGCCAGACCAGGGTGACGACGGCGACGAGCCCGGTGACGGCGGTGGCGCGGGGGGAGTAGAGCGGCGCGGCCACGAGCGGGGCGGCGGCGAAGACGGCCGAGAAGACGATGTCCGGCGGTGTGAGGCTCTGGGCGATGACGCCGATGACGATGAGGAGCGGCGGGAGCAGGAGGGCAGCCCGCCGGAGGAAGGCGTTCGGGCGGGGCCCGATCAGCTCGCGCAGCGGATCGGGGGGCAGGTGAGCACCGGCCGTCGGCCCTCGCCGGCCCTCGGTCGCGTCCGCCTCTCGGCGACGCCCGCCGTTGGGCTCATCGTGACCGCCGGGATCTGCTCCGAGCGCGCGCTGCCGGTCGTCTGGCGGCATCCGGAGGCCCCTCAACGATTCGTCATCCTTTCGTCAAATCTAAGGAGTATCCCGGTTTCCGGCATCTCAGGCGGAATGTCGGTGTCGTGGGTCACAGTTGTCGAGAGGGACGGAGGGACCTTTGCCATGACCTACGCGATCCAGGCAGAAGGCCTGGCCAAACGATTCAAGGAGACCCAGGCCCTCGCCGGGGTCGATCTCGCCGCCCGTACGGGCACGGTCCTGGGGCTGCTCGGGCCCAACGGCGCCGGGAAGACGACGGCGGTGCGGATCTTCGCGACACTGATCCGGCCGGATGCGGGGCGGGCCTTCGTCGCCGGCCACGACGTCGTGCGGGAGCCGGGCCACGTCCGGGCGGCCGTCGGTCTGACGGGCCAGTACGCGGCGGTGGACGAGAACCTGACGGGCACGGAGAACCTGCTGCTCATCGGCCGCCTGCTGGGCATCCGCCGGAAGGAGGCGCGGGCCCGCGCCGCGGAGCTGCTGGAGCACTTCCAGCTCGCGGAGGCCGCGGGGCGGGCCGTCAAGACGTTCTCCGGCGGCATGCGCCGTCGGCTGGACCTGGCGGCGAGCCTGGTCGGCCGCCCCAGCATCCTCTTTCTCGACGAACCGACGACGGGCCTCGACCCCCGTAGCCGGGGCGAGGTGTGGGACATGCTGCGCGGCCTGGTCGCCGAGGGGATGACGGCCCTGCTGACGACGCAGTACCTGGAGGAGGCCGACAAGCTGGCCGACGAGATCGTGGTCATCGACAAGGGGCACGTCATCGCCGAGGGCACGCCGGACGGGCTGAAGTCGGAGGTCGGCGGACAGGTGCTGCAGCTGCGTCCCGTGCACGCCGAGGACCTCCCGGCGGTGCACGCCCTCGTCACCGAGGCCGCGGGCGAGCAGACGCACATCGAGGGCGATCTCGTCATCGCGCCGGTGAAGGAGCCGGAGCTGATGCCGGCCGTCGTGCGGCGGCTGGACGGCGCGGGCATCGCGATCGGCGAGCTGGCCCTGCGCCGCTCCTCGCTGGACGAGGTGTTCCTCGCCCTCACCGGTCACCGCGCGGAGCCGGAGCAGCGGCCCGAGGACGAGGCCGCCGAGCCGGACGAGGGCGCGTTCGAGCGCGTGGGCAGTGCGGGAGGTGCGTCATGACGGCGACGACGATCACCGCGCCGCTCTCCAAGAGCGGGCGGGTGCGCCCCGGAGCGGGTCTGCGGCAGACGGGCACGATGGCCTGGCGAAGCCTGGTGTCCGTCAAGCACAACCCGCTCGAGCTGGTCGACTACAGCATCACGCCGATCATGTTCGTGTTCCTGTTCACCTACGTCTTCGGCGGTCAGATGGCCGGAAGCCCGGAGGCGTACCTGCAGTACGCGCTGCCCGGCATCATCGTGCAGAACACCCTGTTCATGACCATGTACACGGCCATGTCCCTCAACAGCGACCTGACGAAGGGCGTCTTCGACCGGCTGCGGAGCCTGCCGATAGCCCGCTCCGCCCCGCTGTTCGGGCGGATCTCGGCGGACATGGCCAAGCAGCTCTGGGCGATGCTGCTCATGCTCGGGCTCGGCGCCGTGCTGGGCTTCCGCGTCACCAACGGCATCGGGGGCTTCCTCGGCGCGGCCCTGCTGCTCCTGGTCTTCGCCCTGGCCGTCTCCTGGGCCGCGGTCCTCATCGGCATGCTCGCGGGCGACCCGGAGAAGGTGCAGGTCTTCGCCTTCACCCTGATCTTCCCGATCACCTTCACCAGCAGCGCGTTCGTCCGCGTCGAGACGATGCCGGGCTGGCTGCAGGCCTGGGTGGACATCAACCCGGTCACCCATCTGTCCGACGCCTTCCGCGGGCTTCTCGTCGGCGGGGACGTGGCGGGCCCGGTGATGTGGTCCCTCGTCTGGGCCGCGGGGATAGCCGCGCTGTTCATCCCGCTCGCCATGCGCGCCTACCGGGCCCGGGCCTGACGGCGGGGGCGGCCGGCGAGGCGGCGGGTGCGGGGCGGCGAGGCGGGGCGGCGGAGGGGCGGCAGCGGGTCAGGGCTGCGCGCGCCGCCCGCGCGTACCGGGCGTGGGCTGTGCCGTGGCAGCCGACGGGGCTTCCGTCGGAGTGGCCTCCGCGACGACGGCACCACCGGCGGCGGCCGGACCGGCGGCTGCGGTGACGGCAGCACTCGCGGTTCCGGCGGCGGCAGCACTGGCGGCTCCGGCGGCGGCACGGCCGTTCTCGCGGCGCGCCCGCCAGAGCTCGACGATGATCGGGATCACCGACAGGAAGACGATGCCGAGCAGGATGGGCTCGATGTTGTCGCGCACGAACGCGATCTGGCCGAGCATCGCCCCGAGCACGGTGACGCCGGCCCCCCACAGCACGCCGCCCACGACGTTGAACGTGACGAAGGTGCGGTAGTTCATCCGGCTGACCCCGGCGATGATCGGCGTGAACGTCCGCACGATGGGCACGAAGCGGGCCAGGACGATCGACTTGGGGCCGTGCTTCTCGAAGAACGCGTGCGCCTTCGTCACGTTCTCCTGCTTGAACAGACGCGAGTCCGGGCGGCGGAAGAGCGCGGGCCCCACCTTGCGCCCGAAGAGGTAGCCCACCTGGTCGCCCGCCACGGCGGCGATGACGATCAGCGTGCACACCAGCCACAGCGGGTAGTGCAGGTACTGGTCGGTGGCCACCAGCAGCCCGGTGGTGAAGAGCAGCGAGTCCCCGGGGAGGAAGAAGCCGATCAGCAGCCCGGACTCCGCGAAGACGATGACGAGGATGCCGATGAGACCGAAGGTGGCGATCAGGTAGTCCGGGTCGAGCCAGCTCGGTCCGAGCGCGAGTGAGGTCACGGGGCAAGTCCTCGGTCGGGGCGCTTCGCGCGCGGGGGCGGGAGAGGGAGGGCACCGAGAATACGCGCCGGGTCACCGGGCGCCGGAATCTCGGCGTCCGCAACCCTACGCGCCCGGCGGCCGGGCCAGTGGCGGTCCGGGGCCGCGCCTTCTCTCACCGTACGCGCCGACCGGGGGCTCCCGCCCCGGTCGTGTGGCCGCCCGGCCCGTGCGTGCCGGTCTCATCCCCCATCCGCGCTGCCGCTTTTCGGGGATTCGGACCGGGTGTCCGTAATGGGCGGGGCTCGTGTGGGGGAATTGTGTGACAACCGTTCCCCTCCGCGCGTTCGGCGGCTACGTTGCCTCGCAGCGCGCGTCCGTAACGCGGACAACAATCCCCCGCCGTCGAACAGCCACCCGCCGTACCCGTCGGAAGGACCTGTCTGTGCCCGCTTCGCCCAAGATCAGACGACGCACCATCGCGGCGATCGCCGCGGCCACCGTGGCCACCCCGCTGCTGCTCACCGCCACCGCCACCTCCGCCTCGGCGAAGCCGGACACGTCGGACCAGGGCGACCGGCTCGCCCGCAAGCTGGTGGAGGAGACCACGGGCGAGAACGCCTTCCGGCACATGGAGGTCTTCCAGGCCATCGCCGACCGGAACGGCGACAACCGTGCGGCCGGCAGCAAGGGCTACGACCAGTCGGCCAAGTACGCGGGAACGCTGCTCAGGGCGGCCGGCTACGACGTCACCTACCAGGAGTTCGACTTCACCTACCGCGAGACGGTCGCGGAGAAGCTCACGATGCTCTCGCCCGAGCAGCGTGACATCCCGATCAGCCTGATGACGTACACCCGCAGCACGCCCGAGGGGGGCATCGAGGGTTCCGTCGCCGAGGTCCCGGTCGACGAGGACGGCACCACCGGCTGCACGCTCGACGACTACGCGGCCGGCGACTTCACCGGCAAGATCGCCCTCATCCGGCGCGGTGGCTGCACCTTCGCCGACAAGCAGAAGTACGCCGCGGAGGCCGGCGCGATCGGCGCGATCATCTACAACCACTCCGACGGCGCGCTGAACGGCACCCTCGGGGACCCGAACGTCGGCGTCGTCCCGACCGGCGGGATCACCAAGGCGGACGGCGAGGCCCTGTCCGACGCGGTCGCGGCGGGGGAGGTGACCGTCATCCTGGAGATCATCGAGTACCAGGACGAGCGGAGCACCACCAACGTCATCGCCGAGACCCGCGGCGGCGACGAGGACAACGTCGTCATGGTGGGCGCGCACCTGGACTCCGTCGCCGGCGGCCCGGGCATCAACGACAACGGCTCCGGCTCGGCCGGTGTGTTGGAGGCGGCCCTCCAGTACGCCAAGGTGACCAAGCAGTGGCACCACCGCACGGACCACCCCAAGCAGCCGAAGAACAAGGTGCGCTTCGTGCTGTGGGGCGCCGAGGAGCTGGGTCTGCTGGGGTCCGAGCACTACGTCGCGGACCTGTCCGAGGAAGAGCGCGAGGGCATCGCCCTCTACCTCAACTTCGACATGATCGCCTCGCCGAACTACGGCCTGTTCGTCTACGACGGTGACGACTCGGACGGCATCGGCGCTCCGGCGGGCCCCGAGGGGTCGGCGCAGATCGAGCACGGGATCAACGAGTTCATCAGGTCCCAGGGCGAGGAGCCGCGTGGGACCGACTTCTCCGGCCGCTCGGACTACGGCCCGTTCATCGCGGAGGGCATCCCCTCCGGCGGTACCTTCACCGGTGCCGAGGGCGTGAAGACCGAGGAGCAGGCGGCTCTGTGGGGCGGCGAGGCCGGCAAGGCCTACGACGAGTGCTACCACGCGGCCTGCGACACCATCGAGAACGTCAACACGCACGCGTTCGACGTCAACGTTGGAGTGATCGCGGACGCGGTCGGCCGGTACGCCTGGGACACCTCCTCGCTCAGCGAGCCGGTGCCCTCCGTCCCGACCGGTGACGGCTCCGACGAGGGCGGCGGCCTGCACGACCACGACCACGAGGTGCTGAGCTGATCCCGCTCGCCTCTCCCACGGCGTGGGCGCTGGAACGATTCCTCACTTCCGGTGCCCGCGCCGTGCGCGTCGCCCCGCGTGGGCGCCCTGCGCGACCCGCCGGGGCTCGCGGGTGACGTCACGTCACCGGCGCACGCGGCGGCGCCCGTGACGGCGCACTCACCCGGGCGCCGGATTTCCCGGGTGGCGCGAGGCTGCGCCGCGCGCCACCCGCCCGGTAGGCTTTCCGTGTGATCTTCAAGCGAATCGGAAACGGTCGGCCGTATCCCGATCATGGCCGGGACAGCACCCGGCAGTGGGCGGACGTGGCCCCGCGCCCGGTGCGCCTGGATCAGCTCGTCACCACCAAGGGCCAGCTCGATCTGGAGACGCTCCTCGCGGAGGACTCGACGTTCTACGGCGACCTGTTCGCCCACGTCGTGAAGTGGCGGGGTGACCTCTACCTGGAGGACGGGCTGCACCGCGCGGTACGCGCGGCGCTCCAGCAGCGCCAGGTGCTGCACGCCCGGGTGCTCGAGTTGGACGAGCACTGACCCTTTTCCCGTAGCGCGATGCCCCTTTCGGGGTGTCCCGTGAACGATGCGTAAGTCATCCTGTACTCACATCGGCCCGGCGGCGATACCCTTCGGCCATGAGCATGCTGACGCCCCCTGAACTGGGCGGGGAGTACCGCATCACGGGTGACCGCTACCCGCGCATGCGGCGCCGTCGCGGCCGGCACCGGATCGTGCTGGGCAGCCTCGCCGCCGTCACCGCACTCGGGTTGGCGTCCTGGGGCACGCTGGAGCTCATCTCCGTCTTCTCCGGGAACTCGACCCCGCTCGGCGCGGCGCACGCGGCTGGCTGCGCCCCGACCCCGACGGCCTCCGCCGGGGGGCGGGACACCGAGCCGGTCGCCGTGGCGAAGGTGGCGGAGCCGAAGGCCGTCACGGTCAACGTCCTCAACGCCACCACGCGCACCGGGCTGGCCCAGGACACGGCGGACGCGTTGGAGAAACGTGGCTTCACGATCGGCGCCGTCGACAACGCGCCCCCGGAGCTGGACGGCAAGGTGAAGGCGACGGGGCTGCTCATCGGCACCGAGCAGGCCGAGAAGGACGGCGCGTTCGCCCTGCTGAGCGCCCACGTCGCGAAGGCCGACACCCGGACGGACGCCGCCCGCGCCGGCGACGCCGCGACCAGCGTCGACCTCATCCTCGGCGACGCCTTCAACGGGCTGGCCGCGCCGAAGGCTGCCGCCAAGGCCCTCACCGCGCTCACCGAGCCGGCCCCGAAGCCCTCGCAGACCGACTGCTGACTCCGGAGGCCGCCAGGCTCCGGGGCCGCCGGCTCCGGGCTGCCCGGCCTTCCAGGGGTTGCTCCCGGAGGCTTTCAGGGTTGCTCCCGGAGGGCTGACCCCGGCCCCGAGGGCCCGGGGTCAGCCCTCCGGCGCCGTCAGTCCGCCGAGCCGTACATGCGGTCGCCCGCGTCACCGAGCCCGGGCACGATGTAGCCGTTCTCGTTGAGCCGCTCGTCGACGGCGGCCGTCACCACCGTCACCGGTGTACCGGCCAGCTCGCGCTCCATCAGCTCCACGCCCTCCGGAGCGGCGAGCAGGCAGAGGGCGGTGACGTCGTCGGCTCCGCGCGAGATCAGCTCCTTGATGGCCGCGACGAGCGTGCCGCCGGTCGCGAGCATCGGGTCGAGCACGTAGACCTGACGCCCGGAGAGCTCGTCCGGCATCCGCGTCGCGTAGGTGGACGCCTGCAGGGTCTCCTCGTCCCGGATCATGCCGAGGAAGCCCACCTCGGCGGTCGGGAGCAGCCGGACCATGCCTTCGAGCATGCCCAGCCCGGCGCGCAGGATCGGCACGACCAGCGGCCGCGGGCGGGAGAGCCGCACGCCCGTGGTGGCGGTGACCGGGGTGGTGATGTCCACCTGCTCGGTGCGCACGTCCCGGGTGGCCTCGTAGGCCAGCAGCGTGACCAGCTCGTCGGCGAGGCGACGGAAGGTCGGGGAGTCCGTGCGCTGGTCACGCAGGGTGGTGAGTTTGTGTGCGACGAGGGGGTGGTCGACGACGTGGGTCCGCATGCCCCCGACCTTACCGGTGGCATGAAACAGGTGTTCCGGGGAAAGTGGACGCATACGCCGGAGGTGAGGCCCCATGTCCGACTCATCCGACACGCAGCGTGCCGGCGCCCGGTCCCGTGCGCGCCGGCCCGGCGGACAGCGGCCCCAGTCCGGGGACGGCGGCCTTCAGGAGCTCTCGGCCGACCCGGAGCGGCTGCGCAAGCGTGCCCTCTTCCTCCGTGAGCTGAGCGAGGCCAAGGCCCTGCGGGACCGCGTCCAGCCGCGGCGCGCCCGGGCGGCCCGGATGCGCGAGCAGATGCGGATGCGCACGTTCCGCTGGTGACTTCGGAGCGGGCGCCACGGCGCCGGACGCGTGTCGCCGCCCCACACGGGCGTCGGGCACTCGGGCGATCGACGAACGCGTGGTCCGACGCACGGCAGAAGACTCCTCCCAGGGGCGTGGTTTCTGTCACGATTCCGAGTGAGCGGGGCGTCGCCCCACTTGAGCACTCGGGAACGCTGAAACCAGTGGGAGAGTCACGGTGTACTTCGCCGCACTGCTCGCTCGTACCGAAGAGGGTTGGGACGCGAGCGACACGGAACTCGACAATGTGGAAACCCTGGCCGACCTCGCCGACGTCGCCCGCGGGGCGTCCGTCGACGACGACACGGTCCTGATCTGCATCGAGCAGGAGGGCGTCTGGTTCGGCGTCGTCCGGGTGGACGACGAGGACGATCCGCGGATCTTCGTCTCCAGCGCCGCCGCCGCCGCACGCAGCGCCTACGGGGAGATCCTGCTCACCGACGAACTACTCGGCCGGGAGCCGCGCGCCGCCGAGGACCTCGACCGCCTCACCGACCTCGACGGCACGGAGGAGGGCGAGCCGGAGGACGACGGCGCCGAGCCCGAGGCGGCGGACGACGCCCTCCCGGAGGGCCCCGTCGGCGATGCGGAGCTGCTGGCGGACCTGGGCCTGAGCGCCGAGGACGTCGTCCTGCTCTCCGCCGACGAGGCGATGGCCCAGATCGCCGAGTCGCTGGGCTGCGCGGACGTCCTGGAGGCCGTGCGGTAGCCGAGGCCGTCCACCGGGCGGGGGCGTTCTGCCCGCGTGCCCGGGTGACGACCGGGGCCGCGCGGTGACCGGCACGGTGACCGGCGCCGTGCGCGCCGGGGACGCGCATGCCGAACCCGTGCGGTGGCGGCCGCGGTGGGCGGGGACACTGAGGGCATGCCCGTCCCCGCCGCAGACCCCGTCCGTGACCCCTGGCTCCCCGCGATGCGGCTCGCCCTGGCCGAGGCGGGCCGCGCCCCGGCCATCGGCGACGTCCCCGTGGGCGCCGTCGTCCTCGGCCCGGACGGGACGACGGTGCTGGGGCGCGGTCACAACGAGCGGGAGGCGACGGGCGACCCGACCGCCCACGCGGAGGTCCTCGCCCTGCGGGCCGCGGCCCGGGAGGTCGGCGCCTGGCGGCTGACGGGCTGCACGCTGGTCGTGACGCTGGAGCCGTGCACCATGTGCGCGGGCGCGCTCGTCCTGGCCCGGGTGGACCGCGTCGTCTACGGGGCGCGGGACGCCAAGGCGGGCGCGGCCGGCTCCCTGTGGGACGTCGTCCGCGACCGACGGCTCAACCACCGCCCCGAGGTCGTCCCCGGGGTCCTCGCATCCGAGTGCGGCGCCCTGCTGACGGCGTTCTTCCGGGAGCGGCCGGGAACCGATTTCGGTCCCGGCCCGGCCGTGGGCTAAGCTCTCTCTCGGTAGCGTGTCCGAGCGGCCGAAGGAGCTCGCCTCGAAAGCGAGTGAGGGGGCAACTCCTCCGTGGGTTCAAATCCCACCGCTACCGCTCTCCGCGAAGGGCCGGGCCTCTGGGTCCGGCCCTTCGTCGTGCCTGGGCTTCGTCGTGCCTGGGCTTCGCCGACGAAGGACCGTCCCCGCCGCGGGAGCCGACCCGGCCGCGGGCCTCGTGTGCCGACCGAGGAAGGGGTGGGCAGGGGGAGGCCCTCGAACGGACAGACGGTTAGACTCTCGCGACTGCGCTCAGGGGACGCGGACGACTCGCGGCGGTGCGGTCCTGGGGCCTGGGAGGGGCGAGACGCGTGGATATCAAGAAGGTCATCCTGGTTTCTCTCTCCATTTTCGTGGCCTACACGATCATCACGTCGCCCGACCGCTCGGCGGAGCTGGTGGGCGTCGGGTTCGAGGGCATATCGAACGCCGCCAAGGGGATCGGCGAGTTCATGACGGAGCTTGTCAACTGACGCTCGGCCGAACGGCCCTGTGGTGAACCGGACGGCGCGGTCCGTTCGGTTGCACGGTCACCAACACGGTTTTTTGTGGTGCTTGCACAGAGATGACTCTGATTGTGATGCTATGACCGCTTTTGCCGGATGAGAGACCGTGAAGGGGTGTGGTCGAAAGGTGACGGCGACTCAGGCCGGCGAGAGCCGCAGCGCTCGGACCCGAGCGCTGACTCAGGTGCTCTTCGAGCGGCTGGCCGCACAGGAACCGGGCACGCCCGAGCACGACCGGGTGCGGGCGGCGCTGATCGAGACCAACATCCCGCTCGTCCGCTACGTCGCCTCGCGGTTCCGGCACCGCAACGAGCCGATGGAGGACGTCGTCCAGGTCGGCACCATCGGCCTGATCAACGCGATCGACCGGTTCGACCCGGAGCGCGGCGTACAGTTCCCCACCTTCGCGATGCCGACGATCGTCGGCGAGATCCGGCGGTACTTCCGGGACAACGTGCGCACCGTCCACGTCCCGCGCCGGCTGCACGAGATGTGGGCACAGGTGAGCGCGGTCGGTGAGGACCTGACGGTCCTTCACGGCCGCAATCCGACGATCGCCGAGATCGCCGAACGGCTCGGCGTCACCGAGGAGGAGGTGCTCGCCTGCATGGAGGCGGGCCGCGCCTACCGGGCGACGTCACTGGAGGCCGCCCAGGAGCGGGACGACGGGCTGCCCGGGCTGATCGACCGGCTCGGGTACGAGGACCCGGCGCTGGCGGGCGTCGAGCATCGCGACCTCGTCCGTCACCTGCTCGTGCAGTTGCCCGAGCGGGAACAGCGCATCCTGCTGTTGCGCTACTACAGCAATCTGACCCAGTCACAGATCAGCGCCGAGCTGGGGGTGTCGCAGATGCACGTGTCCCGGCTGCTCTCCCGGAGCTTCGCCCGTCTGCGCGCCGCAAACACCATCGACGCTTAATCAGTTCGAGGGACACACGCGTGGGTTGCGCCGGGATGGCGGTGTGCTGTTTTATCGACATGGCGCTACGTCGTGTTGCTGACTTGTGACATTCTGCAAGAACCGCGTTTGCCGTGGCGGCACCGCCGGTATTGAGCTGAAGGTGCGCCCCTCGCGTGCGAGGGAGCCGCTGCGACCCGTCCGCGACCCAAGGGGGTGGCATGTCCGTAGAACTGGGCAGCTCCAAGGTGCTCACCGAGAGCACCGAAGAGCTCGGCACCGATGCGGGGCACAGCGTGCAGAGCGTGCCCGCCGACCTGTCCGATACGCCCGGCGCGGCCGGGCCTCAGCCGCCCGACGTCGCGGCGCTCGACACCCGCACCCTGTCCCGCTCCCTGTTCCTGCGGCTGGCCTCGCTCCCCCAGGACAGCCCGGAGCGCGCCTACGTGCGGGACACGCTGATCGAGCTGAACCTGCCGCTGGTGCGCTACGCCGCGGCCCGGTTCCGCAGCCGGAACGAGCCGATGGAGGACATCGTCCAGGTCGGCACCATCGGCCTGATCAAGGCGATCGACCGGTTCGACAGCGAACGCGGCGTGGAGTTCCCGACCTTCGCGATGCCGACGGTCGTCGGGGAGATCAAGCGCTTCTTCCGTGACACCTCCTGGTCCGTGCGGGTGCCGCGGCGGCTCCAGGAGCTGCGCCTCGCGCTGACGAAGGCGAGCGACGAACTCTCCCAGCAGCTCGACAGATCGCCCACCGTCGCCGAACTCGCCTCCTGCCTCGGGGTGTCGGAGGAGGACGTCGTCGACGGGCTGGCGGTCGGCAACGCCTACACGGCCAGCTCGCTGGACTCCCCCGCCCTGGAGGAGGACGGCGGCGAGGGCTCCCTCGCGGACCGTCTGGGCTACGAGGACGCCGCGCTGGAGGGCGTCGAGTACCGGGAGTCGCTGAAGCCGCTCCTGGCCCGCCTGCCGGCCAGGGAACGGCAGATCATCATGCTGCGGTTCTTCGGCAACATGACGCAGTCCCAGATCGGCGAGGAGGTCGGCATCTCCCAGATGCACGTCTCCCGGCTGCTGACGAGGACGCTGGCCCAGCTCAGGGACGGGCTCATCGCGGAGGAGTGATCACCCCGGGGCGCCGCGGACGCGCGGCGCCGCGAGGCGGAGGAGCCGGAGGGAGGGACGGTCCGCTGGTGCGCACGGCGCGGCGGCGGCCGGTCCTGCTGCGGCCCGGGCCTGCCCGGGCGGGTGAATACGCACCCGTGAACACGCCCCGGAAGCCCTGAGCCGCGGAAGCGGCCCGGGCGTCCGGGAACGCGTCGGGAGAGTCCGGGAACGTCCGAGGGAGCTCGGCAGAGCTCAGGAGACGGCGAACCAGACGACGGCGGCGAGTACGGCCACCGCGACGACGACGCCCACGATCAGCCCGACGCGCGGGCCGGCGGGGGCCGGTGCGGCTGCGGCGGCCCGGCGGGGGCCGCCCTCGTCCACGAAGGCGCGGAACATCTGCGTGCTGCCGGCCGGGTCCTGGTTGCCCTCGGGTCCGTGGGGCACCTGCGGGTGATGAGCCATAGGCGGACCCTAGCGAAAGCGTGGCCGGCCGCGCACCCGGTGGCCCGCGCCGCATCGCGTTGGCCGGAGCTTTAAGGATTGTTTGCCCAGCCTGCCCGGATTTCGTTTGGCGGCGTCCAGCTCCGCGCTTATGGTTGCTTAGAGCAACGAAGTACGGAGGCGGGTATGGCGAGGCCGGACACAGCCGAGGAAGACATACCGGGCGGGCCATCGGCCCCGCCCGGGCCCACGACCGGCAGCGCGACCTCGCCCCGCGGCGCGGCCGAGGTCAACACCGGCACCGACCTCGGTATCGCGGCCGCGTCCGGGACGGACCGTGCCCCGGGCACGGCGGCCGAGGTCCGCGGGCCCGTAGCCGACACCGGAATATCGACCGCCGGGGGCTCCGACGGCGGGGGCTCCCACGCCGGGAGCTCCCACGCCGGGAGCTCCGACCCCGGCGCGCCGGCCATGACACACCGGCAGGTCATGGAGGCCCTCTCCGGGCTCCTGCTCGGCATGTTCGTCGCCATCCTCTCCTCGACCGTCGTCTCCAACGCCCTGCCGCGGATCGTCTCCGATCTCGGCGGCGGCCAGAGCGCCTACACCTGGGTCGTCACCGCCTCCCTGCTCACCATGACGGCCTCCACCCCGCTGTGGGGCAAGCTCGCCGACCTCGCGAGCAAGAAAGCCCTCGTGCAGAGCGCGATCGTCGTCTTCGTGCTCGCCTCCGCCGGGGCGGGACTCGCGCAGACCACCGGGCAGCTCATCGCGTTCCGGGCGGTTCAGGGCCTGGGCATGGGCGGGCTGGTCGCCTTGGCCCAGACGATCCTCGCCGCCATGGTCTCGCCACGCGAACGCGGCCGTTACAGCGGGTACTTCGGCGCGACGTTCGCCGTCGCCACCGTCGGCGGCCCCCTGCTCGGCGGCGTCATCACCGACGCCCCGGGGCTCGGCTGGCGGTGGTGCTTCTACGTCAGCGTGCCCTTCGCCGTCCTGGCGCTCGCCGTGCTCCAGAGGACGTTGCGGCTGCCGGTCGTCCGCCGGGAGGGCGTGCGCATCGACTGGCTCGGCGCGGTGCTCGTCAGCGCCGCCGTCTCGCTGCTGCTCGTCTGGGTGACGCTCGCGGGTCAGAGCTACCCGTGGAAGTCCTGGCAGACCCTGGCCATGACCAGCGGCTCGGTCCTGTTGGGCCTGGCCTTCGTCGCCGTGGAGTCCCGCGCCGCCGAACCCGTCATCCCGCTGCGGCTGTTCCGCAACCGCACGATCGCGCTGACCTCGTTCGCCTCGCTCTGCGTCGGCATCGCGATGTTCGGGGCGACGGTGTTCCTCAGCCAGTACTTCCAGCTGGCCCGGGGCGAGTCCCCCACGATGTCGGGAGTGCTGACCATTCCGATGATCGGCGGCCTGTTCCTGTCCTCGACGCTCTCCGGACAGGTCATCTCCCGCACCGGGCGCTGGAAGGGCTGGCTCGTGGCGGGCGCCGTCCTCATGAGCGCCGGCCTCGGGCTGCTCGGCGGCATGCGCCACGACACCCCGTACTGGCACGTGGCCGTCTTCATGGCCCTGCTGGGGCTCGGCATCGGCATGATGATGCAGAACCTGGTGCTGGCGACGCAGAATCAGGTGTCCCTGGCCGATCTGGGCTCCGCCAGCTCGACGATCACGTTCTTCCGCTCGCTCGGCGGTGCGGTGGGCGTGTCCGCGCTGGGCGCGGTGCTCTCCGAGCGCATCTCGGTCTACGTACGCGACGGCATGGCACGGGCGGGCATGACGCACGACGGCCCGACCGGTGGCTCCGGCAGCGCCATCCCCGACCTCGACACACTGCCCGGGCCGGTGCGCGCGATCATCGAGAGCGCGTACGGCCACGGCATCGCCGACATCTACCTCTACGCCACCCCGTTCGCCCTGCTCGCGCTGGCGCTGGTGGTCTGCGTGCGCGAGGTCCCGCTGAAGACGACCCCCTGACGCGACGGGCGGGCCGTACGCCGGGGCGTCGTACACCGGGGCGTCGTGCGGCGGGGCGTCGTGCGGCGGGGCGTCAGACGGCGGGCAGGGCGAAGAGCCGCGCGGCGTTGTCGTGGACGACGGCGCGCAGCCAGTCGTCGTCCTGCCCGAGCCGGGTGAGCGACTCCAGGGCGTGCGCGTAGCCGTAGGGGATGTTGGGGAAGTCGCTGCCGAAGAGGATGCGGTCCCGGTGCTCGGCCAGCCGGGGGCGCAGCCCGGACGGGAAGGGCAGGAGCGACTCGGAGAAGTCGGTGAAGGCCATGGTGGTGTCCAGGTGGACCCCGGGGTGGACCTCGGCCAGTTCCAGGAACTCGCGGTACTCGGGCATGCCCATGTGCGCGACGATCAGCCGCAGCCGGGGGTGACGGGCCAGGACGTCGGCGATCGGCCCGGGGCCGGTGTGCTTGCCGGGCGCGGGGCCCGAACCGCAGTGGATCACCGTCGGCACCCCGGACTCGGCCAGCAGCCCCCAGACGGGGTCGAGCAGCGGATCGGCCGGATCGTAGTCGCCGACCTGGACGTGGGCCTTGCACACCCGCGCCCCCGCGGAGATCGCGCGCTCCAGGTACGCCGGGGCCTCCGGCTCCGGGAAGAACGTCGCGGTGTGCAGGCAGTCCGGGTGCCGGGCGGCGAACCCCGCGCTCCAGTCGTTGAGCCAGGCCGCCATCCCCGGTTTGTGCGGGTAGATCATCGCCGTGAAGGCCCGGACCCCGAAGCCCCGCAGCACGGCCAGCCGCTCCTCCTCCGCGTAGCGGTAGGTGATCGGCCACTCGACGGAGGTCTTCGGCCCGACGGCGTCGAAGTACGCCCACACCTTGTCCAGCACCCGCTGCGGCATGAAGTGCGTGTGCACGTCGACGAGTCCGGGCAGCCCGAGGCCCCGCCAGAACGCCTGGACGCGGCGCTCCTCACCGGGGGCGGGGCACTCGCCACCCGATCGTTCGGCGGGGGCCGTCGACGGTTCGCGGGTCTCACACACGGCTCCGAGCCTACGACTCCCCCGCGCCGCACCGACCGTCACCGGTACGTCAACGGCCACCGGAGCCGTGCCGGGGCCGAGCGGTGTCGGCTGGCGGCACGGTGGTGGTGCGTTGGGTTCGCGATGGGGGTTCGGTGGGGTTCCGCTGATGGCTCGGTCTGCCGCGCTGACCTCGCGGTGGAAGCGGGCCGACTTCGCGGTGGGCCCGGGGCCCGACGTCGGTCCGACGACGGCCGGACGGCCGAGCGGTGACGCGCAGGCAGCGCGGAATCGGCCCCGGCGACGCTTTCCGGCCGATTGTCAAACAGTCGCAAATCGCCCTTCTCGCACACCGCGGAAACGATTCCCCGCCCCGCACCTGGTCGGCACCCGCGCCCATCCCGTCACAACAAGCCACTGATTGAGTACGCAACGTTTCCAAAAATGACGGGTCAGTGTGCGCTTTCGAGGAGTAATCGGCAGACTCCGGAACGCAATCCGTCACCCGGCGCCCGGGAACCGAACCGGGACCGGACCGAACCGTTTCTGCGGAAGGAAGCACACCATGCGGAAGACCGCGAAGCTGGCGGTGGGCGCGCTGATAACAGCAGCCGCGCTCGTACCTTTCGGCGGCACCGCCCACGCCGCCCCCGCCTCGCTCTACGCACCCTCGGCCCTGGCGCTGACCGTCGCCTCGGGCGACACCGCCGCCACCGCGACGCCCGAACGGGCCGTCACCCTCTCCTGCACACCCTCGACCACCGGCACACACCCGGACCCGGCCGCCGCCTGCGCCGACCTCGCGCGGGTGGACGGGGACTTCGGCAGCCTCGCCGCCGATCCCGAGCGGTTCTGCCCCCTGTACTACGACCCGGTCGTCGTCACGGCCGTCGGTGTCTGGAACGGCCAGCGCGTCTCCTACGAGCGCACCTACGGCAACGCCTGCCAACTGGGCGCCGAAGCCCACTCGGTGTTCGCCTTCTGAGCCCGTTCCCCCTGGTCCGTCCCGCTCTGCCTCCCCGCGGCGGGACGCCTGCCGGGGGCGGCCCGGAGACTCCCCCGCTCTCCGTGGCCGCCCCCGGTTTCGCATGGGTGGGGGCCTCAGCCCTCCAGCGGCCGCCAGCCCTTCTCCGGCCAGTGGAAGAGCTCCGGGCGTCCCTCCGCACCGCTCGTGCGGAAGGGGCGCCCGTTGTCGTCGATGCGGAGCGTCCCCGAGCGGCCCCCGGCCGACCACGCCAGCTCCAGGTACCAGTCGCAGTCGCACCTGACCGCCGACGCCTCGATCCGCAGCACCTGCGGCTCACCGGCCGAGACCCGGAAAGGCATCCGCGGCACGGGCAGCACGTGCTCTGTGCTGCCGCCCTCGATGAGGAGGCCGTCCTCGGGCACGGCAACCGGCCGCTCGGCGTCGAGGTTCACGGTGAAGCGGGCCGGTGTGAGGGCTCCACCACAGCCGTGCTCCATCGCGTACGACGTCCACGGCAGCGGGGTGCGGCGCTCCACCATCCGGACGTGGAGATCCTGCAGGACGACGGCCGTGTCGCCCACTCCCTGGACCGTGACCTCCACGTTGGTGCGGCCCGCGTGCACCGCGTCCAGCTTGCCGGCCCAGGCCGGGGCGTCCTGCTCCACCGGCGGCGCCGGCACGTCCTCGGGCCCGGTGACCCCCGGGTCCACGAGGTACCGGTGATCACAGTGCGCCTGCCACACGTGGGAGCGGGTGGTGATGGTCAGCGGTACCGGAGAGCCCGGGCCCTGGGCCGTGCCACCGTCCTGCCGAGCGCCCCGGTCACCGGCGCCGGAAGGGGAGGGTTCGGGTGCGCCCGAGTCGGTGGCCCCGCCGTCGGAGGGTTCGGCGGAGGCTCCCCGTCCGTCCGGCTCCATGGCTCCCGACGGGCCGCCGCCCTTCGGACCCGGCTCCGGACCCGGGTCCGCAGAGGCACCGGGTGCCGCCTGTTCGGACCCTCCCGGCTCCACCCCACGTCCGACGGCCACCAGCACCGCGGCCATCAGGACGGCGAGCGCCACCGCCACGGCCACGGGTACGGGACGGCGCCGCAGAGCACCGCGCACCCGCGCGGCACGGGTGACGGAAGCCGCGCCGGTCGGGCCGGCCACGGGCGCGGACACGCCCCCGGGCGGCCAGCCGGGTGCGCCCGCCGGTACGCCGGTGCTCGGCCTGCCCTCCTCGGGCACCGGGCCGTCGGACGGCACGGTCTCGGCCTGCGCCGGAGCGGGTTTCGCAGGCGGTGCGGCGCCAGGCCCGGTTCCGGGGGCGGGGGCGGTTCCGGAGGCGGGGGCGGGGCCCGGGGTGGGCTCGGGCTCGTCCGGCCCCGGTGCCGCGGGCCCCTCCGCCGTCGGCTCCTCGGGTGGCGGCGGGTTTCGCAGGGCGGCCGCCGCGGCCGTGGCCGCCGTCTTCGCCGCATGCGCCACGAGCCAGCGTCGGTGCAACTCGGCCAGCTCGTCGGTCGTCGCCCCGCAGAGCCGCGCCAGCCGCTCCACGGGCGCGTAGTCCCCGGGCACGGCGACGCCGTGGCAGTAGCGGTGCAGGGTGGACGTCCCCAGATGGCACCGCTTGGCGAGGAAGCCGTAGCTGTGCCCCGACCGTTCCTTCAGCTCACGGAGCAACGCCGCGAACCCCGCCGCTTCCCCCTGCCCTCCGGCCACCGAAACACCCCCGTCGACCCTTCCGGAACGCTTTCGTTTCCCCTGATGAGAGTACCTGTCGGCGTTCCACCGTCCCGGATGCGGCGGAGAACGCGCGGGCCGGGACGGGAACGGCCCCAGACTGATGCCGGGCCCCACCGATGACCAGCGAGAACCGAGGAGACCCGGATGAACCGCAAGACCCGTTCCACCCGTATCGCCGGAGCCGTCGCCGTGGCCGGCGCGGCCGTCCTGGCCTTCACCGCGGTGGGCTCGGCACAGGCGGACCCCACCGGCGTCCGCGTGACGGAGGCGCCGTCGCGCCAGGCCGTCTCGTCGGGGCCCTTCGAGCTGCTCGACGCCGCGGACATGCCGCCCGCCTCCACCCCCTGGAAGGCCGGGCCCGTCACCGACGGCGCCGGGGGCGAGCAGGCCTGCGTGGACGATCTCGTTCCCGACAACGGCTCGGTGCACCGCGACTTCTCCACCGAGCTGGACACCGAGGGAGTGCAGATCGTGCACGAGGCGGCGAGCGTCCGCGAGGCCGCGCAGCTCACGACCGAGCTGCGCGCCGCCGTCGCGAACTGCGCCGAGCGGTTCGCCGAGCGGTACCCGGAGGGCACGTCGTACGAGCGTGAGCTGGGGCGCGTGCACGCCGTGCAGGTGTCGCTGCCCGGGTCCAGCGTGAGCGTCCATCTGCTCGGCGTCGCCCGCAGCGGAACGCGCGTGACCGTCGTGCAGTGGGGGCAGATGGGGACGCTGGACGACGCCCCCGTGCGTGACTTCCGCGAGACGCTGCGCACGGCCGTGCACGGACTGCGCTGAACCGCCGACGGCCGGTGGAGGCCGGTGGACCCCACGCGGGAGGGGAGGAGTCCACCGGCCTCCACGGGCCTCCACGGGCCTCCACGGGCGGGGCGTTCCGCGGCGTCCCGAAGGCCGGGACGGAGCCGGACTCAGCTCCTGGCCCCTCCCGCCGCAGCGGCACCGCGTGCCACAGTGCTGACGTGACCGATCCCGAGACCGCGGACATATGCCTGGGCGGGGTGCCCGTACACCGGCACCTCGCGGCGAACGCGCACGACCTGGCCTCGCGGGTCGTGGACGAGCTCGTCGGCCGCCTGCCCGCCTACGCGTCGCTGCCACCCGAGGAGCTGCGCACCGAGATCACCCGGATCGCCCACCAGACCATCCACGGCTTCGTGGGCGTCCTGCGCAGCGGCGAGCTGCCCGGCCCCGAGGAGCTCGCGGTGATCCGCGAGTCCGCCGCCCGCCGGGCCGAGGAGGGACTGCGCCTCGACTCGGTGATCAGTGCCTACCACCTCGGCGCGCAGGTGTGCATGGACAGCGTGGCACCCCGGGCCAGGCCGCAGGACGTCGAGAGCGTGCTGCGGCTCAGCCGGATGGTGGTCGCGTATCTGCAGCGGGTGACCGCCGCCGGGGTCGGCGGCTACTTCCAGGAGCGTCAGGCGGCCTTCGGGGTCGAGCACGCGGCGCAGCAGGCGCTGCTGGAGGCGCTGCTCGCCGGGGCACCCGCGCAGGAGGCGGCCGACCGGGCCGGCATCCGGCTGCCGGGCCGCTTCCTCGTGCTGAGCCTGGACGTCGGCGCGCACGCGGACGAGCGGACCCCGGGCGTGGACCCGCTGATCGCCGGGCGGCGCAAGCTAAGGCGACTGCGGGTGGAGTTGGAGCGCCACGTCCGGGACGTGGTGCTGTCGGCGCTCTCGGTGGACGGCGGCACGGCCCTGCTGCCCGTGCGGGAGGAGACACCCGGCGGGACGGCGGACGAGGGGCTCGGGGCCGTGCCCGACGGGGTACGGGAGTGGGCGGCCGGGGTGCTCGCCCACATGACCCGGGTCTCGGGCGCGGCGATCACGGCGGGCGTCACCGTGACGCCCCCCGACGGCGTCCGGGAGGGGGCGCGGCTGGCGGCGGAGGTGCGGAAGGTCGCGCAGGCGGCGGGCAGGCCGCCGGGGTTGTACCGGCTGTCGGACGTGCTGCTGGAGTACCAGCTCACCCGGCCCGGCCCGGCGCTGGACCAGCTCTCGGCGCTGCTGGCGCCGCTGGCCGGGAAGCCGGAGCTGCTGGCGACGCTGCGGGCGTACCTCTCCGGCGGGATGGACCGGCGCGGGACCGCGGAGCGGCTGAGCATCCACCCGAACACCCTCGACTACCGGCTGCGCCGGGTCACCGCGCTGACCGGTCTGGACGCCGCCCGGCCGGCCGACCTGGCCCGGGTGCAGGCGGCCCTCGCGGCCTACGACGCGGACCGGGCAACCCGGTACGGCTAGACGTCCGCGCGCCCCCGGCCCGCCGCGCGCACGCTCCGCCGTCCCCACGGCCCGCAGCGCGCACGCTCCGCCGTCCCCCGGCGCGGCATGCGCGCGGCCCCGCCGTCCGCGCGGCCGGGTGCGGTTCACCGTCGCGTAGTGGGCCGTCGCGGAGACGTCGTGTGCCCTTCCCCCACCGCTCCCTTGCCGTGACGTCGCTCGGCGCCTAGTATTTTGGGCAACTGCCCAAGGCATCTGCCCAATCCAATGGGCCGCCGAAGCCGAGGGCATGTCCGAGACCGAGGGGAAGGGGAGGCGTCGCATGGGCACGACGGGGTCGGTGGAACAGGGCCGCGAGGTCCGCTCCCGCTTGCTGGCCGCCGCCGCTGAGCTGATCGCCGAGCGCGGATGGACCGCCGTCCGCACCCGTGCGCTCGCCGAGCGGGCCGGCGTCGGGCCCGGGCTCGTCCACTACCACTTCTCCTCCCTCCAGACGCTGCTGTCGGAAGCGGCCCTGTCCGCTCTGCGCGACCTGGTCGAACAGCTGGGGGCGCTGCTCGACCAGGCCCGCGACGTCGACGAGGGGCTGGACGCCCTGCTCGTCGCCCTCGACCACTACAGCGGCCGGGACGCGACCTCGCTGCTCTGCGGGGAGGCGTACCTCGCCGCCACCCGGGACCCCGAGCTGTGCGACCGGCTCGCCGGGCTGCTGGCCGAGGCCCGGGAGCGCTTCACCCGCTGGCTGGCCGAGAACGGCGCCCCGGCTCCCGAGGCCACCGCGGCCGTCCTCGCCGCCGCGCTCGACGGCGTCATGCTGCACCGCCCCCTCAACCCCGGGCTGACGTCCGCACACGTCGGGCCCGTCCTGCGCAGGCTTCTGCGCCCCTGACCCACCCACGCACGACACACCTCCGGCACCCCGCCGGTCACGGCGAAAGGAACGGTGAGCCGAGTGAGAGCCGTCATCTGCGGAGCGGGCATATCCGGGCTGGCCCTCGCCGGGCGCCTGGAGGCCCACGGCTGGGACGTCGTCGTCCTGGAGAAGGCCTCCGCGCCGCGCGCCCAGGGCTACATGATCGACTTCTTCGGCCCCGGCTACGACGCCGCGGAGGCCACGGGTGTCCTGCCCCGCCTCCACGAGCTCGGCTACCGCGTCCAGGAGGCCGCCTATCTCGACGCGAAGGGGCGCCGCCGGGCGGGGCTCGACTACGAGCGCTTCGCCCGCGCGGTCGACGGACGGCTCCTCAGCATCATGCGCCCCGACCTGGAGCGTGCCCTGCGCGAGCACCTCTCGCCGGGCGTCAGGCTGCGATACGGCACCGGGCCGGCGGCCGTCGCCCAGCAGGCCGACGGCGTGCGGCTCACCCTCACCGACGGCAGCACGCTCGACGCGGACCTCCTCGTCGGCGCCGACGGCATCCACTCCACCGTCCGCGCCCTCGTCTTCGGGCCCGAACGCGCGCACCTGCGCTATCTCGGCTTCCACACCGCCGCGTTCCGCTTCACCGACCCGGAGCTGCGCGCCGAGATCGGCGACCGGATCGCCGTCACCGACACCTGCGATCGGCAGATGGCCTTCTACGGGCTGCGCGACGGCCGCGTCGCCGTCTTCGCCGTCCACCGCTCCCCCGACCCCGCCCTGCCCGACGACCCGCGCGCTGCTCTGCGCCACATCTACGGGACGCTGGGCTGGGCCGTCCCGCGCGCCCTCGACCGCTGCCCGCCGTCGGCCGAGATCTACTACGACCAGGTCGCGCAGATCGAGACCGCACGCTGGTCCGAGGGCCGCGTCGTCCTCGTCGGCGACGCCTGCCACGCCGTCTCCCTCCTCGCCGGGCAGGGCGCGTCCCTGGGCATCGCCGGGGGCTACCTCCTCGCCGAGGAGCTGAGCCGGGCGGCGAGCGTCGAGTCCGCGCTGGCCCGCTACGAGGAGGCGTGGCGCCCCGTCGTCGCCGAGAAGCAGCGGCGCGCCCGGAGCACGGCCCACTGGTTCCTCCCCGCCTCGCCGACCCGGCTCAGGCTGCGTCGGCTGCTGGTCAGGGCCGCCGCCCTCCCCGGCGTCGACCGGGCGATCTCCACCAGCCTCGTCGGGAAGCCCATCCGCCTCGGCACCACGCCCGGGGAGCCGCCGCGCGGCTAGGCCCCGACGGGCCTGGCGGCCGCCACGAGGCGTCTGACGTGCGCGGCGCCGGAGGGTCGGGCGATGATCGGGGGATGGACGTGTCCCTTCACCTCGCCCAGCAGCCCGACGCCGACGCCCTGCTCAGCCGCAGCCCGCTCGCCGCCCTCGTCGGCATGCTGCTCGACCAGCAAGTGCCCATGGAGTGGGCGTTCAGCGGACCGTGGACGATCGCCCAGCGGCTCGGCGAGGACGACCTCGACCCCCACCGCATCGCCGCACACGAGCCGGAGTCCTTCGCCGACCTGCTCGCGGCCAAACCCGCCGTGCACCGCTACCCCGGCTCGATGGCGGGACGGGTGCAGAAGCTGTGCCAGTACCTCGTCGAGCACTACGACGGCGACGTCACCGGGATCTGGCGGGACGTCGACAGCGGGAAGGAGCTGCTGAAGCGGCTCAACGACCTCCCCGGGTTCGGCAGGCAGAAGGCCCAGATCTTCCTGGCCCTGCTCGGCAAGCAGCTCGGCGTCACCCCCGAGGGGTGGCGGGAGGCGGCCGGGCCGTACGGCGAGGAGGGCGCCTACCGCTCGGCGGCCGACATCACCGGCCCCGAGTCCCTGCAACGGGTGCGCGCCTACAAGCAGGAGATGAAGCAGGCGGCGAAGAAGTCCGCGAAGAAGTCCGCGCCGTAGCCCAGAACCTCCCCTTCCCGGTACCGGCCCCGGGGTGGCCGCTCCGGGGCGGGCTCCGAGGGTGCATGATCGGCGTATCCGGCTATCCGCACCGCAGAGAGGACTTCCGATGGAAGAGCGCTTCGACGTCGTCGTGCTCGGCGCAGGGCCCGGCGGCTACGTCGCCGCGATCCGGGCGGCACAGCTCGGCAAGCGCGTAGCCGTCGTGGAGGAGAAGTACTGGGGCGGCGTCTGCCTGAACGTGGGCTGCATCCCCACCAAGGCGCTCCTGCGCAACGCCGAGCTGGCCCACATCGTGACCAAGGAGGCCAAGGCTTACGGAATCCAGGCGTCCGGCCCGATCACGATGGACTACGGGCAGGCCTTCCAGCGCAGCCGCAAGGTCGCGGACGGCCGTGCCAAGGGTGTCCACTACCTGATGAAGAAGAACGGCATCGCCGAGTTCGACGGCCGCGGCGTCTTCGTGGACGCGCACACGCTGCGGGTCGAGCGGCCCGGCGGTGACAGCAGCACGCTCCGGTTCGACCACTGCGTCATCGCCACCGGCGCGACGCCGCGGCTGCTGCCCGGCACCCGCCGCAGCGAGCGCGTGGTGACGTACGAGGAGCAGATCCTCACCGAGGAGCTGCCGTCGTCCGTGGTCATCGCGGGGGCCGGGGCGATCGGCGTGGAGTTCGCGTACGTGCTGCACCACTACGGCGTGAAGGTCACCGTCGTGGAGTTCCTCGACCGGATGCTGCCGCTGGAGGACGCCGACGTCTCCGCCGAGCTGGCCAAGCAGTACCGCCGCCTCGGCATCGAGGTGATGACGTCGACCCGGGTGGACGCCATCGACGAGTCCGGGCCCCAGGTGCGGGTCACCGTCACGGCGAAGGACGGCTCGCAGCAGGTGCTGGAGGCCGACAGGGTGCTCCAGGCCATCGGCTTCGCCCCCAACGTCACCGGCTACGGACTGGAGAACACCGGGGTCGCCCTGACCGAGCGCGGTGCGATCGAGGTCGACGGGCGCTGCCGCACCTCGCAGCCGCACATCTACGCGATCGGCGACGTGACGGCGAAGCTGATGCTCGCGCACACCGCCGAGGCCATGGGCGTCGTGGCGGCGGAGACCCTCGCGGACGCCGAGACGATGGAACTCGACTACGTGATGATCCCCCGCGCCACCTACTGCCGGCCGCAGGTCGCCAGCTTCGGCTGGACGGAGGAGCAGGCCCGGGAGCGGGGCTTCGACGTCAAGGTCGCCAAGTTCCCCTTCACCGCGAACGGCAAGGCGCACGGGCTCGGCGAGACGGCGGGCTTCGTCAAGGTCATCTCCGACGGCAGGTACGGCGAGCTGCTCGGCGCGCATCTCATCGGCCCGGACGTCACCGAGCTGCTGCCCGAGCTGACGCTGGCCCAGCAGTGGGACCTCACCGTCCACGAGGTGGCCCGCAACGTCCACGCGCACCCGACGCTGGGCGAGGCCGTGAAGGAGGCCGTGCACGGACTCGCGGGTCACATGATCAACTTCTGACGCGCGCCGGGCCCTGATGGCAGACGGCTCCCGGGCCGCACGGGCTACCGGGCCTGACGGCTCCCGGGCCGCACGGACTACCGGGCCTGAAGGGCGCCGGGGCCGCACGGGTTCCCCGGCACCCGGGCCCGACGGGCGCGGCGGGGTCAGCCGAGCAGCGCGTACACCGTGGACGCGCGGGCGGCGACCTCCGCCGCGCCCTCGGCCGTCATCGCCACGTCCGCGAAGGCCATCCGCCGGCCGAGCTTGGTCACCACCGCCTCGACCAGCACGTCCGCGCCCGTCACCGCCCGCTGGAACGACGTCGACTGCTGCACCGTCGTCATCGGGCCGTACTCGCCGCGCGCCACCGAGACGGCGACGACCGTGGCGGTGTCCGCGGCGGCCATGAGCGCCTGCCCCGACAGCCCGCCGCCGTCCCGCGCCAGCCGCTCGGACCACGGGAGCCGCAGCACGGCGCGGCGCTCCCCCGTGTCCACGACGGTCAGCCCGAGGTCGGTCACCCAGGGCGCGAAATGGTCGGCCAAAACCTTGTTCGCCTCAACGAGTGTCAGCGTCACGGGGGAAGTCTCCGGCCCCGCCCCGGCCGCTGCAAGAGGCCGACACCTCGTGTTCGCATGGTCGCCGCCCTCCCGGGAAAGCATGCGGAATCGAACACTGCAACGGTGTGGCGGCGTTGACGCACGGAGGGACGTACCGAGTGCAGTTCGGAATACTGGGCCAGGTCGAGGCCCGGTGCGGCGGTGTGCGCATCGGGCTGCGGCCGGGCCGTGAACGGTCACTGCTGGCCCTGCTCGTGCTCAACTCGGGCTACCTGCTCACGGCCGACCGCGTCGTGACGCTCCTGTGGGAGAAGCCGCCCGACAGCGCCCGCGCCCAGGTCTACAACCTGGTCAGCGGATTACGCCGTCGGCTGCACAGCGCCGCGTTCGACCGCGACGGCGCCGGGGACGTCCTCGTCACGGCCGACGGCGGCTACCGGCTGGAGCCCGCCCGGCACCGCACCGACCTCGGCGCCTTCCGGACGGCCGCCGCACGGGGGCGCGAGGCGATGGAGCAGGGCGCCGGGCACCGGGCCGCCACGCTGCTCTCCCAGGCCCTCGACTGCTGGCGGGGCGAGGCCCTGAGCGGCTGCGCCGCCCCCTTCGCCGCCGCCGTCCGGCAGACCCTGGAGGACGAGCGCCGGCGAGCCGTCGAGGCGCTGCTCGACGTCCACCTGGCCCTGGGACGCCACGAACGGGTCCTCGCCGAGGTGGGGCCGTGGCTGGAGCAGCAGCCATACCGGGAGGACCTCTACCGGCGCCAGATGCTCGCCCTGGCCGCCCAGGGTCGCCGTGCCGACGCCCTGGCCTGCTACCGGCACGCCTACCGACGGCTCGGTGAGGACCTCGGCGTCGAACCCGGCCCGCCGCTGCGCGAGCTGCACGAGCAGATCCTGCGCGGTGCCGTGCCGCCGGTCCCTCCGCTGGCGGCGGAAGCGACGGCGGGACGGCGCCGCCCACCCCGGGCGAACCGTTCCGCCACCGGCCACCCCGACGGGGAGCCGGAACACGGCGGCCGGGACGACGACGCCCCGCCCCAGGCCGCGGCGGACCGCCCCGACTCGGCGGCCGGACACGGCACCACCCGCCGGACCGGCGGCACGCCCGACACGGCCCCGGACCCCGGCACGGACACGGCCCCCGGCACGGACGCGGCCCCCGGCCCCGGCACGGACGCGGCCCCCGACACGGCCCCCACCCCCGACACGGCCCCCGCCCCCGACACAGCCCCCACCCTCGG
>NZ_JABLSI010000059.1 GCF_019303475.1 Streptomyces sp. JJ38
GGCGTCCGGCGCACCCGCCTTGAGGGTGACGATGTACTGGTCCTTGATCGCACCCGGAGCACCGGCGTTGACGATCTGGCCTTCCGGCTCGTCGGCCGCCGCGGGGAGCGCGACTCCGACACTCATCGCGACCGCCGCGGCACCCGCCACGGCCACGGCCGACCATCTGCGCTTGGGGGAACGCATCGCTGCCATTGAGAGATCCTTCTCGTTGGTGGTGCGCTGATGAGAGATCAGCCGGACGCGGACATGTCATCCGCGCCGACAGCCGAAAGGTTTGCGGAACCATAGGAATCACACAAGGGGTGTGCCGCTACTTCATGCATCTGTCACACCTGAGTCACCTCATATGCCCTTGAAGACCGGCAATTCAGGCTCTTATCCCCCATCGCGGACCACCATGAAGCCCACCGAAAGGGACCCTTCGGTATACGACCCGGAGGGCCGCACAGGGCGTCCGAGCAGGCCCGCGGACGCGACGCGCCCGGACGCGGGGGCAGTCGGCAGCGTCCTCCGCCAACTCCACCGCGCCCGGGCGCCGTTCACCGCGGCGCTGCGGTCAGGACACGCGCGGCGCCTCCACCCGCTCGTCCGGCTCCTCGTCGGGCAGGTGCACGTCCCCGACGGCGATGTTGACCTCGACGACCTCCAGCCCCGTCATCCGCTCGACGGCCGCGATCACGTTCTCCCGCACGTCGTGCGCCACGTCGGGGATCGGCACCCCGTACTCCACGACGATGTCCAGGTCCAGCGCCGTCTGCCGCTCGCCGACCTCGACCTTCACGCCGCGAGCCACGTTCGGACGGCCGCCGGGCACGCGGTCGCGCACCGCTCCCAGCGTCCGGGCCAGACCGCCGCCGAGCGCGTACACACCCGGAACCTCGCGTGCCGCCATGCCCGCGATCTTCTCCACGACGCTGTCGGCGATGGACGTCCTGCCCCGGGGGCCGACGAGCTCGGTCGCCGAACCGGTCGTCCCCACCCTCGTGGTGGTGACGGTGCGGGCCTCTCCCCCGGCACCCGGCGCGCCGTCGATCCGCTCGTCCGCCTGCTCGGGCGAGGACTGCGGGGCGCTGACAGTGGAAGACTTGGCAGCCATTCGAAATCTCCTCTGCGTCGATCCTTGCCTCTGGACCATGCTTCCCCTCCTCAGCCCCCGCGTACGGCCGATCGGCCCGCGAAATCCGTGAATTTTCGACAGACTTGGCGAGAAGCCCGGGCAGGAGAGCGCCGTGCGGGAGCGGGTGGCGGACGCCGCGAGAGCGGCAACGGGGCCCGGGGCCGGGCGTCGGCGTCCGCCGGCGAGCGAACCGCTAGATCCAGCCGCGGCGCGCCGCCTGCACGCCCGCCTGGAAGCGCGTCTCCACCCCGAGCTCGGCCATCAGCTCGGTGAGCCGACGGCCCACGGTCCGCTCGGTGACGCCCAGGGCCCGGGCGATGGTGCGGTCCTTCAGCCCCGAGGCGAGCAGGGACAGCAGCTCGCGGTCCCGCCCCGTCGGGCCGCACTCGGCCTGCCGGGCGCCCACCGGTGTGGCCCGCGCCCACAACTGCTCGAAGCAGCAGACCAGCACGTCAATGAGGGCGGACCCATGGACGAGCAGCCGCATGCCCGGGTCCGGCTCGGTGTAGGAGACGGGCAGCATCGCCGTCGAGCGATCGGCCACGACCAGCTTCAGCGTCACTCCGGGGAGGATCCTGGCCTGCTCGCCCGCCTCGGTGCAGCGCCGCATGGCCTCCAGCGTCTCCGGCGAGTCCAGCGCCTCGCGCGAGTAGACGCACCGGTAGGCCACGCCCGCCGCCAGCCGGTTGAGTTCGAGGTCGTTCGGGTTGCCGTGCCCGCCGCCGATGTACGGGGGTGCGTCGACGGCGATGACCTCCTCCCGCGCCTGCAACTGGATGCGGGCCACCGCCGCCAGCACGGCGTCCTCGCCGTCGAGCAGCTCCACCACGGGCTGGCCCCGCCCGGCGCGCCGCGACCCGGCGCGCAACCGGTCCGCCAGCTCCTCGACGTGCGAGCGCATCCGGGCCAGCTCGCCGCGCCGGTGGTCGATGAGCGCCGCCAGCGACTCGTCCGGCGGGACGGCGGCGTAGACGGCCGGGGTGAAGCCTAGCTGCTGGACGAGCCCGGCCTCCAGGAGCCGCTGGAGGGAGGGCAGGAGCCCGGCCGCCGGGACGCCGAGATGCTCGCCCAGCTCCTCCGCCGTCGCCCGCTTCAGGTCGAGCAGGCCGAGGTACGCGTCGTTCTCGGTGCGGCCGAAGCCGACCGGCTCCAACAGGAACACGTGTACCTCCCGGCGCCGACGGGGCCGCCGGGCGCGACCGGACTTTAGGACCGCTCTCGAGTCACCGTCAAGAGTGCGTTTCGCGCTGTATTTCCCGGTTCTTCGGTACCGGAACCGGACAATGTCCGGGATCGGAAGCGCACGCGCATTCACAGACCGGGCACCCCTGGCCAATCCTGGCCCCTGGCCCTTGTGGTCATCAGGCACCTCGTCGTCGTACGGCGGTTCCCAACCCCGCCGTCCCCCACGTTGAATGAGGTTTACGTGCGTAAGAAAACGACCCTCTGGCTGGTCGCGGCCGCCACGACGGCCGCGCTCGCGGCCGGCACCGGCTACGGCGTCGCCGCTCCGCCGCCCGACAGACCCGCAGCGGCCGAGGACGACCGCGCCTACGTCTACCGCGTCCACGACGGCGCCCACGCGGCGGAGAGCGCGCTCGCCGGCTTCGACCTGATCGAAGACCGCGACGGGGACGACCTGTTCGTCCTCGGTGACGCCGGCACCGCGAAAGACCTCAAGGCGGCCGGGCTGAAGGCCACCGTCGAGCAGAAGCTGACCCCGGCCCCCTGGGAGCCGCCCAAGCGCAGTGGGCAGGCCCCGCGCCTGACGGCCGAGGTGGCCGAGGAGACCTACTACGGCGGCTACCGCACGGTGAACGCCCAGTACGCCCACCTCGACCAGGTCGCCGCGGACCACTCCTCCCTGGCCACCGTCTTCGACGTCGGGGACTCCTGGCGCAAGGCCACCGGCCGCTCCGGCGGCTACGACCTCAAGGCCATATGCCTCACCAAGAAGCAGTCCGGCGACTGCCAGCTGAACCCGAACTCCTCCAAGCCGCGTCTGTTCGTCCAGGCCCAGGTCCACGCCCGTGAGCTGTCCACCGGCGAGATGGCCTACCGCTGGATCGACTACCTGACCGACGGCTACGGCAGCGACGCGACGGCCACCGAGATCCTGGACACCCGCGAGGTCTGGGTCGTGCCGATCGGCAACCCCGACGGCGTCGACATGGTCCAGCAGGGCTTCATGGGCGGGCCCAGTGGGCAGCAGTGGCACCGCAAGAACGCCAACCACACCCACAGCAACGGCTGTTCCGAAGGCTCCTACGGCGGTGAGGGTATCGACCTCAACCGCAACAACGGCAGCCACTGGGGCGGAGCCGGCACCAGCTCGAACCCGTGCTCCAAGGTCTACAAGGGCCCCTCCGCGGACTCCGAGGTCGAGA
The DNA here is from genome assembly GCF_019303475.1 of Streptomyces sp. JJ38. Classification (GTDB taxonomy): domain Bacteria; phylum Actinomycetota; class Actinomycetes; order Streptomycetales; family Streptomycetaceae; genus Streptomyces. The sequence continues at coordinate 3,508 of NZ_JABLSI010000059.1, forward strand.
CACAGGCCCTGCACGCGCTCTACCGCGACCTGTTCCCGGACACCCGCCCCACCGGTGACCACGCCGCCGCCGACCCCGACACCCAGGGCATGTTCATCACCATCCACAGCTACTCGAACATGGTGCTGTTCCCCTGGGGCTTCGACTCCTCCGTCGAGACCGGCAACGACACCGCGATGCGGGCCATGGCCCAGGACATGGCGAACCTGGCCGGCGGCTGGGAGTACGGCCAGCCCGGCGAGATCCTCTACAACGCCAGCGGCAGCCACGACGACTGGGCCTACGACGACCTCGGCGTCCCCAGCTTCACCTGGGAGGTCGGCCCCTCCGGCGGCTCCTGCGGCGGCTTCCACCCCAGCTACTCCTGCCAGAACACGTTCTGGAACCAGGTCAAGCCCATGCTGGTCTACGCGGCCGAGCACGCCGAGAACCCCTACGGCGGCGGCGACACGCCCCCGCCCTCGGACTGCAGCGTCACCAACGGCACGAACCTCAGCATCCCCGACAACGGTTCGGCCGTCACCAGCAGCATCGAGGTCTCGGGCTGCGGCGGCACCGCGTCGAGCGCCAGCACCGTCGAGGTGCACGTCGAGCACACGTGGCGCGGTGACCTCGTCGTCGACCTGATCGCCCCCGACGGCAGCACCTACCCGCTCAAGAGCGCCAACGGCAACGACAGCTCCGACGACATCCACGAGACCTACACGGTCGACCTGTCCGGCGAGGCCCGCGACGGTACCTGGAAGCTCCGCCTCCAGGACACCGCCTGGTACGACACGGGCTACCTCGACACCTGGACCCTCTCGCTCTGATTCCCGCCCACCCCCCACCCGCCCGGGCCCGGCACGCGCTGCCGGGCCCGGGCCCTCGGCCACCGTCTCCCGTTCGCCACGCCCCACGTCCCCCGCCCCCTCGCTCAGCAGTGCCCATCTTCCCACCGGGCGACGTCCCAGAGCGGGCGGCCTGCGGCGAGGGGTGCGTCCCGCGGGGCGAGGGCGCGACCGTCAGGCCGGAGGGGTGCCCGTCGTGGAGGTGATGTGCCCGGGAACCTCCCCCGCGTAGTCGCCCGTGGTGAGCGTCCCCGTCGGCTCCAGCAGCATCAGCGTCGCGCCGCCCTCGGACACGGGGCGGTGCTCCACGCCCCGGGGTACGACGAAGACGTCGTTCCGCCTCATCCGCACCACGGACTCCGCCCCGCCTGCGCTCTCCCGGAGCCGGATGTCGAGTGCGCCGTCCAGGACGACGAACAGCTCGTCGGTGTCGGCGTGCGCGTGCCAGACGTACTCGCCCCGCACCTTGGCGACGCGCACGTCCCAGTCGTTGACGCGGGTCACGATGCGCGGGTGCCACAGATCGTCGAAGGAGGCCAGGACGCGGTCGATGTTCCGCGGTTCAGAAGTCATGCGCCCATGCTCACCGTTGCCCTTCCGGGCAGGCCAGTGAGAAGAATCGCGTATGTCGAAAGAATCCTCTCAGGCCCGTCCGCATCGCGTCGTGGCGCTGGTCGACGACAACTCCAACCCCTTCGAGGTCGCCTGCGCGACCGAGGTGTTCGGCATCCACCGGCCGGAGGTTGGCGGGCTGCTCTACGACTTCCGGCTCTGCGCCCGGCGCGGCCGGGTGCCGATGCGCCAGGGCTTCTTCTCGATGACCGACGTCGCCGACCTCGCCGCCGTCGACACCGCGGACACCCTCATCGTCCCGAACCGGCCCGACACCGGCACCCCGAAGCCGCCGGACGTGCTGGCCGCCATCGCCCGCGCCCACCGGCGCGGGGCCCGGGTCATCGGCCTGTGCAGCGGCGCTTTCACCCTCGCGGAGGCGGGCGTCCTCGCCGGCCGCCGCGCCACGGTGCACTGGATGTGGGCCGAGGAGTTCCGGCACCGCTACCCGGACGTCACCGTGGACGAGGAGGTGCTCTACGTCGACGACGGCGACATCCTCACCTCGGCCGGCAGCGCCGCGGCCCTCGACCTCGCCCTCCACGTCGTCGCCCTCGACCACGGCGCCGAGGTTGCCGCGGCCGTCGCCCGCCGGCTCGTCTTCGCCGCCCACCGCCCCGGCGGCCAGAGCCAGTTCATCGCTCGGCCCATCCCCCGGGACCGCGGCACCGCGCTCGGCTCCGCGCTTGAATGGGCCGAGCGGCACGCCGCGGAGCCCATCGGCGTCCGCGCCATCGCCCGGCACGCCGGCCTGAGCCCGGCCACCCTGCACCGCCGGTTCCGCGACGAGCTCGGCTGCACCCCGCTCGCCTGGCTCACCGGCGTCCGGCTCCGGCACGCGCGCCGCCTGCTGGAGACCACGACGCTGCCCATCGAGCGGATAGCCCGGGCCAGCGGCCTCGGTACGACGGCGAGCCTGCGCAGCCGCCTCGCCGCCGAGACCGGCCTCACGCCCACCGCCTACCGCCGCCACTTCCGCCGGGCCTGACCCGCGGGCCGGTTCGGGACGCCCCGGGGGCGGCGCCGTCCGGGGTCAGTGCGCCGGTGTCGGGATGGCCGACCCCGCCGCCGTGGTCCGCACCGACCGCTGAAGCCGCGCGGCGCCGGGGAAACCCCGGCCCCGGCCCCCTCACCGCCCCCGGGTGCGCGGCGGAACGAACGCCGCGCGATACGCGGTGGGTGACGTCCCCAGGGCCCGCCGGAAGTGCAGCCGCAGGTTGGACGGGCTGCCCAGCCCGCACCGCCCGGCCACCTGGTCGACCGTGAGCCCGGTGGTCTCCAGCAGCTCCCGGGCCCGGTCGATGCGGGCCGCGAGCAACCACCGCAGCGGCGTGGTGCCGGACTCGGCGGCGAAGTGCCGGGCGAAGGTGCGGGGTGCCATGTGCGCGTGCGCCGCGAGCCGACGCACCGTCAGTGGTTCGTGCAGGTGGTCCAGCGCCCACTGCCGGGTGGCCGCGAGCGTACCGCCGTCCGCGTTCTCGGCCAGCGGGCGCCTGATGTACTGCGCCTGCCCGCCGTCGCGGTGCGGCGCGGCGACCATCGTCCGCGCGACCTCGTTCGCCGCTGCCGCCCCCAGATCCCGCCGCACCAGATGCAGGCACAGGTCGATACCGGCCGCGACGCCGGCCGACGTCAGCACCCGCCCCTCGTCCACGTACAGCACCCGGGCATCCACCGACACCCTCGGATGCCGCTCCGCCAGCTCGTCGGCGTACAGCCAGTGCGTCGTCGCCGTGCACCCGTCCAGGACCCCCGCGGCGGCCAGGGCGAACGCGCCGGTACAGACGGACACCAGGCGGCACCCCCGGGCATGGGCCTCGGCCAGGGCGCCGAGCACGTCGGCGGGCAGTTCGCGCAGGTGCGGCGCGTACCCCGGCACGACCACGGTGTCCGCCCGCCGCACCGCTTCCAGCCCGGCGGCCGCCGTCAGGTCGAAGCCCGACGATGTCGGCACCGGCCCCGCCGTCCGCCCGCACAGCGTCATCTCGTACCCCTCGGCCGGCAAGGCGGTGAACACCTGGACGGGTATGCCCAGGTCCAAAGCCAGCACGCCGTCCAGCGCCAGCACCGCGACCCGGTGCGGCACGGCACCACCGGAACCGGCCCTCGCGCCGACCGTGGCAGTTTCCTCTCGCATAGCGGCAATCCTGCCACTGTCGCGCGCGGGCGCCTCCACCGAGCATGAAGGCCATGACCGACACGAATCCCACGGCCGTCCCACCGCTCCCCGACTCCCCCGTCGCCCGGAACGCCCTCGCGCTCGTGCGCCGGACGGAGTCCCCGGCAACCGCCAACCACAGTGTGCGCAGCGCCCTGTTCGCGCACCTGCTGGCCGACCACCGGGGCGCCCGGCCCGGCCACGACTACGATCCCGAACTGCTCTTCCTCGCCTGTGTCCTGCATGACATCGGCCTGACCGAGGCCGGCGACCGCCACCAGCGGTTCGAGGTGGACGGCGCGGACCTGGCCGCCGAGTTCCTCACCCGGGAGGGTCTGTCCTCGGCCGACGTCGACGCCGTCTGGGAGGCCATCGCCCTGCACACCTCCACGGGCATCGCCGAGCGGCGCGGCACCCTGTGCGCGCTGGTGCACTGGGGTATCGGTATGGATTTCGGCATGGACACGGACTTCGTCAGCGACGCGACCGGCGCCGCGATCCACACCGCCCACCCACGGATGTCCATGGCCACCAGCCTCGCCGACGAGATCACCGCCCAGGCCCGTCGGCGCCCGGAGAAGGCCCCTCTTTTCTCCATCACGGCCGAACTGCTGCGAGAGCGCTCCACACCACCGCACACCACCCAGCTGGAAGCCCATGCCAGTGCCGGACGCTGGGGCAACTGACACCGCGCCGACGCGGGCCTGAGCGTCGGCGTCGACGAGCGGCACCGCGCGGCGCGGGCGCGCGGTGGCCACTGTCCGGCCCCGCCCGCGGCCCCCGCACGGGCGGGGCCGGCTCCCGGGCCCGCCCCGGCGTTCACGGCTGCGTCGCCCTGGTGCCGAGAGAGGCCAGGAACTCCCGCTGGTCGGTGAGGAAACCCTCGGCGAACAGCCCGCGGGGGGCGAACAGCCCGGTGAGGGTGAGGCGGATCGACGAGCCCTCGACGTCGTGCCGCAGCAGGCTGTGGGAGGCGTCGGAGTAGTGGGCGACGCGCAGTTCGGGGCCGGGGAGCAGCCGTCGGTAGACGGCCTCCGTCTCGGCGGTGTCGACGTTCAGGTCGTGTCCGGCGAGCACCAGCAGCACGGGGACGCCGCGCAGCGCCGGCAGGTCGGCTGCGGCGTCCGCGGTGTGGTTCCTGGAGACGAACCGCCAGCGGGCGGCCGTCATGTGGTCGGGACCGTCCACCGCGCGGACGTACTCCTGGTGGGACGCGTCGCGCCGGAGCAGGTCCAGCACGGTCTGGCGCCGGCGCAGGGCGGCGGCGGTCTCGGCGGCGGAGGCGCCGCCCTCGCGCAGCTCGGCGAGGAGGTTGTAGCGGCCCTGCCGGTGCCAGTTGACGGCGGGTGAGACCGCGATGACGAACCGCACCCCCGGTTCCCGGGCGGCGATCTTGGGAAGGACCCAGCCCGCCTGGCTCGCACCCCACAGCCCGATGCGACCGCGGTCGACGTCCGGCTGGTCGCGGGCCCAGGCGATGGCGTCGGCGGCCTCGTCGGCCCGGTCGTCCATGGTCTGGTCGAGCCAGTCTCCCGGAGCGCCGCCCACGCCGGGTTTGTTCCACGACAGCGAGGCGTACCCGGCGCGGGCGAGGGATTCCCAGATCGGCCGGTAGAAGGTGTCGTGGGTCGCGTCGACCGGCCCGTCCCCGTGGACGAAGACCACCAGGGGATACGGCCCCTCCCCCTGCGGAGGCAGGGCCAGCACCCCGTCGAGGACTCGGCCGCCGTGGCGGATGGTCACCGCCCGCTCCCGCAGGTCGTAGCTGTGCTGCCAGACCACGACGCCACCCAGGCTCGCGGCCAGGACCGCCAGTGCGGCCGCCGTCGCCAGCAGGGTCCGTACCACCTTCCGACGCCGCGTCGACGTCCCGCGCTTCGGTCTCGTCCGCATCTCCGACCCCCCGTAACTATCGCGACATGAACGCTCGTTCTGAAAATGAACGTACTATGATCGTACAGTCAGTGCGAGGAGGAAGAGTGGACACAGGAGTCGTCATCCGGCGCGGCGTGCCGCGCGGAGCCGAGGAACGCGTCGCCGAGTTGTACTGGGAGGCTTTCGGCCGCAAGCTCGGCGCCGCCCTGGGCCCCGCCGAACGCGGCCGCGCGTTCGTCGCCGCCCACCTCCACCACGACCGCGGCGCCGTCGCCCTCGCCCCGGACGGCCGCGTCGTCGCCGTGGCCGGTTACCAGCTCGACGGACGCGCGCTGACCGGCGGCGACACAGGCGACGTCCTCTCCGCCTACGGGCTCCTCCGCGGCCTGCCCCGGCTCGCTCTCCTGGCCCTGCTCGAACGCACCCCGCAGCCCGGCGAGCTGGTCATGGACGGCATCGCCGTCGACCCCGCCCACCGGGGCACGGGCATCGGCGGCCTCCTCCTGACGGAGATCGCGGCCCTCGCCGCCGAACGCGGCTGCACCCGGGTCCGGCTGGACGTCATCGACGTCAACCCACGCGCCCGTGCCCTCTACGAGCGGCATGGATTCGTCGGCGTACACACCGAGCGGACGCCGTACCTCAAACGCCTGATGGGCTTCGGTGCCGTGACGACGATGCACCGCCCCGTCCCGGCACACCCGGCCGGCGACGCGCCCGGAAGCGCCCAGGAGCGGCGGCGATGACCGAAAGCCCCGCGGCAGCCCCGTCGGAGCCCGCCCCGCCCCAGATCAGCACGCGGACCCTGGTGTTCGCACTCCTCCGCGAGGACGGCACCGTCGACGCCGGCGAGCTCTACACCGTCGCCGGCGCCCTCGCCATGACCGACCAGCAGGTCAGGCTCTGCGTCAAACGCCTCGTCGCCGAGGGCCGGTTCACCCAGGAGGGCCGGGGCCGCAAGGCAGTGCTGCGCGCGACCGCCGACCCCACCGGCGCCATCGCGCCGGAGGTCGAGTACGTCCGCCACGCCTACGAGCAGGACCGGGGGCTCGCCCCCTGGGACGGCACCTGGCACCTGTACGCCTTCGCCATCCCCGAAACCGCCCGGCAGGCCCGCGACGCCCTGCGCGACGCCCTCCTCCACCTGGGCGCGGCCCCGCTCCAGGGCGGCCTCTACGTCACCGCCAACGCGATCGGGCCCATCGTCGAGGCGCACGCCCGGCACCTCGACGTCCTCCCTTCCCTCACCCGTCTCACCACCCGGGACCTGCGCGTGGGCGACGAGGACGACCCCGCCCGGCTGGCCACCCTGCTCTGGCCGCTCCAGGCCGTCGCGGACCGCCACGAGGACCTCGCCGCCCTCGCCACCGCCCGGCTGGCCCGGCTGACCGGACCGGACCGGCCCACCCCGACCGAGCGGCTGACGTACGCGATCGAACTGGCCACGGCCTTCACCGCCGCCATGCGCCCCGACCCCCTGCTGCCCCCCGAGCTGCTGCCCCGCCCCTGGATCGGCACCCGCGCCCGCGCGCTGGCCGCCGAGTGCTGGGACGCCCTTCGCGAGGAGGACGACCACGCCCGCGGCGGCCTGCGCCTGTTCCGCCTCTACGACGACACCGCGAGCGACGCCCCCCTGCGCGACGACACCCCGTAGGCTGACCGCAGCAGCTGGTTCGCCCCGTCCGCCAGGCGGGGTGTCGCAAGAGGGAACCCGGTGGGAATCCGGGACTGCCCCGCAGCGGTGAGCGGGAACGACCGCCGTCACACGCACTGGGTCCGACGTACCGGGCCTGGGAAGCGACGGCCAGTAGGTGTCCTCCGGACGGGAGGGCGTGCCCGCGAGTCCGAAGACCTGCCAACTGCCCGCGCGCGGACCGTTCCGTGCGCGGACATCCCGGTGACCTCGAGGGCGGGTCGGCGCACACCAGACGGAACGACCGTGCTCTTCCCGCACGAGATCGTCGCCGTCGGGTTCGTCTCTCCTTCGCGCTCTCGTCCCGTCTCCGGGATCTCAGGGAACCATCTCGCGAAGGAGATCTCCGTGACAGCGAAGTCCGCAGCCGCGGCAGCACGGGCCACCGTGTACGGCTACCCCCGCCAGGGTCACCACCGGGAACTCAAGAAGGCCGTCGAGGGCTACTGGAAGGGCCGCGTCACCGCCGACGCCCTCCACGACACCGCCGCCGCGCTCCGGCGGTCCAACTGGCGGGACCTCGTGGACGCCGGCGTCCACGAGGTCCCGACCGGCGACTTCTCGTACTACGACCATGTCCTGGACACCACCGTCATGGTGGGCGCGATTCCCGAGCGGCACCGCGCCGCCGTCGACGCCGACGCGACCGACGGCTACTTCGCCATGGCCCGCGGCACCCAGGAGGCCGCGCCCCTGGAGATGACCAAGTGGTTCGACACCAACTACCACTACCTGGTCCCCGAGCTGGGCCCGGACACCGTCTTCACCGCCGACTCCACCCAGCGGGTCGCCGAGCTGAAGGAAGCCCTGGCCCAGGGTCTGGCGGCCCGGCCGGTGCTGGTCGGCCCCGTCACGTACCTCCTGCTCGCCAAGCCCGCCCCCGGCGTGCCCGCCGACTTCGAGCCGCTCACCCTCCTGGACCGGCTGCTGCCCGTCTACGCGGAGGTCCTCGCCGACCTGCGCGCGGCCGGAGCCGAGTGGGTGCAGCTGGACGAGCCCGGCCTCGTACAGGACCGCACCCCGGCCGAGCTGAACGCCGCCGAACGCGCCTACCGGGAGCTCGGCTCCGTGACCGACCGGCCCAAGCTCCTCGTCGCCTCCTACTTCGACCGGCTCGGCGACGCCCTTCCCGTCCTCGCCAAGGCCCCGGTCGAGGGTCTCGCCCTGGACTTCACCGACGCGGCAGCCGCCAATCTGGACGCCCTGGCCGGCGTCGGCGGACTGCCGGGCAAACGTCTGGTCGCCGGCGTCGTCAACGGCCGCAACATCTGGATCAACGACCTGCGGAAGTCCCTCACCACACTCGGCACCCTGCTCGGGCTCGCCGACCGCGTCGACGTCGCCGCCTCCTGCTCCCTGCTGCACGTGCCGCTGGACACCGCCGCAGAGCGGGACGTCGACCCGCGGATCCTGCGCTGGCTGGCCTTCGCCAGGCAGAAGACCGCCGAGATCGTCACCCTCGCCAAGGGGCTCGCCCAGGGCGCCGACGCCATCACCGCCGAACTCGCCGCGAACCGCTCCGACCTCGCCTCCCGCGCGGCATCGCCGATCACCCGCGACCCGGCCGTGCGGGCGCGCTCCGAGGCCGTGACGGACCCCGAGGCCCGCCGTTCCCAGCCGTACGCCGAACGGGCCGCCGCCCAGCGCGCCCACCTCGGTCTGCCGCTGCTGCCGACGACGACCATCGGCTCCTTCCCGCAGACCACCGAACTGCGCACCGCCCGCGCCGACCTGCGCGCCGGACGCATCGACACCGCCGGGTACGAGGAGCGCATCAAGGCGGAGATCCGGGAGGTCGTCTCCTTCCAGGAGAAGACCGGCATCGACGTCCTCGTGCACGGCGAGCCCGAACGCAACGACATGGTCCAGTACTTCGCCGAACAGCTCACCGGATACCTCGCCACGCAGCACGGCTGGGTCCAGTCCTACGGCACCCGCCACGTCCGGCCTCCGATCCTCGTCGGCGACATCTCCCGGCCCGAGCCGATGACGGTCCGCTGGACGTCGTACGCGCAGTCGCTGAGCGACCGCCCGGTCAAGGGCATGCTCACCGGCCCGGTCACCATGCTCGCCTGGTCGTTCGTCCGCGACGACCAGCCCCTCGGTGACACCGCCCGCCAGGTCGCCCTCGCCCTGCGCGACGAGGTGAACGACCTGGAGGCGGCCGGCACCTCCGTCATCCAGGTCGACGAACCCGCCCTGCGCGAGACGCTGCCTCTGCGCACCGTCGACCGCCCCGCCTACCTCGCCTGGGCGACCGAGGCGTTCCGCCTCACCACCGCCGGCGTCCGCCCGGACACCCAGATCCACACGCACATGTGCTACGCCGAGTTCGGCGACATCGTCCAGGCCATCGACGATCTCGACGCCGACGTCATCAGCCTGGAGGCCGCCCGCTCCCACATGCAGGTCGCGCGGGAACTCGCGGCCCACGGCTACCCGCGCGAGGCCGGCCCCGGCGTCTACGACATCCACTCGCCGCGCGTCCCGAGCGTCGAGGAGGCCGCCGCGCTGCTGCGGACGGGGCTGAAGGCGATCCCGGCCGAGCGACTGTGGGTCAACCCCGACTGCGGTCTGAAGACCCGCGGCTGGCCGGAGACCCGGGCCTCCCTGGAGAACCTCGTCGCCGCCGCCCGCACGGTGCGGGGTGAGCTGCGCGCCTCCTGACCGAAGGGCCCGGTGGGGCCGGGGCGCCGCGAGCGTCCCGGCCCCACCGTCCGGCCCGCCGTCCGGCACCGCCGTCGGCCCGCCGTCCGGCACCGCCGTGAACGACGCGGAGGGGCCCCGAGTCGACGGGCACGCGCGGGGCGGAACGTACACCGGGGGTCGTTGTCCCACCGCGCCGACGCCGGAATGAGAGAGAGCCAACTTCCCCACGCGACACAACATCTGGCATGTGTCTGCTCACCCGAATCTAGATGTAGTGTTGGCGGTGCTGGTGGTTCGCCGGACACTCCTGTGTTCGGCGTCGTAAGAGGGAACCCGGTGAGAGACCGGGACTGCCCCGCAGCGGTGAGTGGGAACGACCGCCGTCACACGCACTGGGCCCGAGGAACGGGCCCGGGAAGCGACGGCCAGTAGGAGTCTCGTCCGACGTTGTTCGGATGGACGCGCCCGCGAGTCCGAAGACCTGCCACCGGCGCGTACGCCGGACAGCGGTGTGCGCGCTCCGAGGCCCCGAGGGAGGGCCAGGTGGCAGACGCACGGTCCCGGGTGAGGTGAACGGGTTCACCACCGCCCGGACTCCGGCCGTACGCACCCCGCCGCTCCTCCCTCCCGGTCCTCGGACGGAGACGGGAACGAGCGAGAGGGAGACGACGGCCGATGAGCGGTCTCGTGTATTTCTCCAGCGTCTCGGAGAACACCAGGCGCTTCGTGGCGAAGCTGGGCCTGCCGGCCACACGCATCCCCCTGCACCCGCAACGCGAGGGCATGCCACGGGTGACCGAGCCGTATGTGCTCATCACGCCGACCTACGGCGGCGGCGAACGAGCCGGCGCGGTACCGAAGCAAGTGGTCCGCTTTCTGAACGCCGAGGCCAACCGCGTGCTGCTGCGGGGAGTCATCGCCTCCGGCAACACCAACTTCGGCGCCGACTACTGCCTGGCCGGCCGGGTGATCTCGGCCAAGTGCGGGGTCCCGGAGCTGTACCGATTCGAACTGCTGGGCACGGACCGCGACGTCCGCGCCGTGAGGGAAGGGCTGCAAGAGTTTTGGACACGACACTCGTCAACCAGGCGGACGGCGGAGCGGCAGGCGACGTGAACACGCTCACCACAGCTGTCACGGTCCCCGCGGCCCAGCGGGAGTCGGTCGGCACGCGCAGGGACTACCACGCGCTGAACGCCATGCTGAACATGTACGACTGCGACGGCCGCATCCAGTTCGACAAGGACCGCGAGGCCGTCCGTCAGTACTTCCTCCAGCACGTCAACCCGAACACGGTGTGGTTCGGGACGCTGAAGGAGAAGATCGACTACCTCATCGGACACGACTACTACGAGGAAGCTCCGATCCGGCGCTACGCCTGGGGGTTCGTCGAGGACCTGTACCGCCGGGCGTACGCCCACGAGCACCGCTTCCGCACGTTCCTGGGCGCGTTCAAGTACTACACGTCGTACACGCTGAAGACCTTCGAAGGCTCCCGCTACCTGGAGCGCTACGAGGACCGGGTCGTCGCCACCGCGCTGTTCCTGGGCGCCGGCGACGAGGTGCTCGCGTCCCGCCTCGTGGACGAGATGATGACCGGCCGCTTCCAGCCGGCGACCCCGACCTTCCTCAACGCGGGCAAGGCCCAGCGCGGTGAGCTGGTCTCCTGCTTCCTCCTGCGGGTCGAGGACAACCTGGAGTCCATCGGCCGCGGCGTCAACTCCGCGCTCCAGCTCTCCAAGCGCGGCGGCGGCGTGGCGCTGCTGCTGACGAACCTGCGCGAGCAGGGCGCACCGATCAAGCGGATCGAGAACCAGTCGTCCGGTGTCGTGCCGGTGATGAAGCTGCTGGAGGACTCCTTCTCCTACGCCAACCAGCTCGGCGCACGGCAGGGCGCGGGCGCGGTGTACCTCCACGCACACCACCCGGACATCATGCGCTTCCTCGACACCAAGCGGGAGAACGCGGACGAGAAGATCCGCATCAAGACGCTCTCGCTCGGCGTGGTCGTCCCCGACGTCACCTTCGAGCTGGCCAAGCGCAACGAGGACATGCACCTGTTCTCGCCCTACGACGTCGAGCGGGAGTACGGGAAGCCGCTGTCGGACCTGTCCGTGAGCGAGCACTACGACGAGCTGGTCGCCAACCCGCGCGTCCGCAAGACGAGCCTGAGCGCCCGCGAGTTCTTCAAGACGATCGCGGAGCTGCAGTTCGAGTCGGGCTACCCGTACCTGCTCTTCGAGGACACGGTGAACCGGGCCAACCCGATCCCCGGCTGGATCAACATGTCCAACCTGTGCTCGGAGATCCTCCAGGTCAACACCCCCAGCACGTACGACGCCTCGCTCGGCTACGAGACCGTCGGCCAGGACGTCTCCTGCAACCTGGGCTCACTGAACATCGCCGCCGCGATGGCCTCCCCGGACCTCGGCGCGACCGTGGAGACGGCGGTGCGCGGCCTGACGTCCGTCTCCGACCAGTCACACATCGACGCCGTCCCGTCCGTGGCCCACGGCAACGACCTCTCCCACTCCATCGGCCTCGGCCAGATGAACCTGCACGGCTACCTCGCCTCGCAGCGCATCCACTACGGCAGCGAGGAGGGCGTCGACTTCACCAACATGTACTTCTACACCGTCGCCTACCACGCGCTGCGCGCCTCCAACAGGATCGCGATCGAACGCGGCACCGGCTTCGACGGCTTCGCGCGGAGCGCGTACGCCGACGGCTCGTACTTCGACAGGTACACCGAGCAGACGTGGCAGCCGGCCACCGAGCGGGTCCGCGCCCTGTTCGCCCACGCCGGCATCGCGCTGCCCACCCAGGACGACTGGCGTGAGCTGAAGCGGTCCGTGCAGGAGCACGGCATCTACAACCAGTACCTCCAGGCCGTGCCGCCGACGGGGTCCATCAGCTACATCAACGACTCGACCGCCTCCATCCACCCCGTCGCCTCGAAGGTGGAGATCCGCAAGGAGGGCAAGCTCGGCCGCGTCTACTACCCGGCGCCCCACATGGACAACGACAACCTGGAGTACTTCCAGGACGCGTACGAGATCGGCCCCGAGAAGATCATCGACACCTACGCGGCGGCCACGCAGCACGTCGACCAGGGCTTGAGCTGCACCCTGTTCTTCCGCGACACGGCCACCACCCGCGACCTGAACAGGGCGCAGATCCACGCCTGGCGCAAGGGCATCAAGACGCTCTACTACATCCGGCTGCGCCAGGAGGCCCTGGAAGGCACCGAGATCGAGAACTGTCTGTCCTGCTCCCTGTGACCACTCCTGCCCCAGACTGCGAGACGTCGACGATGACCACCACACCCGCCACCGCGCCCGCTCCCGTGACCGAAGCCTCGGTCACCCCTCCCTCCTACCGCCACGACCCGGCCGCCCGGCTGCGCCCGGTCAACTGGAACCGCGTCACCGACGAGAAGGACCTGGAGGTCTGGAACCGCCTCACCGCCAACTTCTGGCTGCCCGAGAAGGTCCCGCTCTCCAACGACCTGAGCGCCTGGCAGCAGCGCCTCAGCGCCGAGGAACGCACCCTCACCATGCGGGTGTTCACCGGCCTGACCCTGCTCGACACCGTGCAGGCCACCGTCGGCGAGATCGTCCAGATCCAGGACGCGCGCACCGAGCACGAGGAGGCGGTCTACACCAACATCGCCTTCATGCAGGCCGTGCACGCCCGCAGCTACTCCTCGGTGTTCTCCACGCTCTCCACCACCCCCGAGATCGACGACGCGTACCGCTGGGCGGTGGCCAACGACGTCCTCCAGCAGCGCTGCAAGACCGTCCTGGAGCACTACTACGGCGACGACCCGCTCAAGCGGAAAGTCGCCTCCACCCTGCTGTCGTCCCTGCTGCTGTACGCGGGCTTCTACCTGCCGCTGCACTTCTCCACACACGCCCTGCTCACCAACACGGCCGACATGGTCCGGCTGATCCTGCGCGACAAGGCGGTGCACGGCTACTACTCCGGCTACAAGTTCCAGCGCGGCCTGGAGCAGCGCACGGCAGCCGAGCAGGAGGAGATCCGCGGGTTCACGTACGACCTGCTGGAGGAGCTGTACCAACTGGAGCTCCAGTACTCGGGCGAGCTGTACGAGCCGCTCGGACTGATCGACGACGTGGCCGTCTTCGTCCGCTACAACGCCGACAAGGCGCTGATGAACCTGGGTTACCCGGCACGCTTCGGCGCGGACGAGACCGAGGTCAACCCGGAGATCCTCGCGGCGCTGTCGCCGGGCGCGGACGAGAACCACGACTTCTTCTCCGGCTCCGGCTCCTCCTACGTCATGGGCAAGGCCGAGGACACCGCCGACGACGACTGGGACTTCTAGAAGGGCTGCCCCGTCCGGCGGCCCAGGCGCCCCCGGCGTACCGCTCCCGCGCGGCGCCGTACCGGCGTAGCCTCGACGTCGGTCAGGCCGCCCAGCACGTCACCGTACTGGGCGGCCGTCGGCTCGGGCGACTCGTCGGCTCCGGCATGTTCACGACTTGCCCACACTGCCTTGTCGTGGATGGACGGTGACGCTGCACAGGCGCTTGGTGGCCCGGGTCAGGGCCACGTACAAGTCCCTCTCACCGCCAGGGCGGGCCGTGACGATCTCGTCGGGGTCCACGACCACGACGCCGTCGAACTCCAGGCCGCGCGCCTCGGACGCCGGCACGATGCGCGCGTGATGGGCGATGCCCTGGACCGTCAGCTCGCTCACCCTGCTGGCCGCGCAGATCACGCCCAGCAGCTCGCCCGGGTGCCCGGCGCTCTGGGCGCGGAGTTCCTGGACGACGGCGGCGACCAGCCCGTCCGCGGGTGTGGTCACGGTGCGAGGCCTCTCACCGCTGCGCAGTGACCGCGTGGGCACCTGCTCCGGAGCGATCCGCGCGAGCAGGTCCCGCACGCTTTCCAGGATCCCCTGCGTGGTGCGGTAGCTGACGGTCAGGTTGTGCAGTCTGAACCGCGGTCCGACAGTGTCGGCGCGGCGAGCGGCCTGGCCCCGCGAGCTGTCGGCCGTCGTCTTCGAGCCGCCGGGTGACCGCATGAGCGAGGGCACCACCGATCGAATAGCGATGAGCGCGACCGTGCGGCGTTGGAGGCCCTCTTCGAGCACTACGGCGTGAGCTTCGGCTCTGGGCGGGCTACGGGAATGGCGCGGTGCCCGTCGCACCAGCACAACACCCCGTCCCTGCCGGTCAAGACGATCCGCTTCCGCTGCCTCCAGGAGCCGACATCCGGCGGGGCTGGGCGACCGCCCCGCTCACCCCGCCGAACGCCAGGCCCTCGTCCTCCGCTACGGCGCGGATCTGCCGGACGACGATGCGGCCGCGCTGCAAGGAGTGACGGGCAGGGCGACGCGGTACCGGTGCGAGCGGGGTACCGGGAAGATCGCGGCGCACCTGAACGGCCACGGCTACGTGGACGGGCACAAGGAACGGGACGACGCGGCGGTGTGACCGCAGACGTGGGCCGAGTGACCCGCGGACTACAAATCCGCGTGAACAAGCCATCCTGACGCGAAGAGCGCCTCGCTCCCTTGACCCGGCATAGCCGCTCGGGAAGCGTCGCAACGCAAGAACCCGCAACCGACTTGGAACGGGAGGGCACCATGGCCCTAGAGTTCGTGGGAATCGACCCGGAGACCACCGGGGGCGGCTCGCCGACCGTGTGGGTGGAGGAAGAGACGGCCGACCTCGTCCTCCAGGGCGAGGAGGCTGACAAGTTGCTGAAGGCCCAGGTGAGCGATACGGAGTGGGTTGCCGGACACGACACGGGAATTCCCGCGCATGAGACGGTGATCCGCATTCCGGCCCGCATGGTGCCAACTCTGAGGGAGGCGTGTGATGTCGCAGAACGGCGTGCCGGACTTCGCTGAGCTGCTGCGGTCCGCCCAGCGCACCGCCGTCCACCTGGAGATGCGCGACGTCTACAGCGTCGGCGACGAGAAGGACAGCTTCGAGGAGTTCCTGCGGACCGGTCGGACTGATCTCGACCCCGATTCGTCGTTCTGGCAGGGCTGGACCCCACTGGTGCGCGAAACGGTCGCCAGGGGCGTCCAGATGCGCCGGGCCCGGATCGTCTCCGAGCCGGTGACCGATTACATCCGGTGGGAGCACGCCCTGACCGCGGTCAACGTCGCCGTTGGTGAGCAGGTCCGCTGGCTCCCCCGTCGTCTCGCCTCCGACATCGCCCTTCCCGGAAACGACCTGTGGCTGATCGACGACCGGCGGGTGATGTTCCACTGGTTCACCGGGGACGGCGACTGGGCAGGACATGAGTTCAACGAGGACCCCGACGTGGTGAGGATGGTCGTCGCCGCGTTCGAGGCTGTGTGGGAACGCGGCATCGACCACGAGAAGTTCACCGTCTGATCCCGCGTACGGCCCCATGCCCGCCTCCCCCTCGTCCAGCGCCCAGGCGGCGCGTGAAGCCCTCGCGAAGCGCTTGCAGCACCTTCGTCAGGACGCCGGCCTCACCGGAAAGGAGCTCTCCTCCCGGTGCGGCTGGCATCCGGCGAAGACGACCCGCATCCAAAAGGGCGAGGCCGCACCCTCCGACGCGGACATCAACGCCTGGTGTGCGGCCTGTGGAGCGGAGGACCAGACAGAGGATCTGATCGCCACGGCGCGGGCGGTCGACTCCATGTATGTGGAGTGGCGGCGCATCCACAAGAACGGCATGCGCAAGGTCCAGGAGGACTTCTACACTCTCCACGAGCAAGCGGCCGTATGCCGCGTGTACTGCTCCAACGCCGTTCCCGGGTTCTTCCAGACCGCCGACTTCGCCACCGCCCTCATGCAGTCGATCACCGACTTCCAGGGAACCCCCAACGACGTCGCCGAGGCCGTCGCCGCCCGTCTCGCCCGTAGTCGGTTCCTGTACGAGGGAGGCCACCGCTTCGTCGTGCTGTTGGAGGAGTGGGTTCTGCGCTCGCGGATCGGCGACCGGGTGACGATGGCAAACCAGCTCCGGCACCTGCTTGACGTCCTGCCACTGCCCTCGGTCTCGCTCGGTGTCATCCCCTTCACTGCCCAGCGCGTCATCCGGCCCCTGGAGGCGTTCTACGTCTTCGACGACGCCCACGCCGTGGTGGAGACCCTGACCGCCGAGATCAACATCAGGCAACCGCGCGAAATCGCCGACTACCGGACAGCGTTCGCCGAACTCGCGAGGATGGCCGTCTACGGCGACCACGCTCGCGCCCTCATCAACTCGGCGATCAGTGGCCTCAGATGACGTTCCGCAATAAACCGCAATTTCGTTGAGCCCGATCTCACGCCCTTCGTACGGTCGTTGACGTCGCCGGAAGGCCAGGCTCCCCGTGTCGGCGGCAGTTGAGGAGAGGCCCAGCCCCATGCCCCCGTAGCCGGGCTGGGCCGTCCCACCGGAGGGATGACCCCGTGACGACGACCGCCGCCAGACCCGCCTCGATCGGCACACCCGGCTACAGCGAGACGATGCCGTGCGAGCCGGAATCCGCACGCCGTGCGCGCCTGCTCATCAGTGCCGCCCTCAACACCTGGGGCATAGGCAACCTGGTGGACACGGCCATGCTGATCGTCTCCGAACTCGTCGGCAACTCCGCCCAGCACACCCCGTGCCGTCTGCTCCGGGTCACCGTCAGCCGGCCCACACCACACCGCGTGAAGATCGCCGTCACCGACAAATCCTGCACCGTCCCCGACACGACCAACCCCGCCGACGACGCCGAAGAAGGGCGCGGCCTGTTCCTCGTGGACGTCGTGAGCGTCCGGTGGGGATACGACCGGCACCGCTGGGGCAAGACGGTCTGGTCGGAGCTGGAGGTCCCCACATGCTGACCCTCCGGCTGCTTCCCGAAGAAGAACTGGACGGCGACCCGGCTCAGTGCGTCGAGCTGGCGGTGCCCCGACGTGGTGGTGACACGATCACTGTGACGTCCCTGCGTCTGACGCCCTCCGACCTCGTCCGGCTGCGGACCGAGGCCGACCTGGCTTTGGGCGAGATCCGTGCGGAAGTCCTCCGCGCCGAGGCTACGTGGCGTCAGCTCCTCGGCCGCTGGTTCGAGGAGGGCCGGGCAGCCGTCGACTCACTCAGCCCTGACGTGGCGCTCCTCACCCGCGTCCTGGAGGGCCTGCGCACCTCCCTGTAACCCACAGACTCCCGGTCGACGACCGAAGGACAGCACCGGCCAGGAACGGCGCCGGGGGCTTCCCCCGAGGTGCCCCGGCGCCATGCACAGCACCAGCTCCACCAGATGATCCCGGCCGGACATGGCCGGGAAAACCGAAGAGGAAGGAGCACAAGGTGGCAGAGAGCACGACACGGCCGCCGGCCCCGAGTGGCCTCCTGGTGGCGGTAGAGGAACTGACCGCCGTCCACGACCGGTACGACAGCCTCCGGTCCGACAACGCCGGGAGTTCCGGCGATGCCCCGTGGCCGGGCGGTGACGGCAACCTGACCGACATCGAGTAGCACCAGGCGGCGGGGGTTCGCGCGGTTCGCCGTGTGGGCCCCCGCCACAGCTGCGTCACGTGGTCGCACTCATGAGGAGGCAGTGATGGAACACCAGCTGATCAACGCCATCGAGACGGCGTTCGGGCGGAAGGGAGTCGACGAGCTCGGCAAGGGCTTCGTGCGGGGGAGCATCGACGACCCCGCTCTCGTCTCCCGCATCCTGACCCCGAACCGCTTGCTCGACATCGCCATGCGCCGGAGCTTGAACCGCCCGCAGTTCCGGTGCTTCCAGAAGGGCGAGGAAGTCCACCCGGCCATCTACTACACCGACACCGTCAGCCCTCGGGGCCAGAGCATCCCCATGGTCAACATGCGCAGCCTGGGCAGGCTGCTGGGGGAAGGCGCGACGCTCATCCTCGACCAAGTCAATGTCTTCGACCCGACGATGGAAGTCGCCTGCCGGGCATTGCAGTGGTGGTCCCACGAGCGGGTGCAGGTCAACGCGTATCTGACGACGAACGACGCTTCGGGCTTCCCGCTGCACTGGGACGACCACGACGTCGTGATCATCCAGCTCGCTGGCGAGAAGGAGTGGGAGGTACGCGGAACCTCCCGCGAAGTCCCCATGTACCGCGATTCCGACCCCAACAACACTCCGACCGAAGAGATCGTCTGGGCCGGCGTCATGAAGACCGGCGACGTGATGCACATCCCCCGAGGCCACTGGCACCAGGCAACCCGCAACGGCCACGGATCGGGGAAGAGCCTGCACGTCACGTTCGGGATCACCAAGCGCACGGGAGCGAGCTGGCTCGCATGGCTGGGCGACTGGTGCCGAGAGCATGAGATCTTCCGGCACGACCTGGATCGCGCGCACGGGAGCGGCACTCAGGCCCTGACCGAGGCAGCCGTCCGGCTGATCGGCGAACGCTCCCCAGCCGACTTCCTTGCCGCGTACGAACAGGCGACAGCGCTCCCCCGGCACGTCCCGTTCCTCGACATCCTGGGGCCGCTCGACGCCGTGGCGTGCACCACCCACTTCCCGCCCCAGATCCGCGAGAACGGCGAGACCGTCGACGTCGTGGCCTCGGGGAAGAAGATCACCTTTACGGCCAAGGCCATGCCCGCACTGCGTCTGCTGCTGAGCGGCAGGCCCGTCCCGCTGGAGCAGGCGGCGGCCGTCGTCGGGGCCGAAGTTGCGGAGGTGGCCGAGATCCTGGTGAAGGAGGAGATATGCGCGACGCTGACCCCCGAGTCGTCCTCGGGCTACACCGATCTCGTCACGAACGCCGTCTCCTGACCGGAGCGCTGGACCTCGGTGTCACGGCGATCGACACCAGCTCCAACTACTTCGGCTTCCGCTCCCATAAGGTCCTGGCCCGGATAGCCAGCGATCTGCTACCGAAGTTCACGCTCTCCACGAAGGTGGGCTACTTCCCGAGGGCGGACCGGGCGGAACACTCCCTGGACCCCACTCGGCTGCACGGGGCCGTGGAACAGGCGGCCCGGGACCTCGGACGAGAGCCGGACGTGGTGTTCCTGCACAACCCGGAACGCTCGCTCCAAGAGACCGCCCCGCATAACCGGGACGCCCTGTTCCAGGCGTGCGCCACCCTCGACGACACCACAGCGAAGGGGCTGTGTGGGGCCTGGGGCATCGCGTCCTGGGACCCGTCCCCGCTGCCGGGCCTGATCGACGTGACCATGCCGAGGCCGTCCGTCCTCATGGTCCGCGCCGGCCTGCTGGTCGGGATCAGAACACTCGACACCGTGAACACCCTCGCCGCGGCGTGGGGCATGAGCAACAGCACGATGTGGGGCATGAGCCCCTTCGGAGGCAGCACGGGCGCCCCCGTGTGGGACCGGATCGATCCCCGCGTCTTCCTCCGAGACTGCGCAGGACTCTCCCGCGTACAGGCGGCCTTCCGGGCCGCATATCGCCTCCCCCGGGTCGACACCGTTGCCGTGGGCACCGACGAGCCCGCCCATCTGGGCGAACTGATCGGCGCCCTGGTCGGCGAGGTCGACGAGCAGGCGATTCTCAAGTACCGGAGCCTGCTCCGAGAGCGGTCGCGCGCTCAGCCCGCCTGAAGCTCCGCGACGGTCCGCTCCGCCATACAGCGGGCGGGCCCCAGCCGAGGGTCCTCGGGGTGCGCATCCGGCCCCAGGATCTTCGAGCACGTGAACAGCGTCATCAGCTTGCCGTCCCGGCTCTCGAAGTCGCGGCGCCGCTCTTGCCATACGCGATCGGCCAGAGGCGGGACGGCAAGGGAGCTCCCCCACAGCGAAGCGGAGTCCAACCCGCACGGCGCATTCCCCCAGTCCTCCCAGTCGAAGAGGCAGAACGTGGGCGCCGTCATGTTGGCCCAGTTGAGATCCGCGTGGGCCGGCACCCACCGCTCAACGGTCGTGTCGAAGTCACCAGCGAATGCGCTGCGGATGGACTCGCTGACGAGGGCCTGCGTGACGGTGACCGTGTCCGGCGTGGCGACGCGCCTCGTGTCCTGAGCCGCAAGCGCGTCCAGTGACGCGCTGAACGCCTTCCACCACTCATCCGACAGCTTCGGTTCCTGGCTCAGCACGGCGGTGCCGATGGGCGCCCCCGGCAGGAGCTCCGTCTCGTCGGCACGCCACATCACGAGCTCATCCGCGTCCCGCCAGACCGCACACCCCTGCCACGCGGGCTGGGCGATCCCCTCCAGACGCGCGGCACACTCGGTACCGTTCCAGCCCTGAATGCCGATCTTGTCGAGCCCACGCCTCTCGATACGCACCCACGTATCACGGTCCGTCCGCGCCCCGACCGAGCGGCGCTTACGGACAACCGTATCCCGGTCCAAGCGGGCCTGAAGGGACCGCTCCACTCGATCGAGAACGTCGTCGACCGGTTCAACTCGCAAGTCGACGGCACGGGCCGAAGGTACCGAGAGCGTCATACGGACGACCATAGCTGTACGGAGGTGTGCACCGAGGGGCACTTCATGCCGCGTCCTGCGTTGCGACTGCGGTGGCGTGGACGGCACGGATGACCGCGGTGATCTGGTCGATCTGCGCCTCCTCGAACAACTCCTCCGGTCCGCGCGGGGCGAGGGAGTCGAAGGGGGACTGATACAGGACCTCAACGTCGATGGTGCCGTTGCGGGCTAGGTAGTCGATGATCAGGTCGACGAAGCGCAGTTGGGCGCTGGTGAAGGTTTCGCCCTGCTGGAAGGCGCTGAACGCGGCCTCCGCGGCCTGCCGCTGGGGCCCGCTACCGAAGAGCCAGACCTCCTCTGACATGCATGTTTGCTAGATCAGTCACGCCATGCTATGTCACCCGCTACACGTTGAAGCGGAACTCCACGACGTCGCCGTCCTGCATGACGTAGTCCTTGCCCTCCATGCGGGCCTTGCCCCGGGAGCGGGCCTCGGCGACGGAGCCGGCGTCGACCAGGTCGTCGAAGGAGATGACCTCGGCCTTGATGAAGCCCTTCTGGAAGTCGGTGTGGATGACTCCGGCGGCCTCGGGGGCGGTGGCGCCCTGCTTGATCGTCCAGGCGCGGGACTCCTTGGGGCCCGCGGTCAGGTAGGTCTGCAGGCCCAGGGTGCGGAAGCCGACGTGGGCGAGGGTGGCGAGGCCGGGCTCGTCCTGGCCGACGGACTGGAGGAGCTCCAGCGCCTCGTCCTCCTCCAGCTCGGCGAGGTCGGCCTCCAGCTTGGCGTTGAGGAAGATCGCCTCGGCCGGTGCGACGAGGGCACGCTGCTCGGCCTTGAAGTCCTCGTCGGTCAGCTCCTCCTCGTCGACGTTGAAGACGTAGAGGAAGGGCTTGGTGGTGAGGAGATGCAGCTCGTGGAGGGCCTCGGCGGCCTCGGTGCCCTGGGCGATGCCCGCGGAGAAGAGGGTGCGGCCCTCCTCCAGGATCGCCTTGGCCTCCTGGACGGCCTTGACCTGGGGCTGCTTGTCCTTCTTGACCCGGGCTTCCTTCTCCAGCCGCGGCAGGACCTTCTCGACGGTCTGGAGGTCGGCGAGGATCAGCTCGGTGTTGATCGTCTCGATGTCGTTCTTGGGCGAGACCTCGCCGTCGACGTGGACGACGTTCTCGTCCTGGAAGGCGCGGATGACCTGGCAGATCGCGTCGGACTCGCGGATGTTGTGGAGGAACTTGTTGCCCAGGCCCTCGCCCTCGCTGGCGCCCCGCACGATGCCGGCGATGTCGACGAAGTCGACGGTGGCCGGCAGGACGCGCTCGGAGCTGAAGATCTCGGCGAGCTTGCCCAGCCGCGGGTCGGGCACACCGACGACGCCGACGTTCGGCTCGATGGTGGCGAACGGGTAGTTGGCCGCCAGCACGTCGTTCTTGGTCAGGGCGTTGAACAGGGTCGACTTGCCGACATTCGGCAGGCCGACGATTCCGATCGTGAGCGACACGTGGCGACTTCCCGTAGCGAGATGATCTGGGCTGGCGGCCCGGTGCGTGCGGGCCGGTCCCCCAGTCTACGGGCGCGGCCGGCCCTCCCACGACGGGAATCGGGAGCTGTCGATCACGGTGGGCGGGGCACCGGGAGCTCGTGGGCGACCTCGCGCAGGCCGTCGGCCACGGCTGCCTCGGGAAGCGTCGCGGTGACGATGTCATGCCCGAGGGGTCACGAGGGCGGGGGACGCGGCGTGTCAGGGGGGTGGGCACGGGGTGGATGCGGCCTACGTTGGTGCCGTGGAGCAGATGAAGGGCGGGCGTGAGCGGGTTCCGGTACCCCGGGGCGGACGGCCGGTGCGTCCCCGGCGGCCGGTGCGGGCGCCGGTGCGGCGGGGCCGGGAGGCGCAGCGGCAGGCACGGCGGGAGGCACGGCCCGGAGCGGTACGACGGCCGCCCGCGGTGGTCGCGCAGCTGGCGGCGCTGCGGCTGACGGCTCTGGGCAGCGGGCTGCTGACCATCACGGCCATGGTGGTGCTGGGCGGCCTCGCGCGGTGGCTGCTGGACGCGTCGCCGACGGCGTACGGGTGCTGTTTCGTGCTGGTGGGGCTGGCCTCGGCCCTGTGGGTGCGGCCCGCGGACGCGTTCACCGCGCCGGTCGTGGCCCCCATCGCGTACGCGGCCGGGCTGGTGCTGCTCACCGGCGGGGCGGAGGACGGCGGCTTCGGTGCGCGGGTGATGACGTTCGTGACGACGCTGGCCGTGGAGGCGGGCTGGGTCTACGGCGGGACGCTGGCGACGGGGGTGGCGGCGCTGGTGCGGCGGGCGATGCTGGCGGCGGCGCGGCGCGGCGCGGCCCGGGAGGCCGCGGCCGGGCGGCGG
>NZ_JABLSI010000005.1 GCF_019303475.1 Streptomyces sp. JJ38
CCCGCCAGGGCCCCCGGCCCGCGCCCCGACCCCCGCCGCGCCCCGGCATCCGCCTGTCCACCCCGCCCCTCGCGAACAGGAGCCGCCTCCATGGGAGTACGCAAGGATCTGAAAGCAGCACGCAGCCGTCGTGACCTGGCCGCCCGGGCCGCCGTCGAGGTGATCCGGGAAGGAGGCGTCGTGCGGGAGGCGCGGTCCGCGGCCCTCACGCCCGCGCCGGTCGCCGGCAGCACGGCCGACATCCCCTTCACCAACGCCCTGGAGGCGCCGGACGCCGTGGTGATGCGGCGCAGGCGCGGGGAGAGCTGGCAGCCCGTCACCGCCGCGCAGTTCGCCGCCGAGGTCACCGCGGTGGCCAAGGGGCTCGTCGCCGCCGGGCTGCGGCCCGGCGGGCGGGTCGCGGTGATGTCCCGCACCCGCTACGAGTGGGCCCTGGTGGACTTCGCGATCTGGGCCGCCGGAGGGCAGAGCGTCCCCGTGTACGCCACCTCGGCGGCCGACCAGGTGCGCTGGATCCTGGAGGACTCCGGTGCCCGGTTCGCTGTCGTGGAGAACGCCGAACACCGCGCCACCGTCGAGGAGGCGGCCGGCCGGCTCGGCGAGCCGGTGCGGATCTGGGAGTTCGACGCCGAGGGCGTGGCCGAACTCACGGCAGCCGGAGGACGGATCGCCGACGAGGAGGTGGCAGGGCGGCGCGCCGCCCTGACCCCCGGGACCATCGCCACCGTCTGCTACACCTCCGGCACGACAGGACGGCCAAAGGGCTGCGTGCTCACCCACGCCAACCTGCACGCCGAGGCGAACAACACCGTCCAGCTCCTGCATCCCGTCTTCCAGGCCGTCACCGGCCAGGCCGCCTCCACGCTGCTGTTCCTGCCGCTGGCCCACATCCTCGGGCGCACCATCCAGATCGCCTGCCTGACGGCCCGGATCGAGCTCGGCCACTGGCCGAGCATCAAGCCCGATGAGCTGCGCCCCGAACTGCGCCGGTTCCAGCCCACGTTCCTCGTCGGCGTGCCCTATCTGTTCGAGAAGATCCACGACACCGGCCGGGCCACCGCCGAGAAGCTGGGCCGCGGTTCCTCCTTCGAGCGCGCCGACCGGATCGCCGTGCGCTACGCCGAAGCCGTCCTGGCCGAGTTCCTGGGCACCGGCAGGGGGCCAGGGCCCGGGCTCGCCCTCGCGTGGAAGCTGTACGACCTGCTCGTCTACCGCCGCGTGCGCAAGGAGCTGGGCGGCAGGCTGCGGTACGCCATCAGCGGCGGCTCCCCGCTGGACCGCGACCTCAACCTCTTCTTCCTGGCCAGCCGCGTGCTCATCTACGAGGGCTACGGCCTGACCGAGACCACCGCCGCGGCCACCGTCATCCCGCCGCTCGACCCCCGTCCCGGCACCGTCGGACAGCCCGTCCCGGGCACCGCCGTCCGCATCGCCGACGACGGCGAGGTCCTGGTCAGGGGCGGCATCGTGTTCACGTCCTACTGGAACAACGAGGCCGCCACCCGGGAGGCCCTGAGCGACGGCTGGTTCGCCACCGGCGACCTGGGAACCCTCGACGACGACGGCTATCTCACCATCACCGGGCGCAAGAAGGACATCATCGTCACCTCCGGAGGCAAGAACGTCTCCCCGGCGGTGCTGGAAGACCGCCTGCGCAGCCGTCCGCCGGTGGGCCAGTGCCTGGTCGTCGGCGACAACCGGCCCTGCGTCGGCGCGTTGATCACCCTCGACCCGGAGGCCGTGGAGCACTGGCTGGCCGTCCGCAGGCGGCCCCGGGACACGCCGTTCGAGCGACTGCGGGAGGACCCCGAACTCCTCGCCGACATCGGCAGGGCCGTCGAGCACGCCAACGAGGCCGTCTCGCGGGCCGAGTCGATCCGCACCTTCCGGCTGGTGCCGGGGGAGTTCACCGAGGAGAACGGGATGCTGACGCCCTCGCTGAAGGTCAAGCGACAGGCCGTCCTCACGGCCTTCGCGGAGGAGGTCGAGGCCCTGTACACCTGAGGTCGGCGGCCGGCCTCAGGCGTGGTCGACCAGCTCGGCGTGGCCCTGGACGCGGGCGCAGTGGGCACAGCAGAAGAACTGCCCGTCCGACTGCACGCCGTGCCCCAGAATCCGGCACGAGCAGTTCTCACAGATCGGCGCCATCTTCTGGGCCATGCACTCCAGGCTGTCGAACACATGGACGGCGCCGCCCTGTGCGTGGACCTCGAAGGACATCTCGTACTCGTTGCTGCACACTTCGCACACGGCCATGGCTGTTCTCCCACACTGCTCGGACGGTGGCGGACGCTCGGTCGTCCGCCACCGGCCAAGGATGGCGCCGCGCCGCCGGGCGGGCCTGCGCGACGCGTCCCGCCCGCCCGACCGGCCCAGCCGCGACCACCCGCCCGGACGACCCCGGTGCGCCCGGGTGGCGGCGCGGCGCTCGGCCACCCGGTTGACTGGCTTTCATGAGCTGCCTCTTCTGTTCCGTCGTCGCCGGGGACACCGCGGCCCACCGGGTGGTCGAGGACGACGTGGCCGTCGCCTTCCTCGACCACCGCCCGCTGTTCCCCGGCCATGTGCTCGTCGTCCCCCGCGCGCACCGGGAGACCCTCACGGACCTCGCCCCCGAGGAGGTCGGCCCGTACTACCTGCGGGTCCGGCGGATCGCCGGGGCGGTGGAGCGGGCCATGGCCGCCGCGGGCACGTTCGTCGCCGCCAACAACCGGGTCAGCCAGTCGGTGCCGCACTTCCACACCCACGTCGTGCCGCGCAACCGCAAGGACGGGCTGCGGGGGTTCTTCTGGCCGCGCACCCGCTACGCGGACGCGGACGAGGCTGCCGCCGTCGCCGCTCGGGTGCGCGCCGCGCTGGCCGACGGGGACACCTAGCAGGGGCGCGCGGCGGCCGGTTCAGGCCGCCGCCCCGCCTCCGTGCTCGTGCAGGGCCCGGACCGTCTCGACGGTGTCGGCCTCCTCGGCCCGCTTGTCCTCCCGGTAGCGCAGCACCCGTGCGAAGCGCAGCGTCAGGCCGTCCGGGTAGCGGGAGGAGCGCTGGACCCCGTCGAAGGCCACCTCGACGACCAGTTCGGGACGCACCCGTACACCCCACGGCTCGCGTGCGGCGGCCAGCTCCGTCAGCCGTCGCGTCTGCCAGGCCAGCAGGGCGTCCGTCAGGCCCTTGAACGTCTTGCCCAGCATCGCGAACGTCCCGTCCGCCCGCCGCGCCCCCAGGTGCAGGTTCGACAGGGTGCCGGTGCGGCGGCCGTGCCCCCACTCCGCCGCCAGCACGACCAGGTCCAGCGTGTGGACCGGCTTGACCTTCAGCCACGACGCGCCCCGGCGCCCCGCGCTGTACGGGGCGTCCAGCGCCTTGACGACGATCCCCTCGTGGCCGCGGGCGAGCACCTCCTCGGTGAAGCGCCGGGCCTCGGCCCGCCCGGCCGGGGCGGCCGGGTCGGTGACGGTGAGCCGCCGCACGCGCAGCGGCTCGGGCACCACCGCGGCCAGCGCGGCGTGGCGCTCGTGCGCGGGCAGGTCGAGCAGCGTGCGCCCGTCCACGGACAGCAGGTCGAAGAAGACGGCGGACAGAGGCAGGGCGGCCCGCGCCGTCCCGACGTCCGAGCGGGAGCCGACCCGTCCGGAGACCTCCTGGAACGGCCGCGGGCGGCCCGCCGTGTCCAGCGCGATCACCTCGCCGTCCAGCACGGCTGCGTGCGCCGACAGCTCCCGGGCCGCGCCCACCACCTCGGGCAGCCGCTCGGTGATCTCGTCCAGCGTGCGGGTGTAGACGGCGACCTCGGCCCCGTCGAGGTGGACCTGCACCCGGATGCCGTCGAGCTTCTCCTCCACCGCGCACGGCCCGAGCCGGTCCAGCGCCTCGTCCACGTCGCCGGCGGTCTGGGCGAGCATCGGGAGCACCGGCCGGCCCACGGTGAGCCGGAAGTCCGCGAGCGCGGCCGGGCCCCGGGCCAGCACGGCCTCGGCCACCGCGCCCAGCGAGCCGCCGAGCATGACCGCGCGCCGCACCGCGGCGACGTCCGCCCCGCTCGCCGCCGCCAGCCCCTCGACGGCGAGCGCGTCCAGGGCACCCTGCCGCAGCTCCCCGGTGAGGAGCCGCACCAGGAAGTGCTGCTCCTCGGCGGTCGCCGCCCGCAGCAGGCCGTCCAGCAGCCGGCGGCGTTCCGTCCGCGCGCCCTTCCCGGCGACGGCGGCGAGGGCGCTCAGCGCCGCGTCGACCTCGGAGACGGTCAGAGCCCCCTGGGCCGCCGGGGGT
The DNA here is from genome assembly GCF_019303475.1 of Streptomyces sp. JJ38. GTDB lineage: Bacteria > Actinomycetota > Actinomycetes > Streptomycetales > Streptomycetaceae > Streptomyces. The sequence goes on from NZ_JABLSI010000005.1 coordinate 4,261, forward strand.
ACCGGCTCGGCGAGCGTGCGCCAGCCCACGCCGGTGCGCCGCTGCGGCAGCCGTCCCGCCAGATAGGTGACGGCGATCGGCGCCTCGTTTGGCTCGGCGGTGCGGAACAGCTCCGCGAGGAGGGCCACCTTCGCCGAGCGGGAGGAGGTGGCGGCCACGGCGTTCGAGGTCCTGGCGAGATCCGCGAGCAGCATGCGTCCATGCTCGCCCGCCGCCCCGCCCGGCGCAGGACGGCGGCCCCCGCCCGCCTCGCCGCCCGTGCCGTCTCCCTAGAATCGCCCCTGGGGACATGGACGTGTAAGGAGACGCGGTGGTGCGTGACCGGGACGAGGCGGGCCGGGCCCGCAGCGCCCGCCCGCGGGACGGGCTCGGCCGCCCGCTGCCCTACGGCGAGACGGGCGTGGCCCGGCAGCCCGAGGGCGTCGTGCGGACCCCGGAGGAGTCCCTGACGGAGGCCCAGCGCCTGCTGGACGCGGGCAGGCCGTTCCACGCCCACGAGGTGTTGGAGGACGCCTGGAAGTCGGGTCCGGCCGCCGAGCGGGAACTGTGGCGCGGGCTGGCCCAGTTGGCCGTGGGGGTGACCCACGCGGCCCGCGGCAACCCGGTGGGCGCCGGAGCTCTGCTGCGGCGCGGTGCGGAGAGCATCGGGCCCATGGCCGAGGCGCACCCGCACGGGGTGGACGTGCCCGGGCTCGTCGCGTGGGCGCACGAGCTCGCCGAGCGGGTGGGGCGGTTCGGCGAGGCGCCGGCCGCCGCATCCATCGCGCCGAGACTGCGCGGATAGCGGCGGGTTCCGGTCCTCTTCCCGGCCGACTGACGCCCCGCCATGTCGCCGACGTGGCGTCGGTCACGGAATGCGGGCACTCCTTCGCCGTCGGTACAACGACGGGTAACCCCACGGCATCCTGGGATGATGGTCGGATGAACGGAAGCGCTCTACAGTGAGCCGTGCGTGCGGCACACCTGATGGGGGCTCGACTGTGCACGGTGCACAGGGACAACCGTCGGCGTCCCACTAGCGTCCCTTGCGACCGTGCACCACACATCCGCAGCGCCCGGCCGACCGACCGAGGCCGAGGTGCTGTGCTTGCCACTGGGGGGCAGTCATGCAGAGGATGGTTGAGCTGTCAACGTACAGCCGTCTTCGCCCAGACGGAAGGGGGGTTCACCGGACGGGGGGAGCGTTCGTGGTCCCGCGTCAGCCGCGTTCCCGGTGGAGCCGGTCGTGATGGAGACCTTCGAGTTACCGTGGCTCGTCACCTTCGGTGAGACGCCGCCGCCCGAGCTGAACGGCCACCAGGGCGGCATCGTGCAGGCGCCGCGCCGCAGTCTGGTGGACTCCCTGCAGGCCATGCGCCACCAGGGGATGCGGGTGGGGGCCGTACTCATCTGTCTCGTCCACGAGTTGGCCCACGCGCCGATCGACCCGGAGGACGGGCCCTGGCAGTGGCCGCCGCCCAGCGCCCTGTACCGGCGTCTGACCACCCGCTGTAGCTCGCCGGACGGCAGCGGGCTCGACTACCGGCCGTGCACGGCCCGCTTCTGGCTCCAGCCGCCGGAGCGCACCCACGTGCTGACCGACGGTGTCGCGCTCTACGACACGCTGTGCCGGGTCCGTTCACTGCGTCGCCACGGCCCGAACAGGTTCACCACCGCCCTCCCCATGGAGGCCCTTCATCCGGAAGAATCGCCACAGCAACCACACCAGGCTCAGGACGAGCATGGACCACACCAACCGGCCGATGTGTACTACCGCTGGACGTCGTGAGGGAACCGGCCGCCCACACGCACCGCACGAAGGGGACGCATGCGCATCGGGGTCCGCCTGGGCACCCGCGACATCCACGCGGCGCTGCTCGACGGCGACCGGATCGTCACAGCGGCCGGTGCTTCGCTCGACGAGGGAGCCGGTCCGCGCCCGCGCGAGGTGGCCGACCGGCTTCTGCGCCGGCTGGCCGACCGCGCGGCGTCCGCCGTCGCCTCGGTCACCTGGGACGTCTCGGCCGTCCTGGAGTCCGCCCTGACCCGGGCCGCCGCGCCGGAGGAGGACCGGCCCGCGGGCCGCGCCCCCTCCTGGCCGCCCGGGCGGCGCCCGGTGGCCGCCCTCCGGCTGGTGCCCCGCCCGCCCGCCGTCGCCGGGGCCGGCTGCCACCCGGCCGCGCTCATCCGCTCGCTGGTGGCGTGGCGCGGCACCGCCCGGGGCGGGCACGACCTCTTCGGCACCGAACTGGCCGCACCCGATCTCACGGCCGCGCTCCGGTGCGCGGACGCCGTCGCCGCCGCCGGAATCGGCACCGTCGCCATCACCGCCACCGGCGCCACCGCCTGCCCCGACCACGAGGTGGGGGCGGCCGCGGCCCTCCTGGAGCGCGACCCGCGGCTTCGGCTGTGCCTCTCGCACGAGACGGGCGGCCTCGGGCTCCTGGAACGTGAGGCGACGACCGTCATCAACGCCGCCCTGCTCGACCCGGCCGAGAGCGTCATCGCGCACTGCGAGGAGTCCACCGCCACGCTGCCCGGCGCCCCCGCCTGCTGGTTCGCCACCGGAGACGGCGGCCGCGTATCGGCCCGGCGGCTGTGCTGGCTGCCGGTGCTCGGGCTCGCCGCCACCGCGGCCGCCGCCCTGATCGCCGCCGCCCGGCAGTCGGGCACCGCCGACGCCCTCGTCGTGCTCGCCCAGAGCGGCACCGTGACGGTCGGCCAGGTCCGGGACGGCCTGCCGCACGTCGAGGCCGACCTGCCGGGAACCGGCGGCGTGCGGGTGTCCGCACCCCAGCCCGTCCTCACCACCGCCCCGGCCCGCAGCGCCGGGGTGAACCTGCCCGGGGCGCGCAGCCGGCAGACCGCCGACGTGATCGCCCCGCTGGACGACAGCGGGCGGCGGACGGCCGAGGAACTCGCCGAGCAGGCCGGGAGACAGGCCGTCCTGCTGCGGCCCCAGGCCGATCTCGCGGCGGCCGGAGCGGCGGGCACCGAGCCGGGCGCCTGGCTCGACCTCCTGGTGCCGGTGGGCGTGGGCGAGACGCTCGAAGGGGTCCAGGCCCAGGCCGAACACCGGGCGCTCGCGCTCGTCGCCGCGCACGGTGCCGAACCGGGCACCGCCACGGTGGTCCGCTCCTCCGCCACGGCTGTGGGGTACCTGCGGATCTACCGCATCCAGATACGGGCCGGCAGCGGCCCACGCGTCGAGGGGCGGCCCCGAACGGGGGAGCCGCGGCGGGCGGAGGACGGCCGGTGAACGCGCCCGTGCCGCTGCGGCACATCGCCGCCGCCGACCTGCCCGCCCTCGTCGCCGGGAACGAACTCCTCAGCTCCGGCCGGGGCGCCGCCGGCCTGGACGGCCTGACCGTGTGCGTCGGCGCGCTGCTCGACCGGTACGGCCCGGTGCCACTGGTTCCGCTGGACGGGCTGCCGTCCGGCACCCGCTGCGTGGCCGTCGGGGCCGTCGGCGGCTTCGCGCCGCTCATCGAACTTCCCTTCAGTGGCGATGAGTTCGCGGCAGCCGTCCGCGCTCTGGAGGACCGCACCGGGGAACGCGTGGACGCCGTCGTGGCGCTCAACTCCGCCGGCCCCAACGCCCTGGTACCCGTCGCCGCCGCGGCGGCCCTGGGCGTGCCCCTGGTGGACTGCGACGGCATGGGGCGCATCCTCCCGCTCATCCACCAGACCACCTACGCCCTCGCCGGGCTGCCCGTCGCCCCGCTGGCCGCGATGAGCGCCGCGGGCGACAGCGTCGTGCTCGACTGCTCCACGGCCCGCGCGGACCTGCTGCTGCGCGGGGTCGTCGACGCCTCCGGCGGGCTCATGACGTGCGCCATGTACCCCGCGACCGTCGAACGACTGCGGCACGCCGCCATCCGCGGCTCGACGAGCCGCATCCTGCGCATGGGCGAGCTGCTCCTCACCCAGAGCCGGCACGCCGCCGTGCTGGCCGGGCTCGCCCGCACCGTCGGCGCCCGGCTGCTGGCCAGCGGCCGCGTCGTCGCGCTCGACCTGCCGGAACCCGCCGGGGGCGCCCGCCACTACCCGTCCATGCCCACCAGCATCGTGGTGTCCGACCCGGCCTCGGACGGCCCCGTCGTCCGGCTGGAGGCGCAGAACGAGATCCTGCTGGCCCTCGTGGACGGCGCCGTCGTGGCCGCCGTGCCCGACGTGGTGTGTCTGCTGGACCGGCAGAAGCTGCGCCCGGTCGGGTTGGAGGGCGTGGCCGTCGGCGACCACGTGGACGTCCTCGTCGTACCGGCCGCACCCATGTGGCACACCCCCGAGGGCCTCGCGCTCGCCGGTCCGCGCGCCTTCGGGTTCCCCGTGCGTCACCCGAACGAGGAAGGCAGCCGATGAGCCGCAGCCGTCCCGCCGGTCCGCTGACCGTCGCCGAGCTGGTGCGCTTCGGCCCCCTCGGCGAGGCCCGGATCTGGGCCGGAGACCGACTGGAGAGGCCCGTCACCGGCGTCACCCTCATCTCCGACCTGGACCAGGCCCGACGGTGCAGCCCGGAGACCGCCATGGTGCTCCATCCGGCCGCGGCCCACGGAAGCTGGGCGCTGGAGGCGGCGATGCGCTTCGCCTGGGAGCGCAACGCCGCCTGCGTGGTGGCGCCCGCCGACATCCCCGTCACCGGCTCCACGCCGCAGCTGGCCGAGCGGCTGCGGATGCCGCTGCTCTCCGTCGCCGATCCGGCCCGCCTCGCCCTCGACCTGGCCGTCGCCGTCGCGGACACCGAGGCCGCCCGCGCCCGCCTCGTCGCGCGGTGCGCCGTCCTGTTCAGCGAACGGTCCAGCCTGCGGGACATCGTCGGGGCCATCAACACCGAGGTCCCCGGCGCCCTCGTCGCCCTGGTCACCCAGGAGGGCTACCTGCTGGCCGGGCGGGCCGCGGCCCAGCGGACGGACGAGGCCGGCGCCGGGCAGCAGCGCCGGGTCACCGTCCCGGTGCCCGGCCCCGACGGGCGCCCCTGGGCCACACTCGTCGCCCGCCTCAGCGACGTCTCGCCCGCGTGGACGGAGACGGTGACGACGATCCTGCGCCTCGCCCGCTCCTCCCTGACCGCGGCCGGAGCCGGGCTGCGGCTGTCGCTGTCCCACCAGGTCGGACGCGACCGGCTGCTGCTGGAGTCGTTGCTCAGCGGGGGCGCGAGCGTCCTGCCCGAGGGCGGCGGCACCGCAGTGGCCGGGGACGGTGGCGGCCCGGGGCCCGAGCAGATGGCCAGGGAGGCGGGCTGGCCCGTCGACGGGCTGCACGTCGGCGTCCAGCTGCGCCCGGCCGAGCCGGTCACCGCCGACCTGGAGGCGGCCTCCGCCGGAGTCGTCGCCGGCTGGCAGACGGGCCGCTCCGCCGCCCCGCTGGTGCCCCAGCACGGCGGCTGGACGACCTGGTTCACCGGCTGCGACGTCGGCCAGGTGGTGCGGCAGGTCCAGCGGCGCATCGCCCACGCCCGCATCCCCCTCCCGCTGACCGCGGGGGTGGGGGAGCCGGGCGAGGGCGTGGCGGGCCTGCGCCGCTCGCTGGCCGAGGCCGAACTGGCCGCGACGGCGGCCAGCCGAAGACCGCCCGGGACCGTCGAGCGCTACGCCGAGCTGGGTCCGCGTGCCGTGCTGGCAGCCCTGCCCGTGACCGAACTGGCCGCCGCCGCCCGGACCCTGCTCGCGCCGCTGCTGGCCGACGCCAAGGCCGACGTCCTGCTGACCACCCTCGCCGCCCTGCTCGACTGCGCCGGCTCCACCGGGCAGACGGCGGCCCGGCTCGGCGTCCACCGCAACACCGTCCTCGGCCGGGTGGAGCGCATCCGGGCCCGCGGCGTCGACCCGGACGCGCCCGACGGCCGGCTAGCCCTCCACCTGGCCTGCCACGCTCTCCTGAGCACCCGTCCGGTGACCGGCTGACCCCGCATGCGCAGGCGTCCCGTACACCGCCTCCGCGTGTCCGGGTGAGATCTGACCGTCCAGCAGGTCACCCCGGACGGCCTCCGGGTCGCGCGCGGCGGCGTCGCCGTACCCGCCGCCGCCACCGGTCATGCAGCGCACGACGTCCCCGGCGTGCAACGGCACCCCGTTGCACTTCAGCATCCGCCGCTCGTCGGGGCGCCCCGGATTGACGACGACCTCGGGCGGCGCCGCGTCCCCGCCCCCGGCCAGCCCCCAGGCGGGCGTGACCGACCGCTCGAACCACAGGGACACCGTGCAGTCCGCGAGGGCCCGGTACTCGCGCAGCACCCCGTTGCCGCCCCGCCACCGGCCGGCGCCGCCGGAGTCGGGCCGGATGGCGTAGCGCGTGACCCGCAGCGGGAACCGCGCCTCGAACACCTCGACCGGGAGGTCCTTGAGCGAACCGTTGACGTTGTTGATCAGCGCGTCCTGGCCGTCGGAGCCCTCCCACGCGCCCCAGCCGCCGAGCGTCGCCTCCAGGCTCACATACGGGCGCTCCACCCGCGGGTCGGTCCCGGCGAACATCACCACCATGGAGTCGCCGTGGCTGGCCGCCGCGACCCGCTCCGGCAGCACCGGTGCGAGGGCCCGGGCCACCAGGTCGATGAGCAGGCCCAGATGCGAGAAGTACCACTGGCAGGCCGCCGGGGGGCGGGCGCCGAAGACCGAACCCTCGCGCACCCGGACGCTCAGCGGCCTAAACGAGCCGCCGTTGCCGGGCACGTCCGGGCTCACCAGCAGCTTGTAGCCGACCCGGCAGGCCGAGACGGTCTGGGCCGTCCCACAGTTGACCGGCCCGGTCGTCTGGTCGGCCGACTCGGTGACGTCGAACTCGACCTCGGAACCCGCGACCGTGATCCGCAGCCGCACGGGCACCGGCGCGGCCAGGTCGACGCCGTCGTTGTCGAGGAACCCCTCGGCCGTGTAGACGCCGTCGGGGATGCGCTCGACGACCTCGCGCTCCAGCCGCTCGGTCTGCCGGAAGATCTCGTCCCGCGCCGCCCGGACCGTGGACAGGCCGAACCGTCCGACGATCTCCGCGAGCCGCCGCTGGCCCATGCGGATGGTGGCGATCATCGCGTTCATGTCGCCCGTCGTGGGGTAGGGGAAGCGCACGTTCGTGGCGATGGTGTCGATCACGCCCGGCACCTCCTCGCCCGCCTCCACCAGCTTCTGCGGACCCATGCGCAGGCCCTCCTGGAAGATGTTCACCGAGTCCATGGAGCCGCCGGGGTCCTTGGACCCCACGTCGATCCAGTGGGCCCGGGTGGCGGTGAAACCGGCCAGCTCGCCGCCGGTGAACACCGGGCCGAAGATCGTCACGTCGTTGAGGTGCGTACCGCCGAGGTAGGCGTCGTTGAGGATCCACACGTCGCCGGGGCGCCACACCTCCCGTCCGAACCGCTCCTCGGTCGCCAGCGTGCAGCTCTCCAGGTTGCCCAGGAAGATGGGCAGCCCGGCGGACTGGCCGAGCACCCGGTGCTCGTCGTCCAGCAACGCCACCACGCAGTCGCCGCACTCGTAGATGATCGGTGTGTACGACGAGCGCATGAGCGTGGCGTTCATGTCGTCCGCCGCGGCGATGACCGCGTTGCGGATGATCTCCACGGTGACGGGGTCGGGCCCCTCGCCGGGGTTCCGTACCTCTGTGGCGCTCATCGGGCCTCCCCGCGGATGACGAGCGAGCCGAAGGCGTCCATGTGCACCCGGTGGCCGGGCGGGACGACGGTGGTGGCGGTGGGCTCGGTGACGACGGCCGGGCCCGCGAACGTGTGCCCGGGGCGCAGCCCGTCACGGGCCACGATCCGCGTCGCGTGCTCCCGGCCACCGAAGACGACCGGCCGCTCGGCCCGGGCGAACTCCGCCCCGCCGGCCGGTGGCAGCCGCTCGGCCCGCGCCCGTCGCAGCTCGCCCAGGGCCGTGACGCGCAGTGCCGTGAACTCGATGGGGGCGCCGGGGTTGGCGTGCCCGTAGCGGCCCTGGTGGAGCTCGGCGAAGCGCTGTGCCACCGTGGCCCGGAAACCGGGGTCGGCCGGCTCGTCGGGACGGGTGAGCGGCACGGTGAGCGTGTACTCCTGCGCGGCGTAGCGGATGTCGAGGAACGTCCGGACGCGGCGGTCCGCGCGCGGCACGCCCTCGCTGTCCAGCGAGGCCAGCGCCCGCTCGGCCGCCTCGCCCAGCCGGGTCGCCAGCGCGGCCCCGTCGAGGTCGGCGTCCAGGCAGAGGAACGGCTCGGCGAAATCCCGGCGGATCTCCGTCTGGAGCATGCCCCAGGCGGACAGCGCGCCGGGGAAGCGCGGGACGACGACCTCCTCGATCCCCAGCTCGCGGGCGAGGAAGACGCTGTGCATCGGGCCGGCGCCCCCGAACGCCACCAGGGCGAAGCGCTTCGGCTCGATGCCGCGGGCGACCGTGATGGTGCGGATCGCCTGCGCCATCTTGGCGTTGGCCACGTCGCAGACGCCCTCGGCCATGGCCCGGACGTCCAGCCCCAGCTCTCCGCCGAGGCCCGCCAGCGCCCGCTCGGCCGCCACCCGGTCCAGGGCCATCCGGCCGCCCGCGAACCCCTCTGCGTCGATCCGTCCCAGCACCAGGTTCGCGTCGGTCACCGTCGGCTCGGTCCCGCCTCTGCCGTAGCAGACCGGCCCCGGGTCCGCGCCCGCCGAGCGCGGGCCCACCCGCAGGCCGCCCGCCTCCGTCCAGGCCACCGAGCCGCCGCCGGCGCCGATGGTGTGGATGTCCACCACGCTCATCAGGACCGGCAGCCCCTCGAACCGCGTCTCGGCGGCGAGGTCCGGCCGGCCGTCGACGACCAGGGACACGTCGAAGGAGGTGCCGCCCATGTCCACGCACACGAGGTTCGGCCGCTCCAGCGCCTCAGCCAGCGCGACCCCGCCCATCGTCCCGCCCACCGGACCGGACAGCAGCGTCTGCAGCGGCCTGCGGCGGGCCGTCTCCGCGGTGATGACGCCCCCGGAGGACTGCATGACGTGCAGGGGCGCCGTCGTCCTCCGCTCGGCGAGGGTGCCGGTCAGCCCGGCCAGGTACCGCCGGACCACCGGGCCGATGTAGGCCTCCATGACCGCCGAGGAGGTGCGCTCGTACTCCCGCCACTCGTTGGCCGCCTCGTGGGACAGCGACACCGTCAGCTCGGGCCCCAACTCCTCCACGAGGATCTCCCGGGTGCGCAGCTCGTGCGCCGGATCGACGTGGCTGAAGAGGTAGCCGACCGCGATCGCGGTGAACCCCTCGTCGCGGTAGCGTTCCGCGGCCTTGCGCACCGCGGCCTCGTCCAGCGGTTCGATCTCCCGCCCCGCGGCGTCGAGCCGGCCGCCGACCGGGACGATGTCGCGCAGGGGCACCAGCGGTTCGGGCTTGCGGTAGCGCAGGTCGTACAGGCGCGTTCGCGGGCCCCGGGCGATGTGGTAGGTGTCGGGCGCCGCGGCTCCGGCCAGCAACAGGACGCGGGCCCCGCTCCGTTGGAGCAGTGCGTTGAGGCCCTGGGTCGTGCCGTGTACCAGGAAGGAGATGTCCGCCTCGTCCGTCACGACCGAGTCCAGGGCCGCGAGGACGCCCCCGGTCAGGTCCCCGGGCGTCGTCGAGGCCTTGCCAGCCCGGTACCGTCCGGTCCGTTCGTCGTAGACGACGACATCGGTGAACGTGCCGCCGATGTCCATCGCCACCCGTAACTCACCCATCAGCACCTCTCGTCGTCCGCTTCGCGGTGTCCGGGCCGCTCAGGCTAGACCCGGGTGCGGACGCGTGTGGGGAGAAGCGGGTGAAGCGGCCGAAAACGGAAGGGGCTCCCGGCGCCTGTGGGGAGCCCCTGGGTGCGTGGCGGGAGCGGTGCCGTGCCGTCAGAAGGCGGCCACGTTCTGAAACTTGCGCCGGACCCGCGGGCTCTTCCTCGCTGCCCGGGCCCGCCGTGTCCGCAGGCGCTCGCGGAGGTGCGGCGTACCGGCGTGTCAGGAGGCAGAGGGTGCCGGCGGGAGGTGACGGGTGTCCTGCCCCGCCCGGGCCGCGCGGCTGAGCCGCGGGGGGTGCGGACGCCGGTCGGTGGCGCTTCGCGCGCGCCAGGACGCGTAGTCGGCCAGCGCCGCCCACTCCGCGTCCACCCGGCCGGGCACCGCGCGGTCCTGGGCGGTCCACTGCCGCAGCAGGGCGGTGTAGATGGGCGTGGTCCCGGCGTGAGGAACCGTTTCGTCAGATGCGGGACGTGGCATGGGTCCGCGCCCTCGCCACGGGGCGCCCGAGGAGGTTGCTGTCACAACCAGCCAACGGGGCGGACCCCGATGAGGTCACGCGGCCGTCGCACGGGGTGCCCACACGGGTGAGCACGCCATTACCCTGTTCGTCACACGGACGCCACGAGGAGCCCCACCCCCACCCGGTCCCGCTGGGACCCCACCGACGGAGTACTGATGAACGCCGCCCCTTCCCGCCGGAACGAACGGCAGCGGCGAGGCCGTCACCTCAAGGCCCTGCGCCGCACCTGCGAGGACATCCTCGGCGCTCTGGAAGTCGCCGACTCGCCCGACATGTTCGCCCTGTCCGAGCAGGTGGGCCGGCGGCGCGACCGCCCCGTCCGGCTCGCCGCCGTCGACCTGCGGGACACCGGCGTCTACGGACTGTGGATCGCCACCCAGGACGAGGACTTCGTGCTGTACGAGAGCCACACCAGCAGGCTGCACCAGGAGCACATCGTCGCGCACGAGCTCGCGCACATCCTCTGCGACCACCACCGCGGCGGGGACCTGGACGACCAGTCCATCCAGCTGCTCTTCCCCAACCTCGAACCGTCCGTCGTGCGCGGCATGCTGGGGCGCTGCGGATATCTGGCCGCCGAGGAACAGGAAGCCGAGGTCATGGCCTCCGTGCTGCTGACCCGGGTGCAGCGCAAACCCGCCGAAGCGACCTGGGACGTCTCGGCCGAGGCCGCCCAGACGATCGCCCGGATCGAGAGCGTCGTCGGCCAGGAAGCACCCCAGGAGCGGCCCTAGGATGTTCTACCAAGTCCTGTCGTGGACCTGCGCGCTCGGCGGTCTCGCCGCCGTCCTGTACAAGCTGCCCGCGCTGCCCCGCCACCGGCGCGACGCCGCCTACATCGCCCTGTGCGTGTACTTCCTGTGTTCCAGTCTCAGCTTCTTCGTCGAACTGGACCAGGTGCGCGACGACATCGCGCGGATCCTGCACTACCCGAACATCACCACCTTCCTGTGCCAGGCCCTCGTCGTCGTGCTCACCGCCGCCCAGCAGGTCGTGCTCGTCCACTGGTCCCACGGCCCCGGGCAGGCGGCGGTCAAGGCCCGCAACCGCATGCTCGGCTACGGACTCGCCCTCGCCGTGCTGGCGGTCCTGTTCTTCTTCGTCAACCCGCCCAAGCGGCAGGGCTCGGCGGAGGTCACCGTCCTGCTCAACCTGGAGAACCCCCGGTACGCCGCCTACTTCGCGCTGTACCTCGCCGTCTGTGCCGTCGGCCAGGTCGAGGCGGTACGGCTGTCCCTGCGCTACGCCCGCATAGCCCACCGCTCCTGGCTGCGCTCGGGCATGTGGGCCGTGGCCGTCGGCGGCTCGCTCATCCTCGTCTACTGCCTGATCCGCTACTGGCAGATCCTCGCCGTCTCCACCGGCTTCGTCGAGCCGTGGTCGGACCTGTACTGGATCGCCGGGAGCATCGGCTCGCTCCTCCAGGTGTTCGGCTGGACCGTCCCCTCCTGGGGGCCGAGGCTGTCCGAGGCCGCCCAGTGGTGCGGGCACTACCGCTCCTACCGGCGGCTGCGGCCGCTGTGGTGGGCGCTCTACCGCGCCAACCCCGGCATCGCGCTGGAAGCCCCGCCCACCCGGCTGCACGAGTTCGTCCCGGGCCGGGACCTCGAGTACCGGCTCTACCGGCGGGTCATCGAGATACGCGACGGCCAACTCGCCCTGCGCCCCTACATGGACCCGGACAGCGTCCGCGCCGAGGCCCGGCGCCTGGGCCTGTCCGACACCGCGCCCTCCTACGAGGCGCTGCTCCTGCGCAGCGCCCTGACGGCCCGCACCGCCGGGCCCCCGGGCCCCGGCTCCGGCGGCCCGGAGTCCGTCACCCACGCCCCCGACGGGGACATCGACGAGGAGATCGCGTGGTTGACACGCGTCGCGGACCATTTCAGAGTCTTGACCGCAGGCCGTGATCCGGCCGAGGCGGAGCGTGCCCGGACCGGGGCGTGACGTTCCGGTCGTGCCCCCGTGGCGGCCGGGCGCCCTCGGCCCGCAGGACGTGCGAGACGAGGAGTCGCTGATGGAGGCCGGCTGGTCGGCCCGCGCCGCGGGGGAGTACGCCGCACGGGTGCGTGGAGCCACCACGCGGGTTCTGGCCCTGGAGGCCCGCGCCGGGGCGACGGTCGCCGGGCCCGAGGCGGCCCGCGCGGCCCTGGGCGCGTGGGCGGGCGTCCGGGCCGTGCCGCCGGGCACGGCCGCAGGGCCGCAGCTCGGGTGGGGGAGCGACGTCGGGGCGGCCCTCGGGGAGCTGGCCCAGGTCGCCGGATGGCTCCTCTTCGACGCCGAGCGACACCACGCCGCGCACCGCTTCTGCCGGCTCTCCCTGGCCCTGGCGCGCCGCTGCGGGGACCGGGCCACTGAGCAACTCACCCTGGCCACGCTCAGCATGCAGGCCGCACACCTCGGCCGCCCGGACACCGCGCTCCGTCTCGCCGACGCCGCGCTGGAGCAGCCCCGCCTGCCCGCCCGAGTCGCGGCCGTCTTCCACCTCCGCCGCGCCCGCGCCCACGCCCTCGGCGGCCGTCGCGGCGCCGCCCTGGCCGCCGCCGACCTCGCCCGCGGCCTCGTCGGCGAAGGCCCGTCCCCGCGCGATCCGGCCTGGGCCTGGTGGGTGGACGAGGACGAGGTCGCCGGGCATCTCGGGCTCACCCACGCGGGCCTCGGGGAGTGGCACCGCGCCGTCGACACACTGACCATGGCGACGGACGGCGAACCGGGCACCACGGGCTTCCGGGCCCTGTTCGACGCCGAGCTGCTCACCGCCACGCTCCGCGCCGGGGCGTGGCACGACGCGACGGCGCTGGCGGCTCGCATGGCCCAGAGCGCTGGCGGCATCGGCTCGGCCCGTGCGGCGACGCTCGCGCGGCGGGCCGCGCGCTCCGCCGTCGCCGCCCCGCACCTTCCCGGTGCGCTGCGCGACGCCGCGCGGCACCTCCAGACCACCCTGCCGCCACCGTACGGCGGCGGGACGTCGGGCCCGTCCCCCACGGGCCCAGAAGGGAGCGTGCCACCGTGTGGAGCACCCCGGGCGGAGCACCGCTGCGAGCGTCACACCGGCTGCTGGTGAACCTGACCGTCACGGCCCTGCTCATCAGCGCGCTGTCACTCCTCGCGCTCGCCCTCGACCGCCACTCCGACCCGGCCTCCGCCCCGGCGCCGACCAGCCTCGCCCCCGCCGGGGCCGCCGAGGCCGCGCCCGGCTCCGAGACCCGGCCGTACCGGGGCGAGCGCTGGCTGGAGACCCGCCTGTTCTTCGGCACCGGCCGCCACAACGGCGAACCACCGATAACCGACGAGCAGTTCCACGCCTTCCTGGACGAGGAGATCACCCCGCGCTTCCCCTCGGGCCTCACTCTGCAGAAGGGCCACGGGCAGTGGCGTGACCACGAGGGCGACATCAACAGCGAGGAGTCCTACGAGCTGATCCTCCTGTACCCGGCCCACACCGCCTGGCGCAGTGACGCGTCGATCGAGGAGATCCGCCGCGCCTACACCACCCGCTGGGACCTGGAGTCCGTCGGCCGCGTGGACCACCGCGTCCTGGTCGACTTCTGAGGCGCGCCACCCGATGACACCGGCCGGGTGAAGCCGCCCTGCCCCGGGGCGCCCCGTTGCCCCGGGGCCGGGCGTCCTCCCGGCGGCGGCCGGCCGAGGCGATCGTTTCGCGGCCCCGCCCGGCGGGTACCCAGCGGCCCCACACGCCGTACGGCGTGAGCCGCCGCCAACCGGCCTGCGCCCCGGCGCGGCTCAGCCGTCGCCCGTCCTTCCTTGGAGGAGAGGACCCGATGACGATGCAGCACGGACCGAACAAGGGCGGCCCGATGCGGGACGACGCGGCCAAGGAGGCGGTGCGCAGCGAGCTCCGGGCGGGCCGCTCGACGCGCGCCGACGACTCCCGGGAGGCCGAACCCCCGGGAGAGGACCAGCCGGAGGCGGACCTCGCGCCCGGCACGACCCTGACCGGCGGGACCCCGCCCGGGATGACCCCCGACGACGTCGGTCTGCGCAACGAGCTGGCCCGGCACCTGGGCATCAGCGTCTACCCCGCCCAGCGCAACGACCTCCTGCGCACGCTGCGCGAGAACAACGCCCCCGACCGGCTCGTGGACCTCGTCTCGGGGCTGCCCGCCGGGCACACCTACGACAACGTCCAGGAGATCATGCGCGCCCTGGGCTTCGGCACCGAGGCCCACCGCACCTGATCCGTCCGGCGGGCGCGTGTCCCCGGGCGGATCGCCGCGCTCAGCGCGTGAGCGCCCGCCCGCCGGCCGCCGCCGCGCACGCCAGCCCGGCCGCGAGAGTCGCCCGGCGCACGGCGGTCCGGTGTCCGGACCGCGCGCCGTGCACACTGCCCGTCCCGGGCTCCGGGGTGTACAGGTTCCCGTGCCCGGGGCGGGCGGACCGCCGCCGTGAGAGGTGCTCCCGGTCCACCCGGCGGGCCATCCGCCGCTCCGCGCGCGCCGGAGCGAACCGCGCGCCCCGCATCAGGGAGCGGCTCCCCGCCCCCACCACGATCTCCCGCCGCGGTCGCTCGACGGCGTGCACGATCGCCCGCGCCACCCGCTCGGGGCTGTACACCGGTGGCATCGGCCGTACCGCGCGCCGCGTGTAGTTGGCTGCCTCCCGGAAGAGCGGCGTGTCGACCGTCCCGGTCAGCACGGTGCACACCCGGATGTTCCGGTCGCCGCTCAGCCGCAGCTCCTGCCGCAGACTGCCGCTCAGCGAGCGGATCGCGGCCTGCGACATCCCGTACAGGTGGGTGTAGGGCTGGCTCACCTCGCCCACCACCGAGGAGACGTTCACCAGGGTGCCGCCGCCGTGCGCCCGCATCGTCCGCAACGCGGAGCGGGAGCCGTGCACGGAGCCGAGCACGTTGACGTCCAGGACCGTGCGCAGATCCGGCAGTGGCACACGGCGGAAGGGGCCGAACACGCCGACGGCGGCGCAGTTCACCCACACGTCGACGTGCCCGAACTCCTCCACCGCACGGTGGGCCAGCCAGGTGACCTGGTGGTTGTCGGTGACATCGGTGGGAACGACGAGGGTCCGGGCGCCGCGGTGGCGCTCGCACTCCTCGGCCGCCGCCCGCAGCGCGCCCTCACGCCGGGCGGCGAGGACGACGGCGCAGCCCCGCCGGGCGAACGCCTCGGCCGTGGCGCGTCCGATGCCTCCGGACGCCCCGGTCACGACGACGACGGATCCGCGAACACGCATGCCGACCTCCTCGGACGCCTTTCACCAGCGCCGCCGGCCGCGGGCCCGCCGACGTCTCCGGCGCACCGCGCCCGGCCGCACGGAGTCCCCGGGTACCCCGGGGACGTGGAGCCAAGCACACCCGCCCGACCGCGTCCGGGAACGGTTTCCGCCACCGTGCTACCCGGGCGTACGGCGGTGGCCGGGGGCTCTCGCGGCTCGGGTTCTCCGTGGAGGTCGCGGCCGCGGCGGCCGAACACGCCCTGGCGCACGGCTGCGGGCCGCCCTACGTGGCGCCGGGCCGTCCGCCGTCCGGCCCGGGTGCCGTCCGTGCCGAGCCCGCACCGGATGCCGTGCCCGGCCCAGACGACCGCCGGCGCCGAGGCGTTGCCCTTCCAGGCGCTCGCGACCGGGGGTGGCTGAGCCCCCCCCGGTGTCCCGCAGGAGCGCCGGCTTCCGGGGGTGAGCAGGGTCGCGTGCGCGCAGGAGCTGCGGGCCGAGAGCGCCGAGCGATTCGGCGGTCAGTACGGGAGGCGTCTCACCGCCCGGTCAACACCGTGGACGGCCGCAGGTCGGCGGACGACGACGGCCGGGCTCCGTCAGCGGGAGTGGCGCCGGGAATGCCGGGCACCGCCGTCCCGCAGGATGTCGCCGAGTACGGCCACGCCCTGCCGGATCCGCGTCGGCGCGCATGCCGCGTACCCCAGGACGAGCCCCGGTCCCGTGGGCAGCCGGGCGTGCCAGGACAGCGGCTGGGCCTTCACCCCGCGCGCCAGCGCCTCGGCCGCGACCTCGACGTCGCTGAGCCCGCCCGTGCCGAGCCCGTCGTCGAAGGTGACCAGGAGGTGCAGCCCCGCCGCCGTTCCGTGCACCACGGCACCCGGCAGCTCCTCGGCGATCGCCGAGACCATCGCGTCCCGGCGCCGACGGTGCCGGCGTCGCAGCGCCCGCAGATGGCGCTCCAGCTCGCCCGACTCCATCAGCCGCGCCAGGACCACCTGCGGCAGCACGGCGTTGCCGAGGTCCATCAGCCGCTTGGCGTCGACGACGGCGTCCCGGTACCGCCGGGGCACCAGCAGCCAGCCCACGCGTAGCGCGGGGGCCAGCACCTTGGACACGCTGCCCGCGTAGCAGACGTGCTCGGGGAGCAGGGCCCGGAGGGCGGCGACGGGCGGTCGGCCGTAGCGGTGCTCGGCGTCGTAGTCGTCCTCCAGAACCAGGCCGCCCTCCTCCGCCCAGCGCCTCACCGCGCGGCGCCGCTCGCCACCGAGGACCACGCCCGTCGGGAACTGGTGAGCCGGTGTCAGCAGCACGGCCGGCGCCCCCGACTGCCGCAGGGCGTCGACCCGCAGGCCCTCCGCGTCCACCGGTACCGGGGGCGTGCGCACGCCCCAGCCGCGCAACTGCTGGCGGACGCCCAGCGAGCCCGGGTCCTCCACGGCGACCGCGTCCTTGCCCTCGTCCCGCAGCACGAGGGCGAGCAGTGCCAGAGCCTGGGCCACCCCGGCCACGATCACCACGTCCTCCGGAGCCGCCCGGATGCCGCGGTTGCGGGCGAGCCAGCCGGCGACGGCCCGGCGCAGCACGGGCGCCCCGCGCGGATCGCCGTAGCCGAGCTCGGTGGCGGCGAGTTCCCCGAGCACGGCCCGCTCCGCCCGCAGCCAGGCCGCCCGGGGGAAGGCGGCGAGATCGGGGAGACCGGGGGAGAGGTCGATCCGGGCCGCGGACGCCCGCATCGCCTCGAAGACGTCGGCGCCCGGGGCGCCGCGGAACAACGCCCCGTCCTCCGGGGCCGGTCCGGCAGGCCGGGGCGGTACCGCCGGAGACACCGCCACCGGAGCGGCCACGACGACCGTGCCGCCGCGTCCCCGCCCGCTCACGTGCCCGTCCTCGGCCAGCCGTCGGTACGCCTCCGTCACCACGCCCCGCGACACCCGCAGTTCGGCGGCGAGCACCCGGCTCGGCGGCAGCCGGCTGCCCACCGGCAGCCGTCCGTCGGCGACGGCACGGCGCAGCCGGTCGGCCAGCCAGTGCGCGAGGCCACCGGGCGGAGCCTGCCGGGCATCGAGCTGAAGGAAGTCGGAGCCACCTGTGTTGGTCTGCTCGAACACGCCGTCATTGGACCTGTTCACCGGACCATTGTGGGCCAAGACTGAAACCCATGACAGCAGCCCAGACCACCCTGCCCTTTTCCCCCGGCGCTCCGACGCCGTACGTGCACGGCTACTCCGCCGACGAGTCGCGCCGCCTGAACGACCAGGCCGGCACGCTCGCCGAGCTGCTGCACGGAGGGACGGCCTACCCTCCCGGCAGCACGGTCCTGGAGGTCGGCTGCGGCGTCGGCGCGCAGACGGTGCACCTGGCCGCGGCCAGCCCGGGCGCCCGCCTGGTGGCCGTCGACGTCTCGGAGGACTCCCTCGCCCAGGCCCGAGCCCGGGTCCCGGGTGTCGAGTTCCGCCGGGCGGACCTGCACGACCTGCCGTTCCCCGACGCCTCCTTCGACCACCTTTTCGTCTGCTTCGTCCTGGAGCACCTGCCGGACCCCGGGGCCGCGCTGAGCGGCCTGCGCCGCGTGCTGAGGCCAGGCGGCAGCCTCACCGTGATCGAGGGCGACCACGGTTCGGCGTTCCTCCACCCCGACAGCCCGCACGCCCGGGCCGCGATCGACTGCCTCGTCCGGCTCCAGTCGGCGGGCGGGGGCGACGGGCTGCTCGGGCGGCGGCTGTATCCACTGCTGACCGCCGCCGGGTACACGGACGTCCAGGTCCGGCCGCGCACCGTGTACGTCGACGGCGGCCGGCCCGAACTGGCCGAGGGCTTCACCCGGAACACCTTCACCGCCATGGTCGCCGGCGTCCGGGACGAGGCCGTCGCCGCCGGGCTCATCACCCCCGCCGACTTCGACCGCGGCGTGCGCGACCTGCTCCGGGCCGCGGAGCCGGACGGCACGTTCCACTACGCCTTCCTCAAGGCCCGGGCCCTGCGACCGGAGTAGGGGCCGGGCCGCTTCCCGGGCCCCGGCTCCGGGTGCGGCGGCAGAGCCCGGGGCCGCTGCGGGCGCCCGTTCCGGTCACACCCCCGGCTCGGCCGCCAGCCGGCCGGTCCTGACCGCCGCCAGCAGCTCGGCGTGGTCGGCCTCGGTGCGGTCCGCGTAGGCGACGGCGAACGCGGCCACCGCCTCGTCCAGCTCCTCGTTCTTGCCGCAGTACCCGGTCACCAGTCGCGGGTCGGCGCTGTGCGCGTGCGCCCGGGCGAGCAAGGCGCCCGTCATCCGGCCGTAGTCGTCGAGCTGTTCGGGGGCGAGCGCCGCCGGGTCGACGCTGCCCTTGCGGTTGCGGAACTGCCGCACCTGGAACGGGCGTCCCTGGACCGTCGTCCAGCCGAGCAGGATGTCACTGACGACCTGCATCCGCTTCTGCCCCAGCACGACCCGCCGTCCCTCGTGCGCCACCTCGGGGGCGGCGAACCCGGCGTCGGGCAGATACGGCGACAACGCCGAGGCCCGGGCCTCCTTCACCTGGAGCACCAGCGGCTCGCCCCGGTGGTCGAGCAGGAGCACCACGTACGACCGCGTGCCCACACTGCCCGTTCCCACGACGCGGAACGCCACGTCCTCGATGGTGTGGCGGGCGAGCAGCGGCAGCATGTCCTCCGAGACCGTCTCCAGGTACGCACCGAGCGCCCCCGCCACGGCGGCGGCCTCCTCGTCCGGGACCCGGCGCAGCACGGGGAGCGCGTCGACGAAGCGCCGTCCACCCTCCGGGCACGCCTCGGTCGACTTGGCCGCGAAGCGGGCGCTGGTGTTCCTGCGCGCCTTCTCCGCCACCCGCTCCAGCGTGCCCAGCAGGTCCCGGGCGTCCGCGTACGACACCAGCCGCTCGTCGGGGATGGCGTTCCACGCATCCAGCGCGGACATCCCGGCCAGCAGGCGCATCGTGCGCCGGTAGGCGCCCACGGCGTCGAAGGCGGCGGCCCGGCACACCTCCTCCGAGGCGCCCGCCGCCCGGCCCGCCAGGACCAGGGACACCGCGAGCCGCTTGACGTCCCACTCCCAGGGGCCGACGGCGGTCTCGTCGAAGTCGTTGAGGTCGATGACGAGCCGGCCGCGGGCGTCCGCGTACAGCCCGAAGTTGCCCGCGTGCGCGTCGCCGCACAACTGGGCGGACACGCCCGTCACCGGGGTGGCGGCCAGGTCGTAGGCCATCAACCCCGCCGAGCCCCGCAGGAACGCGAACGGCGAGGCCATCATCCGTCCGACCCGTATCGGCGTCAGCTCCGGAACCCGTCCGCGGCTCGACTCCTCGACCGCCTGGACCGCGCCCGGCCGTTCCCCGTCGACGGCCCGGGCCCCCAGCGTGTGGTGGGCGGAGCGCGGTACCCGCTCCCGCAGCGCCTTGCCGGCCTTCTTGGGGGACGGGCCGTCGCCCGCGCCGGACCGTCTCCCGAACCCCGCGACCTCCGGAATCCGCACCTCGGACCGCACCGCCGCCCCCGCCTCGCCCATGACCGGCCACTCCTCGTTCTCCGTCTGACCACCGAACGCCCCGACCGTACCGTCACCGAGGCCCGCGGCCCGCCCCCGGGGCGCACCCGGAGCGGCGGTTCAGGCGGCCGGTGCCGTGCTGGCGCGGACGATCAGGGCCGGCTCGACGGAGGCCGGGTCCGGCGCCGCCTCCGGGTCGGCGATGTGACGCAGCAGGTGGGAGACGGCCAGCGTGCCCATCTCCGCGAACGGCTGGGCCACGGTCGTCAGCGAGGGCGAGCAGTACTCCGCGAGGGCGATGTCGTCCACGCCGACGACGGAGATGTCCTCCGGGACCCGCCGGCCGAGCTCGTGCAGGGCCCGGATGACGCCGAAGGCCATCTCGTCGCTGGCGACGAACACGGCGGTGACGTCAGGGATCTTGCCCAGGATCAGCCCGTTGCGGTAGCCGGAGGCGGGCGACCAGTCCCCCTCGAGCACGGGCGGCACGGTCGCGCCCGCGGCCTCCAGGGTGTCCCGCCAGCCGCTGCAGCGGCTGGCGGCGTCGAGCCACTCGGTGGGGCCCGACACGTGCCACACCGTCTCGTGGCCCAGCTCCAGCAGGTGACGCGTCGCCAGCCGCGCGGCCAGCGTCTGGTCGACGGCGACGACCTCGGTGTCCGGTGTGCGGGAGCCGTCGATGGTGATCGTCGGCACGGAGCGGGTGAGCTGCTCGATCTTGCGGCTCACGTGGATGAGCGGGACGGCGAGGATGACCCCCTCGACGCGTTGGTCCGCCAGCCGGGACATGGCCTCCTCGATGGCGTGGGTGTCCAGGGAGGCGGCGGTGGCGGTGGACACCGCGTACCCGGCCGCGCGGGCGGCGCCCTCGATGCCGAACGTCAGTGCCGTGCGGGAGGAGGAGTTGGTCTGCAGGGTCACGACGCCGATGGTGCGGCTGCGCCCGGAGGACAGCGTCCTCGCCGCGTTGTTCTTGCGGTAGCCGAGCTGCTCCACGGCGGCGAGGACCTTGGCCCGCGTCTTCTGCTGCACGTTGGGGTGGCCGGACAGTGTCCGCGACACCGTCTGCGCGGAGACCCCGGCCACCCGTGCGACGTCGGCCATGCCGGGCTCACGTGGGACGCCGCCGCCCGCAGCGCGCTTCCTCATGGTCCCCTTTCCCGTCGCCTTCACGTCCGTTGACATCGTTCGCATCTCCTCCGGCCTGCCGACCGCGGCCGCACGTCCACCGCGCCGTCGGCTCGGGCAGTCTATCCATGACCATGTCATCGGCATCGCCATCAACGCCGGGCCATGGTTCCGGTGCGCCGGCGCGGGGACTCCCGGTGTGGAGGTGTCGGAGCATCGCCCACGGCATCGGGGCGAGGGCGTCGGGTCTGACCATTCCGCCTGGTCCAGGGAAAGGGGGGCGGGTGAGACGGACCGTGTGGGCGGCGGCCGAGACGGTGCTCGGCGTGGGGCTGATGGCGGGCTGTCCCGGGGGCGGGCGGGAACTGATGGGGTATCCGGAGGGTTATCGCTAACACGATGGGGTGGGTTCACGGCAACGAGGCGGCCGTCGGCGCCGCGTCGATCGCCTCGTCCGGCATGGACCGCCCGGCGACGTCCCAAGGTCCGGGCCCCTCGTCCTCGCCCTTCTGACCCCGCACCGCTTCTGGCGCGCCGGTCTGGCCACGGGAGCCGCCACGTCGCTCGCCGTCGCCGCCCACGCCCTGCGCCGGTCAGGCGACGCGCCGGGCACCCGCCGAGGGTTCGGCCGTGAACACGCGCGGCTCGGGCAGCCCGTGGGCGTCGAAGGCCGCCGAGACGGCGCCGGAGACCGAGGCCACCGCCTCCTGCGGCGCCAGCGCGATGACGGAGCCGCCGAACCCGCCGCCGGTCATCCGGGCCCCGACAGCGCCCGCGGCCAGTGCGCTGTCGACCGCCAGGTCCGACTGCGGGCACGAGACGCGGTAGTCGTCCCGCAGGGAGGCATGGCCCGCCGTCAGGACCCGGCCCAGCTCGGTGATCCGGCCAGAGCGCAGGGCCGCCACGCCGGCCTCGACCCGAGCGTTCTCCGTCACCACGTGCCGGACCAGCGCGGCCAGTTCCCCCGGCAGTCGGACCGAGGCGCCGGGCAGGTCCCCCGGCGCGAGGTCGCGCAGGGCCGGCACACCGAGCAGCGCGGCCGCCCGCTCGCAGCCCGCGCGCCGTGCCGCGTAGGAGCCGTCGCCCAGGTCGTGGCCGACCCCGGTGTCGACCACCAGCAGGGCCAGGCCGTGCGCCCGCGGAACGAAGGGCACCCGCTCCCAGCTCCGGTGCCGGCAGTCCAGGAACAGCGCGGAACCCGCGGTACAGCACGCGGAGGCCAGCTGGTCCATGATTCCGCACGGCACCCCGGCGAAGGCGCTCTCCGCCCGCTGGGCGAGGGCCGCCAACGCGGCGCCGTCCAGCCCGAGACCGTGGAGGTCGGCGTAGGCGAGGGCGACGGCGCACTCCAGCGCCGCGGAGGACGACAGGCCCGCGCCTGGGGGCACGGTGCCGTCGATGTGGAGGTCGGCCCCGCCCACCCGGTGTCCAGCCTCGCGCAGTGCCCAGACGACCCCGGCCGGGTAGGCGGCCCACGCGGTGACGGAGCCGGGGGTGAGTTCCGCGACCGTGAGATCGGTGATCCGCCCGGGCTCGCGCTGCTCGCTGTGGAGCCGCAGCCGGCCGTCGTCCCGGCGCCGTGCCGTGACACGGGTCGTGTGCGGCAGCGCGACGGGCAGGCAGAAGCCGTCGTTGTAGTCGGTGTGTTCGCCGATCAGGTTCACCCGGCCGGGGGCGGCCCACACGCCCTCGGGCTCGGCGGCGAACAGTTCGCGGAAGCGGCGCTGGCGGAGGTGGCTCACGAGGCCACCTCCCGGAGCCGGCGGGCCGCCGCCTCCGGTGCCACGTCGCTGACGAACGCGTCCATGCCGGATTCCACTCCCGCCAGGAACTTCAGCTTGTCGCGGGTGCGGCGGATGGTGAACAGCTGGAGATGGAGGGCGAGTTCGTCTCCCCGAGTGCGGGGGGCCTGGTGCCAGGCGGAGACGTAGGGGGTGGGTGCGGTGCCGTCCGCCGAGTCCGGGGCGGGGAAGAGTCGGTCGAAGCGGCGCAGCAACTCCAGGTAGACGTCGGGGAACTCGGACCGTTCGGCCTCGGAGAGCCGGGTGAGGTCGGTGACGCGCCGGTGCGGCAGGAGATGGACCTCGTAGGGCCAGCGGGCGGCGTAGGGCACGAACGCGGTCCACCGCTCACCGCGCAGGACGGTCCTGGCGGGGTCGGCCTCCTGGGCCGTGAGCAGGTCCTCGAACAGATTGCGGCCGGTGGCCGCGCGGTGGGCCTCGGCCGAGGCGATCATCTTCCGGGTGCGCGGCGTGACGAAGGGGAAGGCGTAGATCTGGCCGTGCGGGTGGGGGAGGGTCACGCCGATCTCGGCGCCGCGGTTCTCGAAGCAGTAGACCTGTTCGATCCCGGGGAGGGCGGAGAGCTCGCGGGTGCGGTCCGTCCACGCGTCGAGCACCAGCCGGGCCCGCTCGGGGGCGAGGTCGGCGAAGCGTGCCGTGTGGTCGGCGGTGAAGCACACCACCTCGCAGCGACCCGCGTCCCCGGAGAGCGCGGGAAAGCGGTTCTCGAAGACGGCGACCTCGTAGTCCGCGGCGGGGATCTCGCCGTGCCGTCCGTCGCGGGAGGGGCACAGCGGGCAGGCGTCGGCGGGCGGGTGGTGGACGCGGCCCTGCCGGTGCGAGGCGATGGTGACCCAGTCGCCGGTGAGCTCGTCGCGCCGCAGCTCCGGGCGGCTGTCGACGGCGGGGAGCGAGCGTGGGTCACGCGCCTCGCGGTCGGCGCTCGGGTCGAGGTCGTAGTAGATCAGCTCGCGACCGTCGGCGAGCTGCGTCGTCGTTTTCTTCGCGGGGCTCAGCACAGATGTCGGCCTTCTGGGTCGGTCGCCTCGTGCGAGGTGTGACGGCTGGGGCGGGCGGACCGGTTCCTCGACGAACGATGCTTGTATATGCTCGAAATAAGCTCACTTCGAGCAGAAACGCGCACCGATGCTCAGGGTCGCCCGGATGGCGTTCGCCTTCAGCGCCCTCCGGGAGGTTCCGCGGGCCCGGTGCGCCAAGGGTCCACCGCCGGTCTTCCGAGGAGCCTTCCCCATATGTCCCACGCAGCCCCCTCCCGCACCGCCGGGGAGATCGCCTCCCAGCCCGAGTCCTGGCGGCGGGCGGCCCAGCTCGCACCCCGCTGTGCCGACCTCCTGCCCCGCCGCGGCGAACGCGTCGCCGTCGTCGGCTGCGGCACTTCCTGGTACATGGCCCAGTCGTACGCTGCCCTGCGGGAACGCGGTGGGCACGGCGAGACGGACGCCTTCGCCGCCTCCGAGTTCCCCGACCGGCGCCGCTACGACCGCGTCCTCGCCGTCACCCGCTCCGGCACCACCACCGAAGTGCTCGACCTCCTGGGGCGGTTGACGGGCCCAAGCGCCATCTCGGTGCTCACCGCCGACCCCTCGGCCCCCGTCCTGCGCGCGGCCGAGGCGGCGGCCGTACTCGATTTCGCCGACGAGGAGTCGGTCGTCCAGACCCGCTTCGCCACCTCCGTCCTCGCCCTGCTGCGCGCCCACCTCGAGGCCGAGGCGGCCCTCCCCGCGGGGGTGCGCCCGGTCGAGCGGGCCGTGGCCGACGCCGAGCGGGCCCTGGCCGAGGCGCCCGGTGCCCTGGAGGGCCGCGTCCCGGAGCAGATCACCTTCCTCGGCACGGGCTGGACGTACGGGCTGGCCCTGGAGGCGGCGTTGAAGCTGCGCGAGGCCGCCGGGGCGTGGACCGAGGCGTATCCGGCCATGGAGTACCGGCACGGGCCGATCAGCATCACCGGGCCCGGCCGGCTCGTCTGGGTCTTCGGCGCGGTGCCCCCGGGCCTGGCCGACGAGGTCGCCGGCGTCGGCGGCACCCTCGTCGCGCACTCCGGAGGCGGACCTGACGGGCTGGACCCCCTCGCCGACCTCGTCCGCGCCCAGCGCCTCGCCGTCGACCTCGCCGAGTCCCGCGGCCACGACCCGGACCGGCCGCGCAACCTCACCCGGTCCGTCGTCCTCGGAACCGGCCGTGCCTGAGCCGGAACCGGGGCCGCGGCCGGAGCCACGGCCCGAACCCGCGCGCGTCGTCGGCGTGGACGTCGGCGGCACGGGGACCAAGGGCGCCGTGCCGGCCGGGGAGCCGCGCTCCCCGGACGTCCCGGGCCGCCCCGCCCCGGGCGGCGGACCGGCGGCCGTCCGCGGGGCGGTGGGGCCCCGGCTGATCCTCACGGTCACGCTCAACGCGGCGCTCGACGTCACCTACGGCGTCGACCGGCTCGTCTCGGGCACCTCGCACCGGGTGGGGGAGACCCACGAACGCGCGGGCGGCAAGGGGATCAACGTCGCCCGGGTGCTCGACCTCCTCGGGCGGCCCACGCTCGTCACCGGGCTCGCGGGCGGACCCACCGGCGAGCTGATCCGTGGCGAACTGCGCGCCTCGGGCCTGCCCGAGGCGCTCGTTCCCGTGGGCGGCGACGCGCGGCGCACCGTCACCGTCGTCTCCCACGCGGACGGCCAGGCCACGGTCTTCAACCAGCCCGGCCCCCGCGTCGGGCCCGGGGAGTGGGCGGAGTTCACGGCCCGCTACGCCCGCCTCGTACGTGACGCACGCGTCGTCGTCCTGTCCGGCAGCACTCCGCCCGGCCTCCCGGCCGACGCCTACGCCCGGCTGATCCGGACGGCGGCCGCAGCCGGAGCCCGCACCGTCCTCGACACCTCCGGACCCGCTCTCGGCGAGGCCCTCGGGGCCCGTCCGGACCTCGTCAAGCCCAACGCGGCCGAACTCGCCGAGGCCACCGGCCACACCGACATGACCGCCGCCGCGCTGGCCCTGCGCGCGGCCGGGGCGCGCGCCGTCGTGGCCTCGCTCGGCCCGCGGGGCCTTGAGGCCCACACTCCGGACGGCGCCTGGCACGCCGCGCCTCCCGAAGCCCTCACCGGCAACCCGACGGGCGCGGGCGACGCCTGCGTCGCCGCACTGGCCGCCGGGCTCGCCGACGGCCGGCCCTGGCGCCGCGTCCTGCGCGAGGCCGCGGCCCTGTCGGCCGCCGCCGTCCTGCGTCCCACCGCCGGTGACGTCGACCCCGCCGCCTACCACCGACTGCGCACGACCGTGCGTCTGGAGGAACTCCATGCCCCTCACACCCACCGGTGACATCCTGGCCACGGCCGAGCGAGAGGGCGGTGGCGTCGGCGCGTTCAACGTCGTCCAGCTCGAACACGCCGAGGCCATCGTCGCCGGGGCCGAGGCCGCCGGGCGCCCCGTCATCCTCCAGCTCAGCGAGAACACCGTCCGCTACCACGGGGCCCTGGAACCCGTAGCCCTCGCCACCCTGGCCATCGCCCGAAGCGCCGACGTGCCCGCCGCCGTCCACCTGGACCACGCCGAGTCCCCCGAGCTCGTCCGCGCGGCCGTCGAACTCGGTTTCCGTTCGGTGATGTTCGACGCGGCGAAGCTGCCTTACGCCGACAACGTGGCCGCCACGCGCGACATCACCGGCTTCTGCCACGCCCGGGGTGTGTGGGTCGAGGCGGAGCTCGGCGAGGTCGGCGGCAAGGACGGCGCCCACGCTCCCGGGGTGCGCACCGACCCCGACGAGGCCCGGGCCTTCGTCGCGGCCACCGGAGTGAACGCCCTGGCCGTCGCCGTGGGCAGCTCGCACGCGATGCCCACGCGGGACGCCGTCCTCGACGAGGAGCTGATCACCCGGCTGCGCGCGGCCGTCCCGGTACCGCTCGTGCTGCACGGCTCCTCCGGGGTGGCCGACGACGGGCTCCGCCGCGCGGTGGCCGCCGGGCTGCGCAAGGTCAACATCTCGACCCACCTCAACCGGACGCTCACCCGGGTCGTGCGCTCCCTGCTGGCCGCCGCGCCGGAACTCGCCGACCCGCGCCGCTATCTCGGCCCGGCCCGGGACGCCGTGGCCGCCGAGGTCGCCAGGCTGCTGGACCTCCTGGCGGGCCCCGGCGCCGCGACGACGGGCGGCACCTCGCGCCCCGTCGCGGCTCCCGTCCCCCGTAAGACCCGTCCCGCGTGACCCGTCCCGCGCCGTGGACAGCCGTGCCCCGGGCACCGATGATCGGAAGCACGGTCCAGACCACTGCGCCCGCATCGTCCGCTCGCCCCCCCAGGAGACGCCCGACGTGAACGCCCCGCCCCCCGCCATGTCCCCCTCACCCGGCGGAGAGGCCGCCCTGCGGCGCGAACGCGTCATCCGCGCGGCGGTACGGGAGGGGCTGACCGACCCGGACGAGGCGGTGCTCGCCGCCTTCGTCGACCTCGACGGCGTCGCCGCCCTCGTCGCGGCCCTGCGGTCGGCCTTCCCCGCCTCCCTCTCCGTCCGGCACACCTTCGCGGCCAAGGCCAACAGCCTCGTGCCGGTGCTGGAGCACCTGCGGCTGCACGGCATGGGCTGCGAGGTCGCCAGCGCCGGTGAGCTGGACCGGGCCACGGCCGCGGGCTTCGGCCCCGAGCTGATCGTCTTCGACTCCCCGGCCAAGACGCGCGCCGAACTCGCCCGCGCCCTGCGCCTCGGGGTGGCCGTCAACGTCGACAACTTCCAGGAACTGGAACGCGTCGACGCCCTCCTGGCCGCGAACCCCTCCGCCTCGCCGCTCGGGGTGCGCGTCAACCCGCAGGTCGGCGCCGGCTCCATCGAGGCGATGAGCACCGCGACCGACACCTCCAAGTTCGGCATCGCGCTCGACGACGAGGGCAACCGCGCCCGGCTGATCGACGCCTTCCGCGAACGCCCCTGGCTCACCTGGCTGCACACGCACGTCGGCTCGCAGGGCATCGCGCCGGAGCTGACCGCGCGGGGCCTGGCCAGGACGGTCGAACTCGCCGACGAGATCAACTCCACGCTCGGCCGCCGGCAGGTCGTCGGCATCGACATCGGCGGCGGCCTCTCGGTCGACTTCGACAGCGACGATCCCGACCCCGGATTCGACGGCTACGTGGCGGCCCTGCGGCGGCACGCCCCCCGGCTGCTGAGTGGCGACTACCGGCTCGTCACCGAGTTCGGGCGCGCGCTGCTCGCCAAGAACGGTTTCATGACCGCCTTCGTGGAGTACACCAAGACCGCAGGAGGGCGCCCGGTGGCCATCACGCACGCCGGCGCCCACGTCGCCACCCGCACCGTCTTCCGGCCTGACGCCTGGCCGCTGCGCGTCACCGCGCACGATCCGTCGGGCCGTCAGAAGCGGGGCGACGTCCTGGCCCAGGACGTCGCGGGCCCCTGCTGCTTCGCCGGGGACCTGCTCGCCACGGCCCGCCCGCTGCCGCGGCTCGCCCCCGGCGACCTCGTCGCCGTCCTCGACACCGGCGCGTACGCCTTCTCCACCCCCTTCCACTACAACAGCCTGCCTGTGCCCGCGGTGTACGGCTTCTCCACCGCCGCGGACGGCGAGGTCCGCTTCCGCACCCTCCGCCCGGCGGGTGGTCCGGACTGAGCGACGGGAGGGGGAGCGCGGCGTAGAATCGGCGGCCGATATCGGCTTCGCCACCGCCGGAGGAGGGCCACGGGTGCGGGAGTTCCAGCGGGGCGCGGTGCGACTGCACATCCTCCACCACGCGGCCCGGGAGGAGATCCACGGCGCCTGGATGACGGCGGAACTGACCCGGCACGGCTACCGGATCAGCCCCGGCACCCTGTACCCGACGCTGCACCGGCTGGAGGCGGCCGGGCTGCTCGTCTCCGAGCAGCGGGTCGTCGGCGGGCGCGCCCGGCGCGTCTACCGGGCCACCGCGGCCGGGGAGCGGGCGCTCGAGGAGGACCGCAGAGCCCTCGCCGAGCTGGCCCGCGAGGTCCTCGGCGACGGGACGGCGACGCCCGGCGACGAGCCGCGGCGCTGAACCGGCCGCGAGGGAGCCTCAGCGGCGGTTCGCGGTGAGCCGCCGCAGCCCGTACCAGGAGGCGCCCACGGCCAGCACGGCCGCGCCCGCCAGCGCCGAGGACGCGGGCAGTGTCACGGCCAGCGTGAGGCACCCCGCCAGCCCGAACAGCGGCACCACCCGCGGCGGGCGGCGATCCTGCCGCGTCAGCGTGAGGGCGGAGGCGTTGGCGACGGCGTAGTAGACGAGGACGCCGAAGGAGGAGAAGCCGATCGCACCGCGCAGGTCCACCGTGGCCGCGGCCACCGCCACGACGGCTCCCACCAGCAACTCGGCCCGGTGGGGCACCTGGAACCGCGGGTGCACCGAGGCCAGGACATGCGGCAGGTGCCGGTCGCGGGCCATGGCGAGCGTGGTCCGGGAGACGCCGAGGATCAGGGCCAGGAGCGAGCCGAGCGCCGCCACCGCCGCGCCGGCCCGCACCACCGGCTCCAGCCAGCCGGCGCCCGCGACCCTGACCGCGTCCGACAGCGGCGCGGTGGCCTCGCCCAGCTCCTCGGCCCCCAGCACCGCCAGCACCGCGATCGCGACCGCGGCGTACACCAGCAGTGTCAGCCCGAGCGCGAGCGGCACGGCCCGCGGGATCGTCCGTGCGGGATCGCGCACCTCCTCGCCCAGCGTCGCGATGCGCGCGTATCCGGCGAAGGCGAAGAAGAGCAGCCCGGCGGCCTGCAGGATGCCGGCGGCTCCGGCGTCGGCACCGATCTCGAGCCGGCCCGGTTCGGCGGCCGGCGAGTTGAGGCAGGCGACCACCACCGCGGCCAGCACGGCCAGGACGACGGCCACGACGGCGCGGGTGAACCAGGCCGCCTTCTGTACCCCGGCGTAGTTCACCGCCGTCAGCGCCACCACGGCGGCCACCGCCACGAGGTGTTCGTGCCCCGGCCACACGTACGCGCCGACGACCAGGGCCATCGCTGCGCAGGAGGCGGACTTGCCCACCACGAAGCCCCAGCCCGCCAGGTAGCCCCAGAACGGGCCGAGTCGCTCGCGGCCGTAGACGTAGGTGCCGCCGGAGGCCGGATAGCGGGCGGCGAGCCGGGCCGAGGAGGTGGCGTTGCAGTAGGCGACGACGGCGGCGAGGGCCAGCCCCGGCAGCAGTCCCGAACCGGCCGCACGGGCGGCGGGGGCCAGGGCGGCGAAGACGCCCGCGCCGATCATCGAGCCCAGACCGATCACCACCGCGTCGGCCAGCCCGAGCCGCCGCCGCAGCTCGTTCGGCACACCGGTGGCGGGGGGCTGACTCATGGCAGTGCTCCTCGGCGTGCGGTCGGGCTTACGGTCTCCGATATCGGCTCACGATACGTGAGCGGGCGAGGGGTACCCCTACAGGAGAGGCACTCCCCGGGCGGGGCCGCGCCGTGTGGGTGCCGTGGCCGTCACGACCGGTGGTGAAGGACGAGCGCGACGCCCATGGCCGCGTTGGCGGCCAGCAACAGCAGCAGCGTGACGACGGCCACCGCCGCCTCCCGGCGCGGGGCCGGAGCGGCGGCCGTGGCCCAGTCCGGCCGGCCCGGCGGGTAGTACACCGTCAACCGGTCGCCGACGTCCCTGGCCGGACCGCCGCCTTCCGTGAAGCGCACCGTGATCCCGTCCGCGGTGGCGAACGCGTAGTCGTGGTAGCGCACCTGTCCCGAGGTGCCCCGGGGCCCCTGGGCGTTCCGGACGTGGGCGCGGACCACCCGGGCCGGGGCGGTCACCCCGCTCGTCCACGCCGCGCGGCGTCTGCGCGACCGGCGGACGACCAGGTGCCCGCACCACGCGGACGCTCCCAGCACCACCAGGCAGAGCAGATAGATCATGCTTCCCCCTCGGGCCGGCGTACGCCGCTCGTGTTGCTCCTACCCAGCCGGGCGACGCGTCCGCGCGAGAAGCGGACACGTGCCCAGGTGAAGTGTGTCTTGACGGGGTCTTGACAATGTGATTGGTCTGGACCAGCTTGTACCTCCACGGTGGCCACCGCACCCAGGGAGCCGGGACGCCCGCCTCCCGCACCCCCAACTCCCCACCGGAGGACCCCAGTGGACCGCACCACATCCGCCCGCAGAGGGCTGGGCGCCGGGCTCGCGCTCGTCCTCGGAGCCGGGCTCTGCCTCCTGGGCACGTCCACGACGGCGCAGGCAGCCGACGTCAACGTCGTCAAGAACCCCGGATTCGAATCCGGCCTCACCGACTGGTCCTGTACCGCCGGCAGCGGTGCGGCCGTCACCTCGCCCGTGCGCACCGGAACCGGCGCCCTCCGCGCGACGCCCGAGGGGCTCGACCGCGCCGAGTGCACCCAGACCCTCACGGTGAAGCCGGACTCCACGTACTCCGTCGAAGCCTGGGTGCGCGGCGGCTACGCCTACCTCGGCGCACGCGGCACCGGAACCACCGACGTGTCCACCTGGACGCCCGACACAGGCACCTGGACCCGGCTCTCCACCAGCTTCACCACCGGCGCCGACACCACCTCGGTGACCCTCTACACCCACGGCTGGTACGGCACCTCCGCCTACCACGTGGACGACGTCAGCGTGTTCGGCCCCGACGGCGGAGGCGGCACCGACCCCGACCCGGTCGTGCCCGACGCCCCGGGAGCCCCCGAGGCCAGCGCGGTCACCGCGTCCTCGGTCACGTTGAGCTGGCCCTCCGTCAGCGGAGCCACCGGCTACCACGTCTACCGCGACGGCACCCGTGCCGCCTCGGTGAGCGGCACCTCCGCGACGGTCACCGGGCTCACCGCGGACACCGACTACACCTTCCGGGTGACCGCCGCCAACTCGGCGGGCGAGTCGCCCAAGTCCCCGGCGGTGACCGCCCGCACCGCCAAGGACACGCCCCCGGGCAACCCGGCCGTGCCCCGGCACGCGGTCACCGGGTACTGGCAGAACTTCGACAACGGCGCCACCGTCCAGAAGCTCCGGGACGTACAGGACCAGTACGACATCATCGCCGTGGCCTTCGCCGACTCCACCACCACACCGGGTGAGATCGTCTTCAACCTCGACCCCGCCCTCGGCTACTCCTCCGTCGAGGAGTTCCGGTCGGACATCGCCGCCAAGCAGGCCGCGGGGAAGTCCGTGATCATCTCGGTCGGCGGCGAGAAGGGCAACGTCCTGGTCAACAGCGACGCCGCGGCCACCGCCTTCGCCAACAGCGCCTACGCCCTGATGCAGGAGTACGGCTTCGACGGTGTCGACATCGACCTGGAACACGGCATCGACGCCACCTACCTGAGCAAGGCGCTGCGCCAGCTCTCGGCGAAGGCCGGCCCCTCCATGGTCCTCACCATGGCTCCGCAGACCATCGACATGCAGCACACCGGCACCGAGTACTTCAAGCTCGCGCTCGATGTGAAGGACATCCTCACCGTCGTCAACATGCAGTACTACAACAGCGGTTCGATGCTCGGCTGCGACGGCCAGGTCTACGCCCAGGGCTCGGTGGACTTCCTCACCGCGCTCGCCTGCATCCAGTTGGAGGGCGGCCTCGACCCGTCCCAGGTGGGCCTCGGCGTACCCGCCTCACCCCGGGGCGCGGGCAGCGGCTACGTCCCCCCGTCCGTGGTGAACGACGCCCTGGACTGCCTGACCCGGGGCACCGGCTGTGGCCAGTTCAAGCCGTCCAGGACCTACCCCTCGCTGCGGGGCGCGATGACCTGGTCGACCAACTGGGACGCCACGGCGGGCAACGCCTGGTCCAACGCCGTCGGCCCGCACGTCCACGACCTGCCCTAGCCCGGGGCGAGCAGACGGCGAGGGCCGGGCCGCGACCCCCTCCTGCGCCCGGTCCTCGCCACTCCCGTCCGACGGCGCCCCCGCGCCAACCGTCCGGGGTACGGCCGCACCGCACCCGTCCGGTGGCGGGTGTCATCCCGGCGGAACGCGGCGGGGGCGTCCGGAGGCGACTTCGGACGCGCAAGGCGGGGAACGACGGACGGCCGACGGCACCGCCCGCTGGGTCCATTCGTTCGTCCACGGCTCCATGGACGCCCGGCGGACGATGGAACTCGTTCCTGCACGACCGGGACCGTACGGTCAGGTCCACAGCCGGGTCCCCGCCCGTGCCCCCGCCGAACTCTCCCGACTGCGCCGCGAGCTGCGAGCCCACTGGCCCGTCCGCGACGGCGTCCACCGCCCGGAACCCCCGGCCCGCGGCGAGCGCCGGCTCCGGGCGGCGTGGTCGGCGTCCCAGCGCACCCGCACCGACGCTGCTCGCGGCCGGGGGATACCGGCTAGCCGATGCCGTCGGGCGCGTACAGCAGCTCCCAACTGCTCCCGCCGTCACGGGAGGAGTAGACCCGGCTGTCCGTGTCCGCCGCCAACAGGCGGGCGGGGGAGGCGGCGTGCAGCACCGTGGGCTCGGCGCCCTCGGGCAGCGCGCCCTCCTCGGACCAGGTCAGGCCGTCGCCACTGGCCAGCACCGTGCCGTCGGGGGCGAGCCCCACGAAGCCGTCGGCCTCCGGACGGTCGACCGCGACGAGGGCCGGTGCCTGCGGGACGGCGGTGAACGTGCGCCCGCCGTCCGTACTGCGCTTGAGCCCCTCGCCGCCCGTCGTCCAGACCTCCTGCGGACGGCTCGGGTGCGCGGCGAGGTCGGCGACGTCCTCCTCGGCCCCGAACCGCCAGGTGCGTCCGCCGTCGGCCGACGACCACACCCGCCGGCTCTGGCTGTCGTACCCGTACAGCACCTCGCCGGCGGGCTGCAGGGAGTGGAAGTCCGCCTTCCCCTGCGCCGAGACCGTCGTCCAGGTCCTGCCCGCGTCGGTGCTGCGGATCAGGCCCAGATGCGGGGAAGTCGCCTCGGGGTCGTCCATCGCCGGGTGCCCGCTGCCCAGGAAGGTTCCGGGGCCGGTGACGGTGAAGCCCATCGTGTCCTGGTGACGGTCGGCTATCCGGGTCGCCTCCCCGTCAGCCAGCCGGAAGACGCCGAAGTGCCCGGCGGCGTACACGGTGCCGTCGGCCGGGTCGAGGCCGAGCCCGTGCAGGTGTCCGGTGCCCGGGTCCCCGTCCGCTCCGCCGTGGCCGTCGGAGGGCTTCGAACCCTCGGCGCCGCAGGCGGCCAGGGCCAGGGTGGCGGCCACGGCCGCCGCCGTGGTGGCAAGCCGGCGGGCGGAGGAGTGGCGTGCGGTCGTTCGCTGTGTGGTCATGCTGGGTGACTCCTGTGCGGTGGGAAGCGGATCGCGGGCAGGCGTCGGCGCCGCAGGGCGGGACGACGCGGCCGCGTCCTAAACGCGCAGAATCTGCAACTGGGCCAGCGACGGCGGAGAGCGCTCCCCGGCCGTCTCCGTACCCGGGGTGGCCGGGCCGGACGGCGGCGGGACCCGCGGCGGCGCGGGTGCCGGCGCGGGCGGGACGGGAACGGCGTTGGGCCCGGGCGCGGCCTCGCAACTCTGCCGCGCCTGCTCGGAGTGACCGCTCCCGCCCTCGTGCGGCTCGCCGGCGTGCGCGCCCACGCCCGGTGCCGGGGATTCGAGGGTGGGGTGCGGGGCCGAGGCCGCGCAGGGCACCGAGCCCACTCCCGGCGGCTGGGGGCCGTGCATGCCGAGCACGCATCCGAGCACGGCGAGGACCAGCAGCGCTGCCACCCGGGCGGCGGGGAGCCGGGGCGGACGTCGGTGGCTGGTCATGCGGCGCAGCCTACCGCCGCCGGGAAGGACGCCGTCGTCCGCGGGTCGCCTCTGACGGCACGGGCGACCGGCGGCACCCGTCCTCAGCGCCGCGCGTCTGGGGGAGCGGCCCCGTCCTCGTGCCGCCGGCCTCCGGAGCCGACGACCAGCCGTCCGGCGGACGGAACGGGCTTGACGGCGGGGCCACTTCGCGGCCGGCGGCCTGCCACGGTGGGTCAGGCCCGACGGTACCGTGGTGGCGTCGCCGGAGGTTGCGCGATCCGGCGCGCAGCGCCTCTCCGGA
This sequence comes from Streptomyces sp. JJ38, assembly GCF_019303475.1. Lineage (GTDB taxonomy): Bacteria > Actinomycetota > Actinomycetes > Streptomycetales > Streptomycetaceae > Streptomyces. Next base: position 38,987 of record NZ_JABLSI010000005.1, read on the forward strand.
GCCCCGCGATCCGAGCCCGATGCGCACGTGCTGCACCGGTTGGGCGCGAGCAGACACGGCCGCCCGGGGCCCACACCCGATTCCGCCTCCGCAGACGCACCGCGATGGCTTCGGAGCGGGTACGAGCTGACGTACGGGCGGCCGGTCAGCGACCGGCCGCGGCCTCTGCCCTGATGCCGGCCAGCAGCAGCCGCAGCCCGAAGCGGAACTGCTCGGCCGACCCGACGGCGAACAGCTCCTCTCCCGGAGCGGCGACGTCGGGCAGCTCGTCCATGACGTCGCGCACGTGCTCCCAGCGCCGGTCCCGCGCCCCCGCCCGGACCGCCATGGCCAGCGATGAGGCCAGGTAGGCCGTGAGTGTCTGGAAGCTTCGCACCGCCGTGGCCGACGGCAGCCCGGCCGCTCCGAGTGCCTCCATGAGGCCGCGGGCGATACGCCGTCCGTTCTCCCCCGTGGGCGGGCGCGCGGCCAGGTGCGCCGTGATCCCCGGATGCCTCAGCGCGGCCTCCCGCACGGCGTCGGCGGTCACCGAGATGCGCTCGTCCCACGGCATCCGGACGCCGGGGTCCCCCACCTCGGCGACGGCGAGGTCGGCGACCGCGTCGAGCAGAGCCTCGCGGTTCGCGAAGTGCCGGTAGAGCGCCATGGGATCGCACCCCAGCTCCGCAGCGATGCGGCGCATCGTCATCGCCTCCGCACCGCCGCGATCGCCCACCTCCAGCGCCTTGCGGGCGATCAGTTCGGGGGTGAGAAAGCGAGTTCTGGCCATGGCCCCATTCTCACATCACGTCTACGGCGTAGACGCGTCGGATCGTGATCGTCTACGGTGTAGACATCACATGAGTCGCTGTGGCGGTGCGTGCCGCCGCGAACCGCGGGAGGCGGAAAAATGCCCACCACCCTCACGATCGGCCGCTGTGTGGCTGTCCTCGTCAGCCTGGTGACATGCGTCAATCTGCTCGTGCGCGACGTGGACAGCGCGTTCGTCGTCCCCGACGCGCTGGTGAGCGCCGCGCTGGCCGCCGGAGCGGGCCTGTCGGCGCGCCGCGCGGTGCCGATGCTCGCCTCCGCGTTCGGACTGGCCTCCGGCGTGTTCACCGTGGCGGCGTTCTCCTACTTCGCCCAGGGTGAGGTCGGAGGCGTCCTCGTGTTCGCGCTGATCTGCGTGGCCATGACCGTGCTCTTCTCCTGGCGGATCGGCCTGCCCCCCGGGGGCGGGGCCCCCGCCCCGCGTCCCGCCACCCACCTTCACCCGTGACCGCGTGAACCTCCCTCCGTTGGGCGCGGTTCGTGCGCGCGGGGCCGAACCGCTCTTCGAGCAGGCGCATGTGACGGTGCGATACGCGCGGGCGTGAGTACTTGCTTGTGCAAGCAGGTAGGCTGCCGAGGTGAGTTCACCGGCGATGCCGACCGACGAGACACCCGAACCCGCCGACGACGCCCAGGACGACCGCTGGTGCATGGCCGTACGGCTGCTGGGCCGCGTGGAGAAGCACCTGGACGAGACGCTGCGCCGACAGCACGGCCTGCCCCTGTCCGAGTACCGGGCGCTGTGCGCGCTCGTCCGGTCCGACGACGGCACGCCGACGCGGATGGGGGAGCTGGCCGACCGCATCGGCCTCCAAGACAGCACCGTCACCCGCCTGGTGGCGCGGCTGGAGGCGCAGCGGCTGGCCGAACGGGCCGCCGCTCCGGGTGACGGGCGGGCCGTCGCGGCAAGCATCACCGAGGCGGGGCGGCGCCGTTACGCGGAGGCGACGCCGGTCTACCGCGCGGCACTCGGCGCCGCGGTGGACGCCTCACTCGCCAACGTCTACCTCGCCGACCTCGCCGCCTGGGTGCGCACGGGGGAGTCGGCCCTGGAGGGAACCGGAACATGACCCTTGCGATCGACCACTACGACCACCTGCTCGCCGAGCACTACACCTGGATGCTCGGCGGCGACATCGAGGACGCAGCCTCCGGGCAGGAGCGACTTCTGGGCGAGCTGGACCTGCGCGCGGACGCCGACGACGACGTGGCCGTGGACCTCGGGTGCGGTCCCGGCCCGCAGACGCTGGCCCTGCTCCGGCTCGGGTTCGCCGAGGTCGTGGCCGTGGACACAAGCGCGCGCCTGCTCGGCGAACTCACCGCCCATGCTGAGGACACGGGTGTGTCGCCCCGGATCCGTCCGGTGCGGGGGGACCTCCGCGGCGTCCTTCCCCGGGAGGTGGAGCCGGGAACCGCGGCGGCCGTCGTGTGCATGGGGGACACGCTGCCCCACCTGCCGTCCAAGGCGGACGTCCCCCGCCTCCTCGGCGACGTCGCGGACGCGTTGCGTCCGGGAGGCCGGTTCGTCGCCACCTACCGGGACTTCACGCGCGAGGTCCGCGGCACCGACCGCTTCATCCCCGTGCGCAGTGCCGAGGAGCGACTGCTCACGTGCTTCCTCGACGTCCTCGACGAGGACACCGTCATGGTGTACGACCTGCTGCACGTCCGCTCGGGGGACGGCTGGCGGCAGCGGGTCAGCGGCTACCCGAAGCTCCGCCTGGGTGAGGACTGGCTGATCGAGCAGTGCCGCACCGCCGGGCTGGAGGTGCGGCACGCCGGGGCGGGACCCCGAGGTCTTCGCGTGCTGGACGCCGCCAGGCCCTGACGCTTCCTCCCGCCGCCGGTGCCGGCGGTCGCTACGGCGTCCACGGGGAGCCTCACCGTGGCTGTCCGAATCCACGATGGGAATGCCACGTGCGCACATCGGGGCGTGCGACGCAAGAAGATTATGAGTCACCGGAGAAAAACTCTCTTCCTGTCGTGGTGCCAGTGGTCCAGGAGTGACCAGAGTAAGCAGAAATGAAGAGTGATACCTGTGTGGTGAATTTTTCGGGGCGGATTTCAGTCACCGGCCGAAAGTGCGTTTCTGGCGCATCGGTGGCGAACCCTTTACATGTCGGACACGCTTGGTCCATGATCGGCGGGGATACGTGTCGACAACCGGTCGCCACCCGAAAAAAAGGAGTCAGTGTGAGTCGTTTCGAGGCCATGTGGGATCGCTTCTGGACCGACCTTCCCCAGGTCCGCGGTGCCTCGCCGTGGGACGTGGACCCCACCTATGTCGCACACGCGCATCTCCACCTTTTCGGCAGCGTGCTCGATCCGACCCAGCCGGTCATCGACGTCGGCTGCGGAGATGGTGCGCAGACGGTCGCGATCAGTCAGCACTTCGACCGGGTCATCGGCGTGGACGTGGCCCCGAGTGCCGTGGAGCGGGCGCGCAAGCATCACGGCGTTCCCGGCGTCGAGTACGAGCAGTTAGACCTGCTCCAGCCCGAGCAGGCCAAGGCCCTGCACGAGCGGATCGGCGACGCCGGTCTGTACGTCCGCACGGTTCTGCACGCCTTCACTCCCGAGGAGCTCAAGCTCGCCGCCACCTCCCTGGCGCATCTGGCCGGCGGCACGGGTGGCGCTTTCTTCTATGAACTTGCCCCGTCCAGCCGGGAGTTCATTCTCGGCAAGCTCGCCGGCGAGGGCGTCCCCGCGGAGAAGTTCGGATTCGTCTTCGACCGTGTGCCCCTGCCCGTGGCCAGGGAGGAGGACGCCCTGCAGCGGGAACTGGAGGCCGTCGGCTTCGAGATCCTCTCCAGCGCTCCCATCGACTACCAGGGAACGGTCACCGCCGACGGCCGGCGCGTGAACGTCCCCGCCTTCTACGTCGTGGCGCGCGCGAGGGACTCCCGGTAGCTCCCCGCCTCCCGGTGGGCCAGTGCTGTGGCCCGGTCGAGTACGTGGCGACGCGCCTCTTTCGGCTGGGCCCCACTGAAATGATTTCCGGCGAACCAGTGAGTCGCCGAATTATCTTGGCCGGCGCTTCACCGTGAATTCCCTCCCGGGTTCTGGTGCCGGTATCCACGCGTTGTCGGTGCATTGCCCTGCCGTCTCGAAGTTCTCCGCGAGTGGCGAGATTTTCAACAGTTGAACCGTTGACCGCCCCTGGGGGCGATGGTAATTTCTCCCGCATGGGACGCATTGTTTCGATCAATACCGGTCCATGTGTTTCCTCCAGCTTTGCGCGACGCGGAAACACCGCCATCAACAAACGTCCGGTCGAAGGGAATATCCGGGTCACGAAATTAGGCCTGGAGGGCGACGAGCAGGCGGCGGACTTCCACGGCGGCGAACTCCAGGCCGTCTACGCCTATGCCCGGGAAGACCTCGACTGGTGGTCCGAGCAACTGCGGACGCCGCTCCGCAACGGCGTCTTCGGCGAGAACATCGACCTGGCCGGCTTCGACGCCAGCGGTGCCGTCCTCGCGGAGAAGTGGCAGGTGGGGGAGGCCCTCCTGCAGGTCACCGCACCCCGCATGGCGTGCGGCACGTTCGGCGGCTGGATGAAGCAGGAAGGCTGGGCCAAGCGCTTCAACGCCGCACGCCGGCCCGGGGTCTACCTCCGAGTCCTGGAGGAGGGGACGATCGCGCCGGGAGACCCCGTCGAGCGCGTCTGGCGTCCGGCCAAGCACATCACCGTCGCCGAGGCGGTCGGAGCGATCCTGGACGAGCAGGACGTCCTGCGCCGCATCATCGAGATGGCCGACGAGGAACCCACCTGGGACCGCGCCGCGATGATGTTCCACGTCTCCAACCGGACCCGGTCCGGCGCGAAGAACAGGGGGACGGACGGGCAGCGGGCGGACGGGCGGACGGGCGCTCGCTTACCGGCCGCCGGACGCGCGGAGGGGCCCCATGCTTGACGTGTTCGGCGACTACAGCGCGCGCGACCCGTTCACCGCCCTGGCCCGGGCGGCCCGGTCGTGCCCCTACCAGGAGGCGGCCGAGAACGGCGGCCTCTACGCGCTCGGGGCCGAGGACGTGCGACGGCTCCTCCTGAGCCGCGACGTCTGGTCCGAGCGGTCCACCGACCAGCGCCTGGCCGCCATGGATGAGAAGGACGCGACACGACGTGCCGCCCTGAAGCGCTTCCTCGCCTACTGGCCGGTCTTCTCCGACGCCGCCTACCACGACCGGGTGCGTCGCGTGACCGTCCGCCTCCTTCGGGGCACGGTGGCACCGGGAACGCTGTCCGCCTGCGCCCGGCTGGCCGACCGGCGCCTCACCGCGAAGGGAGACGAGCCCGTCGACTGGCTCCAGGACGTGGCGCGCCCCATGGCGCTCGAAGCGATCGTCGCTCTCGTGGGCCGTGCCGATGCCGTGCGGCTCGTCCGCCTGGGCGAGGCCGTGATGGACGAACTCGCCACCGCCCGTATCGACATGGCCCGCATCGACCGGGCGCTGGACGCCATCGGCGAGCTGAGGGCATGGCTGGACGCGGCACGGGCCGAGCCGCCGACACCGCTGGTTTCGCGGCTGGGTGAGTTATGGAGTGATCCGGCCTACGGGCCCGAGCCCGCGACCGCCCTGCTCACCCAGATCGTGACGGGCGCCTACGATCCCACGACCACCTCCCTGTGCGTCGTGGGGGAACGCGTCGACAGCGACGTCCTCGCCCGCGTTCCCATCCCCTCGGTGAGGGAAGAGGTGTTCCGGATCGCGACGCCCTTCCGGTTCGCCAGCCGCTACGCGCGTCGCCCGCTCTCCGTCGGGCCCTACCACCTGGACGTGGGGGACAGGGTCAACCTGTGCCTCGCGACGGCGAACCTCGACCCGGAGCAGTTCCCCGAACCCCTGCGGATCCGGGACCGGGGCAGCACCTCCCGCGGCCTCAGCTTCGGCGCGGGTAAGCACTACTGTCCCGGCGCCCCGCTGGCCCGGGCGGTGGTCGAAGTCCTGCTCGAGTCGATGCGGAAGGCCGGGGTCCACTTCCGTGCGGAGCAGGTCGAGCGGGAGCCCGAGCTGCCGATGCTCCGCTACCGGAAGCTGACCGGACGACTCGTGCCGGCCGCCTGGCCCGACCGGTGACACCTTTCGGGCCCGAACGCCCGCTCCGTCCGCCCGGCACCGCGCCTTCGGCAGGCCACCGGGCGCCCCGTCACCAGGCCGCCCGGACCGGCGGACGACGCCCTCGGGCAGCGCGGTTCCGAGGCCGCCCCGCCGCCGCTCGGATCCCGGCCGCCAGCCCCTCCCGTTCCCTCACCCATGGAGCTCGCGTTGAGTGCGCTGATCATCGACACCGATCCCGGACTGGACGACGCCCACGCCCTCGCCATGGCGCTGACCCCCTCGCCGAAACGGCCCTCGGTCCCGGTGAGCGCGATCTGCACGGTCGCGGGCAACGTCGGCATCGACGCCGTGACCGGCAACGCGCGGTGGCTGTTGGGCGCCTTCGGAGACGAGGCGGCCCGCCCCCCGGTGTACCGGGGGGCCGCCGGCCCCCTGGCCGGTGCCGTCGCGGACGCCGCCGACATCCACGGTACGGACGGCCTCGGCGACATCCCCCGCTGGCCCGTGGCGGACATCGCAGAGGAGACCCTGCCCGCCGCCCTGGCCCTCACCGACACCGCGCGTCGCCGGCCGGGCGAGATCACGCTGGTCACGCTCGGCCCCCTCACGAACATCGCGCTCGCCCTCAGGCTGGAGCCGCGGCTGCCCCGCTTGCTGCGCAGGGTCGTCGTCATGGGCGGCGCCGTACGCGGCCACGGCAACCTCACGCTCAACGCCGAGTTCAACATCGGTGCCGACCCCGTGGCCGCGGACCTGGTCTTCGCCAACTTCCCCGACGTCACGCTGGTCACCTGGGAGGCGACGGTCAACCACTCCTTCGCGCGAGAGGAGTTCGACGCCTTCTTCCGAGGTGGGAGCGAGGCGGCCGCGAGCCTCCGACGCCTCGTGGACAACCGCTACCTCACCGATCCGGGCTACGGGCGGCGCTCCGCGTACTTCCGCGCGGACCCGCTGGCCATGGCCGTCGCCCTCGACCCCTCGGTCGTCACCCGGGTGGTGCGTCACCGCGTCTACGTCGGCTACGGGCCGGGAAGCCTCGGCCACGGTCTGACCGCCGTCGACTGGCGGGACTCCCGCTCCGACCGGCCCGCGGTCACGATCGTGGAGGAGCTCGACCACGGCCGCCTGCTCGAACTGCTCCGCATCTGAACGGCCCCCCGGGACCGCGAAGCCACGCCCCCGACCCAGCCGCTCCGCCTTCCACAACGTGGCCCGGCGCAGGGCGACGACGCGATGCGCGTGGGTGGCGGCGGGCAACCCTCACAGGAGAGAAGCATGAACACACCCCCGCACATCCCCGAGTCGCTGAGCCCCCTGCTGGACCTCGAGAAGGTGGCGCCCGGAACGCCCTCGCGCCTGGTCGAACAGATCGCTTTCATCACCGAGATCGACCGGCTCAAGTCCGTGCTGCGGCTGAGTCCCCTCCTCGCCGCCGACCGCCGGGAGAACGACGCCGAACACTCGTGGCACCTGGCACTGATGGTCATGGTCCTGGCGGAGTACGCGAACGAGCCGATCGATGTGGAACACACCCTGAAACTCGTGCTGGTCCACGACCTCGTGGAGATCTACGCGGGGGACACCTGCCTCTTCGACGACGACGCCAAGAAGGACCAGGCGCAACGCGAGGCCGACGCGGCGAAGCGGCTGTTCGCCCTCCTGCCGGAGGGTCAGGACGAGTCGTTCCACGCGTTGTGGGAAGAGTTCGAGGCGCGACGTACCCCGGAGGCCAGGTTCGCCAAGGCCATGGACCGGCTGCAGCCGCTGCTGTTGAACGCCGGCAACGAAGGAGGAACGTGGCGCGCCCCCGGCGTCACCGAGGCGCGCGTGCGCGAGCGCACCTCCGTCATCGCGGAGGGCTCGCTGACGCTGTGGGATCTCACGCGGAAGCTCTTCGCCCATGGCGTGCGCGAGGGCTGGCTCGCGACGGGGCCGTGACACCCACCGCACCCCCGCCGCCCCGGGCGCGTGCGTTGGAAGGCGGGCACGCCCCGGACTATGGTGTTCGCGAACGTGCACGCCGTACCTGGAGGAGGAGCGCGATGTCCTCGAAGCGACGCCGGAAGAAGAAGGCCCGCCGCAAGAACGCCGCGAACCACGGGCGGCGCCCGCAGTCCTGAGTGCGGCCACCCGCGGCCCTGACCCTGGCAAAAGGCCTGGTCAGGGCCGTTTGCGTGCCGGGCGCCACGGTGCGATGGGAGCGGATGCGGCGCCTTCCGCGAGTGAGCTGGCGGCTTCTGCTGGTGCCCCGGGCCTCGCGGCTGCCTACCGTGGGCAGCGGAGGTGGTCGACGGGACCGCCGGAGCGAAAGCGGAGATCATGCGCACTGCACTGGTGACCGGTGCCTCGTCCGGAATGGGCAAGGAGACGGCGAAACAGCTGCTCGACAAGGGATTCGCGGTCTACGCCGCGGCCCGCCGCGTCGACCGGATGGCCGACCTGGAGGAACGGGGGGCGGTCACGCTGCGCATGGACATCACCCGGGACGAGGACGTCCGGGCGGTCGTCGACCGCGTGAGCGCTGAGCGCGGCGGGGTCGACGTGCTGGTGAACAACGCCGGCTTCGGCCTGTACGGCGCCGTCGAGGACACCGCGGTGGACGACGCCCGGTACCAGTTCGAGGTCAACCTCTTCGGCCTGGCCCGGCTGACCCAACTGGTCCTCCCGCACATGCGCGAGCAGGGCTTCGGCAGGATCGTGAACGTGTCCTCCGTCGGGGGCAAGATCTACACCCCCCTCGGTGCCTGGTATCACGCCACCAAGCACGCGCTGGAGGGCTGGTCCGACGCCCTGCGCCTGGAGCTCGCCCCGTTCGGCGTCGACGTGGTGATCATCGAGCCGGGCCTGATCGAGACCGAGTTCGGCGACGTGATGGTGGAGCCGATGCTGAAGCGCTCGGGGTCGTCGGCCTACGCCGGGCTGGCCCGGAAGCTGGCCTCCGCCAGCCGCTCCAACTACGCGCCGGGCAAGGCCACCCCCGCCGCCCGACTGGCCGAGGTGATCGTCGGGGCGATCACGGCCCGGCGTCCCCGGACGCGTTATGTGGCGGGCCGGTACGGGAGGCCGCTGGTCACGCTGCGCAGGTGGCTGAGCGACCGGGCGTTCGACCGCATCGTCATGCGTGCCGCGGGCGTCTAGGACGGGCGACGTGGCCGTCGACACCTTCGCACCCAGACCCCGCCCAGGCGCAGGCCGGGGCGCACTGACTCCGCGGCGGCTCGGGGGCTGTCCGGACAGGGGCGTGCCGCCAGTGGCCGCGCGCCGATGACGGCGGCGGCTCCGCCTCCAACTCCGTCTCGTGCCAGGCCTCATGGGCGCGAACCCCGGCTGGGCGAAGAGCGTCAGGGCCGGCCGGGATGTGGAGGGAGAGCCGGAGCGGCGGTGGGTGCGGCGTTACCGGCGCCGATGGCGACGGCGGCGACGTCGCTCATGCCCCGGCCGCCTCTCCGGCTTCGCGGGCGATGCGGTCGAACTGGGCTCCCATGGCCTCGGCGAGCGCCCTGGCCGCGGAGAGCGGGCGGACCATGACGGTGAAGTCGTCGATCCTGCCCTCTTCGTCAAAGTGGAGGAAGTCGCAACCCTGGATCTGCCGTCCTTCGACGGTGGCGGTGAAGAGGAAGGCGTGGTCACGGCCGTCGGGGTTCGCGATCTCGCGGACGTAGGTGAAGTCCTCGAAGACCCGCATCACCCCGCGCAGGATCGCGGCGGTGATCGCCTTGCCCGGGTACGGCTTGAAGGCGACGGGGCTGGTGAAGACGACGTTCTCGGCGAGGAGCGCCTCGATGGCTGCCTCGTCGCGGTTCTCGACGGCCTGGCGGAACGGATGCACGACCTCACCTTTGCTCAATTAGTTGAATAGGTGCATCGGAGATTAGGCTCGAGTGCCAGGGGTTGTCCACCCCTCGGCGACGGGGGTGCGGCTCTGTTGATTAGTCGCATCCATGACTAATCAACGATGAGATAACCTCGGCTCATGGCATTGCGCAACGCGGTGATGGCCGCCCTCCTCGAAGGCGAGGCATCCGGCTACGACCTGGCAAAGGGCTTCGACGCCTCCGTCGCGAACTTCTGGATGGCCACCCCTCAGCAGCTCTACCGGGAGCTCGACCGCATGGAACGTGAGGGCCTCATCGCCGCACGGGTCGTCGAACAGGAGCGCAGGCCGAACAAACGGCTCTTCTCGCTCACCGAAGCCGGCCTGGAAGCCGTGTGCGCCTACGTCGCCGAACCGCCGGGCAAACCGACGACCATCCGCGACGAGCTTCTGGTCAAGGTGCACTGCGCGGACATCGGCGACACCGAGGCCGTACGAGCGGCGATCACCGAACGTACGGAGTGGGCCGCTGCCAAGCTCGCCCGGTACGAACGGCTCAAGGAACGCCTCCTGAAGGGGTGTCCGGAGGACGAGTACTGCGCACGGGCCGAACGCGTCGGGCCGTACCTGACACTCCTGCGCGGCATGGCGTTCGAGCGGGAGAACATCGAGTGGGGCGAGACCGCGCTCCGCGTACTCGAACGACGCGCAACCGCGGCCCACGACCAGGAAGACGCCCCACCGCGGGCGTGACCCGTCGGCAACCACCCGCCCTCACCGGCTCACTTGCCCGCCCCGAAGGCGTGTCCCGGCCGTGCAGGCGGCGCCCCCGGTAGCACACGGAGCTCGCCTCGCCCCACGCCCGGCGAGGCGCCGCGACCTGCCCGCTCGGGGACGTGCCGACGGTGACGACCCGGGACGCCGACGCGGGGGCGGCCAGGGTGCCGTGTCGCACCCCCCCGAGGCAGCAGAACCGGCCGCGGTGTCCACCGCCGTCCTCGCCGCACCGTTTTCCGGTACGGCGCCCTGTTTCTGGGTAATCTGACGGGGAATCGGATCAGTGGTCGACAGCAGGCCCAGGGGGGACCAGATGAGTGATCCGCTGACCTCGGCAGTGGTGGGAGCGGCGCTCCCGGCGGCTTTCAGCTTTCTCTTCCAGCATCTGCACCGGGTCATCGACCGGCGGTCGGCCCGGTCGGCCGAGCAGCAGGAGGCCGCCCAGGAACCGCCGGTCCCGGCGCCCGCCTGCCTGGACGGCGATCCGGGTCTCACCGAGGCGGAACCCGACCTGGGACGCCTCGAACTGCACGCCGCCGAACTGGAACGTCTGGCCGGAGCCCTTTCCGTCTACCAGCGCCACCCGGACCGCCTCCGCCCCGACGACGAACGGCTGCTGCGGGAGCTCGGCCTGCTGCGAGGGCTGCTGGAGGACGTCTACGGACGGCACATCACCTTCCGCGGCGAACAGCAGCCTCCCAGCGGTGCCGAGATCGACCAGCGGCTGCGCGCGATCCGGGGCCGGGTCGTCGGTGCCGAGGTGCCGGGCGACCGGCCGCTGGACCGCTACGTGGTCCGGCAGGAGGTCGAGGACACCGCCCCGGAATCCGAGGTCGTCGGCATCCGGCACACCGGTGAAGGGTCCGCCCGGTCTGCCGGGGAGGAGCGGACCTGAGGCCGTTCCAGCGGCGTGGTCGAAGCCCCCGTGCGCCCGGTGGGGTCCCGGGTGGTCCGGGGCAAGGCACGGGGGCAGGGAGTTCCGGCGCCCGGTGCGGGACGGGTGGGAGGCCCAGATGACACAGTCCGATGCGCAACCGATGAGTCGTTCCGCCGTGCTCCACCGGCTGCGGGAATGGCTCCGGGCGGGGGACACGGAGGTCGCGCCGGTGATGGTGATCACCTCCGTGCGGCCAGAGGACCGCGCGCCCTCGCTGGAGGCCGCCACCCGGATCTGGCGCCAGGTGCACAGCAGCGCGGGCCGCGCCCCGAGGGAGACGCCGTGGGCCAGGCTCGCCGGGGGACGGGCGAGCGCGGACACCGCGGCCGGCGACGAGGACGAGGCCGAAGCGACCGTCAGCGGGCTGCTCAAAGCCGCCCTGGACGGCTCCGAGGAGGACGCGGACGGCGTCCTCCGGCACGGCCTGCTGGTCGTCGACGACCTTGACGAGCTGCCCGTGCGGTTGGCCCGCCGCGTCGAGCGGGCCGCGCGTAACGCCGACCGGCTCGCCGCGGCCGGTATCCGGCTGCTGATCGGCGCCGCGCCGGACCCTGACGGGCTGCCGGAAACGGACGATCCGCGTACCGCCGTGCTCCTCCACCGCCACGTGCACCCACGGCAGGCACGGCTGGAACGGATCGTCCGCTGGGCGAGCGATCCGCAGACGGACGAGGTCCTGCTCGTCACCGGACCACCGGGTTCGGGCAAGACCCTCCTGCTCCAGCAGGCGGTCGACGTCCTGGAGTCCGGGTCGGCGGCCGATGTCGCGTTCGCCCTGCTGCGCGATCCGGGCGAGCCGAACCTCGCCACCCTGACGACGCACCGGCTGGTCCAGGAGGTGGCACAGGCGCTGGACCGGCGCGGCATCACGGCAGCAGGTCCGGGCGCGCCGGCGGTCGACATCCGCCAGGAGGTCCAGGACGCACAGGGGCCGGTGGTCGGCCTGTACGCACAAAACCTGGTGCTGCAGGGCACCGCGCCGACCGTCGACCTGCTGGTGGCGGCCCTGCGGCAGCAGGCCGGGCAGCCCGGCGGCCCGGGAGCGCCGCTGGTGATCGTGGTGGACGCGCTCAACGAACTGAGCGAGGAACCACAGGCCGAGCTGGGCGGACTGCGTCTGCTCCTGGCCGAGCTCGAGCAGCGGTTCCAGCGGGATCCGGGCGCCCCGCGGCTCGGCGTCAAGGTGCTGCTCTCCTCGCACGACCGTCCGGACTGGCTACGCCGGGCGTCCCTGCTCGACCTGCAGGGTGCCGACACCGATCTGGAGATCCGGGACTACGCCGTGGCCCGGCTCGCCGGCGGCGATGGCGGGCGGCAGCACGCGGAGGAACTCGCCGGGCAGATCGTCAGGCTGTCCGGCGGGCTGTTCATCGTCGCCTCGGGGCTGCTCGACGAGTGGGAGGAGACTGGACGCCTGCCGGAGCCGGGGTCCGACACGGCGGCCGGGAACGCCGCCTCGTACTTCGCGGACCGGCTGGAGCGGATGCGGGAGACGGCGCTGAGCTCCGGCGACGAGCGGCGTGTGCGCGCCTGGGAGGACACCGAGCGTTTCCTCACGCTGGCCGGGCTGGTGCCACAGGGGCTGACCGCCGACGAGTTCGCCACGCTGTGGGCGGCGCCGACCTCGAACGGGGTGGATGCACCGGTCTATCGTGGCTGGAAGAACGGGCTGCCGAAGGAGATCGCGAAGGGGCCCGCACGCCGGTTCCTGCTGTTCCCCCGGGACAACGACCGCCGGGGTCGGTTCCGGGTGCTGCACCCGTCGATCCGGGAGGCGGTGCTCGCCGAACGTCCCCGGACACCGGGGGCCACCCTCGCCGACGAACTGGACCGCTTCCTCTCGGCGCTGACACCACTGGACGGCACCGGCCCGCAGTGGGACCCGCGGGACGGGCGGCTGGCACTCGCCTGCACTGCCGGGGTGCTCACCCGGCTGCTCGACGCCGCCCTGCGGCCTTCGCCGGAGCCCGCGGAGGTCGCGCGGGCCGAGCGGCGGATACGCCGGCTGCTGGAGGACTGGCGCTGGCTGGAGACCTGCCTCGGCCACGCGGACGACACGGAACTGCCGCTGGGCCTGGGCCTGGTGGACCGGCAGCTGGGGGAAATCCTGGCCCTGGAGAGCTTCGACGCGGCAGCTCTGGAACTGTGGCCGGACGGGCCTCCGGAGCTGTCTGGGCCGCCCCCCGCGGCGACGACGCGTCCCGCGGCGGGCGGCACGACCGCCGGACCGGCTCCGCCACTTCCGGCGCCCACGCCGACGACGCCCGGCAACGATCGGGGCGGAAACCAGCAGCACCGGAAACCCGCCCGCAAGGGGACCTCCCGGGCCTACGCGAGCATCGGCCATCCGACCATCAAAGCGGTCGTGACCGGCTCCTACCGCTTCCCGACGCGCGAGGAGGCAGTGGAGATGCTGGGGACGATCAAGGAGTACTTCGTCCTGTCCCGCAAGCTCAACGAGCAGGGCACCGACCCCGGACGGCCCGCACTGTGGATCACCGGATTCGCCGTCAGCCCGCAGGAGAAGCGACAGGGGGTGCGCGGGCACTATGCCCGGCTCGGCGTGGACCACATCGGCGGCCGCTGGACGCTCACCGCGACACCCGTCGACACGGACCTTCCACCGCCCGTGCAGCCGGTGCCCCGCCGCAAGCCCCCGCACCCCAACTGGGGGCACCCCATCCTGCGCAGGGTCCGCCGCAACCAGCGTGAGACCCCGCCGTCCCCCTATGCCACGCAGGCCCACGCCCAACGCGAACTCGACCTGCTGCACGAGGAGTATCCGGCCAAGTCGATACCGAACCCGGGACTCCTCTACATCATGGTCTACGACGGCGGGCGCCTCGCCGCGGGCAAGGTTCCGGTGGTGAAGCAGATCCTGAGCATCGAACGCTGCCCCGGGGGCTTCGTGATCCGCGCCAGGGAGAACCGCGGACCGCGGGAGGCTGCGGACATCGGTGGCCACGACGACGTCCTCCCGCCCGGCCCGCGCGTCGACGACGGCGGCGAACCCACGGAGGCAGGCTGACATGGGTGTACGGCTGACGGACTTCCAGCGGGCGTTGCACGCGCTGGTACCGGAACTCCCGCCCCACGAGTGGGCCGCGCGCCCGGAGAGCCTCACCCAGCAGCTGCTCCATCACGAGCTGACCTCGGGCCGTCCACGCCCCGAACTCCTGGCGGTGGTGTCGGCCCGGCTGCGCCAGATCACCGGTGCCGTCGGCCGGACCGGGCTGGCCACCCGCTGGTCCACCAGCCGTTCCCGGCGCCGGCTGCGGACGCCATCGGGTCCGGTGGCGCTGATCGCCGCGTCCGCCGACGGCGCCCAAGTGCTCTTCGCGGGCAGGGACGACGTGCTGTGGCAGTGGTCTCCGGCCACGGCGGATCCGCCCCGGAGGCTGGGCCGGTGCGGCTACCAGATCTACGCCCTGGCACTCTCCCGCGACGGCCGTACGGCGGTGACCGGGGACGCCGGGGGCGCGGTGTGCCGGTGGTCACCGGGAGAGAAGGACCCCGCGCCGATCCAGCTCGGCGCGCACCGGGGGTTCTGCCGGGGCGTCGCACTGAGCGAGGACGGCAGCCTCGTGGTCTCCGTCGGGGACGAAGGCCGCGTGCTGCGCTGGTCCGCCGACGGCAACGGCACCCGCGACGCCGTGCTCGGCACCCTGGCGGACGAACTGCTGACGGCGGTGGCGGTGCTCGGCGGGCACGTGGCCACGGGAGACCGCCGTGGGCAGGTGCACCGTCTCGACCTCGACCCGGCGGACGGCGCGCAGGAACCCCCGACGCTCCTGGGCGCGCACGACTCGGCCGGGCCGGTCACGCTGGCCGTGGCGCCCCGGCGCGGCCTGGTGGTGAGCCTGGGTCGCGACAACCGGGTCCTCAGCTGGTCGCTGGAGCGGGGCAGTACCGGGTCCCGGCCCGTCGGCGGCTACCACCTGCCCCTGTGGGGGCTGGCCGTCAGTGCTGACGAGGCATACGTGGTCAGCGGTGGAGCGGACTGCCTGGTCATGGCCTGGCCCATGGAGGGCGGTGACAGCCGGGTGATCCAGCGGCACGAGCGCTCGGTGTCCGCGCTGGCCGCCGCCGGGCCCCCCGGAGAGGCCAAGGGGGACGCCTCCCCGGTGGGCAGCGTGGTGTTCAGCGGCGGCAACGACGGTCTGATCCTGAGGTGGGAGGGCGGCCAGCGGGACGACCCGGTCACCACCCGGGCTCCCGACACCTGGGCCATCGCCGCGACACCGCTCCCGGCTTCCCCTGCCCTCGCTTCCTCGTCCGTTCCCGCCTCCCCGGCTTCCCCGGCATCTCTCCCGGACGGTGCGCGACGGATCGTCACCGGCGGTCGGGGCGGCATGACCCTGTGGGAGCTCACCGACGCCGCGCGTCCCCCGGAACGGCTGCTCGCCCTGGGCCAGGCGGCCAACGCCCTGGCGCTGCTGGGCCCGTACGGCCCGTTGGTCTGGGTGACCGAGGGCAGGGATCTGATGCTCGCCCCGGAGCTGAGCGTCTCCGCGGCGCAGCCCCCGGAGACCGTCGCGCTCTCCACCGGCCGGCTGTACGACGCCGTGTGTGCGCTGCCGGACGGCGAACACTTCCTGGCCACCGGCCGAGGGGGCCAGGTCGAGCTCTGGCACGCCGGGACCCGGCAGATGCGGACGCTGGGCCACCATCGCAAGACACGCGTACGTGCGGTGGCGGTGAATCCCGAAGGCACCTGGGCTGTGACCACCGGCCATGACCGCACAGTCCGGCGGTGGGACCTCACCGGCGAGAGCGGCCAGGAGCTGTTGGGGACGCTGACCGGCCGGGGACGCAGCCTCACGTTCTCGCACGACGGCCACGCGGTGTACGCAGGGGACGACGAAGGACATGTCGTGCGGTGGTTCCCCGGCGCGGGCCCGGCGCCCGGACAGGTGGTGGGCAGGCATCGCCCGGGTGCGGTGGTCCGGTCGGTGGCGGTGCTCCCCGGCAGCGGCGTCGTCGCCTCGACGGCGGACGGCGGCTCGGTCCGCCTGTGGCGGGCGGCTGCGGCCGATGGTCCGGAACCGCTGACCCGCCTGGCCATGACCAACACCCCGCTGCGGCTGCTCACGCTGCCCGGCGGCCTGCTGGTGACCGACTACGCGGGTGGCCTGACCTTCCTCGACGTCCTGGGCCCCACCCTGCCGGCCCCGCAGCCGCCACCCCGTGCCGCGACGCCGACGGAGGCTCCCCCATCGGAGACGCCGGACGACGAATCCGCCGCGGTGACGCGCGTCCGCCGGCGGCGGATGGTGATCGCGGACCAGTGGTGGCTGCGGCACCAGGCACCGCGTCCGGACCTCGGTCTGCTCCTGGAGACCCTGATGAGCCACGGCCCCGTGGAACCGCTGCTGTGCTGCCCGGACATCCCGGCGCTGCTCGGCTTCCGGCAGGCAATGCTCGCAAGTGGCTGGACCCTGGAAACGGTACCGCCGGACCGCCCCTCGCAGCGCAGGGCCATCACCGAACTCGTCGAGCGGACGGCCGCGTACGGCCCGGTCCTGCTGATCAGCGGCGACGAGATTCTCTGGGCCGCACTGACCGAAACCGGCACGCCGGTCGAACGACTCACCGAACTCCCGCCGTACTCCGGCCTCTGAGGCCGTCTGTTGCGTCACCCTGGAGACGAGTCGCCGGGTTGAGCCCGGAAGGGGGGCCGGCGGGGTGGCACCGAGCTGCCTCGCCGCCGCACGACCTGGATGCCGGTGACGGGCAGGTCCGGGCGCCGGCGCAACCGCCTCGGCGGCGCGGGAGCGGAAGGGCGCACGTGGTGAGCGACCGCTGCGGAACGTACCGCCGACACTGAAGGAGGACGCCAGCCGCCGGTGGGCACAGGCGAGATAGAGAGAGCGCTGCGGGAGGAGCGCCCGAAGCGGCCCGTGCGGCTGGTGCGCTCAAGCCGCCCGGCCGACACGAAAAAGGCCCGCTGACCTGGAAATCGATCCAGATCGGCGGGCCTTCGTCGCACCGTCGGGACGACAGGATTTGAACCTGCGACCCCTTGACCCCCAGTCAAGTGCGCTACCAAGCTGCGCCACGTCCCGGTGCCTTCGCGGCCTGGGCTTTTCGGCCCCGGCCGTTCGTGCAGGAAAACTGTACCTCACTCGGCGCGGTGCTCGCGCACCCCTTCTGACGCGCGGGTTTCGGGGGCTGGGGGCCGGGATACCCGGTGTCGGTGATGTCCGTGATCGCGAAGGGTGGGAGTGCGGTGTGAGGCGACCCCGGAGGGTCGTTGTGGGGGCTGGTTTCGCCGGGTATCAGGCGGCCCGGGGCCTGTCGCGCAGGGCGCGGGGGGCCGCCGAGGTGGTGGTGGTCAACCCGAACGACTACTTCCTCCACCTCCCGCTGCTGCCCGAGGTGACCGCGGGGACGCTGGAGCCGAGGAGGGTGACGGTGCCGCTGGCGGGGACGCTGCTACGGGGTGGCCCGGCCGAGGTGGCTGCTGCTCGACCTCGCGTCGAGGGTGCTGCCGACGCTCGACGAGCGGCTGTCGGCGACCGCCGACCGGGTGCTGCGGGGGCGGGGCGTGGACGTGCGCCCGGGGACGTCGGTGCGGGAGGCGACGGCGGACGGCGTGCTGCTGGACGACGGCTCTTTCGTGGGCACCCGCTCGCTGGTGTGGTGTGTCGGGGTGCGGCCGGATCCGCTGGTGGGGAACCTGGGCCTGCCCACGGAGCAGGGGAGGGTCCTCGTGGACGAGTACCTGACGGTTCCGGGGCATCCGGAGGTCTTCGCGTGCGGGGACGCGGCAGCCGTCCCGGACCTGACGCGGCCGGGGGAGACGACGCCGATGACGGCCCAGCACGCGGTGCGGCAGGGCCGGGCGGCCGCGCACAACATCGCGGCCTCCTGCGGGGTGGGCGCGCGGCGGGAGTACCGGCACCACGACCTGGGTTTCGCGGTGGATCTGGGCGGGCTGCAAGCGGCGGCGAACCCCCTGCGGGTGCCGTTGGCGGGGCTCGCGGCCGGGGTGCTCACGCGGGGTTGCCATCTGGCCTCGTTGCCGGGGAACAGGGCGCGGGTCCTGACCGACCGGATGCTGAACGCGGTGCTGCCCCGGCCGTCGGTGCAGCTCGGGCTGGTGCCGGAGTCCGCGGTGCCGCTGGATACGGCGTCTCCGGAGACGGCACGCCTTCCCGGGTGAGGCCCGGGGCACACTTCGCGGGGCGGGCTCAGCGCCGGGAGAGGGCCGGGGCGTAGGGGCCGACGAGTTCGCGGTGCCACCAGGCCCCCGTGGCGCGACGCTCGCGCGCCGTGGTGAAGCGGTACCGGTAGAGCCGGGCGCGCACGTGCGTGGGCGGGGCGTCCGGGAAGGGGTCGTGGCGCAGGAGCCGCAGCGTCGCGGGGTCGCCTGCGAGCAGCCGTTCGAGCAGCCCGATGAACCAGGGGCGGGCGTAGCCGGGGGAGAGGGCGGCGAACCACATGAGCCAGTCCAGCCGCAGATGGTAGGGCGCGAACTGGCGGGGCAGACGGCGGACGTCGCCGGGTTTGCCCCGGAAGCCGTACTCCTGCCACACGGTGGCCTCGGTGAGGCGGTCGGCGTCGGTGCCCTCGATGACGACCTCGTGCCGCAGCCGGGTGACGGTGCCGAACGCGCCGTAGGTGTTGACCAGGTGGTAGGCGTTGAAGGAGCGGTTCATCTCCTGCCGGGAGGAGACGAGGTTGCGCACGGGCCAGTAGCTGAGGACGGCCACCAGCGCCGTCACGGCGAGGGTGGCGGCGGTGAACCAGCCGGGGGTCTCCCCGTGGGCGGGCGTGGTGATCAGGCCGGAGGCGTCCACGGCGGTCACGGCGAGCAGGATGGTCAGCCAGTTGAGCCAGGAGAAGTTGCCCGAGACGACCAGCCAGAGCTGGGTGAGGACGATGCCCGCCGCGGCCCAGGTGGCGACGGGCTGCGGCGCGAACAGCAGGACCGGCAGCCCGAGCTGGGCGACGTGGTTGGCCGCCGCCTCCACTCGGTGCAGGGGCTTGGGCAGGTGGTGGAAGTACCAGCTCAGCGGGCCGGGCATGGGCTGCGTCTCGTGGTGGTAGTAGAGGCAGGTCAGATCCCGCCAGCACCGGTCTCCGCGCCATTTGATCAGCCCGGCGCCGAACTCGACGCGGAAGACCAGCCACCGCAGGAGCAGCAGGGTGAGCAGGGGAGGGGCGACCTCGTCGTTCCCGAGGAAGGCCGCCAGGAAACCGGCCTCCAGCAGCAGCGACTCCCACCCGAACGCGTACCAGGTCTGCCCGACGTTGACGATGGACAGGTAGAGAGCCCAGGGCAGGAGCCACAGGGGGATCGTCGCCCACAGCGGGACGAGGTCTCCCAGGCCGGCCAGGAGCGCGGCGGAGAGGGCCGCGCCGGCCCAGGCGACGGCGGCGAAGAGCCGGTCGGAGTACCGCCAGTGGAAGAGGCTGGGCGCGGCGCGGAACGGCACCCGGCGCAGGTAGACCGGGACGGGGGTCATGCCCGAGGCGCCGATGAGGGCACGGAACTGCAGCGCCGCCGAGGCGAAGGCGATGAGGTACACCGCTGCCAGGCCGCGCTGGAAGACGAGCCGGGCCGTCCAGTACTCCGGTGCCGTGAGCCACTCCATGACGGACACGGGTACCACCGTCGGCGCCGGGCGACGCGCACCCCGCCCGGCGCGCCGTCGCCCGCCCGGCCGGGCCGCCGCCCCGTGCCGGGTCCGCGCCCGTCAGCGCTCCAGGACCAGCGCCTGCCCCTGCCCGACGCCGATACACAGCGCGGCGAGGCCGGTGCCGGATCCGGCCTGGGCGAGCTGGTGCGCGACGGCCCCGGCGATGCGGGCTCCGGAGGCGCCCAGGGGATGGCCGACGGCGATGGCGCCGCCGCGCGGGTTGACCTTCGCCGGGTCCAGCTCGGGCCACTCGGCGAGGCAGCCGAGGGCCTGAGCGGCGAACGCCTCGTTCAGCTCGACGGTGTGCAGGTCGTCGAAGCGCAGCCGGGCCTTCTCCAGGGCGCGGCGGACGGCCTCGACGGGGCCGAGGCCGAAGAGCTGGGGCTCGATGCCGGTGACCGCCGAGGCCCGCACCCGGGCCAGCGGTTCCCGGCCGACGGCGCGCAGGCCGGCCTCGTCGGTCAGCAGGAGGGCCGCGGCGCCGTCGTTGAGCGGGGAGGAGTTGCCGGCGGTCACCGTCCCCCCGTCCTTGCGGAAGACGGGCCTGAGCTTCGCCAGCGCCTCCAGGGACGTGGCCTCGCGGATGGTCTCGTCGCGCAGCAGTTCGCTGTCCCCGTAGGGCACGACCTCGGCCGCGTAGGCGCCGTCCTTCCAGGCCCGCGCCGCCTTCTCGTGGCTGGCCAGGGCGAAGGCGTCCTGCTGTTCCCGGGTGATGCCGTGCCGGTCGGCGACGAGTTCGGCGCCCTCGCCCAGGGAGACGGTCCACTCGGCGGGCATGCGCGGGTTCACCATGCGCCACCCCAGCGTCGTGGAGTGGAGGTCCGGTGCCCCGGCCGGGAAGGCCCGCTCGGGCTTGGGCATCACCCACGGCGCGCGGCTCATGGACTCCACGCCGCCCGCGATGACGACCGAGGCGTCCCCGGTCGCCACGGCCCGGGCGGCCTGCACGACGGCCTCCAGGCCGGAACCGCAGAGCCGGTTGACCGTGGAGCCCGGCACGGTGACCGGGAGCCCGGCCAGCAGGACGGCCATGCGGGCGACGTCGCGGTTCTCCTCGCCCGCGCCGTTGGCGTTGCCGAGGACGACGTCGTCGACGCGGGCCGGGTCCAGCTCGGGCGAGCGGTCCACGAGGGCGCGCACGACGTGGGCGGCGAGGTCGTCGGGGCGCACGGTGGCGAGGCCGCCGCCGTACTTGCCGACCGGGGTGCGGACGGCATCGACGACGTAGACATCTCGCAGGCGATCGTTGGTCATGGCAGCGATCGTGTCAGGCCCGTGCGCCGCTTGACCAGAGTCCGGGACACCGCCGCCCGCGGGTCCGCGACACCTTGTCGTGCTTCGCCGGAAAGGCGCCGTTCGGCCCGATCGGGCCCCTAGGGTTGCCGGATGCGTGTTCTGGTCACCGGAGGAGCCGGTTTCATCGGCTCGCACATCGTCACCGCCCTGGAAGCCGCGGGGCACGAGGCCGTCGCGTTCGATCTCGTCCCCTGCGCCGCGTCGGTGCAGGGCGACGTCCGGGACGCCGAGGCCGTCGCGAAGGCGCTGGCGGGCGTGGACGCCGTCAGCCACCAGGCCGCCATGGTGGGCCTGGGGCGCGGTTTCGGGGATGCCGCGGCGTATGTGGGGGTCAACGACCTGGGTACCGCCGTGCTGCTGGAGCAGATGGCCGAGGCGCGGGTGGGCAGGCTGGTGCTGGCCGGGTCGATGGTCGTCTACGGGGAGGGGCGCTACGCGTGCGCGGTGCACGGTGTCGTGCGGCCGGGGGCGCGCGCCGTGCCGGACCTGGACGCCGGGCGCTTCGAGCCGCCGTGCCCGGAATGTGGAGCCGCGCTGCTGCCCGGCCTCGTCGCCGAGGACGCGGCGGTGGACCCGCGCAACGTCTACGCGACGACGAAGCTCGCCCAGGAGCATCTGGCCGCGGCCTGGGCGCGGGCCACGGGCGGACGGGTCATCAGCCTGCGCTATCACAACGTCTACGGGGACGGCATGCCCCGCGACACGCCGTACGCCGGTGTGGCGTCGTTCTTCCGTTCCGCGCTGGAGCGGGGCGAGCCGCCGCGGGTCTTCGAGGACGGGCGGCAGCGGCGGGACTTCGTGCACGTCGACGATGTCGCCCGGGCGAACGTGGTGGCGCTGGAGGCCGTCGCCGGCCGCCCGGCTGGGGAGTTGCGCGCCTACAACACCGGCAGCGGCGAGCCGCACACGGTGGGGGAGCTGGCTTCGGCGCTCGCCGCGGCCCAGGGCGGGCCCACTCCCGTCGTCACCGGCGAGTACCGCCTCGGGGACGTCCGGCACATCACCGCCTCCTCGCAGCGGCTGCGCGACGAGCTGGGCTGGCGCCCGCGGGTGGGGTTCCGGGAGGGCGTGGAGCGTTTCGCGCGGGCGCCGCTCGCGGAACGGTGAGGGGTCCGGCCACCCCGTTCGGGTGAGCCGGCGAGGCGAGCACTCGGGCGCGTTCGTCTTCCTCCGCGTTTCGCGTGGCGTTACGCGATGGTTATGACGCTATGTCCTCTTAGGGTGGGCAAGATGAACGACAGCCCAACGCATCGGGGCGATCTGGTGCTTCCCTGTCTCGACGAGGCCGCCGCGCTCCCCTGGGTCCTGGCCCGGGTGCCCCTCGGCTGGACGCCCATCGTCGTCGACAACGGATCCACCGACGGCTCCGCGGAACTCGCCCGTGAACTGGGGGCCAGAGTCGTGCGCGAACCCCGCCGCGGCTTCGGCGCGGCCTGTGACGCCGGGCTGCGCGCCGCCGACGCCGAGATCGTCGCCTTCTGCGACTGCGACGGCTCCCTGGACCCGGCGGCCGTCGAGACGGTGGCCGGTCCCGTGCGCAGCGGCGAGGCCGACCTCGTCCTGGCCCGCCGCCGTCCCACGGCGCGGAACGCCTGGCCGCTGCACGCGCGGGCGGGCAACGTCGCGCTCGCCCGCATGGTCCGCCGCCGCACCGGGGTGTCGCTGCGCGACCTGGGGCCGCTGCGCGCGGCGCGGCGGGAGGCGCTGCTCGGCCTCGCCCTGTCCGACCGGCGCAGCGGTTACCCACTGGAGATGGTCGTCCGGGCCGCCGACGCGGGCTGGCGCATCCGGGAGACCACGGTGCCCTACCGGCCGAGAACGGGACGCTCCAAGGTGACCGGCACCTGGCTGGGCACGCTGGGCGCGGTGCGCGACATGCGGGCGGTCCTGCGGTGACGGCGGCCGCTCCGAGCCCCGAAGGCTCCGTCCGGTCTGAGGTCCGGCCCGGGATCGTGCCGCTCACGGTGCTCGTCATGGCCAAGGAGCCGCTGCCCGGCCGGGTCAAGACGCGGCTGACGCCCCCCTTCAGCCCCGCCCAGGCCGCCGCGCTCGCCGAGGCCGCGCTCGCCGACACCCTGGAGACGGTGGCCGCGCTGCCCGTGACCCGGCGCGTCCTCGCGCTGGCCGGACGGCCCGGGCCCTGGCTCCCCGGCGGGTTCGACGTCGTGCCCCAGGGCGGTGAGGGGCTCGACGCGCGCATCGCCCGCGCGCTGGGCGCCTGCGCGGGACCGACGCTGCTCATCGGCATGGACACGCCGCAGTTGACGGCCCGCCAGCTCGGCCCGGTGCTGCGTCCCGGGGCCTGGGGCGAGCACGACGCCTGGTTCGGCCCCGCCGTCGACGGCGGCTTCTGGGCCCTGGGGCTCGCCTCCCCCGAGCCCGCGCTCGTCCACGGGGTGCCCATGTCCCGGCCGGACACCGGGGCCCACCAGCGGAACCGGCTGGAGCGCAGGGGGCTGCGGGTGGGCCTGCTGCCGCTTCTGCGGGACGTCGACACCGCCGCAGACGCCGCCGAGGTCGCCGCCTGCCGGCCGGGCCGGTTCGCCGCCGCGTACACGGCCCTGTCTCCCGCGGGGGCGCGATGACGACGACGTGCCCCACGGCCGACGGCCCGCTGCCCTGGGACGCGGACCCCTACACGGTGGCGCTGAGGGCCGGACGCGGACCGCTGTTCCTCCGCGGCCCCGACGGCCGGCTGCTCCCGCTGGACGTCGAGCGCTGGTGCGCCCGGGCCGACGAGGCCGACCTCGCCGTGCTGCGCCGGTGCTCCGGCGCCGTCCTGGACATCGGCTGCGGGCCGGGCCGGATGGTCGACGCCCTCACCCGGCTCGGGCGGCCGGTGCTCGGCATCGATCCGGCACCCGAAGCGGTGAACCGCACCCGGAGGCTGGGTGGTCCGGCGCTGTGCCGCTCGGTCTTCGAGCCGTTGCCCGCCGAGGGCCGCTGGGGCAGCGCCCTGCTGCTGGACGGCAACATCGGGATCGGCGGGGATCCACAGGCGCTGCTGCGGCGGGTGGCCGCCCTGCTCGCCCCCGGCGGGCTGCTGCTCGCCGAGGCGGCCGCGGCGGACGTCGAGGAGCGTCTCGAGGTCAGCCTGGACGACGGACGGGGGCACCGGGGCCCGCCCTTTCCCTGGGCGCGCGCTGGAACGTCGGCCCTGCGGCGGCGCGCGGGAGCGGCGGGCTGGCAGGTGGTCGAGGAGTGGACGGCCCGTGAGCGCCGCTTCCTGGCCCTGCGGGCTCCCTCGCCGCTGTCCGCGGGCGCCCGGACGCCGCCGGGGGGAGCGGGGGCGGATGCAGCCGGGTCACCACCGGCACGCTAGACGCGGGTCTCCACCGGCACGTTCGGCGCGCCCTCACCACCCTGTGAGCAGCAGGTGGTTGACCGCCAGGGCCAGCGTGGCCTGGGCGGCGAGCCATCCCCGGTGCTGCCGCTCGGGCAGCAGCGCGGCGGCCGGGAGCAGCCACAGGGCGAACGGAAGCCAGATGCGCTCGGTCTCCGCCTTGCTCATGCCGGAGAGGTCGGCCGTCACCATCGCCAGCAGGGCGCCGGCGAGCAGGATCACCAGTGGTGAGGGGTGCCGGGCCGCCGTGGCGGCCCGGCGCAGCCCGGCGACGGTGGCCAGTCCGACCGAGAACACCTGTGCCGCCAGGTTCCCCCAGACGTAGTACGCGTAGGGCCGGATACCGGCGGCGCCCTGGTAGTAGCGCTCGTGGAGCGTCACGTACCCCTCCCACCACCAGAAGCCGCCCAGAGTGAAGGCGATAAGCCAGGGCACCGCCCCCAGCAGTACCCAGGGCAGGGGGCGCGCGGTGCGGGCGGCCACCAGGACGGCGACGCCGATGACGGCCATGAGCGACAGCCCGTAGGAGAGGTACACCGTCCAGCCGAACAGCGCTCCGGAGGCGAGCGCTGCCAGTGCGGGCCTGCGGACCGCGCCGGTCGCGGCCAGGGCGAGAAGCGCCACCGCCCAGGCGCTCACACCGGTGAAGTAGCCGTCGGCGGAGGTGCCCAGCCAGACGGCGGCCGGCGCCAGCACCAGGAACGGCGCCGCCCGGCGGGCCGCCTCCGGCCCCGCCAGCGCCCGGACGGCGACCACGGCCGCGGGCGCCGCGGCGGCGGCGGCGACGATGCAGAAGGCGCCCGCCCAGGCGCCGCCGCCGAGCCCGGCACGGTCCAGGCCCACGAAGGTCAGCAGGGCGCCAGGCGGGTGCCCTGCCACGTGAGCGGGCCAGTTGTCGGGCGCGTCCATCAGGATGCGGCTGGTGAACTCCCGGAGGGTGGCCCCGACGTCCTCGACCTCGCCCACCGACCGCAGGTACTCGTACTTGGTCGTCAGCCGCTTCGCCACCCCGCGCTCCCAGCCGTCCACCAGGGCGAGGGACCACACCCACGCGAGCGAGCCGCCGAAGACCGCCCACGGCAGCGTGCTGGCACGCAGTCGGCGCGCGAGGGCGGGCCCGTAGAGGACCACGAGGACGGCGACGGTGAGCGCGGCCGACGTGCCCGGCCCGACGTGCGGCTCCCAGTTGGCGTACAGGGGGGGCCAGCCGACGCGGAGCGTGCCGTCCCGTTCCTGGATCCGGTGGCCGACGGCCACGGCGAGTACGACGAGGGCCACGGCGGCCCCGACGGCGTACAGGTCCCTGCGGAATGACGGGCGGTCTCGCACCGGTTCACCGTAGGTCGGCGCGGGCCCGCGCCGGTCACGGCACGCCCGGAGCCGCCGAGTTCGGACGAGCCCGCGTGCCGTGTGGGTGGGCCCGGGCGGCGTGTGGTCACCCCGTCCCGGTGTGCCGCAGCCGTGCGGTGACGGTCTGTGAGGCCTTCTCGGCCGCCGTCCGCGGATCGGCCCCCGTCAGCACCTCCGTCTGGTACTCCTTGATCGGGTTCTCCGCTTCCAGTCCTGCCCAGGCCGGGGAGTTGGGCGTCGCACGGCCGGACTCGGCGCCGCGGGCCATGGCCTCGGCCCCCGGGTCGCCCTTCAACGCGTCCGTCAGCGTCGTCCTGTTCGGCACGTAGCTCATGGTGCGGGCGATCTCGCGCTGCCAGGTGTCGCTGGTGAGGGTGCGCAGGAACGCGTAACCGCCCTCGGGGTCGCCCGCGTTCTCCGGGATGATGAGCACCGACCCGCCGGTGAAGACGGCCCCCGGGGTGTCGGGCTCCTTGCCCGGGATGGGGAAGTATCCGAGCTTGTCCGCCAGCTCGGGGTTGTGTTCGATGATGATGCGGCTGTGGCCGGGAGGGGCGATGAGCTGGGCGATCTCGTTCTCCGCGAAGACCTCGCCGTGCTCGGGCTCGGCCTCGTCCCGGTCGGCCGGTGCGTCGCCGAGGGCGTGGAGCTCGCGGTAGAACTCCATCCCGCGCAGGGCCGCGGGCGTGTGCAGGGCACCCTCCCAGTGGCCGCTGCGTTCGACGGCCAGTTCGCCGCCCTCGTCCCAGATGAACCCGGCCAGGACGTACCAGTTCTGTCCGGGCAGGTAGATCCCCTGCTGGCCCGCCTCCGGCCGGTTCAGCCGCTCGGTGACCTCCAGCCACTCCTCGCGCGTGGCGGGCGGTTCGGTGATGCCGGCGTCCGTGAAGAGGTCCTTGCGGTAGATGACGACGCGGTTGGCGCCGTAGTAGGGGATGCCGTACTGGTAGCCGTCGATCTTGCCCGGTTCCTCCAGGCCGGTGATCCAGTCGTCCCCGCCGAGTTCGGGCACCTGGAGGGTGAGATTGCGCAGGTGGCCGGTGGCGGCGTAGCGGGCCACCTGGGTGTTGCCCACCTCGATGAGGTCCGGGGCCTCGTCGGAGGCGAGTGCCGCGGTCACCTTCTCGCCGATGCCCGCCCACTCCTGGACGGTCACCTCGACCCGGCGGTCCGGGTTGCGGTCCTCGAAGTCCGCGACGATCCGGTGGGTGAGCTCCTCGGTGAGACTGTTGTTCATCAGCCAGACACGCAGCGGGTCGGGCTCGTCGGCGCCGCCGACCGGGCCACCGCAGGCGGTGAGCACTCCGGCCAGCACGGCGGCGGTGGCGCCGGTGGCCAGGCGTCTCAGCAGGTGTCCGGGCATACCTCACCCCTTGATCCCGGTGTCGGGACGGTATCGAACGGTTTGCCGTGGGGGGAGGCAGAAGCCAAGGATTGGCATAGACCAACGAGCAGGTCAAGTCGTGGGAACGAACCTTCGAACGGATGCCCCGGGCGGCGCTGTGCCCTTCCGCTCAGGCGATGCCCGGCGGCCGGTTCCCGACGATGCCCTCGGCGGCACCGAGTGCCACCAAGTCCTGTGGCCGAACCCGCAGTTCGTTCGCCGTCCGCTGGACCTCGCCGGGGCCGCGCTTGAGGATCGACGCCGCCCACTCCGGACCGATCACCGAGAAATAGCTGTCCGGGGTGAGCCAGGTGCGGCCGGGGGAGGCCAGCGCGAGGGCACCGCCCGAGCCCCCCTGCCCGATCACCAGGGTCGTGACGGGCACCGGGGACTCGGCCACCGCCGCGAAGCACTCGGCGATCGCGGCCCCCGCGCCCTCCCGCTCGGCGGCCGCGTCGTTGGCAGCCCCCGGGGTGTCCACCAGGGTCAGCACGGGCGTACCGAGCCGCCCGGCCAGTCTCAGCAGGCGCGTGACGGTGCGGAAGCCGGCCGGGCGGGTGGGCGTGCCCAGCTGCGCGGCGAAGGCCACGGTGCGCCCTGACCGTTCGCCGAAGCCGCAGCGCACGCCCGGGTCCACGCCCCCGCAGCGGTCCCCGGAGAGTTCGGCCCGCGCGGTGAAGTGGGCGTCGAGGTAGGCGTCGGCGCGCGGCCGGTCCTCGGCACGAGCCTGTTGGACGGCCGCCCAGCCGCTGTCCGGGAGCCCGGCCCGGCCGAGCGCGGCGGGTGGCTGGGCCGGGCCGGTGGCCGGGCGGGTGAGCAGCGACAGCCAGCGGCCCAGCGCCGTACGCAGCTCCGGCTCGGGGACGACGGCGTCGATGTGCCCGGCGGCGAGCTGCCCCTCGGCGGTGTAGGCACGCGGGTCCGCGCCGGGAGGCCGCACCCGGGAGCCGGCGAAGCCGATCTGGGCGCCGGGCAGGGCCAGCAGCACGTCGGCCCCGGCACCGAGGGTGGCCCAGCCGCCACCGGTCGCGGGGTCGCGCAGGACCGCGATCTGGGCGAGCCCCGCGGCCCGGGTGCGGGCCGACTGCCGTGCGATCCGCTGAAGCTGCGACAGCGCGCGCATGCCCTCCTGCATCCGGCTGCCACCGGTGGCGATGAGCGAGACGACCGGCAGCGACAGGTCCCGTGCCCGGGTGTGTGCCTCCTCCAGCAGGTCCCCCGTCCGGCCGCCGAGCGAGCCGCCCAGGAAATCGAACTCGAAGGCGATCAGTACGGCCTCGCTCTCACCGACACGCCCTACCCCGCACACCACGGACTCACGTTCGCCGGTCCGGGCCATGGCGCGCGCCCTGGCCTCCCCGTATCCGTCCCAGCCCAGCGGTCCGTCGTCCAGGGCCCGGCCCGCCGCGCCCGCGTCACCCGCCTCGCCGCGGAACTCGGTGAACGTGTCGGCGACGGCCGCGATCGTAGCCCGCGCCGAGCCCGGGCCGCCCGGCCGCGTCACCGCAGCTCCCGCTTCATGACCTTCCCCATGTCGTTGCGCGGCAGCGAGGCCACGAACCTCACCGCGCGCGGGCGCTTGTGCGGGGACAGCTGGGCCGACACGTGTTCGGCGAGCGCCTGTTCCTCCGGCGGCGCCGACTCCTCGGCCGGTACCACCCAGGCGACGACGCGCTCCCCCAGATCGGGGTCGGGCTCGCCGGTCACCGCCACCTCGCGGACGCCGGGGTGCTCCAGCAGGACGTTCTCGATCTCGCCGGCCCCGATCTTGTAGCCGCCGCTCTTGATCAGGTCGGTCGACTTGCGGCCGACGATCCGGTAGTAGCCGTCGGCGTCCCGGATGGCCATGTCGCCGGTGCGGAACCAGCCGCCGTCGAAGGCGTCGGCGGTGGCGTCGGGCCGGTTCAGATACTCCGTGAACAGGTTCGGGCCCCGGACCTGGAGCTCGCCGACCGTCTCGCCGTCGCCGCCCTCGATGCGCTGGCCGTCCTCGTCCACCAGCCGCACGTCCACACCGTGTAGGGGGACGCCCACCGTGCCGGGCCGCGCCGGCCCGTCCACCCGTGTGCTGGTGTTCATCAGCGTCTCGGTCATGCCATAACGCTCGATGACGCGGGCGCCCGTCGCCACTCGGATCCGCTCGTGGTCGTAGGCGGGCAGGGCCGCCGAGCCGGAGACCAGCAGCCGCGCGCCGCCCAGGGCCGCCGCGAGCGCGGTGTCCTCCCCGGCCGCCTCGGCGAGCCGGTGGTACATCGTCGGGACGCCGAAGAGCATGGTGCCGCCCTGCTCGGCCAGGGCCCGCGTGACCCCCTCCGGTGAGAACCGGCCCAGATGGCGGAGGGTGCCGCCGCGCCGCAGCGGGCCGAGTACGCCGAGGATCAGCCCGTGCACGTGGAAGAGCGGCAGGGCGTGGACGAGGACGTCGTCACCCGTCCAGCCCCAGGCGTCGGCCACGGCGTCGAGCGTGGCGGCGACCGCCCGCCGCGACAGCACCACGCCCTTGGGCGCTCCGGTCGTCCCCGAGGTGTAGACGATCAGCGCCGCCCGGTCCTCCTGCGCGGGCTCCAGGTGCCACGGGACGGCGGCCATCCCGTTCGGAGGCTCGAAACCGACGGTGAGCCGGTCCAGCCCGGAGGCGGCCTTGGGCAGTACGTCGTCCGGGCCGGTGAGGACGGCGTCGGGCGTGGAGTCCGCCAGGATGTGCGCCAGCTCCCGCTCGCCGCTCTTCGGATTGAGCGGGACGACGGCGACGCCGGCGAGCAACGAGGCCACGACGGCGACCGCGGTGGTGGCCGTCGGAGTGGCCCACACGGCCACCCGGCCGCGCCCGGCGAGCTCTCCGGCCAGTGCCCCGGCGACCTGGGCGAGCCGGGTATAGGGGAGCACCAGATCGCCGAAGCAGAGCGCTGGCTTGGACGACTCCTGGCCGAGGGCGGGGAAGAGTGCTGACACTCGGGCTCCTTCGCTGGATCGTCTCGTCGATCACGATCTCATCAGCGAAGCGGCCGCGCGGCAAGGGCGGTCGGGCCCGGCCTCACCGCCCGACGGCCTGGGGGAGAAGCTGGGCGAACGGCTCGGTGGAGTCGGCGAGGCCGCGCTCGTACGGGGCGTCGAAGTGCCAGATGAGGAAGAGCAGGAACGCCATCAGTGCGCTGAACAGGCCCGCGAGCGCCAGCTCTCGGGTAGTGCGGCGGATCTGCAGGACGAAGACCATGCCGATGACCACGAGCGCCCCGACGATCAGTCCGAACCAGACCACGGCGGGCATCGTGGAACCCGTGCTCTGCCCGCGGGCGCTGCGGGCTTCGTCGGCCGCCGTCACCTGGTCCACCAGCCCGGGGTAGGCGTGGGACTCGAGTGTCGTCGACGGCTCGAACCGGGTGACGCCCGTGCGGACGCGGTCGAACAAGACGTCGCCACGCTCAGTGAGTTGCCCCTGCTCGATCATTTTCGGCCATTCCTCGTTGACCGTGTAGGCGACGTACTCCTCCACGTCCTCGCGCACCTCGGTGCGGACGGGGTCGGGGTAGGCGTCGAGCCGCTCGTGGACCTCGTGCAGCGCCTGAGCCTCCAACCGGACCCACTCCGTGGCCCCGTTGCGTGCCTCCCACACGCCTGCGATGGCGAGCCCCAGCACGATGGCGTAGACGACCCCGATCATCATGATGAGGTACTCGAGCACATCGGGGGTCTGCGAGGGATCGTCCTCCAGCTCCTCCCCGGCCCGCCGCTCGCGGGTGCGCTGCCAGACCACGACACCGGCGAGGACGAGGCCGAAGGCCGAGGCCATGGCCACGGTGAGCAACAGCCAAGCGGACAACGGGGACCTCCAGGGAGAGCGTGCGGACGCGCTGAGGCTTATTCGGAGCGGGAAGCCGGGACGGCGCCGCCGCGCGGGCGCAGCGTCGCGGCGGCCAGGACGGCGGGGGTGACGATCAGGAGGACCCGCCGTGTCGTGGAGAGCCCGGGCTCGGGCGTGCGGCGACCGGCCTGCCTGTACGGCGGAGCCACGAGAGCGGCCTCGGCCTCCGGCTCGGGGCTGGGCTCCGGCGGGGGGCTGGGCTCCGGTTCCGGCTCGGGCGGGGGCTCCTGGGGAGGAGGCGGTGGCGGAGGAGCCGGTGGTGGTGGCGGTGGTGGCGGAGGCTCCGGGGGCGGAGGCGGAGGCGGCGGCGGTGGCGGGGGAGGTGCCACGGAGCGGCACAGGCTCTCGATGGACTCGCCAGCGCGCGCCCGCTCCATCAGCTCGTGTACGGACCGGTCACCCCCGGCGAACGCGCAGGAGTCTTGCGGCGGCGCGGCGTGTGCGGCGGCTCCGAGCGGGAGCGCCAGCACCGCTAAGGGCGCCGCCACCCGTGCGGCGTGCCTGAGACTTCCCATGGAGCGATCGTGCGCCGAGGGAGCCGGGGACATGACTCCAGACGAGGCTGTTCGCCGGATCTGATGAATATCAGGAGAAGGGGGTTACGGCACCCATAGGCCGACGCTCTCCGCTTGGCCGGCCCGCCGTGGGCGACGAGCGTGCGCGGTGGCCGACGGGACGCCTACTCGTCGCGCCGCTTACGCCGCTTTCGGCCTGGCCTGCCACGGCTGAACAGCCAGCCGGCCGGAGGCTCGTCCGCCCGCCACGGCTCCGGCTCGGGGGGACTGCGCCGCCAGCGTTCCCGCAGCATCCGCGTCCTCGCGGCCGGTTCCTTCACGTCGGCGCTGCGGATGAAGTCCTCGTCGAGCTCCTGGGCGTCCCAGTCGTCTCCGCGGTCTTCGCCCCGCTCGTGCGGCTCGGGCTCCACGGTCGCCTCCCGTCCAGCGGTTGCGGCTTCCAATGTCCCTACAACGCCCGTGAGGGCCGGAACATTCCCATTGGCCGATATTATCCCCGGGCTCGGAGGAGGGCTGGGGTCCGGATACGTTCGGTGACGCAAGCATGACACAGTGACCGTATGTCAATGCCGCAGCCCCCATCTCAGCCACCGCACAACCCTTACTCCGGCGGTGGGTTCGGTCCGCCGACCGGTTTCGGGCCTCCGACGGCGCCGGGCGGGTGGCCGCCCCCGCCTCCGCCGCCGGGCGGTGGCCGGCGGACCCGGGTGCTCGTCGTGACCGTCGTGGTCGCTGTCGTGGTCGTGGGTGCGCTGATCGCCGGGGGTGTCCTCCTGCTGACCGGGGATGACGGGGAGAACGAGGCCCGGCCGGACCCCTCCTTCTCCGGGTCCGTCGCCACGGGGCCGTCCGAGTCCGACGACCCGCGGCCGAGCCCGTCCGAGGATCCCACCGAGACGCCGAGCGACGACCCGTACGACCCCTACGAGACGCCTTCCGGGGACCCGGACGCATCGCCGTCCGGGCTCGACTGGGAGTCGATCATGCCCAGTCCGACCGACAACATGTACATGCCCTTCCAGCTCGATCCCGGCGACTGCTTCGACCAGGCGGACAAGAAGGGCTTCAACGAGAAGGCATCCTGTGACGCGCCGCACGACGGTGAGGTCATCCACCAGGCGAAACTCCCCGAAGAGGGTATGGACACCGACAAGGAGATCGAGGCCGAGGCGCAGGACCTGTGCGACGCGAAGTGGCGCGAGGTCGGCCGGCGGCAGCCCTCGACCGCCGGGCTGAAGACGTATGCGCAGTTCCCGAGCAAGAGCGGGTTCACGCTGGGCATGCGGACGGTCACCTGCAGCTTGCTCGCGGGGGACGGCGACAAGCTCGACGGCCCCCTGGAATAAGCGCAGTCCGGAGGCTTTGTCACCGCATCAGCTGACGGGGTGTCAATTTCCCTGTCAAAACCGGTACGAGAAGCAACATCTGTCGTTCATGCGAGGGAAGACCTCGTCATCTTTGGCATGGACACTTCTCGAACGGGTTGTGCGCTGCTACGACAGTTGTCACAGGCGTTCCTCCATGTCCCACCCCCACACGGGAGGTTCTGTGAGACTGTCCAGATTCGCGTCCGTCGCCACCGCGGTGGCCGCCCTCGCCGCACTCACCGGTCTGACGGGCGCCACCGCGGCGGCGCAGGAAGCCGCGGCCGTCAACTACGTCGCGCTCGGCGACTCCTACTCGTCCGGAGTGGGAGCCGGCAACTACGAGGGCGGTGACTGCAAGCGCAGTACGCGTGCCTACCCCCAGCTCTGGCGCAGCGCCAACTCCCCCTCGTCCTTCGACTTCACCGCCTGTTCGGGCGCCCGGACCAACGACGTCATCAACAACCAGCTCGGCCCGCTCGACGCCGCCACCACCCTGGTGAGCATCTCCATCGGCGGCAACGACGCGGGCTTCGCCGACGCCATGACCACCTGTGTGCTCCAGGGTGAGAGCGCCTGCCTCGCGCGCGTCGAGGAGGCCCGCGCCTACATCAGCCAGACCCTGCCCGGCCGGCTCGACGCCGCCTACGACGCGATCCGGGCCCACGCGCCCAACGCCCACGTCGTCGTGCTCGGCTACCCGCGCATGTACCAGCTCAACGGGAGCTGCTGGTTCGGCATCAGCGAGCGCTCCCGGGCGGCCATCAACGCGGCCGCGGACGACCTGCACGACGTGACGAGCAAGCGCGCGGCCGACCACGGCTTCACCTACGGTGACGTCCGCGGTGCCTTCACCGGGCACGAGATCTGCTCCGGCGACGCGTGGCTGCACAGTACGACCTGGCCCATCAGCGACTCCTACCACCCGACGGCCGAAGGCCAGTCCAGCGGCTACTACCCCGTGCTGGAAGGCCTGGCCTGATCCACACCCCGCCCGACCGCGACGCGGTACGGCCGCCGCCGACAGCCGGCGGCCGTACCGCGTTCGCGCGCTGACGCGCCGACACGCCGGCGCACCGTCACGCGAGTGCGCCGTCGGCGTCGGGCAGCACGGGGGCCAGCCGGTGCAGGATCCGCTCCCCGGGGCGGGCGGCGGCCAGGCGTCGGGCATCCTGCCCCAGTGTCGGCTCCGGGGGCGTCGGCATGTCGGCGTGCCGCGGGTCCAGGGCTTCCGCAAGGGCCAGCCGGGCCCGCCCCGCCGCCTGGGCGGCCAGGAATTCCAGTGCCTCCGTGTCGATGCCATCGCCCGGTGGCGTACTCCCGCCCCACCGGATCGGCGGCCCCGCCTCGCCCGCCGGCGGCTCCGGCGGTGTCCCCGGCAGCGGTGGGACGGCGGTGGCGTAGACCTGAGCGGCCGGGGTCCCCCTCACGTCCTCGGCGGTGGAGCCCGCGGCGGCGCGGACGGCCACGCGGTGCTGGAGACTCGCCACCAGCTCCTGCTCCGCGCGCCCGCGCAGCAGGAGCAGCAGGAACGGTTCCCCGTCGAGCAGCCGCGCCCAGTGGTAGCCGAGCGCCGCGGAGTGCGGGCAGTGGTCCCAGGCCCCGCACTCACAGGTCGGTTCCAGTTCGCCGATCCCCGGCAGCACGTCGACGCCCGCCGCCTCGGCGTCCTGGGCCAGCGTGGTGGGCAGATCCCGGTCCAGCAGCGCGGCGACGTGGCCGGCCTCGGCGCTGATCACATCCACCAGCCGGTCCCAGGTGTGCCCGTCGAACGCCGGGAGCTGGATGTCGCAGCGGTGACCGGTCCCGTCCCGGCCCTGGACGACGGCTGTGATGCGCCCGGGGCGCACCGAGACGGCGCCGACGGCTCCGGCCCGCGCCAGTCGCCGTCCGGCCCTGAGGTGCTCCGGCTCCAGCGCCGCGTCCTCGAGCGCCGCCAGCCAGCGCACACCCCACCAGGTGGCCGCTGACCGTCGGCCCCGGGCCGGTGGCGGGGCGCTCAGTACGCGTTCGAATCCCTCGGTCGGTGTGCTCATACGCCACTCCCACGCAGCTCGATGAGATCGGCCAGCTCGGTGTCGCTCAGCTCGGTGAGCGCGGCCTCGCCCGCGCTCAGCACGGAGTCGGCCAGCGCCTGCTTCCGGGCGAGGAGTTCGGCGATGCGGTCCTCGATCGTGCCCTCGGCGATGAGCCGGTGCACCTGGACGGGGCGGGTCTGCCCGATGCGGTGGGCCCGGTCGGTGGCCTGCATCTCGACGGCCGGATTCCACCAGCGGTCGAAGTGCACGACGTGCTCGGCCCGGGTCAGGTTCAGCCCCGTGCCCGCTGCCTTGAGCGACAGCAGGAAGACCGGCACCTCCCCGGCCTGGAAACGGCGGACCATCTCCTCCCGCCGGCCCACCGGCGTGCCGCCGTGCAGCAGCATCACCGGCACGCCACGGGCCGTCAGATGAGCCTCCAGCAGGCGCGCGAGCTGCACGTACTGGGTGAAGACGAGTGTCGCCGCGCCCTCCGCGAGGAGGGTGTCGAGGAGTTCGTCGAACAACTCGAGCTTGCCCGAACGCCCGGCGAGCCGCGGCCGTCCTCCGCCCGACGGTGCCGGCTCCTCCTTGAGGTACTGAGCGGGATGGTTGCAGATCTGCTTCAACGAGGTCAGCAGCTTCACCACCAGCCCCCGCCGGGCCATGCCCTCGCTGCCCGAGACGGCGGCCAGCCCCTCCCGCACCACCGCCTCGTACAGCCCCGCCTGCTCGGCGGTGAGCGACACCGGGCGGTCCGTCTCCGTCTTGCGGGGCAGCTCTGGCGCGATACCGGGGTCCGTCTTCCTGCGGCGCAGCAGGAAGGGGCGGATCAGCCGGCCCAGGGCCTCGGCCGCCGCCGGGTCGCGGCCCGCCTCGACGACGTCGGCGAACCGGCGGCGGAAGGACGGGAGGGTCCCGAGGACGCCCGGGGTCGTCCAGTCCACAAGGGCCCACAGCTCGGAGAGGTTGTTCTCCACCGGTGTGCCGGACAGCGCCACCCGCGCGGCCGACGGCAGGGTCCGCAGCGCCCGCGCCGTCGCGGAGGACGGGTTCTTCACGTGCTGGGCCTCGTCGGCGACGACGAGGCCCCAGCCGGTCTCGGCCAGCTCACTCGCGTCCCGCCGCATGGTGGCGTAGGTGGTCAGCACGAACTCGCCGTCGGCCACAGCCTCCAGCTCCCTCCCGCTGCCGTGGTAGCGGCGCACGGGGCTGCCCGGAGCGAACCGCTCGATCTCCCGCTGCCAGTTCCCGAGCAGCGAGGCCGGGCAGACGACCAGTGTCGGTCCCTCCGCGCCCGGCACGGACCGGCGGTGCAGATGCAGGGCGATGACCGTCACCGTCTTGCCGAGGCCCATGTCGTCCGCCAGGCAGGCGCCGAGCCCGAGCGAGGTCATGCGGTGCAGCCAGTTGAAGCCGCGGAGCTGGTAGTCGCGCAGCGTGGCTGCGAGCGCGGCGGGCTGCGGCACCGGTTCCGGCACGGGGCCGTGGCCCGGAGCGCCGGACTCCGGGTCGGCCAGCCGGGCGCGCAGCTCCTCCAGCGCGCCCTCGGCCCGCACCTCCACCCGTTCCCCGGACTCCTCCACCGAGCCCGCCAGCGCGCTGCCCAGCGCCTCCCCGCCGGTCATCGTGCGCCCCTTGCGGTCCCGGGCACGCCGCAGCTCGTCGACGTCCAGCAGCACCCACTGGTCGCGCAGCCGCACCAGGGGCCGCCGTGACTCCGCCAGAGCGTTCAGCTCCGCGGCGGTGAGCTCCTGGTCGCCCACGGCGACACGCCAGGTGAACTCGAAGAGCGCGCCCGGTGACAGTGGCGACACGCCGCCGACCGGGGTTCCGCGCTCCGGCGGCGCGCCGATCACCGCCCGGGCGGAGAGCGACCGCACGAGCTCCCGGGGCCAGTGCACCTCCATGCCGGCCGCCGCCAGTGCCCGCCCGGTGGCGGGGGAGAGCAGCGAGGTGACGTCCTCGTCGGCCAGTTCGACGCGGTCCGGCACCGCGGCGTGGAGCAGCGGGCGGAGGGGTTCCCACGCGGCAGCGGCCTTGCGCAGCGTCAACAGCGCGTCGGTACGCGCCCGTGGGCCGAAACCGGCCGCGGCGGGAGCGCCCGCCCACAGCTCGGCCGCGTCGGCGACGGCGGTGGGGCCCGCCAGGCTGTGGACCTGCAACACCGCGCGGAACCGGGCGTCCTGTGCGCCGTCCCCGCCGAGGCCCGGTACCTCCACGCGCAGCGACAGCCGCACTCCCGCGTCCTGTCCCGCGGCGATCTCCTCGGCCCAGGCCCGTCGGCCGGGCAGCCGCTGCGGCTCGCGGGCGGCGAACGCCCGGCCACCGGCCGCCAGCGCGGCGGCGGGGGAGCGCGGGAGCCCGTCCGCCACGGCGTTCACGAAGGCGCGCAGCAGTGGCTCCGGATCCGGGAGCCGGGGCGGCTCGCCGCCGGGCAGCGGGACGGCGCGGGCGTGCGGCGGCATGGCGTCGGCCAGCTCCCGCAGGCGGTCGACGTCGGCCGGGTCCAGCGGGCCCAGCCGCCAGGCGTCGTGGTCGGCCGGGGTGAGACCCGGCAGGAGCCGCCCGCGGGCCGCCAGCTGCAGGGCCAGCAGCGCCGCGGCGCCCCAGAAGGCCGCGGACGGTTCGGTGCCGGGCGTCGAGGCGGCGGCTCGGGCCCGGGTGAGGACGGGCAGGGCCTCGGCCACGGAGAGCCGGAGTCCCGGGACCGTCCGCAGCCCGACGCCACCGTCCTCACCGGGGAGCGCGACGGTCAGCTCCGCGGGCTCACCGAGAGGGGGGACCGCGGTGTCGTACGGCGGCGTCCCGTCCAAACGCCAGAAGGCGACGGTGGAGAGCCGGGGCGGGTCGGCGGGCTCGACGACGGCGGCGCACCCGCTCAGTGTGGAGATCCGGGACCGCGCGTTGACGGAGTGGGCGGAGCTCACATGATTCCTCAAATTTGACTACCAGGGGAGCGGTCGAGGCTACAGCACGCTCGCGATGAGTGGAAGGCGCAGCCGGATGGGCACAGTCGCATAGGGGCGGATGGAACGTCGGGAGGCTGGATGGCGTTCTAGTAGACGGGCGGACCGGCCGTACCGGCCGCCCGCGCTGAGGAGGCGAAGAGAATGAGCACACCAGCGAAGATCGCCGTGGGCGGAGTGGCCGTCGGCCTGCTGCTGTTGATCTGGCTCCCCCTGTGGGCTGTGGTGCTGATCGTGTTCGGGGTGCCCGCGGTCGCCTACCTGGCGCTCGACCCCTCGCAGCGGCGCCGCCTGCGGCGCGTCACGCGCCGGGAGCTGGGCCGGTAGCCCCGCGCGGTCTCGGCTCGACCTGGGGAAGGTCGGCACCGGGAAGCGCGGCACCGCACGGGCGAGCACGCCCCGGACGAGCACACGCCAGGTCGGCACGCACCGGGTGAGCGGGTGCGGTTCAGCGCCGGACGGCGAGCGCGAGGAAGCGGTCTTTCTCGTCCACGTAGGACGTCAGAACCCACCCCGTGGCCGCCAGCAAGCGGCGCAGCACCGGCTCTGCCCGCAGGTCGTCCGCGCTGAGCGTCCTGCCGTGGCGGGCGGCCAGAGCGGCGCGGCCGAGCGGATGGAACAGCGCCAGCAGGCCCCCCGGCTCCGTGACCCGCGCCAGCTCGGACATCCCCGCCTCGGGATCGGGGAGGTGGGTGAGCAGCCCGGCGGCGAACACGGCGCGCACGGCCGCGTTCCGCAGCGGCAGCCTCGCGGCGTCGGCCATGACCAGCGCGGCGTCCCGGCCGCGCCCTGCCCGGTCCGCTTCGTGCAGCATCGCCCAGGTGAGGTCGGCTCCGAGTACGACGCCCCGCGCCCCGACCGCGTCCCGCAGCAGCGGTAGCGCCCGGCCCGTGCCGCAGCCGGCGTCGAGCACCCGGTCGCCCGGGCGGAGCGCCATCGCGTCCACCGCGCCCGCGTACGCGGGCCCGTCGTCCGGGAAGCGCGCGTCCCATGCCGCCGCACGTTCAGTGAAGAACGCCTGAACCGAAGAACGATCGTGCTGCGTCATGCCTTCATGATCCCCCATTCCGCCGGGGGCATACGGTGTTGGGCCCACATCCGGGGTGGGTAGGGGTGCCACGACGAAGGGGGTAGGGGAATGGCGCTGAGCACACAGCTCGACTGGCTGTTGGAAGACCTCACCCAGCGGATGCCGACGGTTCGGCACGCGCTGGTGTTGTCCACGGACGGTCTGGTGACGGGGGCCAGCCGGGCGATCCCACGGGGGGACGCGGACCGCCTCGCGGCACTGGCCTCCGGCCTGCACAGCCTGGCCAAGGGCGCGGGGCGGCACTTCACCGCGGGTCAGGCCCGGCAGACGGTGGTCGAGTTCGACGACGGCGTCCTCTTCGTGACCGCCGCGGGGCACGGAAGCTGCCTGTGCGTGCTCGCCACCGCACAGGCCGACGTCGGTCATGTGGCCTACGAGATGACGTTGCTCGTGAGACGGGTCGGGGAGCACCTGGCGGTGGCCGAGCGCGGCCGCCGCTGAGCCGGCGCCCGGTGATCCGCGTGGTGGGCCGAGCCGGGGTTGACCCAGGCTGATCAGGGCTTTCGCCGGGTTGTCCACAGGGCGCAACGGGGGGCGACGCCAGGGTCTACGGTCGTGACACACAGTGATCGGCCAAGCTACGGGGAGGACCCATGTTCGTGTGTCCGGAGCGCGTCGGATGGCTCGACCAGCGGCGGCGCGAGGTGGGGTGCCGCAGTGTCGGGTACTCCGACGTCGTGGTCCCACGTGCCCCACGCGAGGGGCGCGTGGGTGACGGGCGTCCGCTGCGCGCGGTCTCCGGCGGCAGCGTGGCACGCGAGCGGGCCCGCCGCACGCTCTGCCTCGCGCCACGGGAGTTCGCGCTCGCTGTGGAACTGGGCGAGGTGGCCACCGCGCCACCGGTACGGCCCGGGGGCCGGCGCCGGGTCCCGGTGAGCGAGCTGGCCAGGCTGCGTGCGGAGCCGGGCTTCCCGGCACCGCTGCGCGCCAGGCTGCGGCTCGTCGGCGCGAGCGAGGGGGCCGCCGAGCTGGGCATCAGCTCGGCGCGGTTCACCCGCCTCGCCCGAGCGGGCTGCTTCGGCCCGGCCGCCTTCACGGTCAACCGCTATCGGCGCCTGGTGTGGCGGTACCTCGCCGTCGAGCTGGAGCAGTTCGGCGCCGGGCGGCCCGGCCTGCTCCACGGGGCGCTGCCACGCACCGTGCGCGAGCTGCTGGCCGAGGGGGCGGACTGCCGGGCGCGGCTCTGGCGTGCCCGGCGGGTCGCCCAGCTGCTCCGCCAGGCAGGCGGTCCGTGGTCGGCGGCGGCCGTGTACACCGCTGTGCTGCCGGTCGAGGTCGTGGACGAGGTGGTGCCGGACGGCCGGGAACGTCTCGTGCTGGACGCCTTGCGTCCCGCACTGCTGACCGCTCGGCCCGCTTCACCGACGGTGAGCTCGGCTGCCGCGGCCGTGCTCACCGCACAGCCGCCGGACGAGGTCCACGGGCACCGGTTGAACCTGACGCTGGCGCTCACCGAGGCCCGCAGGCACGGACGGGCCGTCGTCTCCTCAGCCGCCGCGCGGGCGGAAGAGCCCCTCCTGCACGACGGAGACCAGCAACCGCCCGGCCCGGTCGTGGATTCGGCCGCGGGCCAGCCCCCGCCCACCGGTCGCGATGGGTGACTCCTGGTCGTAGAGGAACCACTCGTCGGTTCGGAACGGCCGGTGGAACCACATCGCGTGGTCCAGCGAGGCCATGTCGAAGCCCCGTGGGCCCCACAGGGGTTCGACGGGTACCCGCACCGCGTCCAGCAGCATCATGTCGCTGGCGTAGGTGAGCGCACACGTGTGGACCAGCGGGTCCTCACCCAACGGCCCGACGGCCCGCATCCACACGGCACTGCGCGGCTCCGCGCCGCGCACCTCGTCCTCGTGCCAGCGCAGCTGCCGGGCGGGTCCTGCCTCATGGGCCTCCTCGCCTCGTCACCGGGCGGCCCTCACAGCGGGCCGACTCCGGTGACCTTGATCACCGCACGCCCCTCCGCGTCGGAGGCCGTCAGGTCCACCTCCGCGGAGATGCCCCAGTCATGGTCGCCCTTGGGGTCGGCGAATGTCTGGCGGACACGCCACAGCCCGTCCTCGGGCACCTCCTCGATGCTCAGCAGGTGCGGCCCGCGCGCGTCCGGGCCGGTCCCCAGCTCCTCGTACTCCTCGAAGTAGTCGTCCAGCGCCGCGGCCCACGCGTCCGCGTCCCAGCCCGCCTCGCCGTCCAGCCGGCCCAGCTCCTCCACGTCGTCGAGGGAGGCCAGTTCCACCCGCCGGAAGAGGGCGTTGCGCACCAGCACCCTGAAGGCCCGGGCGTTCGCGGTGACCGGACGCACGTGGTCGGCCCGGTCCCGCGCCTCCTCAGCGGTCTCCTCGGCCGGGTTCGCCAGCTGCTCCCACTCGTCCAACAGGCTGGAGTCCACCTGCCGCACCAGCTCGCCGAGCCACTCCACGATGTCCTGGAAGTCCTCCGACTTCAGGTCGTCGGGGACGGTGTGCTGCAGCGCGCGGTAGGCGCCGGCCAGGTAGCGCAGCACGATGCCCTCGGTGCGGGCGAGCTCGTAGAAGGAGACGAACTCGCTGAAGGACATGGCGCGTTCGTACATGTCGCGCACGACCGACTTCGGCGCGAGCGGATGGTCGCCCACCCACGGGTGCGAGGACCGGTAGAGCCCGTAGGCGTGCAGGAGCAGTTCCTCCAGCGGGCGCGGGTAGGTGATGTCCATCAGCCGTTCCATCCGCTCCTCGTACTCCACCCCCTCCGCCTTCATCGCGGCGACGGCCTCGCCCTTGGCCTTGTTCTGCTGGGCGGCCAGGATCTGGCGGGGATCGTCCAGCGTCGACTCGACGACGGAGACGACATCCAGCGCGTACGAGGGAGACTCCGGCTCCAGCAGGTCGAGCGCGGCCAGTGCGAACGTGGACAGGGGCTGGTTGAGCGCGAAGTTCTCCTGGAGGTCCACGGTCAGCCGGATCGAGCGGCCCTGCGCGTCGGGCTCGGGAAGCCGCTCGACGACCCCGGCGTCCAGGAGCGACCGGTAGATCGCGATGGCCCGCCTGATGTGCCGGAGCTGGGCCCTGCGGTCCTCGTGGTTGTCCTCCAGCAGCCGCCTCATCGCCGTGAACGCGTCACCGGGGCGCGCGATGAGGGAGAGCAGCATCGCATGCGTCACCCGGAACCGGGAGGTGAGCGGCTCCGGCTCGGAGGCGATGAGCTTCTCGAACGTGTTCTGGTTCCAGCTCACGAACCCCTCGGGGGCCTTCTTGCGGACCACCTTGCGCCGCTTCTTCGGATCGTCCCCGGCCTTGGCGAGCGCCTTCTCGTTCTCGATGACGTGCTCGGGCGCCTGCGCCACCACGAAGCCCGAGGTGTCGAATCCGGCCCGCCCGGCCCGGCCCGCGATCTGGTGGAACTCCCGGGCCCGCAGCGTGCGTACCCGGCTGCCGTCGTACTTCGTGAGCGCGGTGAACAGCACCGTGCGAATCGGGACGTTGACGCCCACCCCGAGCGTGTCGGTTCCGCAGATGACCTTCAGCAGCCCGGCCTGGGCGAGCCGCTCCACCAGCCTGCGGTACTTCGGCAGCATTCCGGCGTGGTGCACGCCGATCCCGTGCCGCACGTACCGGGAGAGATTGCGGCCGAACTTGGTGGTGAAGCGGAAGTTGCCGATGAGGGCGGCGATCTCGTCCTTCTCCGCCCTGGTGCACATGTTGATGCTCGTCAGGGCCTGGGCCCGCTCCACCGCCTGCGCCTGCGTGAAGTGCACGATGTACACCGGCGCCTGGCGGGTCTCCAGGAGCTCGGTGAGCGTCTCGGTGAGCCCCGTCGTGCGGTACTCGTAGCTGAGCGGCACCGGCCGGGTGGCCGAACGGACCACTGCCGTGGACCGTCCGGTGCGGCGCTTCAGGTCCTCCTCGAACCGGGAGACGTCGCCCAGCGTCGCCGACATCAGGACGAACTGCGCCTGCGGCAGCTCCAGCAGGGGGATCTGCCATGCCCAGCCGCGGTCCGGCTCGGCGTAGAAGTGGAACTCGTCCATCACCACCTGGCCGATGTCGGCGTCCCTGCCGTCGCGCAGCGCGATCGAGGCCAGCACCTCCGCTGTGCAGCAGATGACCGGAGCGTCGGCGTTGACCGAGGCGTCACCCGTCAGCATGCCGACGTTCTCGGTGCCGAACAGCCTGCACAGGTCGAAGAACTTCTCCGAGACGAGCGCCTTGATCGGGGCGGTGTAGAAGGTGACCTCGTCCCGCGCCAGCGCTGCGAAGTGGGCACCGGCCGCCACGAGCGACTTCCCCGAACCGGTCGGTGTCGACAGGATGACGTTCGACCCCGAGACGACTTCGATCAGTGCCTCCTCCTGGGCGGGGTAGAGGGAGATGCCCCGTTCCTCCGTCCACGAGGAGAAGGCCTCGAAGAGGGCGTCGGGGTCGGCGTCCGTGGGGAGCTGATCGATGAGGGTCACACCCCCATACTGCCTGCCTCCACCTCCAACGAGGGAACCGGCGGGGGCTGCAAGATCACCGGGCACTACGCTGTCCCGGACCGCGGGCGGCCGGGTGCCTGCCTGCCCGCCGGGGCGGAGCACGGAACAGCGATGGGGTGGGACAGACATGATGGGACCGGCGCACTCACTGTCGGGGGCAACGGCCTGGCTCGGCGCGGGCGCCGTCGCCCACGCGTTCGGCCACTCGATGCCCTGGCCGGTGCTCGTCGCCGGTGCGCTGATCTGCGCCGGCGCGGCCCTGGCCCCCGACCTGGACCAGAAGTCGGCCACCATCTCCCGCGCCTTCGGGCCCATCTCCCGTTGGCTGGCGATCCTCATCGACCAGCTCTCGACCGTCGTGTTCAACGCCACACGGGGGCGGGGCGAGCGGCGGCGCTCCGGTGGGCACCGCACTCTGACCCACACCTGGGTGTGGGCCGTGGCCCTCGGCGCCGGCTTCTCCGCGGCCGCCGCCTTCGGCGGACGCTGGGCGGTGCTCGGCATCCTCTTCGTGCACATGGTCCTCGCCGTGGAGGGGCTCCTGTGGCGCGCGGCCCGCGTCTCCAGCGACGTGCTCGTGTGGCTGCTGGGCGCGGCGACCGCCTGGATACTCGCGGGTGTGCTG
This sequence comes from Streptomyces sp. JJ38, assembly GCF_019303475.1. Taxonomy (GTDB): domain Bacteria; phylum Actinomycetota; class Actinomycetes; order Streptomycetales; family Streptomycetaceae; genus Streptomyces. Next base: position 83,300 of record NZ_JABLSI010000005.1, read on the forward strand.
GACCGACCGGGCAACGGCTCGGACTGGCTCTTCGGCGGCGGGCCGGAGTACCTGTGGCTGGGGCTCCCGATCGTGCTGGGCGCGGTCGTGCACACCATCGGCGACGCGCTCACCATCTCCGGATGCCCGGTGCTGTGGCCGCTTCCGATAGAGGGCAAGCGCTGGTACCCCGTCGGCACGCCGCGGTTCATGCGTTTCCGGGCCGGTCACTGGGTGGAGAACAAGGTGCTGATGCCCGCGTTCGGAGTCGTCGGCGCCGGCGGCGCGATCTACGCCCTGGGGCTGTTCGGCTGAGGGCCGTCGGCGGCGGACGGCCTCCGAGGTACTCCCGTTCCCCGGCGGCACTCCCGCCGAGGGGGCGGAGTCCGCACGGGAGCCCGGCGCGGCCGCCTCACGTGCGGCCGGGGTGCTCCGCGTCGGGGTCCAGCGCTCCGAGGAGGGCGCTCAGCTGCTCCCGTTGTTTGGAACCGAGCGGGGCCAGCAGCTCCTCCGCCGCCTCCCTGCGAGCCTGGCGCAGGGTGTCCAGCAGAGCCCGCCCTGGGGCCGTCAGCTCGATACGGGTGACACGGCGGTTGGCCGGGTCGGCTACGCGCCGTACCGCCTGTTGCCTCTCCAGCCCGTCCACCAGGGTGGTGACGGCTCGCGGCACGACGTCGAGCCGCTGTGCGAGATCGGCCATCCGCGGCGGTGCCGGGCAGTGGGCGACGACCCCCAGCAGCCGTGCCTGGGCCGGAGTGACGCCCAGCGGGTCCAGGCGCCGCCGCTGTGCCCGGTGCAACCGCCGGGTGAAGCGGATGAGCTGGTCGGCCAGCGGGCTGTCGGCGGAGGCGGAGGAGTCGGGGCGGGCCATGGCGCCAGGCTAGCAGGACCTCGTTCACTGTGAACCCTGGTAACTGTTCTGTTAGGGTCGGACGGGTGCGGCCTGCGACCCGCGTCCTTCCACCTCAGCCGACTGTCAGGAGCTCATGCACCACGACGCACCCGGGTGGACACCACCGCCCAGGGACCCCGCCCAGCCCGTCCAGATCCGCCGCATCGTGCGGCTGTTCCGGCCCTACCGCGGCAGACTGGCCCTCGTCGGGCTGCTCGTCTGCGCGGCCTCGCTGGTCACCGTCGCCTCTCCGTTCCTGCTCCGCGAGATCCTGGACGTGGCCATTCCCGAGGGACGCACCGGCCTGCTCTCGCTGCTCGCCCTCGGAATGATCGCCACCGCCGTGCTCACCAGCGTGTTCGGTGTACTGCAGACGTTGATCTCCACGACGGTCGGGCAGCGCGTCATGCACGACCTGCGCACCGGGGTCTACGGCAGGCTCCAGCAGATGCCGCTGGCCTTCTTCACCACCACCCGCACCGGTGAGGTGCAGTCGAGGATCGCCAACGACATCGGCGGCATGCAGGCCACCGTCACCTCGACCGCGACCTCGCTCGTCTCCAACCTCACCGCCGTCGTGGCCACCATCGCGGCCATGCTGGCGCTGGACTGGCGGCTCACCCTCGTCTCGCTGGCCCTGCTCCCGCTCTTCGTGTGGATCAGCCGCCGTGTCGGCCGGGAGCGCAAGCGGATCACCACCGCGCGACAGCAGCAGATGGCCGCCATGGCCGCGATGGTCACGGAGTCCCTCTCCGTGAGCGGAATTCTGCTCGGCCGCACCATGGGCCGGGCCGAATCCCTCGTCGACGGCTTCGCCAAGGAGTCGGAGCGGCTCGCCGGTCTGGAGATCCGCTCCAGCATGGCCGGACGCTGGCGCATGGCCACGATCGGCATCATCATGGCGGCGATCCCGGCCCTGCTGTACTGGTCGGCCGGGGTGATGCTGCGGTTCGGCGGCCCCGAGCTCTCCATCGGCACGCTCGTCGCCTTCGTCACCCTGCAGCAGGGGCTGCTGCGGCCCGCGGTCTCGCTGTTGAACACCGGCGTCGACATCCAGGCGTCGCTCGCCCTCTTCCAGCGCATCTTCGAGTACCTCGACCTGCCGCTGGAGCTGGCCGAGCGGCCCGACCCGGTCCGGCTCACCGCTCCTCGGGGCGAGGTCCGCTTCGAGAAGGTCACCTTCGGGTACGCCGACGCGGCGCCCACGCTCGACGGGATCGACCTCACCGTTCCGCAGGGCAGCAGTCTGGCCCTGGTCGGGTCCACGGGCTCGGGCAAGACGACGCTGGGCTATCTGGTGGCCCGGCTCTACGACGTCACAGGCGGCCGGGTCACCCTGGACGGCGTCGACGTGCGCGACCTGGACTTCGACTCGCTGGCCCGGACGGTGGGTGTGGTGTCCCAGGAGACCTACCTCTTCCATGCCTCCGTCGCCGAGAACCTGCGCTTCGCCAAGCCCGAGGCGTCGGACGAGGAACTGCGTGCGGCGGCCCGGGCAGCGCAGATCCACGACCACATCGCCGCCCTGCCGGAGGGGTACGACACGCTGGTCGGCGAGCGCGGCTACCGCTTCTCCGGCGGTGAGAAGCAGCGGCTGGCCATCGCCCGCACGATCCTGCGCAATCCGCCGGTCCTCATCCTCGACGAGGCCACGTCCGCGCTCGACGCCCGCACCGAGCGGGCGGTCCAGTCCGCGCTGGACGAGCTGTCCGCCGACCGGACGACGATCACCATCGCGCACCGGCTGTCGACCGTCCGCGCAGCCGACCAGATCGTCGTCCTGGACGGCGGCCGCATCGCCGAGCGCGGCACGCACGAGGAGCTCATGGCCCGTGACGGCCGTTACGCGGCGCTGGTGCGCCGGGACACCCACGGGGCCCCGCCGTCCGCGGACGTCGTGGGCTGAGGTGGCGGGAGCCCGGGCGGTGGGTGCGGCTCAGTCCAGTAGCCCGGCGGCGCGCAGGTCGTCGAAGACGAGCCGGTCGACCGGCGGCGTACGGAGGCGGTCGGCGTAGGAGAGCCAGGCCACTTCCTCGATCTCGCCCGAGGCCCGGGGTTCGCCCCGGTGGTCCGCCGTGTAGCAGGCCATCGTCACCCGGACGGCGCTGCCCTCGTCCGCTGCGGCCTCGTAGGTGCCCACGTGCCGTGCGGTGGCGGGGAGCAGTGTGACCGTCAGCTCCTCCTCGGCCTCCCGCACCAGCGTCTCCACGTCGCTCTCCCCGGTGTGGCGCTTGCCCCCGGGAATGTAGAACCACCGGTTGCCCCGCGTGCGGGCGCCCAGGATGCGCCCCGCGCGCAGTTCGATCCAGGCCACCGTGTCGATCACCGTCGTCAAGGCCGTACCCTCCCCGTCTCGGCGGCTCAGGCTACCGGTGGTGCGTGGTCAGCGCCGGGTCAGGCGGGAGGCGGGGATGCCGTGGGCGTCGGGGGTGAAGACGCAGAACTCGTTGCCCTCCGGGTCGGCGAGGACGTCCCAGTCCCGCTCGCCCTCCCGGGCCCGCAGCAGGGTGGCCCCCAGGGCGAGGAGCTCGTCGGTTCTCCCCCACACGTCCAGGTGCATGCGGTTCTTCACGGACTTGGACTCCGGGACGGGGCTGACCCAGATGAGGGGCCCGTTGCCCTGCGGGTCGTGGATCGGGACCGGCCACTCCGGCGGCGGATCCGCTTCCCCCGGTGGAGGCAGACGTCTGGTGTACCCGAGCGCGGCGCACCACCAGTCGGCCAGCGCCTGGTGGTCGTTGGCGTCCAGGACCAGATCCTTGAAACGTGCGGCCATGTCCGGATGCTACGTCGGCACGGGCGGCCGGGCCCGTCGCCTGTGGCAGCCTGACGACGCGGGCGGTCGCGTGTCCGGACGGCGCGCTCGCCGTCGGCCCGGACGGAGCGCCGCCGGGCCGGGGCGGCCGGGCGGAGCGGCCCGGCGGTCAGAAGTTCTTGACCTCGAACGGGTCGTGCTCGCTGATCAGCTTCTCCATCCGGGCCTGGTCGACCCGGCTGGTCACCGACTGCATCTCCTGGCGGTCACGCACGCACTTGGCCAGCGTGAAGGACGAGGAGACGAGAAAGAGCAGCCCGAGGGCGAGGAAGGCCCGCTCCCAGGGCCCGAGCGGCAGATAGGCGACACCGATCGCCACGGCGGCCAGGGAGAGCCCGAAGGCGATGATGGACTGGACGTAGAACGCGGTGGTGGTCGGTCGCTGGACAGGCGTCGTCATACGTCCAGGATCCCGCCGCGCGTCCACGCGGACATGAGTACGGGTACTCAGAACGGCCCGGCCGACTGCGGATTCGAGGGGGAGCGGGTGGCTCAGCCCTCCGGGACGGGGCTCGCCTCACGCTCCACCGATGCCGTGATCGCCTCGCCCGCGCCGCGGAGCACGGGGTCGCCGTGGCCGAAGCACGCGATCTCCGGAGCGAGCCGGCCGAACCCGCGCATGGACTCCAGCGTGCGCGCGCGGTCCTGGTTGAAGACGCCGAGCATGGCGCCGCCGTCCCCCGTGCCGGCCACGGTGTCACCGGTGAACAGCACGCCGTGTGCGGGCAGGTGGACGCCGATGCTCCCCCTGGTGTGCCCGGGGCCGTGCACGATGCGGGCGCCGCCGCCGAAGGGCAGGGTGTCCCCGTCGCCGACCTCCCGGTGCACGGGTGTGGGCGGTGTGGGTGGGAGTGGAGGCAGACTCGCCCACAGGTCCCGCTCCCACGGGGGCGCCTCGTCCATGTCGGGCGGGTCCCCGGCCACCTCTCCGCGGATGACGGGCGCCTCCAGGCGGTGTGCGCAGACGGTGACGGCGCCCCAGCCCGCGATCTCCGCGGCGGCTCCGGTGTGGTCCTCGTGGAAGTGGGTGAGGACCAGACGGCGTATCTCCCCGGTGTCCCGGCCGAGGCGTCCGAGCGCTCCGGCGATCGCGTCCGCGGAGCCGACGGGGCCGCTGTCGATGAGCGTCAGTGCGTCGTCCTCGGCCCACAGGTAGGCCTGCCCCACCTCGAACCTCAGCAGGTGCAGCCGCGGCAGCAGCGTGATGGTCTCCATGACGCAAGCCTCGGGCGGACGCCCCGTCAGGGCAAAGGATTAAGCCAGGGGCTGAGCAGGTCGCCGCGCGTCCGGGCTGTCAGGCGAAACTCACCTTCTCCAGCCAGAAGTCCAGGAGCTCCGCGTCGCCGATCACCTCGACGCGCTCGTCCGTGGCCGGCATCCGGCGGTAGAACGCGAGCAGCACGTCGGTGAGTTCGCCGCGCAGCGCCACCGCGGCCTTCGCGTGGTCGCGACGCCAGGTGATGCCCTCGCCGGTCAGTTCGATGAGCCACTCGGCACCGAGGACGGCAGGCGTGTCGGTGGCGTGCAGATGGAGGCTCGCCCCGGCTCGGGAGCGCAGGGCCTGGAGCTCCTCGTCCTCCTCCTGCACCACCGGGCTGCTCACGAGCTCGAGCCACTCGTCGATCGTGTCGACGGCGACCTCCGGCGTGACGGTGAACGGCACGCCGGCGGCCAGGCAGGCGTCCGCCCGGTGGACCACCGTCTCGTGGACCATGCGCCGTGCCCAGAAGTCCGTTCGCTGGTCGGTCCACCAGGTCCATACGCGCGTGCCGGCCCCGGCCGCGCGCAGTGCGGCGGCGGCGCGGTCGGCGCCCGCCACGAGCCAGGTGCCGAGGGCCGCCGCGTCGCCCTTCGGCGCCTGGGCGTCAGGAACGTCCTCGGGCTTCAGTTCGCCCTTGGCGCGGGTGCGCACGATCTCGGCCATCCAGCGGTGCGCCTGGCCGACGTGTTCGACGAGTTCCTCCAGCGTCCAGTCGGGGCAGGTGGCTACCCGGCGGCCGAGGTCGGCCGAGCCGAGGACCGCGGTCAGGGCCCGGGCCTGGGCGGGGATCTCGTCGCAACAGCGTTCATAGGTCAACGTCATGGGCGGGAGGCTATGCAGTCCGCGGCTCTCCTACCAACGGATTACCGGTGCGGCGGACGGAGCTCGCACACGGCGGCGCCGCCCTCCCCTGGGACGGGGAAGGACGGCGCCGGGCGTCGGGGTCTGTCAGATCAGCCAGCCCACGAAGTGGATGACACCGGCGAGCAGGTTGGTGAGCAGATCCATGGTCGTACGTTCTCCTTGCATGGTCGGTGGGACTGCCCCGCCACGTCATGGGACACCGGGCGGGGGTGCAGTCGCGGTCTGCAGCCCGTCGCTTGCACACCGTCAGCATCGTGTGTCACACAGCTAGGCGACAGCGAGTTGGGGAACGATCATCTGCAAGGATGAAGAACCGTGAGGGTGTTCGACCTCTCTTGCGTCCTTCTGGCCGCGACCGAGGAGGGCGTACAGGTCGGCGACGGCCGTTCGCCCGGCGCGGTTGGCCCCGATGGTGCTCGCCGACGGCCCGTAGCCGACCAGGTGCACGCGGGGGTCGCGGACGACACGGGTGCCCTCCAGCCGCACTCCGCCGCCGGGTTCGCGCAGGCGCAGGGGCGCGAGGTGGTCCAGCACGGGACGGAAGCCGGTGGCCCACACCACGGCGTCGGCGGCCACGAAACGGCCGTCGTCCCACGCGACGCCGTCCGGGGCCATCCGGTCGAACAGCGGCAGGCGCTCCAACAGGCCACGCTCCCGGGCCTGCCGCAGGGCGTCGGTCAGCGGCAGGCCGGTCACGGAGACGACCGAACGCGGCGGCAGCCCCCGCCGCACCCGGTCGGCCACCAGAGCGACGGCACGGCGGCCGGCCTCCGCGTCGAAGGGCCCCTCGCGGAAGAGCGGCGGACGGCGCGTGACCCAGGTCGTCTCCGTGGCCGTCCCGGCGACCTCCAGCAGATGCTGGACCGCGGACGTTCCGCCGCCGACGATCACGACGCGCTGCCCCGCGAAGGCCTCCGGCCCCGGGTAGTCACGCGTGTGCGTCTGCCGCCCCCGGAATCCCTCCTGCCCGGGCACCCGGGGCCAGAACGGACGCTCCCACGTTCCCGTGGCGTTGATCAGCGCGTGGGTGTGCCACGTCCCCGCCGACGTCCGCACCAGCAGACCGCCGTCGTCCGCCGGACGCACGGAGCGGACGTCGACCGGCCGCCGTACCGGCAGGTCGAAGGCCTCCTCGTAGCGCGCGAAGTAGTCCCCGATCACCTCCGCCGAGGGCCGGTCCGGATCCGCCTCGCCGAGCTCCAGGCCGGGAAGCGCGTGCATCCCGTGCACCGCGCCGTAGGTGAGCGTCGGCCAGCGGAACTGCCAGGCGCCCCCGGCCCGTGGCGCATGGTCCAGGACGACGAACTCCCGGCCCGGGGCGAACCCCCGCCTGCGCAGGTGGTAGGCGCTGGACAGCCCCGCCTGCCCCGCTCCGACGACGACGACCTCCACGTACTCCATGCCCGTGCCAACCATCCCCGGGCCGGGGAACTTCCCCGCAGGTCGGGGGGCGGAGGGCAGGATAGGGGCATGAGCGAACACTTCCGGACGCGCGTGCTCGACATCACGACCGGCTCGACGGAGACCGTCCACGACCTCACCGCGGAGTGTGAGCGCCACCTCGACGAGGTCGCCTGGGGCCGCGACGGCCTGCTCAACGTCTTCGTGCCGCACGCCACGGCCGGGGTGGCGGTGCTGGAGACGGGTGCGGGCAGCGACGACGACCTGCTGGCCGCCCTGCACGACCTGCTGCCCGCCGACGATCGCTGGCGGCACCGCCATGGCAGCCCCGGCCACGGCCGCGACCACGTCCTGCCCGCCCTCGTGCCCCCGCACGCGACCCTTCCCGTCCTCGCCGGCCGCCTCGCGCTCGGCACCTGGCAGTCCGTGTGCCTCGTGGACACCAACCGCGACAACCCCCACCGCCAGGTGCGACTGAGCTTCCTGGGCTGACTCCGGCGTACCGGCTTCCGCCGTCCCGCCCGGCCCCCGCGTCGGCCGTACTGCTCACCGTCCGCGGCACCGGACCCGCTGATGGCCGGGGTGTCAGTGGCCCCTGGGAGAGTGGCCCGCAGCCTCGTCGCAGAAGGGAGACAGCAGCACAGGGTCGAAGAGGTCGCCCGTCGCATGGCCGAACACATCGCCCTGCACGCGCCGTCGGACTGGACCGGGGCGCGCATCGCGGGGCAGGTGGGCGGTGGCGGGACCGGAATGACCGGCGGCTACGCCGGTGCCGACGCCTTCTCGGGGTTCGCGGCCTTCGACGGGCTGCACGGTCCGCTGCGAGATCTCGCGGAGAAGCTGGCCGTCGATCCAGGCTGGGACCGGGTCAGTTGGGAGATCGACTGCCGGCCCGGCGGTGAGTACCGGCTCGTCGCGTTCACCGATGCCGTCGGCCGTGTGACGGGGCACGGCGGTGGCTTCGAGATCAGCCTGGACCCCGGGTACCGCCTCCCGCAGCCCGGCCTCGGCCAGCAGGCCGGTTCCGCCGCCCCGGCCGGCGACCCGGAGCTGGCCGCGACGCGGTTCCGGGCCTACCGCGAGCGGCGGGCCGCCATCCTCGGACATCCGGAGGCGCTTCCCCCGCCGGTCACCGAGGCCGCACTCGACGAGGCCGAGCGAACCCCTCGGCCGTTCCCTGCCCGCGGATCTGCGGGCGCTGTACCTGATCGCCGACGGCGACGGCTTCCGCTACCTGACCGAGAACTACGCCTGGCTGTCCCTTCAGAGCCTCGTCGCCGAATACACGGACTGGCGCGAGTGGCAGGACCGCCCCTGGTTCGGCTGGGACCTGGAGTGGGACGCCGTGGTCTTCGACGGCACGCCTGCCGACACCGTCCGCCGATGTGGCGGGCATCCGGGCTGGATCCGGTTCGCCACCGGTGAGGACGGCAACTTCCTGGCCGTGGACATGGCTCCCGCCCGTGACGGTCGGCCGGGCCAGGTCATCGCCACCGGCCGCGACTTCGACGAGGGCCCCGAGTACGTGGCCGACTCCATCACCTCCCTGCTCGGGCAGCACCTGGAGTTGCTGGACAAGGGCCGCTTCGAGAAGGTGGAGGACCACATCCACCTGCGGCTACCGGACGACGGCGGCGGCACGCGGCAGATCATCGGCGACATCCCCGCCGAGGTGCCGCCCACACTCCAGGCCATCCACGTGAACGACGTCTCCGGGATCGTCGACCTGGCCCCGCTCACCGCCGCGCCCGCGCTCCGCCTGCTGCATCTGAACCGCTGCACGACCGCCGACCCGACGCCGTTGCGCGGACTGACCGTCGAGTCCCTGCGCATCGCGCTCGTGGGCGGTGACCTCACCCCTCTGTCAGGCCATCCCCATCCGGCCTCACTCGCCCTGAGGACAACCACGCCGGTGGACGTCGCGCCGCTGCGTACGTCCTCCAACCTGCGCGGGCTCGACCTCCCCGGGGCCGACGTCACCGACCTGTCCGTTCTCGTCGGCCTTCCGAGCCTGCGCTATCTCGCCCTCACCCAGCGGCAGTGGACCGCCTTGCTGGAGTCCGGCGAGGAGCCCTCCGCCCTCGCCGCCGCCCGGCTGGCCGGTGACGATGTCGACTTCGCCGACGCTCTCGACCTGGCGGCACGGCTCGGCCTGGCCACCGACGGCGCTCCCCGTGCCGCCGGCACGCTGTGAGCGCGAAGGCCGTGTGAAGCCGTGCGCGCGTGGGCCTTGTCACCCCGCGGGGATTTGGCCGGGCGTGGCGCGGCATGCTTCCATCGACTTTAGGTGTCGCATACATGCACATGGGCGCCGCGTAGCGCCGGACGGCAACGAGGCCGGTACCGGACCGCGGCGCCTTCGTCGTGCCTCGGCCGTCCACCACCCCCGGATCGGCCACGGACGGCGTGAAGCAGGACAAGGGGGCGGCCGACCGCCGTGAAGACGATGTTCACAGCCCCGGACCCGGGGCGACTGAGGCTCAGGACCGCGAGCCGCGCCGTGCTCGGCGTGGGGCTCGCCGTGACCGTGGCCGCCGCCGCGGGGCTTGGCACGCCGGCGGCCATCACCGCGGGCCTGGCCGCCCTGCTCGCCCTCTTCACCGTCACCGACCCCAGCGTGGCCGCGCAGGCGCGCACCACGCTGCTGCTTCCCTTGGTCGGGCTCCCCGTCCTCGGCACGGCGGCCCTGCTGCACGACGCCCCCCTCGTCCGGGACGCCGTGTTCCTCGCCATCGTCTTCGCCGGTGTGTACGCCCGGCGCTACGGGCCGCGCGGAAACGCGCTCGGCATCTTCGCCTTCATGACGTTCTTCGTGGCGCAGTTCCTGGAACCGCTGCCGAGGGACCTGCCCGCCCTGACCGCCGCCCTGCTCCTGGCCCTCGCCGCCGCGGCGGCCGTCCGCTTCGCCGGGTGGCCGATCGAGCGGCGCGACCCACCGCCGCCCGTGCCGCCGCAGGGTGACGAGCGGGGGCTGGCCCGGCCCACCACCCGTCAGGCCGTCCAGGCGACCGTCGCCTGCGGGGTCGCGCTCCTCGCGGGGCAGGCCCTGTCGGACGCGCGCTGGTACTGGGCGGTGGGCGCGGCCTGGTGGATCTTCGTCAACACCGCCTCGCGCGGTGAGACGCTCGTCCGCGGCTTCCGCCGGGTGCTGGGCACGGTGCTCGGCATCCTGGCCGGGCTGCCCATAGCGCTGCCCGTCGACGGGGCGCTCGCGCCGACAGCCCTGCTCGTCGCCGTCTGCGTCTTCGGGATCTTCTACACCGCCCCGGTCTCGTACTCGTGGATGATGTTCTTCGTGACCGTGATGGTCGGCCTGCTGTACGGGCTCCTGGGTGTGCTGGACTCCGGGCTGCTGGTGCTGCGGGTGGGGGAGACGCTCGTCGGGGCGCTGGGCGCGGCCCTCGCCGTCGCGCTCGTGCTGCCGGTGACCACGCACGCCGCGACGAACGCCTGGATCCAGCGCGCCCTGGTGTGCCTGCACCGCTGCACCGAGGAGTCGGCGCGCCGCATCGCCGGCGACGGGAGCGCTGATCCCGCGGCCCGTGTGGCGGAGCTGGAGCTGCTGCTGGGCCGCGCCCGGCTGGCCCTCGCCCCGCTCCTCCACCCGCTCCATCCGCACCGGGCGCGCAAGGTCCGCGCCCGGCGGGTCCTGGAGCTGCTGGACACCTGTGCCGCCCGGGCGCGGGCCCTGGCGGGCGTCGCCGCGGACCCGGACGCCTCACAGGACGAGCGGCTCACGGCGGCCTGTCGCCGGGTCGAGGAGGCCGTCGAGCGGCTGCTCCGGCAACAGGGCCCAGATGCCCGACGGCACGGGCGGACACCGCAGACCGTGCCCGTCCGTGTCCCCGCTGTGGCGCAGCGGCCGGACGCCGAGGGGGCGCTGGCCCATCTGCACGGGCTGGAGTCGGCCCTCGCGGGCCTGGTGGTCCCGCTGCACAGCGCACCCCGGAGCCCGCTCCAGCTGACGTGACGCGCGGCGGACCGGCATCGGTGGTGCACTGTGGTCCAGACCAACTGCTACCGTGCCTGCTCGGGAATCCTCCATCCGGGGCTTCCCGGCCGAAGACGCGGGTGAAAGGTGCGGTGGGGTGGCCGACTCTGGAGGCGGACGGCGGGCGTACATCGGTTCGTTCACCTCCGAGGGGGGCGCCGGGCTCACGGCGGCCGCCGTGGACCCGGCCAGCGGTGCGCTCACCGTCCTCGGGCGGACCGGCGCCGTCCCCGACCCCTCGTTCCTCGCCCTCGCGCCGGGCTCCGGCACCCTCTACGCCGTCAGCGAGACGCCGGACGGCGCCGTGGCCGCCTTCTCCGTGGCCGAGGGGGGAACGCCCCGCCTCCTGGCCGAACCCGTACCCGTCGGCGGGGACGCGCCCACCCATCTCGCCGTCGCCGCCGGGTACGTCTTCACAGCGAACTACGGCTCCGGCAGTGTGAGCACCCTGCCGCTCGGCCCGGGCGCGCTTCCCGACGCGGGCGGCCGCAGCGTACGCGCGCACCGGGGGAGCGGCCCCGATCCCGAGCGGCAGGCCGGCCCGCACGCGCACTGCGTGGTCGCCGACGCCGGATGGCGCTGGCTGCTCACCGTGGACCTCGGCACGGAGTCGGTCCGGGTGTGCCGACTCGACCACTCCGGCGCCGTGCCCCGGCACGAGGTGCCCATGCCGGCCGGTACCGGGCCGCGGCACCTGGCCTTCCACCCCGGCGGCGACTGGGCCTACGTCGTCAACGAGCTGGAGTCGAGCGTCACCGCCTGCCACTGGGACGACGCCACCGGAGCCCTGGAACCGGTCGGCCGGACGCCCACGCGCCCGCCCGGTTCCCGGGGAGACAACTTCCCCTCGGCCCTCGCCGTCTCGGCCGACGGGCGGCACGCCTGGGTGGCCAACCGTGGCGACGACACGATCGCCGTGCTGTCCCTGGCCGGTGACGCCGGGAAGCCGGAACTGCTCACCACCGTGCCGTGCGGCGGTCACTGGCCCCGGGACCTCGCGGTGGACCCGGCCGGGCGGCACCTCCACGTGGCCAACCAGCGCTCGGGTGACGTGGCCCGCTTCGACCTCGACCCCGCCACGGGCGTGCCCCACCTGGGCGGAAGCCTCGCCATCGCCGCGCCGAGCTGCGTCGTCTTCGACTGACCGGGGCGCCATGACGCGAAAGTGCGGTGGGGGGCGGGCCCCGAGCTCCCGCCCCCACCGCACGTCACTCCGGCCGCACGCGGCGACCGGACGTCCGGGCCCTCAGCGGACCATCGTGCCCTGCGGCGCGCTCGCCGGGCTGATACCCGCCTTGGCGCCGTACGCCGAGGCCACCAGCTTGCCGACGGCCGGGTAGGCGCCCAGCGGCTCCGCCGCGTGGCAACCCGCCTCCTGTGCCGCGGTCTCCACCAGGCCCTCCGGCGCCTCCGGGCCGATGAGGCACGGGGCGAGGGCGAGCTGCTGGGAGCCCGAGGACTTCAGCTCCCCGGCGGCCCGGGCGATGGCGCCCGGCTCGTCCAGTGGCGCCGCCAGCACCGGCACGGCCAGCCGTGCGGCCAGGAGCATGCCGGTGATGCCGGCGACCTGCACCGCTTCCGCACCACCCGAGGTGGCCAGCACGATGCCGTCGGCGGCGGTGGCCACGGTGAACAGGCGTGCCCGGTCGGCGCGGGCCAGGCCCGCCTCGGACAGGCGGACGTGGACGGCCTCGGCGAGCAGCGGGTGCGGGCCGAGCACGTCGGTCAGCTCCGTGCCCGCCTCGCTGCTCCGCACCGCCTCGCGTATGCGGCCGAGCACCGAGGCGTCCGGGCCGGCCAGCAGCGGCACGACGACGGCCGACGGCGCGGGACCCTCCGGCCCCGGCTCCTCGACGGCCTCCTCCGCCGCGGCCGGGTCCTGGGCGCGGCGGGCGGCGCGGGCCGCCCGCTCGGCGGCGACCTGGGCCAGCACGGCCTCGACGCCGGGGAACGCCTCATCCGTCCCGTCGACGAAGGCGATACGGGCGTCCAGGCCGGGGAGCTCGGAACGCGCGATGCTGATGATCTCCTCGGCCAGTCCACGTGCCGCGTCGGACGGGGCCCCGGGAACCGCCAGCACCAGGGCGGGGGCGCCCTCGGGGGCGACGACGGGCTCCGGCCGGCGATGCCTGCCGGGCTTGCGGGGACGCGGCATTCGTACGGGCAGGCCGCCTTCGGGTCCAGTGGAGGAGCTCATGGCGCCGCATGCTAATGCCTTGGCGGACATGACGGTTCTGCCGGGGGTGGATTATCCGCCCGTGGGTGATTCATCCCGCGCGCCGTGGCGCGCGCACGCCGGGTGTTTCGTGGAACCACCACAGCCGTCCGGCTCCGTCCGCGCCGGTCCTCTTCCCGGTGGCCGTCAGGTGATCCGCAGCAGTGCGTCGTCGGCCGGCAGTCGCACATCCGTTCGGGCCTGTCGGACGGCGATGAGCAGTGCGCCGGAGAGCGGGTCGCCCGCCGGGGCGAGGACGGGGACGTCCGGCAGCCGGGCGGCGAGCTGGGCCCGCAGGGGGCCGAGCAGGGGCTCGCCCAGCCGCAGCAGCCCGCCGGTGAGCGCCACGGCCGCGCCCTCGCGCTCCGGGCACGTGGTGGCCAGCGCGTCGGCGACGTGCCCGGCGGCGGCCCGCAGGATGTCGGCCGCCACCGGATCGTCGGCGGAACAGGACGCCACCTCGGGGGCGAAGGAGGCCAGTACGGCGGGCCGGTCGGTGCGCGGGTAGAGCTTCCGCGGCAGCTCCTCGACGGCTCCGAAGACGGCGCGAGCCCGGGCGAGCAGCGCGGCCGAGCCGCTGTCCCGGCCGTCGTGGGCCCGCAGCGCGGCCTCCAGCCCCGCCCGGCCGATCCAGGCGCCGCCGCCGCAGTCGCCCAGCAGATGCCCCCAGCCGTCGGCGCGCCGCCAGCCGCGCAGGTCCGTGCCGACGGCGACCACGCCGGTGCCCATCGCGGCCACCGCCCCCACCCGCTCGCCCAGCGCTCCGGCGTAGGCCGTCACGGCGTCGGCGGCCAGGGCGAGGTGGCGCGTGCCGAGTGCTTCCGCGAGGGCCTCCGGCAGGAGGTCCCGCAGGCCCGTCCCCAGGGACGCCATTCCGGCGGCCCCGACGCACACGGCCTCGATCCGGCCGCCGGCCCGGCCCGCATCGCTTCGCAGGCACCGGGCCGCGGCCAGAACCCGGTGCAGCAGCACCCCGGCGTCCAGCCCCTCGGGGCCGGTGGGGACGGGCGGAGCGGTGACCACGCGGCCGAGCGGTACGGGGCGGCCCGCGGTGACCTCGGTCAGCGCGACCCGCAGACCGGAGCCGCCGGAGTCGACGCCGAGTGCCAGACCGCCCGCGATGGGTGCCGCTCGTGTGACGGTCCGTCCGTCGGGCTCGAAGCTCTCCACGAGCAGGAGGGTAGCGCCGAGCGCGGCCCGCGCGCGCTGCTTCGGCGGGAGTTCCGGGAGTGCGGGCGTGGACCAGTAGAGTGACGCGTCGTGGCACCACGACCCTTGCATGAAGTTGTCGAAGCAGGCTGGGCGAAGGCCCTGGAACCCGTGGGCGGGCGCATCGCCGCCATGGGGGACTTCCTCCGCGCCGAGGTCGCGGCCGGCCGTACGTACCTGCCCGCGGGGAAGAACGTCCTGCGCGCGTTTCAGCAGCCGTTCGACGAGGTCCGCGTCCTGATCGTCGGTCAGGATCCCTATCCGACGCCGGGGATGGCGATCGGTCTGAGCTTCGCCGTCTCGCCGGAGGTGCGCTCCCTGCCCGGGAGTCTGGAGAACATCTTCCGGGAGCTGCACACGGACCTGGGTCTGCCCAGGCCGTCCAGCGGGGATCTGACGCCGTGGACGGAGCAGGGCGTGCTGCTGCTCAACCGCGCGCTGACGACGGCGCCGCGCAAGCCCGGCGCGCACCGCGGCAAGGGCTGGGAGGAGGTCACGGACCAGGCCATCCGGGCCCTGGCCGCACGCGGAAAGCCGCTGGTGGCGATTCTCTGGGGCCGGGACGCGCGCAGCCTGCGCCCGCTGCTGGGGGACGTTCCGGCGATCGAGTCCGCTCACCCCTCCCCGATGTCGGCGGACCGCGGTTTCTTCGGCTCCCGCCCGTTCAGCCGGGCCAACGAGCTGCTCGCGCGGCAGGGCGCCCAGCCCGTCGACTGGCGGCTGCCCTGAGGCGGCGCCCCGCGAGACAGCTCACGAGACAGCGCCCCCTGAGGCCGGGCTGGACACGACGCAGTGAGCGGGCCGAGGCCCCGGGCGCGCCGAACCGCGACCGCGCCGGGCGGGGGACGGCTCAGGCGAGCGCGGCCCGCACGCACAGGACGTCCGGGAGGTGGGCGGCGACCTGGTGCCAGGACTCGCCGTCGTCCGCGCTGGCGTACAGCTCACCGTTCCGGTTGCCGAAGTAGATGCCCGCGGGGTCGTTGCCGTCGGTGCACAGAGCGTCCCGGAGCACCGCGCCGTGATGCTCGGCGGTGGGCAGCCCGGCGGCCAGGCCCCTCCAGGAACGGCCCGCGTCCTCCGTCCGGTACACGCGGCAGCGGCGGCCGGCCGGTACGCGGTCGGAGTCGGCGTTGAGCGGGAAGAGGTAGGCGGTGTCGGGGCGGTGGGGGTGTGCGAGCACCGGGAAGCCGAACGTGGACGGCAAACCCGCCTCGATCGCCGACCAGCGACGGCCGCCGTCGTCGCTGCGGAAGACGCCCCAGTGGTTTTGCAGGTAGAGGCGGTCCGGGTCCACCGCGTCCCGGGCGACCTTGTGGACGCACTGCCCGAACTCCGGCTCCCGCTCGGGCAGGAAGACGGCGGACACGCCCGCGTTCGAGGCCGCCCAGCTCGCGCCGTCGTCCTCCGAGCGGTACACGCCGCCGGTGGAGACGGCGACCGTCACCCGGCGCGTGTCGCGCGGGTCCAGGAGGACGGTGTGCAGGCCGAGCCCGCCGCCGCCGGGAGTCCACCGCTCCCGGTGGGGATGCTCCCACAGCGGGCGGACGAGCTCGAAGGACTCGCCGCCGTCCAGCGAGCGGAACAGCGCGGCGGGCTCGGTGCCGGCGTAGAAGACGTCGGGTTCGGCGGTGCTGCCCGGGGTGAGCTGCCAGAGGCGTTCCAGGGAGGCGCCGGTGTCGTCCGGGAACCTCACCGCGGGGCGGCCTGGCTCGTGCCACGAGGCGCCCAGGTCTCTCGAGGAGAACACGGACGGCCCCCAGTGCGCGCTGTCCCCGCCCACCAGCACTCGGGGACGGCCGGAGCGCGTGTCCAGCGTCAGGGCGGAAACAGCCTGGTCGGTGAAGTGCGTGCCGATCCGCTGCCAGCCGCCGCCCGGTGGGACCGGACGGGCGCCGGCCCGCCGCCGGAAGAGGAACAGGCCTTTGCGCGTGCCGACGGCCAGCAGTACGTCAGTCATCCGAGGACACCTCCGGGACGCCGTTGTCCGTGCGTCTTCGGCTGCCGAAGGCGCACCGTGCGAACGCGCGGAGCGAACGCCAGTTGCGCGGCGCGAACGTGTCGTCAGTGTGCACCCGGCCACTGACAACGGCGCCCCGGGTGGGTGTCCGGGCAGGTCAGGCGGCGCGCCCGTACTGGACGGGGCCGGCGACGTGGTCGGCGCCGAGCTCGCGGGCCGCTCGGCGGGGCCACGAGGGCTCGCGCAGCAGCTGACGGCCCAGCAGGACCGCGTCGGCCTCGCCGCCCGCGACGATCTTCTCCGCCTGCCCCGGCTCGGTGATCAGCCCGACGGCCGCGACCGGCAGCCCGGTCTCGGACCGCACCCGCGTGGCGAAGGGGACCTGGTACCCGGGGCCGGTGGGGATGGACACGTTCGGCGCGTTGCCGCCGCTGGAGACGTCGAGCAGGTCGACGCCGTGCTGCCGCAGCAGGGCGGCGAGGCGCACGGTGTCCGCCACGGTCCAGCCGCCGGGCTCCAGCCAGTCCGTCGCGGAGACGCGGAAGAACAGGGGCAGGTCCTCGGGCCACACCGCGCGGACCGCGTCCACCACCTCCAGAGCGAAGCGGACGCGATGGTCGAAGCTGCCGCCGTAGGCGTCCGTGCGGCGGTTGCTGTGCGGGGAGAGGAACTCGCCGATGAGGTACCCGTGGGCGCCGTGGATCTCGACGACCCGGAACCCGGCGGTCAAGGCCCGGCGTGCGGAGTCGGCGAACTGCCCGACGATCTCCTGGATCTGCTCGACGGTCAGCTCGTGCGGCACCGGGTGGTCCTCGTCGAAGGGCACGGGGCTCGGGGCCGAGGGGAGCCACCCCTCAGCGTCCGGCCCGAGAGGCGCGCCGCCGCGCCAGGGCCTGTCGGTGGAGGCCTTGCGGCCGGCGTGGGCGAGCTGGATGCCCGGC
The DNA here is from genome assembly GCF_019303475.1 of Streptomyces sp. JJ38. Lineage (GTDB taxonomy): Bacteria > Actinomycetota > Actinomycetes > Streptomycetales > Streptomycetaceae > Streptomyces. Next base: position 100,825 of record NZ_JABLSI010000005.1, read on the forward strand.
ACGGTGCCCTGCTCGGTGAGGAAGTCGGCGATGCGCCGCAGTCCCGCCGTCTGCTCGTCGTTCCACAGGCCGAGGTCGGCGGGGCTGATGCGGCCCTCGGGGCTGACGCCCGTGGCCTCCAGGAGGATGAGGCCCGTCCCGCCCGTGGCGCGGGCGGCGTAGTGGGCGAAGTGCCAGTCGCCCGCCACGGACGTCAGTGGGCCCTGGGACGGGGCCGAGTACTGGCACATCGGAGCCATCCAGACCCGGTTCGGGATGGTGAGGGAACGCAGGGTGCAGGGCTCGAACAGGGCGCTCACGAAGACTCCTCAGGGGCGGTGTCGCGCTGGGTGGGCGCTCATACGATAGTCGTCGTAGTACGTTAGATGTCAAACTACGATGGATCTCGTACTATGGAGACGTGACACCGACTTCCTCCCCGCCCTCAGCCGGCCGCGAGCTGGACCACCCGGACCGTACGGAGATCCGGCTGGAGCACGTGCTGCACGCCTTCGCCGATCCGATGCGGCTGGCCGTCGTCCGCCAGCTGGCGGACGGCCTGGCGGAGCAGCCCTGCTCCGCGCTGGAGCTGCCGGTGACCAAGTCCACCAGCACGCACCACTTCCGCGTCCTGCGGGAGAGCGGGGTGATCCGCCAGACCTACCGGGGCACCGCCAAGCTCAACCGGCTGCGCCGCGACGACCTGGACGCGCTTTTCCCGGGCCTCCTCGACAGCGTGCTGGCGGCCGCCGCCGGATCCAACCCGCCGCGGGACGCCTGAGCGGACGCGCCGTCAGGCGCTCTGCCGGGCCGCCCGCAGCAGCCCGTCCCAGTCGGGGATCTTCACGGTGGTACGGGCCAGGGTGCTCCCGAGCCGCGCCTCCGCGGCCTCGATGCCCAGCCAGCCCGACCACGGCACCGGATGACGCCCTCCCGCGCTCAGCCGCACGAGCGGGTCCTGCCCGGCGACGGGGCGGGCGGCGAGGGCCTCGGCGTCGGCCATCAGAGCCGTCACCGTCTCTTTGGCGCACGGCCGGTTGGTGCCGATCACGCCGGTGGGGCCGCGCTTGATCCACCCGGCCACGTACTCGCCCGGAGAGGGGGCACCGTCCCGGAGCACCCGGCCGCTCTCGTTGGGGACGGTGCCGCTCGCCGCGTCGAAGGGCAGCCCCGTGAGGGGCACGCCCCGGTATCCCACCGAACGCAGCACCCACTGGGCCTCGACGTCCTCGAACTCGCCGGTGCCGGTCACCCCGCCGTGCCCGTCCGGGGCGGTGCGCTCGAAACGCACGGCGCGCACCGCGCCGCCCTCGGTGCCGAGAATCTCCACCGGTCGCAGGAAGAAACGCAGGTCGATCCGCGAGCCGGAGGGGAGCGCCGCCGGGTCGTCCGGCCGGCTCCAGCCCTCCAGCACCGCCAGATTCCGGCGCGCCGCGGCCGGCAGCTCCCCGGGGTCGCCGAGGGCGGGGTCGCGAGCCAGTTCCGACGCGTGTGCCGTGGTCCGCACGCCGGGCAGCGTGCCCAGCTCCCTCAGCTCCTTGGTGGTGAACTTGGCCTGTGAGGGGCCGCGCCTCCCGACCACGTGCACCGTCCGGACCGGCCCGGTGGCGAGGGCGTCCAACGGTGTCTGCGGCATGTCCGTGGTGTGCAGCTCGGCCGCTCCGCGGACCAGCATCCTGGCCACATCCACGGCCACGTTGCCGACGCCGATCACCACGACCGAGCGGGCGGTGAGCGGGAAGCCGTCCCGGGCGTCCGGGTGTCCGCTGTACCAGGAGACGAAGTCCGTCGCCGAGCAGCTGCCGTCCAGGTCCTCTCCGGGGATGCCGAGCCGCCGGTCGGTGGCCGCGCCGACGCAGTACACCACGGCGTGGTACAGCTGACGCAGCTCCTCGGGCGCGACGCCACCCTCGCCGACGGGCACGTTCCCGATGAACCGCACCCGCGGATCCTCCAGCACGCGCCGCAGGTTGGTCTGGAGCGACTTGATCTTCTCGTGGTCGGGTGCCACGCCGTAACGGACGAGGCCGTAGGGGCACGGCAGCCGGTCCAGGACATCCACCGCGAGCGTGGACGTGGGGTCCTGGTCCAGCAGTGCCTGCACGGTGTAGACACCACTGGGACCCGAGCCGACGACGGCAACGCGCTGGAGAGCACTCACGGCCGCGGTCTCCCTTCGCCTGGATACCTCCAGCATGGCACCGCGAAGGGCCGGACGGGAGACCGCTCGCGGCGCGGGAAACGGGCTTCGAGGCTCCGTTGCGGCCCGCTCCACCGGAATGTGGGCGCGCTTCGTGCAGGTCGGGCACGCGCCGCGGAGAGCCGCTGACTACCGCCCGGGTGTGGCCTGTGGAGGGCCGTCGGGGCCGTCGGGGCCGTCGGGGCCGTCGGGGGCGCCCGGTTCCCCGCAGCGGCAGTCGCCGCGCACCAGCCGCAGCGGGCGGGACCCGCCCGGAGGTTCGTCGCCCGGGGGGTATCCGAGCCGCCAGTCCAGCCCGTACCGGCTGAACAGCTCGGCACGCAGCCGGGGCAGGGGCATCGGGATGCCGGGCAGCAGCGCGGCGACGACGGCGCCCATCAACAGGGCGCGCAGCAGCGGGTAGTCGGTGTCCAGGTCCGTCGAGCCGTAGCTCTCCATCGCACGGCGCAGCTCGGCCGCCAGCCGCTGCTGCTCCTCGCACTGGACGAAGCCCTCCTGCTGGAGTATGCCCGCCATGTGCGTCCGCATCAGGGTGGTATGCGTGCGGGTGAGCCCGAGGATGGCGTCGATCGCCCGCGCGAGCATCTCGCGGCCCGCGTCGGGACCGCTCGGTCGCGGCTCCGCGTCCAGGGCCGCGCTGAGCGTGCGGTGCATCAGGCGGTGCACGGCGGACTGGAGAAGCTGACGCTTGCCGGGGAAGTAGTACGAGATCAGCCCGCGCGCGGCTCCGGCCCGGCCCGCGATGTCGCCGAGCGTGGTGGCCTCGTAACCCCGATCGCCGACCAGCTCCACCGTCGCCTGGAGCAGCCGCTCGCGCGAGCGTCGGCGCAATTCTTCGTTGACCGAAGCGCTCCGAGGGGACATCCTGTAACTCCTGCGTTGACTGGCTCCCAGCCAATATACTCAGCCAGGTGCGGGAGCATGCCTGGTCGGGTCTGCTCCCAGGGGGTTGGTCTCGGGCGACGCGGGGGATCGCCCGAGACCGGCCCCCGTCTTTCGTGTGGTCGTCGAGTGCCGCCGGGGCTTCCGCCCGGCTTTCCGTCGCCGCCCCACCACCGCCATCCGCCGTGGCGCTGCCGCTCAGCCGGGCCTCAGCCCAGTGCCCGCAGCCCGGGCACGAACGTCACCAGCAACGGGACGACGGGGATCAGCGAGGCCAGCGCGCTCACCCGGATCCGCCGGGCCACCGAGAGCCGCTCGGCAGGGCCGAGCAGCCGGTTCACCCGGTGCGGCAGGTGGTCGTGGTGTTCGGGCCCGCCGGAGCCGCCGGCGGTGAACACGCCCCGGTCCTCGTTGAGGCCCACCAGCGCCAGCGCGGTGGTCAGCCGCCCGCAGCGGCGGGACGCCACATCGTCGGCCGCCAGCTCCACCAGCCGGTGCATCTGCTGCCGGAAGGCCCGGTAGACGGGGACCCGGGGAAAGGCGGAGGCGAGTGCCGAGGAGCAGTACAGCAACCAGTCGTGCCGGGCCCGCACGTGACCCTCCTCGTGAGCGAGGACGGCGGCCAGCTGCCGCCCCTCGAGACGCCTCAGGGCCCCTGTCGTGACCACCAGCCGGGGGTCCGTGCCGGGCAGCCACCAGGCGTCGGGCCGCTCGGCCTCCAGCACCGTCAGCTGTCCGCCGCCGCTCTCCTCCTCACCCGGCAGCCGCGGCGAGCGGGTGCGCAGCTCCGCGCGTCGGGCGCGGCGGGCCGCCCGGGCGCCGAGCACCTCGCGCGTGAGCATCGCCGCCGTCCAGGCGCCGCACGCGAAGAGGGTGATGGCCAGCGCCGCCGCCCACGGGTCGCCCTCGCCGGAGAGCGCGTACGCCTCGATCACCTGCTGCGGGGCGGGAGCGAACACGTGCCCCCTGACTGCCTGCCAGGCCTCGGCGCCGCACAGGGCCATGGCCAGGACGCAGCACAGGAGGACGGCCGCCACGACGCACTGCCACACCCACAGGGCGAGCACGGGTTCACGGTCGGCCCAGGAACTGCGGGCGAGGAGCCGCGGAGCCAGGGCCGCGGTCAGACCACCCAGCAGGATGAGCGCGAGCGCGACCGTCATGGGCACAGGGTAAGACCGCGCACTACCGCTCGGTACGTCGGTGTCCCCGAAGTGACGTACACCTCACGGGCTCTGGCGGCCTCTCACCCCAGCACCATGGCGCACATGGCCACCGTGAGCATCAGCCGGCAGGCCTCCGCCACCTCGGCCGTGCCCGACCCCGGCCGACCGGCGGGGGCCGGCAGCAGCCGGACGCCGCCGAGCACGGCCCGGGCGCAGAAGTAGGCCAGCAGCGCACCGGCGACCGCGGGCGGGCCGCCGCCGTGCCCCGAGCCGAGCGGCAGCATCAGCCAGGCCATCGCGGCGGCCTCGATCAGATGGTGGAACTGGTGCGGGGCGCCCCGCAGCCCCAGCGTGAGCGCCCACAGGGCGAGGGCGCCGAAAACGGCGACGTGGGCGGCGTCGGGCAGCACGCCGCCCGGTATCGCCATCAGGGCCATCGCGAACCCCATCACCGCCTCGGCGGCGGCGGCCTCCGCGGGGCGCCGGCCGGCCTGCCGGGCGCCGGCCCGCACCGCCTGCCGGGCGCGGGCGAGGCAGAGGGCCCCTGCGAGCGCGCAGACGCCGGCCAGCAGCCAGCCGACCTGTGCCGGGACGTGCATGCCCACCGCTCCCTCCCGTCCCGGGGAGGCTGCCCGGCGCCGGAGCGGCGCACAGGGGGCGCACCGGCGCAGAGGGGGTGCTGGGCGGGAACGGCAGGCGGCGTCAGATGCCCGGCCGGTAGCGCAGGGGGTGGTCGTCGGGGATCTGGACGACGCACAGCCGCACCTCGTCCGGGGCCGCGACCCACATCTCCACCAGGCCCCAGGGCTCGCGCACCGGAGGGCGCAGGATCTCCACACCGCGCCCGGTCAGTTCCTCGTGCGCCTCTGCGGCGTCGGCCACCTGGAGCCACAGCCGCAGGCCCGGCGCGGACGGTTGCCCGGCACGGCCGGAGACCTCCAGGAAGCCGCCCCCGAGGAAGTACACCGTGCCGCGCTCCGGGCCGGTCCCGAACTCCCGTTGGACGGTGAGTCCGAGCCGGCGTCCGTAGTAGTCGCGGGCCTCTTCCGGGTCGGTCGGCCGCAGCAGCACCCTGCTGCTCAACACATGCACCATGCGGCGACTCTAGGGCTGCGGGCCCCGGGCGCGGGTCAGCCGCGGGCCCGCGGTCTCCCGGCGCGCCGGTTAGGCTCTCCGGTCATGGATTGCGCACACTCCGCCCCGCTCGCGTTCCGGGAGGCCACCGAGGACGACGTCGAGCCGCTGGTCGCCCTCGTCGAGTCCGCCTACCGCGGTGAGGCCAGCCGGGTGGGCTGGACGACCGAGGCCGACCTGCTGGACGGTCAGCGCACCGACCCGGACGGGGTGCGTGCGGTGCTCAAGGACCCGGAGAGCCGGGTGCTGGTCGCCGAGGCGGGCGGCGAGCTCGTCGCCTGCTGCCAGCTGGAGCGCCGCCCGGGGGCCGAGGGGGTGGCGGCCTACTTCGGGATGTTCGCGGTCCGGCCCGGGCTGCAGGGCGGCGGGCTGGGACGCCGGGTGCTGGCCGAGGCCGAGCGCACGGCGGCGGAGCTGTGGGGCGCCCGCGCCATGGAGATGACCGTCATCACACAGCGCGAGGACCTCATCGCCTGGTATGTGCGCCGCGGCTACACCAGGACGGGCCGGATGAGCCCGTTCCCGTACGGCGACGAGCGCTTCGGCCTGCCGCGCCGCCCCGACCTGCGCTTCGAGCTGCTGGTCAAGCCCCTGCGCTGACGGCTTGCCGGATGTCCGGCAGGTCGGTGACCACACCGTCCAGGCCCAGCTCGCGGCCGCGGGCGAGCTCTTCGGGGGTGTTGACGGTCCAGCTGATCACCTTCAGGCCCGCGGCGTGGCACCGCTCCACCGTCTCGGCGGTCAGGTGCGGGAGCTCGCAGGAGACCATCGCCGCGCCCAGGTTGACGGCCCGCTCGGGCGCCGTCGGCGTGGATGCGCCGGTCACGAGGGCGACGGGGAGGTCCGGGAGGCGTTCGCGTGTCTCCCGCAGGGCCTCCTCGTGGAAGGAGATGACCCAGATCCGCTCGTGCAGTCGGCGGCGTTCGATGAGGTCGGCGAGGACCCGGGCGGCGGCCGCGTCCTTGATCTCGGCCTGCATGGGGACGTCCACCGCGTCCACGACCTCCTCGAAGACCGGGACCCGTTCGCCCAGCCCGGCGTCCAGTCCGCGCAGCTCCGCCAGCGTCATGTCACCGACCAGCCCCGAGCCGTCGGTGGTGCGGTCCACCTGCGCGTCGTGCATGACGACCAGCTCACCGTCCTTGCTGAGGTGGAGGTCGAGCTCGATCATGTCGAACCCCTCGGCTTCCGCGCGGCGGAAGGACCGCAGCGTGTTCTCCGGCTCGACGCCCATCACCCCGCGGTGTCCGACGGTCAGCAGTGCCACGTGCGCTTCTCCTGTTCGCGTGCCCGGTCCGGCCGCCGGTCAGCCTAGCCGCCGCCCGGCGCGGAACCCCTGAGGGGGGCGAACGGCATGAAACGGGCTGTTCTGGTGAACACGACAAAAGGTCATCTACTCCTGCCATCTCGGCATACGGGAGTGAAATTCCTGGGGTTCGCAGGGGTGTGACGGAAGAAACCTGTGTTTTCTCAGGTTGCGCGGGAAGATTTCCTGCGTCTGCACTTGAGATGGTCGCGCGACTATGCCTACGGTGAGACTGACAAGATTTTCTTCCGTGGAGGGACGGTTATGGCGGAGATTCTTTCGCGGGTCAGCGTTGAGGATGGTGTTCGTCCGGTGAGTGCCGGGATATCCGCGTCGGTGAGCGAAAGCGAGCGGATCGTTGAGCGGCCGGAGTGGACGACGCTGAAGGACGCCGTGGAGCGCATCCGCCCCTGGCAGTCCACGGACGGCTCCATCGACTTCGCCGCCGACGAGGCGCCCACCCGGGAGGAAGCCTCCGCCGAGGTCACGCGCGTCATCGCCGCCGTCGAGCGGCTGGCCCCCCTGCTGCCGCACAACGAGGCCTATCACCAGGCGCTCGTCGCCGACCTGCGCCGCTGGGCCGACGGTGGCTTCGGGGTGCCGGACTTCCTCGACTCGCTGCTCGCCTTCCAGCCTGCCGAACAGCGAGTCGACGGCCGCCAGCACCTGGTCGTCTTCCCCATGTACACGCAGAACGGCAACCCCGACCGCAACCTCGAGGCCGTCGTCCTGCGCATGGTCTGGCCCGACTGGCTGGCCGAGCTGGAGCGCACGCGCTACGACAACCCGCTCTTCCTCGGCATCACCTTCGAGGACTTCACCAGCGGCTACGACACGCACTCCGCCGTCCTCTTCCCGGAGACGATCGCCGTGCGCGAGGCGCCCGAGCGCTTCAGCTGGGGCGGGATCTTCTGTGACCGCGAGGCCGCCCGGTTCCGCCGCGTCGTGCGGGCCGCCTGCGACGTGACCAGCCTGGAGCTTCCCGAGGAGGCCCTGGAGCTGCTCGGCGACCAGGAGCGCACCCAGCAGACCTTCGTGCTGTGGGACATGGTCCACGACCGCACCCACAGCCACGGCGACCTGCCGTTCGACCCGTTCATGATCAAGCAGCGCCAGCCCTTCTGGATGTACGGCCTGGAGGAGCTCCGCTGTGACCTGACCGCCTTCCACGAGGCCGTGAAGCTGGAGGCCGACGGCTTCCCACAGGGCCGGGACGTGCAGTACGCGGTCATCCTGGAGCGCCTCTTCCGCTTCCCCGTCACCGGTGGGCGCAACCGCAACTACGACGGTCTGGGCGGTCAGCTCCTCTTCGCCTACCTGCACCAGAGCGACGCGCTGCGCTGGCGTGACAACAAGCTCAGCATCGACTGGGACCGGGCCCGCGAGGTCACCGTCCAGCTCCGCGAGGAGATCGAGACGCTCTACCGGCGCGGCATCGACCGTCCCAAGCTCGTGCACTGGTTCAAGGCCTACGAGCTGGTCTCCACCTACCTCGCCCCGCACCCGGGCTCGACCTGGGCCAAGGGCCCCGACGCCCTCGACCTCACCCTGCCGCCGCGCAAGCTGGTCGACGAGGTGCACCCGGACGAGTTCCCGTTGAGCATGTTCTACGAGGCGCTGGCCAAGAAGCTGCGTGGTGTGATCGCCTCCACCGAGGGCATCACCGCGGACAGCGTCACCGCTCCCGTAGCGGCGTGAGGACACCTCACCGGGCGGGGCGACGGCAGTGGAAGACGGCTCAGGCCGACAGGCAGGCACAGTGGAGGCGAACAGTATGACGAGCGGTACCGCCGGTAACGGAAGCGGTGCGGGATCACTGGAAGGCGCGGTCGTGGCGGTGGCCGGGGCCGGCGGCCCGGCGGGCCACGCCGTGCTGCGGCGGCTCGCCGAGGCGGGAGCCGTCGTGGTGGGCGCGGACGCCGACCCCGAGCGGCTCGCCCAGGGGGTGGACGCCGCCCGCTTCGCGCACGGCGGGGCGACGGTCACCGGCGACACGGTCGACCTGCTGAACCTGGAGGAGACCAGGGAGTGGGCCCGGCGCACGGAGAAGGAGTTCGGCCGGATCGACGGGCTCGTCCACCTCGTGGGCGGCTGGCGCGGCTCCGCGAGCTTCGCCGACACCGACCTGGCCGACTGGGACGTGCTGGAGCGGCTGTTGGTCCGGACCGTCCAGCACACCTCGCTCGCGTTCGAGGCCGCGCTGAACCGCAGCGGCCGGGGCCGGTACCTCCTCGTGAGCGCCGCCGGGGCCGGCAAGCCGACGGCGGGCAACGCTGCCTACGCGGCGGCCAAGGCGGCCGCCGAGGCGTGGACGCTCGCCCTGGGCGACGCCTTCCGCAAGGCCGGGGGCGAGAGCGGCCCGCAGGCGGCGGCTGGGATTCTGGTGGTCAAGGCCCTGGTGCACGAGGCCATGCGCAAGGAGCGGCCGAACGCCAAGTTCGCCACCTTCACCGACGTCACCGAGCTGGCGGAGGCCATCGTGGACACCTGGACGATGCCCACCGAGGAAGTGAACGGACAGCGCCTGTGGCTCACACCGAAGCCCTGACGGACGCCGGCTCCGGCCGGATCGACACCCGGACCGACGCCCGACGGCACCACGACCCCCTGACACGCGGTTTCGCCAGCGACAACTACGCGGGCGCGCACCCCGAGGTGCTGGCCGCGATCGCGCTGGCCAACGGCGGCCACCAGACCGCCTACGGCGGGGACGTGTACACCGAGCACCTGCAGCACGTCATACGCCGGCACTTCGGCCCCCGGGCCGAGGCGTTCCCCGTGTTCAACGGGACGGGGGCCAACGTCGTCGCGCTGCAGGCGGTCACCGACCGCTGGGGCGCCGTCATCGCCGCGGACACCGCGCACATCCACGTCGACGAGTGCGGCGCCCCCGAGCGGGTCGGCGGCCTCAAGCTGCTGACGGTCCCCACCGAGGACGGCAAGCTCACCCCCGAGCTGATCGACCGGGAGGCCTACGGCTGGGACGACGAGCACCGGGCCATGCCGCAGGTCGTCTCGATCACGCAGAGTACGGAGCTGGGCACCCTCTACACGCCCGCGGAGATCAAGGCGATCTGCCGGCACGCGCACGAGCGGGGCATGATCGTCCACCTGGACGGCTCGCGCATCGCGAACGCCGCGGCCGCGCTCGACGTCCCCATGCGGACGTTCACCAACGCGGCGGGCGTGGACCTGCTCTCCCTGGGCGGGACGAAGAACGGCGCGCTGTTCGGTGAGGCCGTCGTCGTCCTCAACCCCGACGCGGTGCGGGCGATGAAGCACCTGCGCAAGCTGTCCATGCAGCTCGCGTCCAAGATGCGCTTCGTGTCCGTACAGCTGGAGGCCCTGCTCACCGGCGACCTGTGGCTGCGCAACGCCCGGCACGCCAACGCCATGGCGCGGCGGCTGGCCGAGGGGGTCCGCACGGTCGAGGGCGTGGAGATCCTCTATGCGGTGCAGGCGAACGCCGTCTTCGCCCGGCTGCCGCACGAGGTCAGCGAGCGCCTGATGAAGCACTACCGCTTCTACTTCTGGGACGAGGCGGAGGGCGTCGTGCGCTGGATGTGCTCCTTCGACACGACCGAGGAGGACGTCGACGGCTTCGTGGCGGCGCTCCGCGCGGAGATGACCGCGCCTGCATGAATATGCGCTCTTAGGAAAATATATGCGCGAGGTCCATGGTTCCGGCTACGGTCGGGCCATGGATCTCGTGCCCGTAGCCGCGCCGGCCGCTTACCTGGCCGCTTGTCCGGCCGTCGACCACCACCATCCCGTCGTCCGCGACGTCGCCGCCCGGCTGCGGGCGGACGTTTCCCCGGGCTCTCGGCCTCGCTCGGGCAGGGGGCACCCCCGCGACGCCGTCGCCTTCGCCTCCGCCGCCTTCCACCACGTCCGCGACCGGGTGCGCCACTCGATGGACAGCGGTGAGGAGCACGTCACCTGGCGGGCCTCGGACGTCCTCGCCCGCTCGACCGGCATCTGCTACGCCAAAGCGCACGCCCTGGCCGCCCTGCTGCGCTCCCAGGGCCTCCCGGCGGCGCTGTGCTACCAGCGGCTGGAGGTCGTCCACGGCCTCGTCGCGGTGCGCCTGCCGGGGCGGCCGTGGCTGCGACTGGACCCCCGCGGGGACGGGCCCGGCGTCGTCAGCCGGTTCTCCCCGGACGAGGAGCACCTGCCCTACACGCCCGCCCGGGAGCTGGGCGAGTACGACGACCCGCGGCTGTACGCCGAACCGCACCCGGTGCCCCTGGCCGTCCTGCGGCGGGCTCGCAGCCGCACGGAGCTGGAGACGATGCTTCCGCGGGAGCTGTAGCGGCCGTGGCGGCGGCTACGGGTGCTGGGGAGCGGGCGCGGAACCGCCCAGGTGGGCGGGGAGCCACCAGGCGTCCTCCGGGGTCTTGGGCCGTGCCGGGTAGGCGCGCTGCGCGGCCTCCAGCAACTCCTGCACCCGGTCCCGCAGCCGCTCGGTGACGGCGGCGACCGACTCCCCGGCCCGCGGGCGCAGCGGGGCGCCGACACGGATGGTGATGGGGAAGTGGTTGCGGCCGAAGTCCCGCGGGCGCCCCTTTGTCCACAGCCGCTGCGTGCCCCACAGGGCGACCGGCAGCAGTGGCACGTCGGCTTCCTGGGCCATCCGCGCGGCGCCGCTCTTGAACTCCTTGAGGGTGAACGACTCGGAGATCGTCGCCTCGGGGAACACGCCGACGACCTCGCCGGAGCGCAGGGCGCTCACGGCGTGGCGGTAGGCGTCCAGCCCGGCCGAGCGGTCGACGGGGATGTGCTTCATGGCGCGCATCAGCGGCCCGGACACCTTGTGCCGGAAGACCGACTCCTTGGCCATGAAGCGCACCAGACGCTTCGCGGGCAGCGCGGCCTTGCCGGCGAAGATGAAGTCGAGGTAGCTGATGTGGTTGCTGACCAGGACCGCGCCCCCGTCGTGCGGCACATGCTCGGTGCCCTCGATGTCGAATCGCAGGTCGAGCGCCTTGAACCAGGTGAGTGCCGCGCGGACGACGGGCGGGTAGACCAGCTCAGCCATGTGGGTCCTTCGTGGGGTGGAGAGTGCCAGGGAGGTGTACCCGGCCAGGAACGGAACTTACGCGTGCGTAACTTCACCGGCCAGCCCGGGGCGGGGAGATTCCGGTCACGTTCCGCGCGCAGGCCGCCCGGGAATCCGGACCGGTCACGCGGACGTTCAGCCGGGGGCGTGGCGGTGGGAGCCGGGACGGCCGCGCGGAGGGGGAGCATGGAGGCGGAGTACGGGACGCGGGCGGCCGGGAGGAGCGGCGGAGTGGGCGACGAGGACGGGGCCGTGCTGGGCCCCGGCGACATCGGGGTGGCGCGGCTGGGGCGGCGGGCCACCCTGGTCCAGTTCTCCACGGCCTTCTGCCAGCCGTGCCGGGGGACGCGCGGAGTGCTGCGCCGCGTGAGCGCGATGGTGGAGGGCGTGCTGCACGTGGAGGTGGACGCCGAGGACAACCTGGAGCTCGTCCGCCGGCTGGGCGTGGCCGCCACCCCGACGGTCCTCGTGCTCGACGCGCGGGGCCGGATCGTGCGGCGCGCCACCGGCATGCCCCGCACCTCCGACGTGATCGCCGCGCTGGGCGAGGTGCTGTGAGCGTCGCGTGACGGATCTCGCACCCGGTGCGGCCCGTGACCGCTTGACGTGGGGACGCTCGCGTCGTCAGGGTGACGTGAGGTGATGACCATGGGTGATGGACGGCAGGGAGGCCGCCGGTGACGGTGTCCGGCACGGTCGGAGCCGTGGTGCGCGAAGGCGGCCCCGAGCTGCTGCGGGCGGCGTTCCGGCGCCATCCCGCGGGGGTGGCCGTGATCACCGCGGCGGAGGACGCGGGCCGGGGCGGTTCGTCCCGGCCGGTGGGTTTCACCGCCACCTCCCTGGCCTCCGTGGCCGCCGAGCCGCCGCTGCTGTCCTTCGGGATCGGCACGGGCTCGTCGAGCTGGCCCGTCGTCGCGGGGGCCGCCCATGTGGGTGTCCATCTGCTGGGTGAGCATCAGCAGGAGCTCGCGGCGACGTTCGCCCGCCACGGGGCGGACCGTTTCGCCCCGCCTCTGCGCTGGTTCGCCGGCCCGTTCGGCGTACCGGTTCTCCAGGAGGTGCCGGCCTGGCTGGTGTGCCGGGTCACCGCGCGCGTGCCCGCCGGCGACCACCGCGTCGTCATCGCCGAGGTGGTCGCAGGAAGCGCGGAGGGGCCTGGACGCCCTCTGCTCTATCACCAGGGGCGCTTCACGGCGTTGCGTGATTGAGTCGTTCCACATGGCGGTGTCGCTTCCCGCGTTGGCAAGGTCACAGTTGGTTGGCCTTGATTAGCGGGAATGTGATGGATGTACTGACGAGTAATAAACTGGTCGGAGGGTCCGGCCCACCCGGCCGGAACCCGCCCCAGCAGGCGCCTATGCTGCCTGCACGAGGCAGCCCGTAAAGACGATGCAGTAGGAGAGCCGGCGTGAGCTTGAGGATCGTTGTCTGTGTGAAGTACGTGCCCGACGCCACCGGCGACCGGCACTTCGCCGAGGACCTGACCACCGACCGTGACGCGGTGGACGGTCTGCTCTCGGAGCTCGACGAGTACGCCGTCGAGCAGGCGCTGCAGATCGCCGAGGACGCCGACGACGCCGAGGTCACGGTCGTCACGGTCGGTCCCGAGGACGCCAACGACGCGCTGCGCAAGGCGCTGTCCATGGGCGCCGACAAGGCCGTCCACGTCGAGGACGACGACCTGCACGGCACCGACGCCATGGGTACCTCCCTGGTGCTGGCCAAGGCCATCGAGCACACCGGGTACGACCTGGTGATCTGCGGTATGGCCTCCACCGACGGCACGATGGGCGTGCTGCCCGCGCTGCTGGCCGAGCGCCTGGGCGTGCCGCAGGTCACGCTGCTGTCCGAGATCTCCGTGGCCGACGGCAAGGTGAGCGGGCGCCGCGACGGCGACGCCGCCACCGAGCAGCTCGAGGCCGCGCTCCCGGCCGTCGCGTCGGTCACCGACCAGTCCGGCGAGGCCCGGTACCCCTCCTTCAAGGGCATCATGGCCGCCAAGAAGAAGCCGGTGGAGTCCCTGGACCTGGACGACCTCGACATCGAGGCCGAGGAGGTCGGCCTGGAGGGCGCCTGGACGAAGGTCGACGAGGCCGCCGCGCGCCCGGCCCGCACCGCCGGCACCGTCGTGAAGGACGAGGGCGAGGGCGGCAAGCAGCTCGCCGAGTTCCTCGCGGGCCAGAAGTTCATCTGAGCCGCGCAGCCCGCCCCCAAGCCCGCACATTCCTCGCAGGAGCAATCCCATGGCTGAAGTCCTTGTCTACGTCGACCACGTGGACGGCGCCGTCCGCAAGCCCACCCTGGAGCTGCTGACCCTGGCCCGCCGCATCGGCGAGCCGGTCGCCGTCCACCTCGGCGGCGGTGCCGACGCCGCCGCCCCGACCCTCGCCGAGTACGGTGCGGTGAAGGTCCTGGCCGCCGACGCCCCCGAGTTCGCCGACTACCTCGTCGTGCCCAAGGTGGACGCGCTGCAGGCCGCGTGCGAGGCCGTCTCGCCCGCCGCCGTGCTGCTGCCGTCCTCCGCCGAGGGCAAGGAGATCGGTGCCCGCCTGGCGCTGCGCCTGGGTTCCGGCATCATCACCGACGCGGTGGACCTGGAGGCCGGTGACGAGGGCCCGGTGGCCACGCAGTCCGTGTTCGCCGCCGCCTTCACCACCAAGTCCCGTGTGTCCAAGGGCACCCCGGTCATCACCGTCAAGCCCAACTCGGCGGCCCCCGAGGCCGCCGCCGCGGCCGGTGCGGTCGAGCAGCTCTCTGTCTCCTTCGGCGAGCTGGCCACCGGTACCAAGGTCGTCTCGCGCACGCAGCGCGAGTCCTCCGGCCGCCCCGAGCTGACCGAGGCCGCGATCGTCGTCTCCGGCGGCCGTGGTGTCGGCGGCGCGGAGAACTTCAACGTCGTGGAGGCGCTGGCCGACTCCCTCGGTGCCGCCGTCGGCGCCTCGCGCGCCGCCGTCGACGCCGGCTGGTACCCGCACACCAGCCAGGTCGGCCAGACCGGCAAGACCGTCTCGCCGCAGCTCTACATCGCGGCCGGCATCTCCGGCGCGATCCAGCACCGGGCCGGCATGCAGACGTCGAAGACGATCGTCGCCGTCAACAAGGACGCCGAGGCCCCGATCTTCGACCTGGTGGACTACGGCGTCGTCGGCGACCTCTTCGAGGTCGTCCCGCAGCTCACCGAGGAGGTCAAGTCCCGCAAGGGCTGACCCCCTCCGAGGCCGACGGCCGGGGCCCGCGTGGTGTACACCACGCGGGCCCCGGCCGTTTCGCGCACCCGCCCGCCTGCCGGGCGGGTGTTGACGTACGGGGAGGGGGAGGCATAGCGTCCCCATCACTTCAACGTTTTGTTGATTGTGGGTGTGTGCGGCCGCCGTCCGGTGGCCGGGAAGCAGAGGGAGTGCAGATGACGCAGGGCCGACCGGAGGCGAACGGCACCCAGGCGGCGGTCACCACGACGTTCGCGGGCGGCGTGGCGGAGCGGATCGGGGCCTCGCTGGCCGCCGTCGACGCCGAGCTGGACCGGCGCTACCCCGGCGACCCCGGCACCCGTCAGCCCGTCCACACCGTCTACGTCCCCGGTGACGTCTTCGCCGCCGACACAGTCCGCTCATGGGGCGACCAGGCCCTGGCGCTCCTGGACGAGCACGCGCCGGACGCCGGGTCGCTGGGCGCCGTCCTCGGACTGGACGACGCCCTCGCCGAGGGCGTCCACGACCGGGTGCGCGCCAAGCTGCGCCGGGAGCCGGTCGAGGACCTGCGCATCGACTTCGAGGACGGCTACGGCAACCGGCCCGACGCCGAGGAGGACGCCGCGGCCGCCCGCGCCGCCCGGCTGGTCACCGAGGCCTTCGCCGACGGCGAGCCCTCCCGGGTGCCGCCCTTCCTCGGCATCCGGCTCAAGTGCATGGAGGCCGCGGTGCGCGACCGCGGCATCCGCACTCTGGACATCTTCCTCACCGGGCTCATGGACGCCGGGTCCCTGCCCGAGGGGCTGGTCCTCACCCTGCCGAAGGTGACGTACGCCGAGCAGGTCACCGCCATGGTGCGGCTGTGCGAGGAGTTCGAGAAGGCGCGGGACCTCGCGCCCGGGCGGATCGGGTTCGAGATCCAGATCGAGACCAGCCAGTCCATCCTGGGCGCCGACGGGCGGGCCACCGTGGCCCGCATGATCGACGCCGCCGAGGGCCGGGCCACCGGCCTGCACTACGGCACCTTCGACTACAGCGCCTGCTGTGGTGTGAGCGCCGCCCACCAGTCCCTGGACCACCCCGTGGCCGACCACGCCAAGGCCGTCATGCAGGTGGCCGCGGCCGGCACCGGCGTGCGGCTGTCCGACGGCTCCACCAACGTCCTGCCCGTCGGCCCCGCCGAGCAGGTGCACGCCGCCTGGCGGCTCCACCACGACCTCGTCCGCCGCTCCCTGGCCCGCGCCTACTACCAGGGCTGGGACATGCACCCCGGTCACCTGCCGACGCGCTACGCGGCCGTCTACGCGTTCTACCGCGAGGGCTACGAGCGGGCCGCCGCCCGCATCGCCGCCTATGCCGGCAACGCCGGCGGCTCGGTCATGGACGAGCCGGCCACCGCCAAGGCCCTGGCCGGTTACCTCCTGCGCGGCCTGGACTGCGGCGCTCTGGGTGACGACGAGGTCGCGGCGGCCACCGGGCTGACCCGCTCCGACCTGGAGGGCTTCGCCTCGCCGCGGCGCAGCGCGCTCACCGTCTCGGCGAACTGACCGTTCCCCGCGCCTCCTTGGGCCCGGCCGTGTGGTGCGGCCGGGCTGTACAAGCCGCGAGCGGCGGGTGACCATACCCGCCGACGGGCCGCGGTACGCGACGCGTTTCCCGGGTGGGCCGAACCGGGCACGGAAGCAGGGGGGCGATGAGGAGGGGGACGCGTGATCGTCTGGTTGAACGGCGCGGTCGGCGCCGGCAAGACCACCGCTGCCCGGGAGCTGCTGCGGCTGCTTCCCGGCAGCAGCCTGTTCGACCCGGAGCTCGTGGGCGCCCAGCTGCGGGCGCTGCTGCCGGGGGAGCGGGCGTCCGGGGGGTCGGGGTGCCACGAGCTGGCCGGCTGGCGGCGTCTGGTGGTGGAGACGGCTGCCGCACTGCTCGGGGAGGTGCCCGGCCCGTTGATCACCCCCATGGCGCTGCTGCGCCAGGAGCACCGGGACGAGATCTTCGGGGGGCTCGCCTCCCGCCGTATCCCGGTGCGCCACTTCCTCCTCGACGTCGATGAAACGATCCTCCGCAGTCGTCTCGCCGACCGCACGGCACCCGGCGCGGACCGTGGACACCACGCCCGGAGGGAGCGGGAACTCACCGCCTACCGGCGGGCCCGCGCCTGGCTGGCCGCTGACGCCCACACCGTGGACGCCAGTGCCCTGACGCCGCGCCAGACGGCGGAGCAGGTGGCCAAGGCGGTCCAGGACGGCGCCGGCGCGTGCGAGATCGTCCAGACCCCGGAACCCACGGGCGAGACCGTGGCCGCCGGGGTCCTGCTCTTCGACGAGCGGGACCGGGTGCTGCTCGTCGACCCCACCTACAAGCCGGGCTGGGAGTTCCCCGGCGGCGTCGTCGAGCCGGGTGAGGCCCCGGCCCGGGCCGGGGTGCGGGAGGTCGCCGAGGAGCTGGGCCTGCGCCTGACGGAGGCGCCCAGGCTGCTCGTCGTGGACTGGGAGCCGCCAGCGCCGCCGGCCTACGGCGGGCTGCGGCTGCTCTTCGACGGCGGCCGTCTGGAACAGGCCGCCGCCCGCGGACTGCTGTTGCCCGGAGCCGAGCTGCGGGGCTGGCGCTTCGTCTCCGAGGACGAGGCCGCGCGGCTGCTCCCGCCGGTGCGGCTGGAGCGGCTGCGCTGGGCGCTGCGCGCCCGGGCCCGCGGGCGCCCGCTGAACCTCGAAGCGGGCGTCCCGGTCGGCTGAGCGCCCAAGGCCGTGCACGGCGCCGTGCCCGAAGCCGTGCACGGCGCCGGGCACGGCTCAGCCGGCGGACGGGCCCCGGTGGCGCTCGGCGTACTTGCGCAGGAAGAGCGCCTCCACCACCGACATGCGGCGCAGTTCGTCGGGCGACACGCTCTCGTTGACGGCGTGGATCTGCGCCTCCGGCTCGCTCAGCCCGGTCAGGAGGATCTCCGCCTCGGGGTAGAGCGCGGCGAGCGTGTTGCACAGCGGGATGGAGCCGCCCATGCCCGCCACGGCCATCTCGGCCCCGTCGTACGCCTCGGCCATCGCCTCGCGCATGGCCGTGTAGGCGGGGCTGGCGGTGTCGGCGCTGAAGGGCTGGCCCTCGCCGACCTGCTCCACGCTCACCCGGGCGCCCCACGGCGCCCGCTTGCGCAGGTGCTCGGCGAGTAGCCGGTTCGCCTCCACGGCGTCCGTGCCCGGCGGGATGCGCAGGCTCACCACGGCGCGGGCGCTCGCCTGCACCGAGGGCGTGGCGCCGACGACGGGCGGGCAGTCGATGCCCAGCACGGTGACCGCCGGGCGGGCCCACAGCCGGTCCGAGACCGTACCGGAGCCGATCAGCCCGACGCCGTCGAGCACCCGGGCGTCCCGGCGGAAGTCCTCCTCGGGGTACTGCAGGCCCTCCCACACGGCGTCGGACGCGAGCCCGTCCACGGAGGTCGAGCCGTCCTCGGCCCGCAGGGAGTCCAGTACGCGGATGAGCGCGCCCAGCGCGTCCGGCGCGGCACCGCCGAACTGCCCGGAGTGCAGGTTGCCCTCAAGCGTGTCCACCCGCACGCGCAGCAGCGTCATGCCGCGCAGCACGCTGGTGACCGTGGGCTGGCCGGCCCGGAAGTTCCCCGAGTCCCCGACGACGATCGCGTCGGCCGCCAGCAGCTCCGGGTGGGCCTCCGCGTAGTGCTCCAGCCCGCCGGTGCCCTGCTCCTCCGAACCCTCCACGATCATCTTGACGGTGACCGGGATCCCGCCGTGTTCCCGCAGCGCCCGCAGCGCGAGCAGATGCAGGACGAAGCCGCCCTTGCAGTCGGCGGTGCCCCGGCCGTACCAGCGGCCGTCCCGCTCGGTCAGTTCGAACGGGGGCGAGTCCCAGCCGGCGGGGTCCAGCGGCGGCTGGACGTCGTAGTGGGCGTAGAGCAGCACCGTGGGCGCGCCGACCGGGCCGGGCAGGAGCCCGTAGACCGAGCGCGTGCCGTCGGGCGTCTCCAGCTCGGCCACATCGGTGAACCCCTCGCCGCGCAGGGCGTCCGCGATCCATCGGGCGGCGCCGTGGCACTCGCTGACGGGGAACTGCTCCGGGTCGGCCACGGACTGGAAGCGCACCAGCTCCGTGAGCTCCTCGCGGGCCCGCGGCAGCAGCGCGGCCACGGTGGCGGCGACGGCGCCGGGTGCGATGACGTCTGCCGGGCCGGTGGCGTGCCCGTCGGCCGGTGCGGTGGCGTCGTGCGCGGGGTCGTGCGCCGTCTCGTGCGCCATGCGGGATGCTCCTCCTGGGGGACCGGGTGGGAGCCGGAGCGCGGGATCGCCGCACATCCGGCGGTACGGTGATCCTCCCATAGCACCTCGCCGTGATCTCTGGCCGTAGGATGCCGCAGGGGCCAGGCGCTTCCTGGCCGGTCGGTCGAGCGGGAGCAGAACAGATCGTGAGCAGCGAGAACACGCCCAGGGCAACCGACGCCAGCGGGAGTGACGAGTGGGAGGCGGCCCCCGTGTGGGACGTGGTCGTCGTCGGCGCCGGCCCGGCGGGCGCCTCGGCGGCCCACGCGGCGGCCGTGACGGGCCGTCGCGTGCTGTTGCTGGAGAAGGCGGAGCTGCCGCGCTACAAGACGTGTGGCGGCGGCATCATCGGGCCGTCGCGCGACGCGCTGCCGCCCGGCGTCGAACTGCCCCTTCAGGACCGGGTGCACGCCGTGACGTTCTCCCTCGACGGCCGCTTCGCCCGGACCCGCCGCTCGCGCCGGATGCTCTTCGGGCTGGTGAACAGGCCGGAGTTCGACCAGGCGCTCGTCGAGGCGGCGCAGAAGGCGGGCGCCGAGCTGCGGACCGGGGTCACCGTCACCCGCGTGGAGCAGCACGGTCCCGCGGTCCCCGACCGGCGCACGGTCGCGGTCGTCCTCTCCGGCGGGGAGACGGTGCTGGCCCGGGCGGTCGTCGGCGCGGACGGCAGCGCCAGCCGCATAGGAGGCCACGTCGGGGTGAAGATGGACCAGGTCGACCTGGGCCTGGAAGCGGAGATCCCGGTACCGGCCACCGTCGCCGAGGACTGGGCCGGGCGCGTCCTCATCGACTGGGGCCCCCTGCCCGGCTCGTACGGCTGGGTGTTCCCCAAGGGCGACACCCTCACCGTCGGCGTCATCTCGGCCCGCGGCGAGGGCGCGGCGACCAAGCGCTACCTGGAGGACTTCATCGCCCGGCTCGGGCTGGCCGGTTTCGAGCCCGAGGTCTCCTCCGGGCACCTGACCCGCTGCCGGGCCGACGACTCCCCGCTGACCCGGGGGCGGGTGCTCGTGTGCGGGGACGCCGCCGGGCTGCTGGAGCCCTGGACGCGCGAGGGCATCTCCTACGCCCTGCGGTCGGGCCGGCTGGCGGGGGAGTGGGCGGTGCGCATCGCGGAGGCGGCGGACGCGGTCGACGCGCGGCGCCAGGCGCTGAACTACGCCTTCGCGATCAAGTCGGGACTGGGCGTCGAGATGGGAGTGGGGCGCCGGATGCACCAGGTGTTCTCCCGCCGCCCCGGGCTGCTGCACGCGACGCTGACGGGGTTCCGGCCGGCCTGGAACACGTTCGCCGGGATCACGCGCGGCTCGACGACGCTCGCCGAGATGATCCGCACCCATCCGCTGGCCCGTCGCGCCCTGACGGCCCTGGACCGCACGCCCTGAGCCCTCCGGTCCCGCCCCGCGCGCCCGGGCCGCGGTGCTCCGGGACCCCGGCGCCGGGCGCGGTGGTCAGCGGTGGGCAGGGGCCGGCGGTCGCTCGCCGTCGCGGTCGGCCTCCCGCCGGTCGGGCTTGCGGCGGACGTAGAGCTGCTTGCGGACCTCGGCCACCGTGCTGCCGTCCTCGGCGGTGACCGTGCAGGTGAACCAGGGGAGGGCCTTGGCGCCACCGGCCGTGGCGGCCTTGATCTCGGCCAGCCGCCCGGGGTCGAGGACGAAGTCGGCGAAGACGTCGCCGCGGCCGGGCGCGACGAAGTCGATCTCGCTCGCCTTGTCCCAGACGATGTAGTCCCGGCCCAGTGCCGAGACGACCAGCAGGGCCCAGAACGGGTCGGTCATCGAGAAGAGCGAACCGCCGAAGTGGGTGCCGAAGTAGTTGCGGTTGAAGCGGCCGAGCCGCAGGCGTACCCGGGCGCTGCTCCAGTCGTCGGCGAGATGCAGGACTCGGATGCCGGCGAAGAGGAACGGCGGCCACAGGTTCATGCCGCGGCGCAGTGTGGCCGCACTCAGTCGTCGTGCCATGCGGTCAGGCTAACAGTCTTGTTACTCATCGGTAGCAAGTGTGGTGCCGTCGGCGGCGAAGGTCACACCCCCGCCGGCGGGGCGCCTGGATGCGGTGGCGTCACGCCCCCTCGTCTGGCCAGTGGTCGCCACCCCCGCCTTTGTTTATGGATCTGACAAAGTCAGAATGGATACCGTGATCCACAACCGAACCCGCCCGGACCGGGGGCGCAGCGTGCTGGGCCCCGCGCTCCAGCTCGTCCACACCGGCCGGGCCCCCACCCGCGCCGTACTCACCGCCGAGTTGGGCGTCACCAGGGCCACGGCGGGCGCCGTCGCCGCGGAGCTCCAGGGGCTCGGCCTCATCACGGTCGACTCCCGCCCCGCCGGATCGGCGGCCGGGTCCCAGGGCCGCCCCTCGCACCGGCTCGCCGTCGAACCGAACGGCCCGGTGGTGCTGGCCGCCCAGGTGCACGCCGACGGCTTCCGCGCCGCTCTCGTCTCCCTCGGCGGCACCATCGTCGCCACCACGCCCGGCTGCGGTGACGTCGACGCCGACCCGGTGCACGTGCTGCGCGCGGTGGTGGAGGAAGGCGCCGGGCTGCTACGCCGGACCGGGCGCCGCTGCGTGGGGGCCGGGCTCGCGGTGCCCTCCGCCGTCGCGGAGCCCGAGGGCACCGCGCTCAACCCGCTGCACGTCCCCTGGCCGCCCGGCGCGCCGGTGCGGGCCGTCTTCAGCCAGTGCCTCGCCGAGGCGGGGATCAGCGGGCCCGAGCCCGGCAGCATCGCCGTCGGGCACGCCGCCAACGACGTCAACCTCGGAGCGCTCGCCGAACACCGGCACGGCGCCGGGCGGGGCGCTCAGCACCTCCTGTGCGTGGCGACCGGCCACCGCGGTGTGGGCGGAGCCCTCGTGCTGGACGGCCGGCTGCACGCGGGCAGCTCCGGACTGGCCCTGGAGGTCGGGCATCTGACGGTGGATCCGCAGGGCCGCCCCTGCCACTGCGGGGGCCGCGGCTGCCTGGACGTGGAGACGGACCCGCTGGCGCTCCTGGAGGCCGCGGGGCGCGAGGCGGGGCCCGAGGTCTCCCTCCTGGACCAGGCCAGGGACCTGCTGCGCACCGCACACCCCGGCGACCCGGCGGTACGCGAGGCGGTGCACCGGCTCATCGACCGGCTCGGGCTGGGACTGGCCGGGCTCGTCAACATCCTCAATCCCGACCGCATCATCCTGGGCGGCCTCCACCGTGAGCTGCTGCGGGCCGACGAGGAGCGGCTGCGCGCCGTCGTCGCCGAACGCAGCCTGTGGGGCCGCAGCGGCGCGGTGCCCGTGCTGGCCTGCACACTGGACCACAACTCCCTGGTCGGAGCGGCGGAGATGGCCTGGCAGCCCGTCCTGGACGATCCGCTGCTGCTGCAGGAGGCCTGATGAGGCTGCGCCCCGGCACGTCCGGCGACCCGCGCCGCTGCCAGGAGATCGAACGCGCCGCCGGTGAGCTCTTCCGCGCCGTGGGCATGGCCGGGATCGCCGACCACGCCCCGCCCACGCTCCGGGAACTGGACGGCTACCGGGCCGCGGGCCGGCTGTGGGTGGCCGAGGAGCCCGGGGACTCCCCGGAGCCCGTGGCCTACCTGTTGGCCGAGCCCGTCGACGGCCGCACCCACATCGAGCAGGTGTCCGTGCATCCGCGGGCGGCACGCCGGGGCATCGGCCGGCGGCTGATCGACAGGGCCGCGGCCGAGGGCGGGGGAGCGCCCCTCACGCTGACCACGTTCCGCGACGTGCCGTGGAACGGCCCGTACTACGCACGCATCGGTTTCGTCCCCCTGGCCGAGGGCGAACTGACGCCCGGGCTGCGCGCGATCAGGGCCAGGGAGGCGGAGCTGGGCCTCGACCGCTGGCCGCGGCTGTGCATGAGCCGGGCCGCGGGCCTCAGCTCCGCAGGAAGTCCCCCAGCACCCGGTTGAACTCCTCGGGCCGCTCCACCATCGGCAGGTGAGCGGCGTCCTCGATGACGGCGAGCCGCGAGCCGGCGATGTGCTCGTGCAGGAACTCGGCGTCCGCCACGGGCGTGTAGGTGTCCTCCCGCCCGACGACCACCAGGGTCGGAACCCGGACGCGCGCCAGCACGGGCGTGTAGTCCGGCCGTTCGGCACGGCCGCGCAGGGCGGCCGCGGCACCCTGGGGCGAGGTGGCGAGCATCATCGCCCTCACCCGCCGGGAGGCCGCGGCGTGCCTCGGAGCCACCATCCGGTCGAGGACCTCGTCCGTGTAGCCCCCCATGCCCTCCCGCAGGAGTCGCTCGGCGAGCTGCCGGCGCCAGGCCCGGCCCGACTCCGTCTCGGGATGGGGCGCGGTGTCGCACAGGACGAGCCGGGCCACCCGGTCGGCGAAGAGGCGGAAGAACTCCAGTGCGATCTGACCGCCCATCGACACCCCGGCCAGGGTGGCCCGTTCCACCCGCAGATGGTTCAGCAGCAGGGCGACGTCCGTGGCGAAGTCGGACAGCGGGGTCACCCCGGGGATGACCTCGCTGGCCCCGTAGCCGCGGAGGTCGGGGGCGATGACGCGGTACCCGGCCGCCGCGAACTCCGCGGTCTGGGCAGCCCACAGCGTGTGGTCGAAGGGGTGCCCGTGGACGAGGACCAGCGGTTCCCCCTCGCCCTCGTCCAGATACGCCGTCCGGACACCGCTGAGTATCGCCTCGTTGACCATGGCGCGATGTTACGCCCTGTCACCGTGCCGCGATCCGCCGGCCACCCCGCAGCCCCTGACCGTCCCGCCTCGGGCGCGGCTGCGTCATCCGGGTACCGCGCTGGCCCGGTCGGGTGCGGTGGCCGGGGTGCCGACGTCGGCCCCGACGGCCTCGGCTGCCCTGGCGGGGACCTCGGCAGCGAGGGCCGGGCGGCCGGCCCGGCCGGCCCCGCCCAGGGGCCGTCGCGGCGGCGGAGCGGGCAGGGTGAACCAGACGACCTTGCCCTCCCCGCCCTGCTGGGCCCGCATGCCCCAGCTCTCGCTCACCGCGGCGACGAGCGCCAGCCCACGGCCGCTGGTGGCCGTCGAACCCGCCGACCGGACCTCCGGCAGCCGCGGGTCGTGGTCGCGCACGGAGATCGTCAACCGGTCCCACAGCAGGACGATTTCGACAGTGCACTGTTTGTCGGCGCCGGTATGCCGGTGGACATTGGCCAGCAGCTCGGTGACGCCGAGCGCGGCGGTGTCGACGAGGTGGGGCAGGTGCCAGTAGCGAAGCTGGGCGGAGACGATGCGGCGGACCTGACCGATGCGCGAGGGCAGGGCCTGGAACTCGACCGCGCAGTGCCTGCTGGGGGTGGGGTGACTGATCACGGCTGCGACTCCCTGGGGCCGGGGGCGACGTGCGTGGCGGTGGACGCGTCGGGCCGCGGGAGGTCCGGGAAGGCGCTGCCGCCACGGACCCGACGACTTACCAGCGTGATTCAGCTCACATGGTTGCGCAAATCGGGTGGTATTCAAGGGTGCACGATGCGTCGATCCGAGGCGATCTTCGCCGCCCGCTCCCGGGCGTCACCGAGGGCTGCGGACAGCCGTTCGCGCTCCCCGGAGGAGAGGTCCAGAACGTACCGGGTGCCGCCGAGCACCAGCACCGTACGCCGGCTGCCCGCACGCCGCAGCGGTGCCCAGGGGCGCTGCAGCCGTGCCCGTGTCACGGGAGCACTGTCGAACTCCCGGCCGTAGCTGGTGAGCAGGGCCAGCCGGCCCGAGTGCACCACCACCCGGCCCGCCCGGGTGAGCGTGCGCAGCAGTCGGCGCACCGGGACTCCCTCGGTCTCGAACTCGGGATCGGTCATCGCGCACCGCCTCCGCCGCGCGGCCGCCCGTCGGCGGCCGCTCTCCTCTACGCAGTGTGCCCGGGCGTCCCCGGACCCCGCCAGAGGCCGCATATCATCACACCCGTGAACAGCGAGAACGTGCCCCGAACCGCCCCCGCCGCCCAGGCGGCGCCGCCCTCCGCCGGGCCGGCGGACACCGTGGACGTGGACCGCAGCGACCCCGGCTACCGGGCCTGGCTGAAGGACGCCGTCCGCAGGGTGCAGGCCGACGCCAACCGCAGTGCCGACACGCATCTCCTGCGCTTCCCCCTGCCCGAGACCTGGGGCATCGACCTGTACCTGAAGGACGAGTCCACGCACCCCACCGGCAGTCTGAAGCACCGGCTCGCCCGCTCGCTCTTCCTCTACGGGCTGTGCAACGGCTGGATTCGCCCCGGCAAGCCCGTCATCGAGGCGTCCAGCGGCTCGACCGCCGTCTCCGAGGCCTATTTCGCCTCGCTGATCGGCGTCCCGTTCATCGCCGTCATGCCCCGCTCCACCAGCCGGGAGAAGACCCGGCTCATCGAGTTCCAGGGAGGCCGCTGCCATCTCGTGGACGACCCGCAGACCGTCTACGAGGTCTCGGCCCGGCTCGCCGCCGAGACCGGCGGCCACTACATGGACCAGTTCACCTACGCCGAACGCGCGACGGACTGGCGGGGCAACAACAACATCGCCGAGTCCATCTACCACCAGCTGAGGCTGGAACGTTACCCCGAGCCCGCCTGGATCGTGGCGGCGGCCGGAACCGGCGGCACCTCCGCCACCATCGGGCGCTACGTGCGCTACATGCAGTACGACACCCGCATCTGCGTACCCGACCCGGAGAACTCCTGCTTCTTCGACGGCTGGGTGCACGGCGACCCGGAGGCGGCCAGTGCCTGCGGCTCCCGGATCGAGGGCATCGGACGCCCCCGCATGGAACCCAGCTTCGTGCCCGGGGCCATCGACCGGATGATGAAGGTGCCCGACGCGGCCAGCGTCGCCGCCGTCCGCCTGCTGGAGGGCCACGTGGGACGCCGGGCCGGCGGCTCGACCGGCACCGGGCTGTGGAGCGCGCTGAAGATCGTCGCCGAGATGGTCGCCACCGGCGAGCGCGGCTCCGTCGTCACCCTCATCTGCGACCCCGGCGAGCGCTACCTGGACAAGTACTACTCCGACACCTGGCTGGCCGAACAGGGCCTGGACATCACGCCGTACCGCGAGGCGCTGACCGCCTTCCTCGCCACGGGACGCTGGCCCGGGCGACCGCCCGCCGACTAGGGCTCCCCGCCCTGGCGCCCGACTGCGGGCACCCGCGCGACGCGCCGGGCGGAGCCGGTAGATGACGGCGGGTCGCCCCTCCGACAGATTGTGCTCCGACACCACCACCTCACCGGCGAGGACGACGATTTCGTCCCGCCTTCACCGCGCGGGGCTGGTCCGGCGGGCCCGGCGGTCCGATGCTGGGACGGCGACACCGGAACCCCGGGGGGACCGACGATGGCTGACGTACCGCACATGCGCACACCGGGCTCCCTGCCCCGGCACCAGGCCGGACCGCCTGTCGGCCCGTCACTGGAGCTGCTGGTGCACGGAGTCGGCGGTGCCACGCCCGAGCGCATGCTGGAGGACCCGCGCACGGTGCGGGTCACCGGCGACGACACGGCGGGGATCCACCGCCGGGCCGAGGACACCGAGGCCGAGCACCGCCGCGGGCACGGCGGCCGCCCGGTCCGGGAGGCGTACTGCTGGTCGGGGCTCACCTCGGGCGACGGGGCCCGCGCCCTGTGGCTGGTCCTGCTGCCGTTCATGATCGTCAACCTGGCGCACTGGATGCGCCCCGCGGCGCCCCGCGGTCACCCGGCGCACCGCCTCTACTCCGTGCTCGTACGGCTCACCGCGCTCTCCCTGACGGTGCTGCTCACCGCCGCCGCCTGCGAAGTCGCCCTCGATCTCGTGGCCTGGCAGTGTGCCGGCTCGGCGGGCTGCGCGGACGGCGCCTCCTGGCTGGCGTTCCTCGCCGAGCGCGACGGCGGCTGGTGGAGCCTGCCGGGTCGTCGGCTGGTCGTCGCCGCCGTCGTGCCCCTGGCCGTCACCGCGCTGCTGTGGTGGCTCTCCCGCCGCACCTGGGGAGAGTACGAGTCGGTCACCCCGCCCGCCGCCGACCTACCGGGGGTGGCCGCGGCGAAGGCGCGGGAGCAGGACGGACGGCAGCCGCTGAGCCTTCCGGGCTTCTGGTACGGCCGCCGCCTCGTGGCCCGCCTGCGCGCGGCCCACACCGCCGCGTCCCTGCTCACGGTCGCCACCGCGCTCCAGGTCGCCGCGGCCCAGCACGACGCCGGCCACGGCGGGGCGCTGCGGACGACGGGGCTCGTGCTGGCCGCGCTGTGCGCGACGGGCTGGGCGGCCGTGGGCGCCGTGGTGGTCCGGCGCGGCCGGAGCGAACGCCGCACCGACGACCGGCCCGAGACCCTCTCCGCACGGCTGCTGCCCTGGGCCGCCCTGGCCCTGCTCGGGCTGACGGCCGTGCACACCGGCTGGGACCGGCCCGGCTGGCGGGCCAGCGCCCAACTCCCCGGCACCGGGTACTTCGGCGCCTCCACCGTGGTGCAGGGCGCGCTCGTCCTCGCCCTCGCCGCCACCGCCCTCGTGCTGCACCGGCGGGCACCGGCCGGACGGCGCAGCGCCCTGCACGGCCTGGGCGGGCCGGCGGTCGCCCTCCTCGCCTGCGCCCTGGGGGAGTTGATGAGCGGCGGTGTCGCCCAGCGGGTGGCCGAGGCGCTCGGCCCCGGCTCGTCCGCGGACCGGCCGGGCGCCGGGATCGCCGGACCGCCGGTCGTGCTGACGTGGCAGGCCGCCGTGATCCCCGTCGTCGTCCTCGCCGTCGCCGTCTTCGTCGCCGTCTGCGCGGCCCGGGTGTGGCGGCTGGGACGACGGCTGATCCCGGACGTCGCCCGGGGATACCCCGACGAGGACACCGCCCGGCTGCCGCGCCGCAGCGCGCGCATCGCCGCCGCCATCGCCCGCGCCGGCGTCACCGACCAGGGCCCCGTCCTCGTCGGGACGGTCGCGTCCCTCACCGCGCTGCTCGGCGCGGGGGCGGTCGTCGGCGCCCTGGTGAGCGGCGACGTCCCGCAACGGGCCCTGGAGGGCGCGCCGCCACCGCTGGCCGCGACCGCCGACCTGGCCCAGGGCGTGGGCTCCTGGCTGATGGGCGGGCTCGTCCTGCTGCTCCTCACCACCGGCCGCCGCGCCTACACCGATGCCGGAGCCCGCCGCACCGTCGGCATCCTGTGGGACGTCGGAACGTTCTGGCCGCGCGCGGCCCACCCCTTCGCCCCGCCCTGCTACGCCGAGCGGGCCGTTCCCGACCTCACCTGGCGGATGCGCACCTGGACCGAGCTGACGGGGGGCCGGCTCGTCATCTCCGGGCACTCGCAGGGCAGCGTGCTGGCGGCGGCGGCCGTGTGGCAGCTCGACCCGGAAACCCGCAGCCGCGTCGCCCTGCTGACCTACGGCTCACCGCTGGAGCGGCTCTACGGGCGCTGGTTCCCCGACTCCTTCGGCCCCGAACCCCTCCGGTCGCTCGCCGGGCAGGTCGACCACTGGCGCAACCTGTGGCGGCTGACAGACCCGATCGGCGGACCGGTCAAGGTGGCCGATGTCGACCGCGGCCCCTTGCCGGACCCGCGGAGCTTCGGGCGGACGCTGCACGACCCGCTGCTCGCCCCTGTCCTGGGGCACAGCGACTACCACCTGGATCCCTGCTTCGCCGACGAGCGGGCGGAACTCCTCGCCCGCCTCGGCACGCGTCGCCGCCAGGCCGGGGCGGCCTGCCGCACGTCGTCCGCCGCCCTCCGCCCGCCCCGGGCCCGGACGGCACCCGAGCCGACGGCGGACGACGCCGGGCGCGAGGCACGGCGCGAGGCGGCTGGGGAGAGCCCGCCCGAGGGCCGCTCCGGGGCCGGGGAGTCGCCTCCCGAGGACGAGTCGTGAACCCGGGCTCACCCGCGCCCGCGCGCCGGGAACGCCGGTGCGGCCCGGGCAGGCCCGGCGGTCAGGGCAGGGCCGGCAGGTCCTCGGCGTAGAGCAGCGTCAGTTCCTCCGTGCTGGGGTCCGGCAGCCCCGCCACCCGGCCCGCGTGCCGCTCGACCATCGCCTCGAAGGTCTGGCGGGCGGTGCGCCCGTTGCCGAAGGACGGGCCGCGCGGCACGTTCTCGAAGTACTTCAGCAGGGCCTCCGCCGTGCCGTCGCCGAGGTGGTACTCCTGCTCGTCCGCCTGCTGTTCGACGATGCGCAGCAGCTCGTCGGCCGTGTAGTCGCCGAAGGCGATGGTCCGGGAGAAGCGCGAGGCCACACCGGGGTTGACGGCCAGGAAGCGCTCCATCTCCGCCGTGTACCCGGCGACGATCACCACGACCTCGTCGCGGTGGTCCTCCATCAGCTTGACCAGGGTGTCGATGGCCTCGCGGCCGAAGTCCCGGCCGGCGTCCTCGGGGGAGAGGGCGTACGCCTCGTCGATGAACAGCACCCCGCCCCGGGCCCGTTGGAACGCCTCCTGGGTGCGCTGGGCCGTGGAGCCGATGTGCTCGCCGACGAGGTCGACGCGGGAGACCTCCACGAGGTGACCGCGTTCGAGGACCTCCAGAGCGTGCAGGATCTCGCCGTAGAGCCGGGCCACGGTGGTCTTGCCCGTCCCCGGCGAGCCGGTGAACACCAGGTGGCGGCGGACCGAGGCGGCCTTGAGCCCTGCCCGCTGCCGCCGCCGGCCGACCTCGATCATGTCCGTCAGCGCCCGCACCTCGCGCTTGACGCTCTCCAGCCCGACGAGGGCGTCGAGTTCGGCCAGCACCTCTGCGGCCGGGCGGGCCGCGGGCCGCGGCGGTGTGTCCTCCCCGGTGGCCGTCCCCGTCGCCGTCCCCGGGGTCGAGGCCGCCGGCGTGCCCGCCGTGAGTGCGGCCGGCCGGGCGGGGGCGGGCAGCGGCACCGGCGTGAGCAGGCCCACCCCGCCTCCGGCCTCCGTGCGCGCGGGCTCCGGTCCGGCCGCCGAGGCCGTCTCGTCGCTGGTGCACTCCTCGGCCCGCGGGCCGTCCTCGGCGAACTCGTAGCCCCCGCGCGCGCAGCGCTCGGTACGACAGCGCCGCAGCGTCGTCCGGCAGCCGTCGATGACGTGGAACCCGTAGCCGCGTGAGCCGGTCACGCGGCACCGCGTGAACGTGCCCCGGCCCTCGGCGGAGACGTAGAAGCCGGCCTCGGAGGGGCCCGTGACCGTGCAGCGGTCGAGGACGGGGTCGGCGCCCTTGGTCACGATGACACCGGTGGCCGCGCCGTCGATCGTGCAGCCGGCGAGCGTCCCGCCGCTGCCGTGGTCGCGGAACCACGCCCCGGTGGACGCCTCCCGGATGCGGCAGTCGTCCAGCTCCACGGTGGCGCCGTCGCTGACCGACACGGCGGTGCCGCGCACCTGCGTCAGGTCGCTGTCGACCACGTCGGCGCGCGAACCGCGGTCGAGCACGAACAGCGCGTCGGGGACGGTGTGCACGCGGCAGGCCTCCAGGACGGCCGAGGCGCCGTCGCTGACCCAGACCGCGGGGTAGTCACCGGTGCTCTCGTGGATCTCGCAGCGGTTCGCGTCCACACGGGTCCCCGGGTCCCACACCGACAGCCCGTTGCGGCCGAAACGGCGCACCGACGAGCGGACGAGCGTCAGCACCGAACGGGACCGCAGGTCCACGGCGTTCTCCGGGATGTCGTGGATGTCGCAGTCGGTGAGGATGAGGACGGCGTCGGTGTCCAGGGTCAGGCCGTCGGACGTGGTGCGGTGCACGTGGCAGTCCGTCAACTGGCCCAAAGCCCGGGCCGTGACGTGCACCCCGCTGCCGCGTACCTCGTAGAACTCGCAGCCCACGGCCTCCACGGCGGTGTTCTCGCCGCTGAGCGCGAGCCCGGCCCCGCCGGTGTGGTGCACCCGGCAGCGGTCGAGCCGGGGGTGGGCGGCCCCGCGTATGTCGAAACCGGCCTGCCCGGCCGCCACGACCTCGCACTCCTCGAACAGCCCGCCCGCGGCCCCGGACAGGGCGATGCCGACGCCCGCCGGGTTGTCCACGACGCAGCGGCGCACGGTGGGACGTGCGCCGCCGCGCACCTCGATACCGCTGGCCGAGCGCGTCACCACACGCAGCCCGGTCAGTTCGGGCGTGCCCCCGGCCCCCTCCTCCACGAGCAGGGCGGGCGCCGACTGGTCCTGCCCCTCGATCTGGAGGTCCCGGACGTCGGCGGGGGCGCGGAGGGTCAGCGGCACGCCGTCGGGCGGGCTGATGCGCACCGAGCCGGCACCGGCCCGCTCTGGCCCGCGCAGGGTGATGGCGTGTTCGATGACCAGGTTCTCGCGGTAGGTGCCGGGAGCGACCGTCACCACGTCTCCGTCGCCCGCGACGTCGAGCGCGGCCGCCAGCGAGGGGAAGTCCCCGGTGCGGCGCCGCCACCGCGACGTGCTGGTGTACGTCACCTGGACCGAGCCGTGAGCCATGGACCGTCGTGCCCCAAACCTCGTGCGAAGCGTGCGAGAGCGCGCCGCCCACGGGAGAGCGGCGCAGGGTCCGCCGACGCGGGCGGCGGGGCACCACCGTAGCGTGTAACCGCGGTGTGCCCGACACGCGTTCCCCCCTGGGCAGACGCCGGGCGGCCGGGCGCCTGCGGCGGCGTCGGGCGTCTGGGTGAGCGCCCCGCCGTGCGCCGCACGCGCCCCCTGTGCTCCCGGCGGGAATCCGGGGAGTTGTTGGGCTGGACGTCACAGCGCGTAACCGTCGGGGTTTCCCGGTCACGGACGGTGGATATGCGCCGGAATTGTTCGTGGCGATACCCGGTTCACCGGATGCGTATTCACGCTGGTTGCGATTCTTTTGAGTGATTGCCGCACGCCTTCCCGGCTGGTTAGTTTCATCGCGCACGGCAGGCGGGAACTCGCCTGCGCTCACATTCATGGGTATTGATAGGTGGTGTCCTGCGTGACGACTTCGGTCGATCCGATCGAGACGCGTTCCGGCAACAACGGCTCCGACGCGCGACTCAGTCTCGCCACGGCCGCGGCACGGCAGCTGGCGACGACAACGAAGACGCCGCCGCAGATGCAGGGCATCACCTCGCGGTGGCTGCTGCGCGTCCTGCCCTGGGTCCAGGTCTCCGGCGGCACCTTCCGGGTCAACCGCCGCCTGACACACACCCTCGGGGACGGGCGGGTGGAGTTCACCAGCACCGGAAGTGAGGTCCGCGTCATCCCCGAGGAGTTGCGGGAGCTGCCACCGCTGCGCGGCTTCTCCGACCCGGAGGTGCTGGCCCACCTCGCCGACCGCTGTGTCCAGCGCGACTTCGGCCCCGACGAGGTCATCGTGGAGGCGGGCACCCCCGTCGAGCACGCCGTGCTCATCGCCCATGGCAAGCTGCGCAAGCTCGGCGCGGGCCTCTATGACGAGGAGTCCGCCCTCGGCGTGCTGGCCGACGGCGGCCACGCCGGCTCCCGGGAGGTGGCCGCCGAGTCCCCGGGCGCCTGGGACGTCACCCTGCGGTCCGTCACCAGCGGCACGGTCCTCCTGCTGCCCAGGGACGCCCTGGCGCAGGCCGCCGAGCGCTCCTCCGGCCTGCGCGAACACCTCGCCGCCTTCCGCAGCGCCGTCCCCGGGCAGTGCAACGCCGAGGGAGAGCGGGCGATCGAGCTCGCCGCCGGCCACGCGGGGGAGCCGGATCTGCCGGGAACCTTCGTGGACTACGACGTCGCGCCGCGCGAGTACGAGCTGAGCGTGGCGCAGACGGTGCTGCGGGTCCACAGCCGCGTCGCCGACCTCTACAACGAGCCGATGAACCAGGTCGAGGAGCAGATCCGGCTGACCGTCGAGGCCCTGCGCGAGCGCCAGGAGCACGAGATGGTCAACAACCGGGACTTCGGCCTCCTGCACAACGCCGACCTCGGTCAGCGCGTGCACACCCGCACCGGCCCGCCCACTCCCGACGACATGGACGAACTCCTCGCCACCGTGTGGAAGGACCCGAGCGTCATCCTCGCGCACCCCAAGGCCATCGCCGCCTTCGGCCGGGAGTGCAGCCGCCGCGGGATCTACCCCTCGACTCTGGACGTCCAGGGGCACCAGGTCCCCGCCTGGCGCGGGGTGCCCGTCCTGCCCTGCAACAAGATCCCGGTGACGGCGCAGGGCAGCAGCTCCATCCTGGCCATGCGCACGGGGGAAAAGGCCCAGGGCGTCGTGGGGCTGCATCGCACCGGAATTCCCGACGAGATTCAGCCGAGTCTTTCCGCGCGATTCATGGGAATCAACGAGAAGGCCATTATCTCGTATCTCGTCAGCGCCTATTTCTCCGCCGCGGTACTTGTTCCGGATGCCTTGGGAATTCTCCAGGACGTGGAAGTGGGCAACTGACATGCCCCGGCTCGACACCCCCCACCGCCCGCGAACGAAGGCTGACGCGACATGACCACACCCCACACGACGCAACCCACCAGTCTCGCCACCGCCGCCGCCCGGCAGCTGGCGACGACGACGAAGACGCCCCCGCAGATGCAGGGCATCTCCTCGCGCTGGCTGCTGAAGATCCTGCCCTGGGTCCAGGTGTCCGCCGGCACCTTCAGGGTGAACCGGCGCCTGTGCCACACCCTCGGCAACGGTCGCGTGGAGTTCCTCGTCACCGGTACCGAGGCCCGGGTCGTCCCGGCGGAGCTGACCGAACTCCCCGCCCTACAGGGCTTCGAGGGCACCGACGAACTCTCCGCACTGGCCGACCGCTGCGTCCAGCGCGAGTACGGCCCGGGGGAACTCCTCGCCGAAGAGGGCCGGCCGGTCGATGAGGTGCTCCTCATCGTCCACGGCAAGATCGGCAAACGGGCGGCGGGCGCCTACGACGCCGAGACCGACCTCGGCCGTCTCGCCGACGGAGAGTGGGCGGGCGACGAGGCGCTGAGCGGGGAGCCCGGCACCTGGGGCCACACGCTGCACGCCCTCACCCACTGCACTGTGCTGGCGCTGCCCCTGGCCGAGGTCCGACGCGTCGCCGAGAACTCCGGAGCCCTGCGCGAGCACCTGGCCGGCCGCTCCCGGCCGGCGATCCCCCGGCAGAACAGGCGGGGTGAGGCCGACATCGCCCTGGCCTCGGGCCATGCGGGGGAGCCGGATCTGCCGGGAACCTTCGTGGACTACGAGATCGCGCCGCGCGAGTACGAGCTGAGCGTGGCGCAGACGGTGCTGCGGGTCCACAGCCGCGTCGCCGATCTGTTCAACGAGCCGATGAACCAGGTCGAGGAGCAACTGCGGCTCACGGTCGAGGCCCTGCGCGAGCGCCAGGAGCACGAGATCGTCAACAACCGCGAGTTCGGGCTGCTGCACAACGCCGATCCCCGTCAGCGCCTGCACACGCGCTCCGGGCCGCCCACGCCCGAGGATCTGGACGACCTGATCTCCCGGCGCCGCAAGACGCAGTTCCTCCTGGCCCACCCCCGCACCATCGCGGCGATCGGCCAGGAGTGCAGCGCGCGGGGGATCTACCCGGCGCAGACGGAGGTGGACGGCAGCACGGTGCGCGCCTGGCGCGGCATCCCACTGCTGCCCTGCAACAAGATCCCCATCAGCCCGGCCAACACCAGCTCGGTCCTGGCCCTGAGGGTCGGGCAGGACAACCAGGGCGTCGTCGGCCTGCACCAGGCGGGCATCCCCGACGAACTGGAACCCGGCCTCAACGCCCGGTTCATGGGCGTCGACGAGAAGGCGATCATCTCCTACCTGGTCAGCGCCTACTTCTCGGCCGCCGTCCTGGTCCCCGACGCCCTCGGCATCCTGGAGGACGTGCAGTTGTAGGCACCCGAACGTGTGGTGGTCCCGGCAGCACGGCCGGGGCCACCACACCCTCGCCGTTCAGGCTCCCGGCTCCGGCCAGCGCCACTCCGTCACCTCGGGCAGGTCCGTCCCGTGCTCCCGCACCCAGGCCCGGTGGCGGTTGCGGACGTCGGCCATCTCCTGCCGCACCCCGCAGGCCCGCCCGGCGAGCCCCGGCACCCGGTCGATCACCTCCATCACCAGGCGGTACCGGTCCAGCCCGTTGCGCACCACCATGTCGAACGGCGTGGTCGTCGCCCCGGACTCCCGGTACCCGTGGACATGGAAGCGATCGTGCGCGGCCCGCCCGTGGCTGATCCGGTGGATCAGCCACGGATACCCGTGGTAGGCGAAGACGACGGGGCGGGAGCCGGTGAAGACGGCCTGGAACTCCCGCTCGGTCATGCCGTGCGGATGCCGGTCCGCCGGGATCAGCCGCGTCAGGTCGACGACGTTGACCAGTCGCACGGCGAGCCCGGGCAGCCGGTCGCGCAGGAGGGACGCGGCGGCGAGCGCCTCCTCGGTCGGTACGTCCCCCGCGCAGGCCAGGACGACGTCCGGCTCCCGTGCGCCGTCCTCCGTGCCGGCCCACTCCCACACGCCCACGCCCCGGTCGCAGTGCGCCCGTGCCTCCGCCGGGTCCAGCCAGTCGAAGCACGGCTGCTTGCCCGCGACGACGACGTTCACGACGTCGGTGCTGGAGAGCACCTGCTCCGCGACGCACAGGAGGGTGTTCGCGTCCGGCGGGAGGTAGACGCGCACCACCTCGGGGCTCTTGGTCAACAGGTGGTCCACGAAGCCGGGGTCCTGGTGGGAGAACCCGTTGTGGTCCTGCCGCCAGACGTGCGAGGTGAGCAGATACGTGAGTCCGGACACCGGCATGCGCCAGGCGACCGCGCGCGCGTTCTGGAGCCACTTCGCGAACTGGGTCGCCATGTCGGCCACGATTCCGGCGAACGCCTCGTAGCTGGCCAGCACTCCGTGGCGCCCGGTGAGCAGATAGCCCTCCAGCCAGCCCTGGCACATGTGCTCCGACAGGACTTCCATGATCCGGCCGTGCGGTCCCAGATGCTCGTCGCCCGGGCGGCTCTCCGCCTGCCAGGCCCGCGGGGTGGCGGCGTAGACCGCCTCGAGCCGGTTGGAGTCCAGCTCGTCGGGTGAGAAGACCCTGACGTCGCGCCGGTCGGCGGAGGCGGCCAGGACGCGCCGCAGCAGTCCACCCAGCACCCGCGTCGGCTCGTGTCGGGTCGCGCCGTGTCCCTCGATCGGCACGGTGAACGCCGCGAGCTCGGGCAGGGGGAGCGAGCGCCGCAGTCGGCCTCCGTCGGCGTGCGGGTTCGCGCCCAGCCGCAGATCACCCGGCGGGACACAGGCGAGCACCTCGGGCCGGGGGCCGCCGTCCGGCGCGAAGAGCTCCAGGGGCCGGTAGGAGTGCAGCCACCTCTCGAGCCGGTGCCGGTGGTCCCGGTCCTCGCGGACCGAGGAGAGCGGGATCTGGTGGGCCCGCCAGGTGTCCTCGATCCGCACACCGTCCACGGTGGACGGCCCCGTCCACCCCTTGGGCGTGCGCAGGACGATCATCGGCCACCGCGGCCGCGCCGCGGTCTCCCCGCTGCGGGCCGCGCGCTGGGCGGCCTCGATCCGGTCCGCCGCCTGGTCCAGGGCGGCGGCCAGCTCCCGGTGCACGGCGAGCGGGTCGCTGTCGGGGCTCGCCGTCACGAAGAGCGGCTCGTGACCGTAGCCGCGCAGCAGCCCGGCGAGCTCCTCCTCCGGGATGCGGGCCAGCACCGTCGGTCCGGCGATCTTGTACCCGTTCAGATGCAGAATCGGCAGCACCGCCCCGTCGTGAACGGGGTCCAGGAACTTGTTCCCGTGCCACGCTGTGGCCAGCGGCCCGGTCTCGGCCTCGCCGTCCCCGATGACGCAGACCGCGAGCAGGTCCGGGTGGTCGAACGCGGCGCCGTAGGCGTGTGAGAGGCAGTGCCCGAGCTCGCCGCCCTCCTGGAGGGAGCCGGGTACCTCGGGCCCGGTATGACTGCCCAGGCCGCCCGGGCGGGAGAACCGGCGGAACAGCTCGGCCATGCCGCCCGCGTCCCGGGCGAGATCAGGGTCCCGCTCGCCGAGCGAGCCGTCCAGCCAGGCGCCGGCCAGCACGCCGGGTGCGCCGTGTCCGGGGCCCCAGACGCACAGCGTCGGACGCTCACGCCCGGTGATGAGGCGGTTGAGATGGGTGTAAACGAGGGTGAGCCCCGGACACGTGCCCCAGTGGCCCAGCAGCCGGGGCTTCACGTGCTCGGGGCGCAGCTCATCGTGGAGCAGAGGGTTGCCGGTCAGGTACAGCTGCCCGGCCGCCAGGAAGTTCGCCGCGCGCCAGTGTGCATCGAGCTGCTCGCAAGCACGTTCGGTGAGACGATGGGAGTTCGTCATAGGCCCCTCCGGCCAGGGTGCGCGTCTCGGCCTTCCCCGAGTGCGGGTTTCCGCGCTCGGGCCGCTCACACTCCGGCGTCCGCCGTATCTCGCAGCGTGTGCCGACCAGGGGACCGGCGGATCGCACCTGGCCGGTGACGCGAGGAGGAGCGGCGATGCGGACCATGACCGGACTGCTCGGTTCCCTGCCACGGGAGCTCAGCGAACGCCTCCGCGCCCTCGGCCGGCCGGTGTCCTTCCCGGCCGGTGTGCGGATCTTCGACGAGGGCACCAGGGCCGACCGGTTCTGGATCATCCACACCGGTTCGGTCACCCTCGACCAGCACATCCCGGGCCGCCGCCCCCAGCCCGTGGAGACGGTGGGCCACGGCGAGCTGCTCGGCTGGTCCTGGCTCTACCGCCCCTACACCTGGCACATGGGGGCCGAGACCGGCAGCCCCGTGCGTGCCCTGGAGTTCGACGCGGCCGAGGTCCGGCGCCTGTGCGACGAGGACCACGAACTGGGCTACGCGATGGCGCTGGCCGTCGGCGAGGTCATCTCGGAGCGCCTCCAGCGCTCCCGGAGCCGCCTCATCGAGACCTTCGCCCACGGCGGCCTCGGGTGACCTCCTGCGTCCGCCGGACCCGGCCGGACCCGCGGGCACCCGCCGCCCCTCGCCGTGTCCGGCGGGCCGGCGTAACGTGCCGACCGCGCACCGGGGCCCGGCCGCACGGCACCGTCCGGCCTGATCCGCCGGACCGGCGTCAGCCGAGGACCCGCAGTTCGTCTCCGCTGCGTACGCGGCCCGGGTTCTGGGGAATCAGGTTCTGCCCGAACGCCAGGAGGTCCCCGAAGCGGCGGTGGCTGGCCAGGGTGCGCAGCGGCTCCTTGCCGCGCTCTCCGGTCCGCTGGTCCGTCGTCGTGACCACGCACCGGCCGCACGGCTTGGCCACCCGGAAGTCGACCTCGCCGACGCGGATCCGCTTCCAGCCGTCCTCGGCCCACGGCGTGGTGCCGCGTATGACCAGGTTGGGACGGAAGCGGCTCATCGGCAGTGGCCCCTCGTCCGCGTGGTCCCCCTGGGCGATCAGCGAGTTCAGCGCGTCCAGCGAGGCGACGGTGGTGAGCAGCAGCGGATACCCGTCGGCGAAGCTGACCGTGTCCCCCGGGGCGCCGAACTCCGGGTCGACCGGGCGGTCCCGCTCCGGCTCACCCATCCACACCAGCCGCGCCGGCTCCCCCAGACAGCGCGACAGCCAGGCGTCCGCCGCAGGCGCTGCCGAACGGGCCCTGACCTCCGAGCCGAAGACCCGTACCCGGGTCACCGCCCCGGCCGGCCCCGGCGCGTCCACCGCGAGCTCCGGCATGCCGGGGGCGGCCAGCACCACGCCGCCGTCCGCCCGCAGACGCGCCGTGGCGAGGGCCAGGCTCGGGGCGTCCCGCTGGGTGAGCTGGCGTCCCCCGCGGCCGACCGCCATCCAGCGGCGGTCGCCCGCCAGCCCCCACGGTTCGACGACGGCCTCGTCCAGGGCCGTGCCGGCGAACGACTTCACCGGGTAGACGTGCAGCGCTGCGAGTGTCGGCGTCGGCATGCCCGTCATCCTGCCATCCGCCCCGGACGACCGGACGCGTCAGGTAGGGGCGGCGGCCTCAGTAGCCGGAACTGGGGTGCTGCCGCCCGTACGGGTCGCTGTACAGGCCCGGCGTCGGCATCTGCCGGGGCGCGGCGGGCCGGGGCGCGACCGGCCGCATCTGCGGCTGCTGCGCGTACGGCTGGGCCGGAGCCGGGCCGGGTGCGGCATGCCCCTGTTGCGGCCCGGGGTAGCCGTACCCCCGCTCCCCGGTGTTCTGCTGCGGCACGTACGGCGCGGGTGCCTGCTGGACGGGGGCGGGCTGCGGGGCGGGCTGCTGCGGGTAGCCGTAGCCGCGGGGCGGGACGGTCTGCGGGCCGGGTCCTGCCGTGAGCGCGGGCCGCGCCGCGGGCAGGGCGGGGAGGTTGCCGCCGGTGTCGTAGGCGGCCGGCACCCTGATGGGGGCTATCTGCGGGGTGCCCCGCTCGGCCACGAGGCTGTCGTAGATCGGGGTGTCAGCAAAGGCGGGCGCACCGTAGTAGCCACCGCCGTAGGCGCTGCCGGGGGAGGTCATGCTCCATAAGTTAAGCCGAAGATGTGCCCTGTGAGGAGCCTGGTAAGGGGGACTTTTCGAGCGCCGCCCGTGACGGGCCCTGCTACATGCGAGCGAAACCCAACAAACCGGTCACCTTGCCTCGTTGAGATGTTGTGAAGCGGGCCTTCCGGGCAGGTGAAACGCCGGGCGTGGCGCACCGGAGGAGCCGCGGGCGGGGGCCGCCGTCCGGTCTCCGGCGCTCGCGCCGTCGCACCGGGCGCCTCGGGAGCCGCGAATTCCACGTACGCTTCTCCGCGTGAAGATCGCGCTTGTTGACTCGGGGATCGGGCTGCTGCCGGCCGCCGCGGCGGTGCGCCGTGCCCGCCCGGACGCCGACCTCGTCCTGTCCAGCGACCCGGGCGGCATGCCCTGGGGTCCGCGCAGCACCCGCGACATCGCCGACCGCGCCCTGGCCTGCGCACGGGCCGCCGCGGCACTCGGCCCCGACGCGCTGATCGTCGCCTGCAACACGGCCTCCGTGCACGCCCTGCCCGCCCTGCGGGCCGAGCTGGAGCCGGCGCTGCCGGTCATCGGCACGGTGCCCGCCGTCAAGCCGGCTGCGACCGGCGGTGGCCCCGTCGCGGTCTGGGCCACCCCCGCCACCACCGGCAGCCCCTACCAGCAACGGCTCATCGCGGACTTCGCCGACGGCGTCGACGTCACCGAGGTCCCCTGCCACGGTCTGGCCGACGCGGTGGAGCGCGCCGACGAGGCCGCCATCGACGCCGCCGTGCGGGCCGCCGCGGCCCTGACCCCGCCCGGGGTGCGGTCGCTCGTGCTCGGATGCACGCACTACGAACTGGTGGGTGCCCGCATCCGGCAGGCCGTCCTCAGCGCCGGCGGCCGCGAACCCGTGCTCTTCGGCTCGGCGGACGCCGTCGCGGCACAGGCCCTCCGCCGCGTCCGTGACGCCGGTCCCGCCGCCGCGCTCGCCGCGGGTGCCGCGCCCTCGCTCGTCGTCCTGCACGGAGGGGAACGCGCGGAGCTGACCGAGGCGGCGCTCGGGTACCTGGAAGGGCGCGGCCTGGCGGCGGTCAGCCCCGCCTGACCGGGACGACGGCGGACCGCACCGTACGCTCACCGCATGGCCACTCCCGAATTCATCCGTGAGCTGCGCGCCGCCGTCGGACAGCGGCCGCTCTTCCTCGCCGCCGTGACCGCGATCGTCCAGGACGACGCGGGGCGCGTCCTGCTCGGCCGCCGCACCGACACCGGCCGCTGGGCGGTCATCGGCGGTATCTGCGAACCCGGGGAGCAGCCCGCCGAGACCGCCGTGCGCGAGGTCCACGAGGAGACGGGCGTGGACTGCGTCGTCGAACGGATCGTCCTCGTCGAGACGAGGGAGCCGGTACGGTACCCGAACGGCGACGTCTGCCAGTTCCTCGACATCACCGTGCGCTGCCGCGCGGTGGGCGGCCGGGCGAGGGTGAACGACGACGAGTCCCTGGAGGTCGGCTGGTTCGACCTCGACGCCCTCCCGCCCCTGGAGGAGTTCGGGCGCTTCCGGATCAAGCAGGCCGCGAACGACGGCCCGGCCTGGTTCGTCCCGGCCGGCCCACTCCCGGAGTCTCCTGTGGACGTACCCGGCTAGAGCTTGCGGTAGGTGTAGGCCTCCTCCGCCGCGGCCACCACGGCGGCCGGGTCGGCACCCGCCGAGGCCGCGACGACGGCGGCCACCGCCCCCTCGACGAACGGCGCGTCCGCCAGCCGGGCGCCGGTGGGCAACTCCTCCTCCGCCAGCAGCGTCCGCACGGTCAGCACGGCGCTGCCCAGATCCGCCAGCAGGACCACCCCGGCGCCACGATCCGCCCGGGCGGCGCAGGCGGTGATGAGCTCGGCGCTCGTGCCCAGCCCGCCGTCCGGGGTACCCCCGGCCGCCACGACCGAGGTGGTGGCCCCGCCCGCCGCGAGCCGGGTCGCGAGCCGGGCGACGGACTCCGCCACCTCGCGACTGTGCGAGACGAGCACGACCCCCACCAGCGGCTGGTCAGTCATCCCGGACCTCCCCGGCGTCCGGCGCCGGCCCGCCGCCCTGTCGCCCCGTGCGGGCCAGGGCGGCCAGCAGCAGGGCGGAGGAGGCCGCCCCCGGGTCCTGGTGCCCGACACTACGTTCGCCGAGATAGCTCGCCCGGCCCTTGCGCGCCCGCATCGGCACCGTCGCCTGAGCACCGCGTTCAGCGGCGGCGGAGGCGGCGTCCAGCCCCTCGCCGAGCGCCTCCACGGCCGGGACGAGGGCGTCCAGCATCGTCTTGTCCCCGGGGACCGCGCCGCCCAGCCGGGAGACGGCGTCCACTCCCGCCCGCAGCGCCGAGGCGAGCTCGGCGCGTCCCACCTCGGGAGCCTCCCCCAGGGCCTTGCCCGTGCGCCGGAGCAGCGTCCCGTACAGCGGCCCGGAGGCGCCGCCCACCGTCGAGACCAGGGTGCGTCCGGCGAGCGCCAGCACGGCCCCCGGGCTGGCGGGCCGCTGCTCCCCGACCGCCGTGACCACGGCGGTGAACCCGCGCCGCATGTTGGTTCCGTGGTCGGCGTCCCCGATCGCCGAGTCCAGCTCGGTCAGCCGGTCGGCCTCCTCGTCCACGGCCGAGGCCACCTCCGTCAGCCAGCCGCGGAAGAACGCGGCGTCCATCGGCACGTGCCTCGCCTCCTGATCGCCCATGTGGCCGTCACCTGCCCCAGCGCAGAGCCGGGGTGGACACCGGGGCGTCCCACAACCGCAGCATCTCCTCGTCCACCTGGCACAGCGTCACCGAGCAGCCGGCCATGTCGAGCGAGGTCACATAGTTCCCGACGAGGGTGCGCGGAACGGCGACGCCGCGTTCGCCCAGGGCACGTCGCACCTCGGCGTTGAAGCCGTACAGCTCCAGCAGCGGGGTGCCGCCCATGCCGTTGACCAGGACCAGCACCGGGCCGTGGGGCCGGTCGTCGGCCAGCAGGGCGTCCACGGTCGCGTCGGCGATCTCCCCGGAGGTCATCATCGGCCGCCGCTCCCGGCCCGGCTCCCCGTGGATGCCGATGCCCAACTCCAGCTCGCCCTCCGGAAGGTCGAAGGTGGGCCGGCCCTTGGCCGGGGTCGTACACGCGGTCAGGGCGACACCGAAGCTCCGGCAGGACGCCGCCACCCGGCGGGCGATGCGCTCCACCCGCTCCAGCGGCGCGCCCGCCTCCGCGGCGGCGCCGGCCAGCTTCTCCACGAAGAGCGTGCCGCCCGTCCCGCGACGTCCCGCGGTGAACGTGCTGTCGGTGACCGCCACGTCGTCCTCCACCAGTACGCTGGCGACCT
The DNA here is from genome assembly GCF_019303475.1 of Streptomyces sp. JJ38. Lineage (GTDB taxonomy): Bacteria > Actinomycetota > Actinomycetes > Streptomycetales > Streptomycetaceae > Streptomyces. The sequence goes on from NZ_JABLSI010000005.1 coordinate 143,509, forward strand.
GGACGCCCTCGTCCTGCGCGAGCTCGGCGGCCATCTCGAAGTTGAGCACGTCCCCGGTGTAGTTCTTGACGACGAACAGCACGCCGCGGCCGCTGTCCACCGCCGCCGCCGCCCGGGCCATCTGGTCGGGTACCGGTGACGTGAAGACCTCACCGGGGCACGCGGCGTCCAGCATCCCGGGGCCGACGAAGCCAGCGTGCAGCGGTTCGTGGCCGCTGCCGCCGCCGGAGACGAGCGCCACCTTGTCCAGGACGGGGGCGTCGCCCCGCAGGACGACCCGCTGCTCCACGTCCACCGTCAGCTCCGGATGGGCGGCAGCCATGCCGCGCAGCGCGTCCGCCACCACCCGTTCGGGCACATTGATCAGTTGCTTCACCGCGAGGCTCCCGTCCAGTCCCTGGCGTCCCGGTCACGGGCCACTCTTCCACCCGGGCGGCCGCCTCACCACAGCACCACGCAGCCCCGCCGCACGAGTTCGCCGATCACCCGGGAGCCCTCCCCACCTTCCGCCAGCGGATTCCAGCGCAGGTCGAGCTTCTCCAGCCGCGTCAGCTCCGCGAGCCACTCCGGCAGCTCCCGCACCCGGTTCCCGCGCAGGTCCAGACGGGCCAGCCGCGGCAGACCCCGCAGGGCGTCGGGTACCGCCTCCAGCCGGTTGTTCCGCAGGTCGAGCAGGCGCAGCTCCGCCAGGCGGCCGACGGGTCCGGGCAGCGTGCCGAGGGCGTTGTCGCCGAGCCACAGCTCCCGCAGCCGCCCCAGCGCGCCGACGGACGGGGGCAGCGCCGTCAGCGCGCAGTCACGGGCCCGCAGTTCGACCAGCCCCGCCATGGCGCCCAGCCCGTCCGGCAGCCGGGTCAGGGGGTTCTCGCCGACGTTGAGGTACGCGAGCGAGGCCAGCCGCGTCAGCGTGTCCGGCAGCGAACTCAGCCGGTTGTCGTGCAGATAGAGGAAGCGGTCGAGGGCGGGCAGCGCGCCGATGTCCGCGGGCAGCTCCGTGAGGGCGTTGTGCCCCAGGTCGAGGGTGTGCAGCCGGCGCAGCGCGGCGATTCCGGGGGGCAGCCGGGTGAGGCTGTTGCCGGCCAGGATGAGGGACTCGAGGCCGGTCCGCGCCCACAGGTCCTCCGGCACGCGGCCCAGACGTGCGTTCCACAGGTTGAGTGTGTGTGTCATTAGGGTGGCAGCGTGTCAGGCGAACGTGATCTGTCGAAACTGCTCAGCGGCATGCGGCCGGAGCTGAATCCGGGCTCCTACGTGTTCACCACCCTCACCGGCCCGGTGCCCGACGGGGTGCGGCCGGTGGCCTCCGTCACCGAGCCCGAGGGCCTCACTCTCGTGCTGCCCCGCCAGGAGGCCGACGCCGCCGGGCTCCACTACGACTACGTGGCCGGGTGGATCACGCTGCGGGTGCATTCGTCCCTGTCCGCCGTCGGTCTGACGGCCGCCGTCTCGGCGGCCCTCACCGAGGCGGGGATCAGCTGCAACGTGATCGCCGGATACCACCACGACCACCTCTTCGTGCACCACGAGCTGGCTTCCGTCGCCGTCGCCGTGCTGGAGGACCTGGCGGCCCGTCCGCGCTAGTCGGCCGCGTACCATTGGGCGCATGTCGTTCCTCCGCCGCCGCAGTCCCTCCTCGCCCGCCGGTCCGGACTTCGACGTTCTCGCGATGGATCCCGAGGACTGGCCGGGCAACCTCGGGGCCGGGCTGCTGCCCGCCGCCGACGGAAGCTGCCAGGGCGTGTTCCTGCGCTACGACCTGTTCGGCGGCCGCGGCCCCGCCATGATCATCGGCAACCTCCCGGAGGGGTCGCCCGCCCGGGAGACGGCGGACGACGAGGTCCCCTTCGAGGTGGCGCAGCTTCTGGCAGCCCTGGAGATGGACGACCCGGTCACCGTCACCGGCACCGAGGACTGCCCCGTCATGCACGAGGGGAACCTGCTCATCGTGCGTCGCGTGACCTGCAGCGAGCGCCGGATCGCCTGTGTGCAGTTCGACCGCAGCGACGGCGTGCTCGTGACGATCGCCAGCTGGGACCGCCCGATCACGGACGACCTCTACCAGCTGCTCAAACCGCTCCCGGCGGAGCTGTTCCAGCAGAAGTAGCGCCGTCTGCGGCCGCCCGCCGCGGCTCCCGCGCTCCCGAGCTCCCGCCTCCCCGTGCTTCCTCGGCCCGCACGTCCGCGGCCCTGACGAAGGCCACCCGGTGGCCGAGCTGGATCTGCCAGTACGCCTCGCCCCGGACCACGACGTGCTGCGCGGGGTCGAACGTCGTCGCGTGGTAGTACTCACTCGGTGTCCTCGGGCCCGCCGCGTACCGCTGCCCCGCCCGCAGCCGGTAGGGCAGGGGCGCGAGCTCGCGCACCTCGACGCCCTCGGGGTAGGCGGAGGCCTCCGGGTAGGCGCGCCCGTACACCGGAACGGAGTCCCGGCCCGGCGCCGGGGTCACCGTGCGGCCCGCGGCGGGAACCGCGGTCGGCCGTTCCGCGGGATTGTGGAACCACGCCTTCTCGCCCAGGTACCAGATCGCCGTCCAGGCGCCGCGGCGCTCGGCCACGGCGTAGGTCTGGCCGGTCGAGGCGCGGGCGCCGATGTCGTTCACCCCGGTCGTCGCGTGGCCGCCGCCCAGGTGCAGACCGACGTCGCGTACGAGCGGGGCCCCCGGGTCGGGTGCCGTGCGCAGCCGCACCGCCCCCGAGCCGTGGGCGGGACAGGCCGTGCCCGTCCCGTCACAGCGCGTGTAGACGGGCCGGTGCGTGTCGTAGTCCGGGGCGATGGTCACCAGGCCGGCGTCCGGCGTGCCGGAGGCCGTGAACGGCGCGCCGAGCAGGTCGAAGTAGTGGGCCCAGTCCCAGTAGGGGCCGGGGTCGGTGTGCATACCCCGGATGGCGGCGGCCGTGACGCCGGGCACGTTGTCGTGACCGAGGATGTGGTGCCGGTCGAGCGGGATGCCGTACCGCCCGGCCAGATGGCGGACCAGCCGGGCCGACGCGCGGTACATCGCCTCCGTGTACCAGGCGTCGGGGTCGGTCAGGAAGCCCTCGTGCTCCAGCCCGACCGAGGTGGTGTTCAGGTACCAGTTGCCCGCGTGCCAGGCCACGTCCTCGGTCGCCACGTGCTGGGCGACGTGCCCGTCGGCGGCGCGCAGGGTGTAGTGCCACGAGACGTACGCCGGATCCTGGACGAGGGAGACCGCGCCCTCGTAGGAGCCCTCGACGTCGTGGATGACGATGTGCCTGATCCGCTGGCCGCGCGGCCGGTCGGCCTGATCGTGGTTGCCGTAGTCCGGCGTCCCGTCGGGGCCGGTGAACTCCTCGTACGGGGCGGGCACCCAGGAGCACGCGAGAGAGGCCGGGCAGTCGACCCGTGCGGTGTCGCCGGCCCCGCTCCCGGCCGCCTCCCGCTGCCTCGGGTCGGGCCGCAGTCCCGGGCTCGCCGGGAGCGTGACCCGCTGCCCCGCGTCGGTGGTGCGGGTCGCGCCCTCACGCAGCAGGGCGAAGACCTGCTCGGCGAAGGCCGCTCCGGCCCCGGGCTCCGGGGCGCCGGTGGAGCGGGCCACGGCGCCGAACCAGCGCTCCGGCGGCGCGTCCAGCGGCCTGCCCAGCTCCCGTTGGGCCGCGGCGAGCAGCGCGGCCCCGCCGTGCACGTTGGCCGCGGGGCTGGTGCGCAGCCTCGCGGCCGGGACGCCGGTCAGACGGGCGGCGCGCTCCAGGGTGCGCAGCCGGGCGGAGAGGCGACGTGGAACGGGTGTGGCGTGGGCCGCGGTGCGTGGAGGACGGGTGTCGTCCCCCCGGGCGTCCTCCCGCCCGGCGGCCGTGCCCTGTCGCGGGGCGGAGCGTGCCAGCGCGGTGCGCAGGTCGGTCAGGTGCATCGGCCCGTAGCCGCCCGAGACGCTGGGCCTCCCGGCGTGTTGGTCCCAGCGCGACTGCAGGTACGACACGCCGAGGAGCACGTTCTTTGGTACGCCGTGGCGCTCGGCGGCCTCCGCGAACGCCGTCTGCAGGGCGTTGGCGCCGTCCCCGTCGGGTGCCCGGGCGGCCACCAGCGGAATGAGCAGGGCCGTGGCGACGCAGCCGACGAGGGCGCGGCGCAGACGGTGCGGGCCCGGGACGCCGCGGCGGCCGGCCGGGGGAGCGGAACGGGACACGTCGGCCTCCTGACGCGGGCCGGGGGTCGGGGTGCCCGCGCCTCACAGGTAGCCTCCGGCCGACGGGCCGTCAAACACCCGCGATGCCGCGCCGCGCACGCGGGCGGCCCGCTGCGGATCGTTTCCGCAACGGGCCGCGGGTACCACGGGCGCCTGGGTCAGCGGGTGCCCACCGCGGCCCGCACCGCCCCCCGGGTGACGGTCATGTCGTCGTGCAGACGGCGCAGCAGCAGCCGTTGTTCCTCGCCCGCCGACAGCGCACCCCCGCGTTCGGCCGCCGGGCCGGGCGCCGGGACGGGCCCGCGCATCGTCCGCTGGACCGCGGTCTCGCAGGTGCGGATCTCCCGGGTCAGCACGAGCATGAGATTCACCAGGAAGGCGTCCTGGGCGGCGGGCCCGGCCGCCTGCGCGGCGAGGCTGACCTGACGCCGCGCCATGGGCGCCTCGCCGAGGACGGACCACAGGACGGCCAGGTCGTAGCCGGCCAGGTACCAGCCCGCGTGTTCCCAGTCGACCAGCACGGGGCCGCTCGGCGCCAGCAGGGTGTTGGCCGGCAGGGCGTCTCCGTGGCAGAACTGCCACGCGGCCTGCGGGCGTCCGGATCCGTGCAGGACGCCGTGGAGCAGTTTGTGCACGTCACCGATGTCCCGGTCGGTGAGGAACCCCAGCTCGTGGTAGCGGGCCAGCCGGGCCCCGTAGTCCAGTGGCCGCTCGAAGAGCCCCGCGGGCGGCTGCCAGGCGTTCACCTTCCCGATCGCCCCGAGCACGGCGCGTACGTCGCTGCCCGGAACCGGGTCGGCGGGGTGCCGCTGGAGCGCGGCCGGACGGCCGGGCATCCGCTCGATGACGAGCGTGCAGCTCTCCGGGTCCGCCGCGATCAGCCGCGGTACCCGGACCGGCGGCCGGTGCCGGACGAACGCCCGGTACGCCGCTATTTCCTGCCGGTACCGCTCCGCCCACGCGGGGGAGTGGTCGAGCAGGCACTTGGCCACCGCCGGGGTGCGCCCGATGTCGCCCACCAGCAGGACCGAGCGGCCGCTGCGCCGCAGCACCTGCACGGGCCGGAACTCCGGGCAGACGCGGTGGACGAGGGCGAGGGCGGAGCGCAGACGTGCGCCCTGGGCACCGGACAGATCGAGCCTCCCGCTGATCGGCTGCCGGACGCCCGGCGCAGCGCCTCCGCGGGCCCGGCGCGAGCGCTCCGGGGTGGCGGCGGTGCCCGTGAAGTACGGCGTCGGTCCGGTCCGGGGCGGGGCGGTCACGGGGGACGTTGCGTGATACATGCGCGAGCCAGATCCCTTCGTGCGCCGACAAGATCGTGCGCTGTCCCGGACCGGCCCCCCTCCGGCGGTTCCGCACCCTGGGGAATGCCGGCCGACCGATCCGGACGGTGACAGGGCCGGGGCAGCGCTCTCCTACACCACACCCCCGCACGGGTGGCAGACCACGTGGCGAACCCTGGCGAACCCTGGCGAATGCTCGCAGCCCCCGGTTCCGGGCCGTTACTGTCAACTCAGCCGAGAACCTGGGGGCTTGACGTGAGCAAGGGACCGAACACCCGACTCGCGGAGCTGTTCGAGCTGACCGGATGGTCCAAGGGCGAGCTCGCCCGGACGGTCAACCGGCACGCCGCGGCCATGGGGCATCTCCAACTGGCCACGGACACTTCGCGGGTGCGGCGCTGGATCGACCTGGGGGAGACACCCCGAGATCCCGTGCCCAGGGTGCTGGCCTCCCTGTTCACCGAGCGACTCGGTCGTGTCGTGACCATCGAGGACCTCGGGTTCGGCAGATCAGGCCCCACGGCCCGCAGGCAGCCCGTCGACGGACTGCCCTGGGCCCCTGACCAGACCGCCGCGGTCCTCACCGAATTCACGGGAATGGACCTCATGCTCAACCGACGCGGCTTGGTGGGCGCGGGTGCCGCGCTCGCCGCAGGCTCAGCACTCCACACCTCCCTGAACGACTGGCTGCGGACGGCCCCGGCCCCGCGGACCGCCGTCCGTCCGGCCACCGCCTCACCCGCCGTCTTCGACCACGACGAGCTCCCACCGGTCGGCTCCCAGGAGATCGAGGCCCTGGAGAAATCGGTGGAGGTCTTCCGCGCCTGGGACGCCTCCCGCGGCGGTGGGCTGCAGCGCAAGGCCGTCGTCGGGCAGCTCAACGAGGTCGGGGGGATGCTCGCCGTCCAGCATCCCCCGCACCTGCAACGGCGGTTGTGGGGCGTGGCGGCCAACCTCGCCGTGCTCGCCGGGTGGATGTCGCACGACGTCGGCCTCGAACCCACCGCCCAGAAGTACTTCGTCCTGGCCGCCCATGCCGCCCGGGAGGGTGGCGACCGGCCGCGCGCGGGTGAGGCTCTCTCCCGGGCCGCCCGTCAGATGGTCCATCTCGGGCGCCCGGGTGACGCGCTCGACCTGATGAGGCTCGCCCGCTCCGGCGCGGGCGAGGGCGTGCTGCCGCGTACTCAGGCCATGCTGCACACCGTCGAGGCGTGGGCGCAGGCGTCCATGGGCCAGGGGCAGGCGATGCGGCGCACGCTCGGCGAGGCCGAGGAGCTGTTCGCCTCCGACCGCGGCGACGTGCCGCCGCCCCACTGGATGCAGAGCTTCGACGAGGCGGATCTGCACGGGATGCAGGCGCTCGCCTTCCGTACTCTGGCCGAGCACGACCCCTCCGCCGCCACGACCGCCGAGCACCATGCCAAGCGCGCTCTGGAACTGCGCGGAAAGGGCTACCAGAGGTCGCAGATCTTCGACTACATCTCCCTGGCCTCCGCGTGCTTCATCGCGGACGACCCGGAACAGGCCGACCGCTACGCCCGGCTGGCGCTGGTCTCCATCCGGGAGAACTCCTCCCACCGCACGTGGGACCGGCTGCGTGAGATGTACCGGCTGACCGCGCAGTACGCCGGCTTCCCGAAGATCGAGAGCCTGCGTGAGGAGATCGAGCACGTGCTGCCGAAGGCCCCGGCCAAGCCACCGGCCGGGGCTGTCAAGAGCCCGGGAAGCCTGAAGGTGTAGGGGCGGCGGCGCTGGGAACGGCCGGGGTGACGCCAGGTCACCGCGGCCCGCTGCGCACAGCGTTGCCCCCGCTGCGCCAACGTCCGTCCGGCCTCCAACGCGGGTTCGTGCTCCGCCGCGCCGGCCGGACGCCCTCCGCCCGGAGACCCGCCGCCCCGCCAGGGCCGGGGATCAGCCGGAGACCTTCGCGACCAGGGCGCAGGCGTCGTCCTCGCGGCCCGTCTCGCCGAACGCGTCCACCACGGTGCGCAGGCACGCCTGGGCCGTGCCGGCCGCGGCCAGCCGGCCGCCCAGCCCGACGATCCGTTCGCCCCGCTCGCCCTCGTCCTCCGACGGCGCCGAGGTGTGCGGAGCCAGCCCCTCGGTGTGCAGCAGCAGGACGTCCCCCGGTTCGAGCCGCTCCGTGCGCTCCTCGTAGACGGCGCCGGTGGTGGCGCCCAGCAGGACGCCCTCCGGCGGGTCCAGCCGCCGGCCCCGGCCCGCGCGGTACAGCACGGGCGCGGGGCTGCCGGCCTGCGCCCAGGTGAGGGCCGCGGCGTCCGGTGTGTAGCGGCAGCAGACGGCACTGCCCAGGGCCGGCTGGGCGGCGCTGTCGAGCAGGTGGTTCAGGTGTCCCATCAGCGCGCCCGGCCCCACACCGGCCAGGGCCATCCCGCGGAGGGCCCCGAGAACCATCGCCATGCCGGAGGTCGCCTCCACCCCGTGACCGGTCAGGTCGCCCACGGTCAGCAGGGTCGAGCCGTCGGCCAGCGCCATGGCGTCGTACCAGCCCCCGCCGATCAGCGTGCCCGTGGCGGCGGGCAGATAGCGGGCCGCCAGTTCCAGGCCCGTGCCCGCCCCGCCCGGCAGCCGCAGCTGGCCCTGCCAGGGCGGCAGGACGGCCTCCTGCATCTCGACGGCCAGCCGGTGTTCGGTGCGGGCGAGCTGCCGCTGCTGCCGCACCAGGTCGCGGGTCTCCCTGACCTGGTGTTCGCCCCGGCGCAGGGAGCTGACGTCCTGGACGACGGCCCACACCGAGGCCGTCCTGCCCTCGGCGTCCAGCACCGGTTCACCGCGCATGTGCAGCGTCCGCACGGTGCCGTCGTCGCGCAGGATCCGGAACTCCCCGTCGATGGGGCGCGCGTCGACGAGGCAGTCGGTGACCGCGCCCATGAGCCAGACCTGGTCGTCGGGGAGCAGCCACGTCGGCAGCTCGTCCAGGGAGAGCGGTCCAGCCTCGGGCGTGCGTCCGAAGATCGCGTACAGCTCCGGGGACCACTCGACCTCGTCGGTCAGGAAGTCCCATTCGGCGCTGCCCACCCGGCCCTCGGCCGGGGCGATCTCGGCGGGGGCCGGTGCGGCGCCGGGGGGGTCGGTGACCAGCCCGTCGCGCAGCTGGCCGAGCCTGCGGCCGAGGTCGTCCAGGTGCAGCACGGCCAGATCGCACAGCGCCCTGCGCCAGCGGTACTGGGGATCGACGCCGCCGTCCTCCTCGCCCCGCGCCGTGCCCCGGCGGACGGCGGCGACGTTGCCGCGCAGGCTGTGAGTCTGCGAGATCAGCGTGTCCAGGGCGCCGCGGCCGGGCGCCGGAGCGGCCTGGCCGTCCGCGGGAGGGTGTGAGGGCATCGCGTACTCCGATACGAGCGGTGAGCGGCGGTTGCCGGGCAGGAGTCCGGGTAACGACTCTTGCACAGTCCGCGACGTGCCGTAAGCCGTTTGGCAACACCCGATACGGTGTTGCCCAGGGCATATGTCAGCGGTCACCCCGTGACGAGGCCACCCCCGTGCGCCCGGAATCCCGGCTTCACCAGTAGGCTGCGGCGTCGGATCCGCCCCCGTGCGAGGCGGGTCCGCATTCCGACGAGGAATGGGTGGCCGTCCCGACGGCAAGAAGCCCTCCGACGGAAATCCCGTTGCCAGCCCCAGACCCCGCACCGGATGCTGACCACTATGTTCGCGGAGAATCTCGGCCAATACGCCGAACCAGACATAGCGCCCAGCGGCACGCTGCTCGGCCTGCTGCAGCGCGGCCGCGGTGACGGCACGCTGCACGCGCTGGCGGCGCCGCGCCCCGAAGCGCTGGCGGCGCTGCACCGCTGTCTGGCCGACGATCCGCGCCGCAACTGGCAGGTCGAGCACCGTTCCCTGTACTACGCGCGCCTGCACCGAGACCTCGACGCCGGCCTCGACGCCGTCGCCGAGCACCTCTTCTCCGCCCAGGACCAGACCGACCCGCGCGAGGAACGCACCGGGCTCGCCCTCTCCGTCCTCGGCCACCTCGCCTCCTACGGCAACGTGGGCGCGCTGCGGTTGCTCCGCGAGTACGCGGCCCGGGGCACGAACTGGCAGTGGGCCCTGGACGAGCTCGCCGTCCGGGACGACGACGCGGCCCTGCGCCGCCTCGGCCCCGCCGTCCTCGCCCGCTTCCCCCGCACCGCCGAGGGCGAGGCCGAGCTGGCCCTCGCCCTGCGGGACAGCTTCGAGCCCCGGCCCTGGAGGCTGTGGGAGGAGGACCCCGCCCGCCCCGAACAGCGGGAACGACTCGCCAGAGCCCGCGAGCAGCACGCCTTCGACCGCTGGTCCCGCCAGCTCCGCTCGGCGGCCCCGAGGCCCGGCTGGAGCGTCCGCGAGGTCCTGGCCTGGGCCGAGGAGACGCCCCTGCCCCCCGAGGACGACATCGCCCGGCGCGACTTCGACCCCGAGCACGCCCGGCAGCAGCGCGAGGCCGCCGCGGCCCGCTGCCTGGCCGCGGTCGCGGGCCCCGAGGACCGCCCCGAACTGCTGGCCGCCGCCCGCGGGGGCGCCGACGCCGCCCGCGTGGCGGCCCTGCGGCACCTCGCCGAGCGCGGCGACCCCGAAGCCCTCGACCTCATCGAGGCGGCCGTCGCCGGCGGCACCCCGCAGGTCGCCCGGCGCGCCGCCGAGGCGTTCGCCCGCATGCGCGGGCTCCCCGCGCTGGAGCGCGCCCGGCGCTGGGCCGGCCGTGAGGACGCCCTGGGCGCCGAGGCCGCCGCCATGCTGGCCTGTCGCGGCAGCGGGCGGGACGCTCGGACCGTCCTCGCCGCCCTGCGCCGCACCGTGCGGTCCGAGGGCTGCGACACCGAGGCCCTGTGGCCGCTGGTCGACGGCGTGGGACGACTCAACGTCACCTGTGCCGCACCGGTTCTGCGGCACATCTACCGTGAGACCACCTCCTCCCAGCTCCGTGGCCGCACCGCGCGGGCCCTGGCCGCCACCGACCCGTCCTTCGCGGCCTCCTTCGCCGTGGAGTGCCTGTGGGACTGCGAGGAGTCCACGCGGGAGCTCGCCGCCCACGCGGCCACCACCGGGGACGACCGCGTGGTGGAGAGGCTGCGCCGCCTGGCCGCCGACCCGGCGGAAGAGGCCGGGGTGCAGAGCGCCGTCCTCGGCCGCCTCCGCCCGGACACCGAGTCCCGCTGAAGCCGGCGGAGCGACACCGGCCCCTCCGGGCAACCGCTCATGGGGCGTTTGGCTGCCGGACACGCCGCCGTGACCCCGGGCACGCCCGGGGCGGCGACAACCGGAGTATGAGAGTCGTCATCGTCACCGAGTCCTACCCGCCCGACGTCAACGGCGTCGCCCACTGCGCCTGGCAGACCGCCCGGCACCTCGCCCGCCGCGGGCACGAGCCGCTCGTCATCGCCCCGGCGCCGCCGCCCGGCAGCCGCCGCCCCGACCCGGCGGGGCCCGCCCCCGTGGTGCACGTCCCCTCGCTGCCGCTGCCCGGCTACCCGCAGGTCCGGATCGCCGTGCCCAGCCGCCGCCTGGCCGCCGCCCTGACCGCGCACGGCACCGAGCTCGTCCACCTCGCCAGCCCCTTCGTGCTCGGCGTCCGCGGCATGGCCGCCGCCGCCCGCCTAGGGCTGCCCGCCGTCGCCGTCTACCAGACCGACCTCGCCGGGTACGCCCGTACCTATCTCGGTGCCGGCGAGGCCGCCGCCTGGCGCCGCATCCGGGCCGTGCACGCCGCCGCCGACCGCACCCTGGCACCCTCCAGCGCCGCCGCCGCGGAACTGGGCGCGCACGGCGTCCCCCGCGTACACCTGTGGCCGCGCGGCGTGGACACCTCACGCTTCGACCCCGGCCACCGGGACCCGGCCCTGCGCCGCGAACTGGCCCCGGGCGGCGAGCTGTTGGTCGGCTACGTCGGCCGCCTCGCTCCGGAGAAGCACGTCGCCCTGCTCGCCGAGGCCCGCGCCCTGCCCGGCGTCCGCCTCGTCGTCGTCGGTGACGGCCCGAGCGAACCCGCCCTGCACACCGCCCTGCCCGGGGCCGTCTTCCTCGGCCGCCGCACGGGAGACGACCTGGCCCGGATCTACGCGAGCCTGGACGCCTTCGTCCACACCGGGCCGTTCGAGACGTTCTGCCAGACCGTGCAGGAAGCCCAGGCCAGCGGCGTACCCGTCGTGGCCCCCGCGTCCGGCGGACCGCTGGACCTCGTCGACCACGGCCGCACCGGACTCCTCGTCCCCCCGCACGACGCCGGCGCCGTCCGGGACGCGGTCCAGACCCTGCGCGACCGGCCCGCGCTGCGTCTCCGGCTCGCCGAAGCGGGCCGCGCGGCCGTCGCCGGACGGACCTGGGAGGCCGTCGGGGACCGGCTCATCACGCACTACGCACAGGTCCGCGAGGCAAGAGAGAGCCTCACCGTGTGAAACCGGCACCCACACGATCGCGTCACCTCGCCGCCCCGTCGTATCCGGAGCCCTGGCACGATGGCCCGATGAGCGGACGCTGGGAGTTCTGGATCGACCGGGGCGGCACCTTCACCGATGTCGTCGGCAAGCGCCCCGACGGGCGACTCGTCACCGAGAAACTGCTGTCCCACGCACCCGAGCGGTACCGGGACGCCGCCGTGGCCGGCATCCGCCGCATGCTCGGCCTCACCCCCGGTCAGCCGGTGCCCGCCGAGCGCGTCGCCGCCGTGAAGATGGGCACCACGGTCGCCACCAACGCGCTGCTGGAGCGCCGGGGCGAGCCCACCCTCCTCGTCACCACCGCGGGCTTCCGCGACGCCCTGCGCATCGCCTACCAGAACCGGCCGCGCCTCTTCGACCGGCACATCGTGTTGCCGGAGGCGCTCTACGACCGCGTCGTGGAGGTTCCCGAACGCCTCGGAGCCCATGGAGAACAGGTCACCGCGCTCGACGACGAGGCCACCGCGGAGCTGCTGCGCGCCGCCTACGCCGACGGCTTCCGCTCGGCCGCCGTCGTCCTCCTGCACGGCTACCGCCACCCCGGGCACGAACGCCGGATCGCCCGGATCGCGGCCGAGGCCGGCTTCACCCAGATCAGCTGCTCCCACGAGGTCAGCCCCCTCATCAAGCTCGTCCCGCGCGGCGACACCACCGTCGTCGACGCCTACCTCTCACCGGTCCTGCGCCGCTACGTCGAGCAGGTCGCGGGGGAACTGAGCGGGGTGAACCTCATGTTCATGCAGTCCGGCGGCGGGCTGCGGGAGGCGGGACACTTCCGCGGTAAGGACGCCGTCCTGTCCGGGCCCGCCGGCGGCGTCGTCGGCATGGCCCGCAGCTGCGCCGAGGCCGGCCACGAGCGGGCCATCGGCTTCGACATGGGCGGCACCTCCACCGACGTCTCCCACTACGCCGGCGAGCTGGAACGCACCTTCGACACCGAGGTCGCCGGAGTGCGGATGCGCGCTCCGATGATGGACATCCACACCGTCGCCGCGGGCGGTGGCTCCGTCCTGCACTTCGACGGCGCCCGCTACCGCGTCGGCCCCGACTCCGCCGGAGCCGTTCCCGGGCCCGTCGCCTACCGCCGCGGCGGCCCCCTCACGGTCACCGACGCCAACGTCATGCTCGGCCGCATCCAGGCCGAGCAGTTCCCGCACGTCTTCGGGCGCGACGGCGACCAGCCGCTGGACACCGAAGAGGTGCGCCGCCGCTTCGCCGCCCTCGCCGAGGAGATCGCCGAGGTCACCGGCGACCGGCGCGGTCCGGAGGAGGTCGCCGCCGGCTTCCTGGAGATCGCCGTGCTGAACATGGCGAACGCGGTGAAGAAGATCTCCGTGCAGCGCGGCCACGACGTCACCCGCTATGCCCTCGCCGCGTTCGGCGGCGCCGGGGGTCAGCACGCCTGCGCCGTCGCGGACGCGCTGGGCGTCGACACCGTCCTCGTCCCGCCGCTCGCCGGCGTCCTCTCCGCCTACGGCATCGGCGTGGCCGACGCCACCGCACTGCGCGAGCAGTCCGTGGAGACCGAACTCGGCGAGGACACCCTGCCCGCCCTGCGCGAGACGTGCGCGGCGCTGGCCGAACAGACCAGCGGCGAACTCGTCGCCGACGGGTTCGCCGCGGCCGAGATCGCCACCCACGCCCGTGTCGACCTGCGCTACGAGGGCACTGACGCCGCCCTGCCGGTCACGCTCGGCACCATCGCCGCCATGCGCGCCGAGTTCGAGGACGCCCACCGGGCCCGCTACGGGTTCACCATGGACAAGCCGCTCGTCGCCGCCACGGCCGTCGTCGAGGCCACCGCCGCCGCCGGAGCCCACACCCCGCACCGCGACGACCGCGAACCGCGCCCCGGCGGGCCCCCGCCCGCCGCGCACGTGCGGACCTACGGCGCCGGACGCTGGCGGGAGACCGCGCTGTACCACCGGGCCGACCTGCGCCCGGGCGAGACCGTGCGCGGCCCGGCCATCGTCGCCGAGCCGGACGCCACCACCGTCGTCGACGACGGCTGGCAGGCGACGGCGGGCGCGCTGGGCCACCTCGTCGTCACCCGGGCCACCGCACGGCCGCGCCGGGCAGCCGTCGGCACCGAGGTCGACCCGGTGAAGCTGGAGGTGTTCAACAACCAGTTCATGGCCGTCGCCGAACAGATGGGCCTCCGGCTGGAGAACACGGCGCACTCCGTCAACATCAAGGAGCGGCTCGACTTCTCCTGCGCGCTGTTCGACGCCGAGGGCAACCTGATCGCCAACGCCCCCCACATCCCCGTGCACCTCGGCTCGATGGGGGAGTCCATCAAGGAGGTGCTGCGCCGTAACACGGGCACCATGCGCCCCGGCGACGTCTACGCCATCAACGACCCCTACCACGGCGGCACCCACCTCCCCGACGTCACCGTCGTCACCCCCGTCTTCGACGAGCACCCCGGCGAGCCGGAGCTGCTGTTCCTCGTCGCCTCCCGAGGCCACCACGCCGAGATCGGCGGCCTGACCCCCGGCTCCATGCCCGCCTTCAGCCGCTCCGTGCACGACGAGGGCGTGCTCTTCGACAACTGGCTGCTCGTCCGGGACGGCCTCCTGCGGGAGAACGAGACCCGGGCCCTCCTGACCGCCGGTCCCCACCCCTCCCGCAACCCCGACGCCAACCTCGCCGACCTGCGCGCCCAGATCGCCGCCAACGAGAAGGGCATCAGCGAGATCCGCGCCATGATCGGCCATTTCGGACTCGACGTCGTCCGGGCCTACATGGGGCACGTCCAGGCCAACGCCGAGGAGTCGGTGCGCCGCATCATCACCGGGCTGCGGGACGGCGAGTACCGCTACGAGACCGACGGCGGTGCCGTGATCGCCGTCCGCGTCCGCGTCGACCACCGGGCCCGCAGCGCAGAACTGGACTTCACCGGCACCTCGCCGCAGCGTGAGGACAACTTCAACGCGCCCAGCTCCGTCGTCATGGCCGCGGTCCTGTACGTCTTCCGCACCCTGGTCGCCGACGACATCCCGCTCAACAGCGGCTGCCTGAAGCCCCTCACCGTGCGCATCCCCGAGGGCTCGATGCTCGCCCCCTCCTACCCCGCCGCCACCGTCGCGGGCAACGTGGAGACCTCCCAGGCCGTCACCGGCGCCCTCTACGCCGCCCTCGGCGTGCAGGCGGAGGGCTCGGGCACGATGAACAACGTCACCTTCGGCAACGACCGCGTCCAGTACTACGAGACGGTCGCGAGCGGCTCCGGCGGCGGCGACGGCTTCCCCGGCGCCCACGCCGTGCAGACGCACATGACCAACTCGCGGCTCACCGACCCCGAGGTCCTGGAGTGGCGCTACCCGGTGCGGGTCGAGGAGTTCCGCGTCCGCACCGGCAGCGGCGGCACCGGACGCTGGCCCGGCGGGGACGGCGTCGTGCGCAGGCTGCGGTTCCTGGAGCCGATGACGCTCGCCCTGCTGACCGGGCACCGCCGGGTACCGCCCTACGGCATGGCCGGCGGCGCCCCCGGCGCGCTCGGGCGCAACGCCCTGGAGCGGACGGACGGCACCGTCACGGAACTGCCCGGCGTCGCGGCGGCCGAGGCCGGGGTCGGGGACGTCCTCGTCGTCGAGACACCGGGCGGCGGCGGTTACGGGCAGGAGGCCCGGCCGTAGCCCACGCGGCCGCCGGGAGGAGGTCCGGAATCCCGGCCGGGGCCGGGCCCGGGCAGGAGAACCCCACGTGGCACGAGCTGTCGGCGCCAGCGCCTAGGCTTGTGCGACGTGAGTTCCGCCGTATCCGCTTCCACCGCCGGCGCCCCGCGCCCGGCGCCCGGCCCGGCGGCCGACGAGGGCCTGGCCCGTCGGCTGCGCGCCCTGGCCTGCACCGCACCGCTGCACGACCTGGACACGCGCAAGGTCAACCTCGCGGGGGAGTACGGCACCTACGCCATGGCCGAGGTGGCGCTGGCCGCCATCGACGTCGTCACCCTCCAGATGGACTTCGACACCGGCGCCGAGCACGACGACGTCGTCGCCCGGCTGCTGCCCCGCGTCGCAGCGCAGGCCCCGGAGCGCCCCGCGGCCGAGCACGAGCGGGTCGCCCGCTGGGTCCTGGAGAACCTGATCAACGTCGGCAGCGTCGACCGCGGCTTCCGCGCCGTGTACGGCACCTTCGCGCCCGACGGCAGCTACGTGCGCAGGGACTACGACTTCAAGCTCGTCGAGGAGGTGCCGGGCCCCGGCGGCCGGGTCTACCTGCGCACCACGGACGAGGCGGTCAACGTCCTGGTCGGCGCCCTCGACACGGACGTCACCAGCGCCCAGATCGCCGCCGAGGTCAAGCTGGAGGTGCTGGTCAGCCGCGGCCGGCTGGCCGACGCGCAGCTCGCCGCCGAGCAGGCCCGCTACCGCACCGTGCAGTACGCGGAGACGCTGCGCCGCACCCTGGAGGCCACCCGGCGCAACGTCCGCGCGGTCGACTGGCTGCACACCGTGCCCGACCTCATCGCCGAGGCCCTCGACCACGTCGCGGACCGCTACCGGCACGAGAACGCCATCCTCACCAACATCCGCCGGGCACGTGACGAGACGAGCGACACCGGCCAGGACAAGCACCCGGACCACAAGCTGCGCGCCGCCGAGCTCGTCGACATCGTCAAGGACTGCATCCGGCGCCACACCCAGCTTCAGTCACGCCTGCTGGAGGCCGGTCCGCTGTTCCGTGCCGAACAGGACCGCCAGGCCTTCGCCCCGCCCGCCGCCCGCACCGGGCTCGACCTCTACGGACAGCTCCTCGCCCCGCTGCTGGCCGAGCCCCTGGAGCGTGCCGGGCGCGTCACCGACGCCTTCTTCGCCGCCGGGGCCGGGCTGCGCACCCCCGGCGCCGTCCGCCTCGGCGACCTCACCGAACTGCTGCTCACCCCGCCCGCCGCCCGCGAACACCTCGGGGCCGAGCTGCCGGAGCCGGAGCTCGTGGCCACGCCCGACGACAGCAGGTTCAGTGAGGAGCAGTTCGCCGCGGCCCACGAGCTGCTGCGGCTTCCGCCCGACGCCCCGCGCCGCCTCTCCGGCCTCCTCGCCGACGCCCGGCGCCGCGACCCGGAGCTGCCCTACCTCGTCGCCCTCCTCGCCGTCCACGCTGCGAGCCCGCCCGTCGGCACCGCCTACCGCCAGGGTGAGCACCAGCTCCTGTTCGCCGTCGACGACGGCACCGAGCTGGCGGACGCCGAGTTCGGCGGCGCCGACCTCATCGTCGGCACCGCCCTGCTGGACGCCGCCTCCATGGCCGCGGCGCGCAGCGAGGCGGCACCGTGACCACCCCCGGGCACAGTACGCACGGCCCCAGCACCCCCGGGCACACCGACCCCGGGCACACGCCGCCACCGCACCCCGCGGGAACCACCGCACCGCACCACCCGCAAGGAGCCACCGCCGTGACCGACCCCGGCACCGAGCCCGCACCGCGCACGCCCGAGGAGGCGCCGAGCGCGCTCACCCCGGCCGACGCCGCGGACGCCGCCCGCCTGGTCGCGTTCGGGCTCCAGCCCAAGCTGCTCCCCGCCCGCGACGCCGACTACGCCGAGCTCCTGCGCCGCCACCGGGACGACCCGGCCTTCGCCCGGCTCACCGACGCCGTCGCCGCCGGGCTCGGCCTGGTCGTGCTGGAGGTGTCCACCCGCGCCGGGATGGCCGTCACCGCCGCCGAGGACTCCGTCTTCGCGGTGCGCATGGGCGACTACGCGCGCCGGGCCGGCACCGACGCCACGGACCGCTTCCTGCACGGCCTGGCCCACCTCGCCGTCGCCGCCCTGGCCTTCCCCCGCCCCGAGGACCTGGCGGACGACGGCTACATCGGCCGCGTCACCGTCAACGGCGTGGACGCGTTCGTCCGCCAGGCCTGCCGTCGGCTGGAGGAACGGGCCGAGGAGCAGGGCGAGAACACCGACCCCGCCACCGACACCCCGGGCCTGGAGGCCGCCTGGCGCGTCTACGCCCGGCGCAGCGCCACCGGCGCCACCAAGGACGCCCGCCGACTGGCCGGTTCCACCACCGGCATCGTCGGCAAGGCCGTCGCCTTCCTCGTCGATTCCGGCTTCCTCCAGCGCACCGGCGACGAGGCGGGCGGCACCTTCCGCACCACGGCCCGCTACCAGCTCCAGGTCCGCGACATGGCCGGAACGGCGGCGCTCACAGAGCTGCTGGAGCTGGGCATCGTCCCCGTCAGCGACGGAACGGCCACGCTGCTGCCCCCGGTGGACGAGGCCGAGGCCGAGCTGGCCGACGGCGCCGGGCTGCCGTTCCACACCTGACCCGCCTCGTCCCCTTCCGGCACCGACCCGCCCACCGTCCGCCCACCGTCCGCATCGCCGGGCCCGCCCACCGCCCGCGTCCGCAACGAGAGTCCGCCCCGCCATGTACGAGCTGTCCCGCATCCGCCTCTACTCCATCGGCCCGGCCGGTGCGCGCTACGCCGACACCGTGCTGGACCTGCGCGGAGTCGGCGAGCCGGTCCCCGACCCGGCCCCCGCCCAGGCGGACTTCTTCGAGGACGAGCCCATCGGCCCGCCCCGGCGCCCGGCCCCCGCGGGCGTGCTCTTCCTGGAGAACGGCGGCGGCAAGTCCGTCCTGCTGAAGCTGATCTTCTCCGTCATGCTGCCCGGCCACCGCAACACCCTGGGAGGCGCCAGCTCCGGCGTGCTGCGCAAGTTCCTCCTCGCCGAGGACACCGGGCACGTCGCCCTGGAGTGGCAGCACACCCGCACCGGGGAGAGCATCGTCGTCGGAAAGGCCAGTGAGTGGCGGGGCCGCCAGGTCTCCAGCGACCCCCGCAAGTTCGCCGAGGCCTGGTACTCCTTCCGCCCCGGCCCGGGCATGACGCTCGACTCCCTGCCGGTGGCCGAGGCCACGGCCCTGCGCCCGGCCGAGGGCAGCTCCGGGGCCCGGGGGCGCCGCCGCACGATGAAGGGCTTCCGCGACGTCCTCACCGAGACGGGCAAGGCCTACCCGAACCTGGACGTCGTCTGGGAGGAGATCCACGACCGCTGGAAGGAGCACCTCGGCGCCCTCGGCCTCGACCCGGAGCTGTTCCGCTACCAGCGCGAGATGAACGCCGACGAGGGCGAGGCCGCGGGGCTGTTCTCCGTCAAGAACGACGCCGACTTCACCGATCTGCTGCTGCGCGCCGTCACCGACACACGTGACACCGACGGCCTGGCCGACCTGGTGCACGGGTTCGCCCACAAGCTGGGCCGCCGCGCCGAGCTGACCGCCGAACGCGACTTCACCGCCGGCTCGCTCGACCTGCTGCACCGCATCGCCGAAGCCGCCGCGCAGCGGGACCGCAGCCGGGCCGTGCACGCCGGAGCCGAACGTCGCACCCGCACCCTGGCCGCCCGGCTGACCGCCCGCGCCGTCCGCGAGCGCGGTGACGCGGCGGAGCTGGCCGAGCGCACGGCCCAGGCCGCGCGCGCCGTCTCCGCGGCGCAGTCCGAGCGCACCCGGGCCGCCGACGTCGCCGCCGAACTCGCCTACCGGCACGCCTCGCTGGCCCTGGCCGCCGCAGAGAAGACCGCCGCCCAACAGCGCCGCGAACTGACCGAGGCCCGCACCCTGCACGCCGCCTGGCAGGCCGCCGAGACCGTGCTCCGGCACCGGGCCGCCGCCGACCGCGCCGCCCGGGCCGCCGCCGCCATCCAGGACGCCGAACGGGACGCCGCGCCCGCCCTCGCCGCCCGGGCCAGGGCCGCCCATGCCCTGGTGCGGGCCCTGCACGCCGCCGCGGCGGACGCCGAGGAGCAGGCGGCCACCGGCGAGGAACGCTCCGCCGCCCTCCAAGCGGAGGCGGAGGACGCGCACCGCGAGGCCACCGACGCCGCGACCGCCGCCCAGCGGGCGCGCAGCGAGAGCGAGCACCTGCGCGAACGGCTGGCCGAGGTCGAGCGCGAGACCGCAGAGGCGCTGCGTGCCGGCTGGCTGCCCGACGCCGGCCCCGACACCGATCCCGCCCGCGCCGCCCTGGCCGCCGGAGACGCCGAACGTGAGGCCACCGCGGCCTGGGACGCCGCCCGCGAGGCGGCGCGCGCCGCGGCCGAGCGGGACCGCGAGACCGCCGCCG